>DAICZS010000100.1:0-517 GCA_027311025.1 Ferrovaceae bacterium
GTATTCCTCTTTGCCGATACCCGTGCCAAGCACAGTGATCAGGGTAACAATTTCTTGCGATGAGATAAGCTTTTCGAAGCGTGCGCGCTCGACGTTTAGAATCTTGCCCTTGAGTGGCAGGATTGCCTGGAACTTGCGGTCGCGACCTTGCTTGGCTGATCCACCGGCGGAGTCACCCTCGACCAAATACAGTTCAGACAGGGCAGGGTCTTTTTCCTGGCAGTCGGCCAGTTTACCGGTCAGACCTTCACGCATGTCGTCGCCGGTGGTATCAACCTTGGCTTTTTTGGCCAGTTCGTTATCTTCGATATACTTGTTGATGACACGTGTCATCGCCATGCGCATGCCGGTCATGTGCGTTCCACCATCGCGCTGTGGAATGTTGTTGGTGAAACATTGCACAACTTCGGAATAGCTGTCGTTCCATTGCATGGCAACATCGACAGTAATATTGTCTTTTTCGCCGCTAGCCTGGAAACATTTTGGGTGAAGCACCGACTTGCTTTTATTCATGTAC
>DAICZS010000100.1:527-909 GCA_027311025.1 Ferrovaceae bacterium
GGCAATGATCTCGTAGTGAAACTCAACCAATCCAAAAATTTCCTTGTCTGCCAAGAAATGTACTTCGGTTCCGCGCTTTTGGCTTTCTCCCAGTTCACGCATAGGAGAAACTTCAATTCCTTTTTGCTGTTCGATCAGGCGATCTTTTACTGCGCCACGGATAAATTCTATGCCGAACTTCTTTCCATCGCGGTAGGTTGTCAGCTTGAGCCATTCCGATAAACCGTTAACACAACTCACACCTACACCATGCAGACCACCCGATACCTTGTAGCTATTCTGGTTGAACTTGCCGCCTGCATGCAGAACCGTAAGACCGATTTCGGCTGCGGAACGTTTTGGTTCGTGCTTATCGTCAAACTTAATGCCGATTGGTATACCG
>DAICZS010000101.1 GCA_027311025.1 Ferrovaceae bacterium
GGCGGGGACAAGGTGTCCGCGCGCTTCATGCGCCAGGACTTTTTCGACTACACGCCACACTTCAAGTTGGTCATTGCTGGCAACCACAAGCCGTCCATCCGCAATGTGGACGAGGCCATGAAGCGGCGTCTGCACATGATTCCGTTCACGGTGACGATCCCGCCCGAGCGTCGCGACAGCAAGCTTACCGAGAAACTGCTGCAGGAACGCACTGGCATTTTGGCATGGGCGCTGGAGGGTTGCCTGCTCTGGCAGCAGTCAGGTCTCAAGCAGCCACAAAGCGTCATGGATGCGACCGAGGAGTATTTTGAGGCCGAGGACGCCATGGGGCGCTGGATCGAGGACCGTTGCATTTTGCATGGCAACGCCAAGGCGCTGACCTTTGAACTCTTCAACGACTGGAAGCAGTGGGCCGAAAGCAATGGCGAATTTCTCGGTTCGATGCGCCGGTTCTCGGATGCACTCTTGACGCGTCGCTTCGAAAAATGGCGTAACGGCATGGGCATGCGCGGTTTTGTTGGAATCGGCTTAAAGGAGCCCACCAGCCTCCCACGCTCAGGCCACCCCTACAACGACAACTGAGGACTTGCGATGACAAAAATTCCAAGCACCAGCCATGGTCTGACACAGCCGACAACCCGGAACATTAACTTACTACACGTGTGCGTGGGCGCACCTCAAGAAAAGTTACGTTATCCCGGGTCCGGTGTGTCAGACCGGGTCGGCAAGATGGTTGATTCGGGCACTCAGGGAGGTGATGTGCTGACCATTCTGGCGCTGGATCTGGGTACCACCACGGGCTGGGCCCTGCGGGATCGTGAAGGACAAATCTCCCACGGCTATACCTCGTTCAGGCCGCAACGCTTCGAGGG
>DAICZS010000102.1:0-607 GCA_027311025.1 Ferrovaceae bacterium
TTCAATATCTCGACGGCCAGTGCATTCGTCGCGGCAGCGGCGGGTGCCCGAGTCGCCAAGCACGGCGGCCGTTCGGTGTCTTCGACCTGCGGCTCGGCAGACGTGCTGGAAGCGCTGGGCGTCAACCTCAACCTGACACCTGAACAGGTGGGACGCAGCATAGACCAGATTGGCATCGGCTTCATGTTCGCGCCCAATTTCCACGGCGCGATGAAACATGCGGCACCGGTGCGCAAGGAACTGGGCGTGCGCACACTGTTCAATGTTCTCGGTCCGCTGACCAACCCCGCCGGCGCGGAAAATCAGGTACTGGGCGTATTCCATCCCGACCTCGTCGGCATCCAGGCGCGCGTGCTGCAGCGCCTGGGCAGCCAACATGTGCTGGTGGTGAACGGTGCGGATGGCCTGGACGAGATCACTATCAGCGGACCAACGTATGTCGCTGAACTGAAGGACGGTCAGGTGAACGAATATACCGTCACCCCCGAGGTATTCGGTTTGAAGTCTGCACCGCTGGACGATATTCGCGTCACCAACATCGACCAGGCCAAGGCCATGTTGCTGGGCGTGCTGGACAATCGGCCGGGTGCGGCGCGCGACATCGTCC
>DAICZS010000102.1:617-866 GCA_027311025.1 Ferrovaceae bacterium
ACTCTGCCGGGCTGAGCATCACGCTGGGAGAGGGCGTGAAGCGGGCGGGCGAATCGATCGCCTCCGGCGCCGCAAAGAACAAGCTGGCGCAGTTGATCCAGGTCAGCAACAGCTAATCTTCCTACCGCAGACGTGGTCTCGATCCAGCATCAGTTTCCACCGCTCGCCGGGCAGGACAGCGCCGACATCCAGAATTGGTTGAGCGCGTTGTCCGAGGTCTTTGCACCCGCAGAGATCGAGGTGATCCGC
>DAICZS010000103.1:0-326 GCA_027311025.1 Ferrovaceae bacterium
ATACCTAACTTTCGACCAATCTCCGTCAATCTCAAGTCAGCATTATCTTCGCGCAATTGCAATCGATATTCAGCACGGCTGGTGAACATACGGTACGGCTCGGATACACCTTGGGTGATCAGATCATCAACCAGCACACCCAGATAAGCCTCATCCCTGCCCGGACACCACACATCCATTTCACACACCTGAAGTGCTGCATTCAGCCCGGCAAGCAAACCTTGCGCAGCAGCCTCTTCATATCCTGTGGTTCCGTTGATTTGCCCTGCAAAGAACAACCCTTGTATTGCCTTTGTTTCCAAAGAGCTTTTTAACCCGCACGGGTT
>DAICZS010000103.1:432-853 GCA_027311025.1 Ferrovaceae bacterium
GGCCGTAAAATATGCGCATTTCCCATCCCCTTGATGGACATCACCAATTCAAGCTGCACATCGAACGGCAGACTGGTTGAAATACCATTAGGGTACACCTCATGCGTGGTCAGCCCCTCAGGTTCCAGGAAAATCTGGTGCGATGTTTTATCGGCAAAACGTGTGATTTTATCTTCAATTGAAGGACAATAACGCGGCCCCACCCCTTCTATAACGCCTGTGAATAAAGGGGAGCGATCCAACCCTCCGCGAATAATATCATGCGTGCGCTCACTAGTTTCTGTAATCCAGCAAGGCAGCTGGCGTGGGTGTTGCGCCGCATTTCCCATGAATGAAAACACCGGCACCGGGTTATCGCCCGCCTGTTCCTGCAACAGAGAATAGTTAATGGTACGCCCGTCAATCCGCGGCGGGGTTCCTG
>DAICZS010000104.1:0-439 GCA_027311025.1 Ferrovaceae bacterium
GGGTATCTCGCTGCCGCTGCTGGAACTGCTCGGCTACCTGCCCGGCACTACAGATGTTCATGGTTTACACGCTCTCGCTGTCGCTTATGCACTGCTGCCCTGCGTATTGAAAGCAGGCGCCGCCGCGTTGCTGTGGCGTTCACCTCTTAACAACCTCTAACCCTTCAGGAGCATCGTCATGACCTGGTACACGCACCTCATTCCCCTCTTCGGCCTTTGCATGCTGACTGCTTGCAGCACCACCGACGTCTCACTGTATGCACAAGAAAAACCGGCGCTGGATCTGAAACAATATTTCAACGGCACCGTCGATGCCTGGGGTATGTTCCAGGATCGCAGCGGAAAAGTCGTCAAACGCTTCAAGGTCGTCATCCAGTGCAACTGGAAGGACAACACCGGCACGCTGGACGAAGATTTCACCTACTCCGACGGAACCACA
>DAICZS010000104.1:449-815 GCA_027311025.1 Ferrovaceae bacterium
CGGTGAAGCAATCGGCATCACCGCGGGCAATGCGCTGCGCTGGAAGTATGTTCTGGCGTTGCCGGTGGGCGAAAAGGTCTACAACGTGAGCTTCGAGGACTGGATGTTCCTGATGGATGACAAGGTGATGCTGAACCGCGCCGAGATGAGCAAGTTCGGCTTCAAGCTGGGCGAGGTCACATTGTCATTCAGCAAACGGCCATGAATCCCGGGATAAAGCACTGGCATCGCCATCGCGTCTGGGTCATCGGCGCGTCCAGCGGTATCGGTGCGGAGACTGCACGCTTGCTGCTGGAGCGCGGCGCAAAGGTGGCACTGTCGGCACGCAACCGGGATGGCCTGCAGGCGATCGCATCCAATGATAAT
>DAICZS010000105.1:0-334 GCA_027311025.1 Ferrovaceae bacterium
CTGCTGATGGGCCGCGCGCTGCAGGAGCACCACGGGCAACCGCCGCAGATCGTGCTGACGATGCCGCTGCTGGAAGGCATCGACGGCGTCGCCAAGATGTCGAAGTCGCTCGGCAACTACATCGGCATCAACGAGCCGCCGATCGACATCGTGCCCGAGACGATGAAGATCGACGATGCGCTGATGTGGCGCTGGATCGAGCTGCTGAGTTTCGAGATCTCGCTGAGCGAGATCGTCACCCTCCGGCGCGAGATCGAGGCCGGTGCGCTGCATCCGCGTGATCTCAAGCTGCGCCTGGCACGGGAGCTGGCCGCGCGCTTTCACGGCGCGAGCG
>DAICZS010000105.1:344-813 GCA_027311025.1 Ferrovaceae bacterium
GTGGTCGAGGACCGCGAGCGCCTGCTGCTGCCGGGTGCCGAGCATCTGCTGCAACTGGGCAAGCGCGGCTTCGCCCGCGTGCGGCTGCGCGCCGCTGACGACGGCGCCTGAGCGGCCGACGCTCTTGGTCAGACGAGAGCGCACCTTGATCGCGCGTCGCGCCGCGCGGACGGCGGCGATTGCGGCCAGGCGAGACTTTCCGCTCTCGCGGAGCTGTTGACGGTCCCGGAAACGGATGTAGAATGTGCGGCTCGGTGGGGCGAAAGGCTCTGCTGACGGGACGTGGTTGGTTCCGTGGTCGTCGATCTTTGACAGTGTGCGCAGGTGACTTGTGTGGGCGCCTTGCGGGTGGATGAAGAGTCCATTGATGCAAGCGTCCAACCCAAGTGATTCAGCGATGAACGACTTGAGGTTGGGGAAGACGCTTCGTAGGAATTGACCTTCGGGTCAAGCAAGCTAAAGCGAAGAG
>DAICZS010000106.1 GCA_027311025.1 Ferrovaceae bacterium
GTTCCCGCTCCAAAAATGGGTCCTGGGCACGGAGTGATTTTTCGGTTGACAAAGTTTATAAATCCTATAGAATGCGTGGGCTTGTAGGGCCGAGATGGCGAAATTGGTAGACGCACCAGGTTCAGGTCCTGGCGGTGGCAACACTGTGGAGGTTCGAGTCCTCTTCTCGGCACCAAAAATTGTGGGAAAATTCCCGAAACGAACTATACCATATCGACCTTAGCCGGTCTGCAGGTTTTTGGCGAGATTCGCACAATGTCTCATCAGGACCAGGTTCTGAAATCCTACTGCACCACCCGTGAAGCCTCGAAACTACTGGGGGTTTCCCTGCGTACGGCGCAACTTTGGGTGGAACAGGGAATTCTCGAAGCATGGAAAACCCGTGGCGGACACCGTCGAATCTGCCGGACCTCCGTGGAAAATCTGGTCTCGAAACGGGAACAAAATCCGCTTAGTATCGCCGCAGGGGCTCCCTTTGAAATCCTGATCGTGGAAGATGACGAGGCCCTGCGCACATTGTACCTGGCCCAAGCCCGACTGTGGCCGATGAAACTACATCTGCGTTCAGCACGCAACGGTTACGATGCGCTCATTCAGATGGGACAGCACGCCCCGGATCTGCTCATCACCGATCTGCTCATGCCCGGTATGGATGGATTCGAAATGCTCCATACCCTCCCCACCATTCCCAGCCTCATCTTCATGACTATTTTAGTGGTCACCGGTCTGGATCCGCCGGCAGTGGCAC
>DAICZS010000107.1 GCA_027311025.1 Ferrovaceae bacterium
AGCTGTTCATCGTCGGGCGCGAGATCGCCAACGGCTTCTCCGAATTGAACGATGCGGAAGATCAGGAAGCCCGCTTCGATGCGCAGGTGGCTGCAAAAGATGCGGGGGATGAAGAAGCAATGTTCAAGGACAGCGATTTTGTCCGCGCTTTGGAATACGGCCTGCCGCCAACAGCCGGACAAGGCATCGGCATCGACCGCCTGGTGATGCTGCTCACCGACAGTGCCAATATCCGGGATGTGATTTTGTTCCCGCACATGCGGCCGGAATAAATGCTGACTCCGGACCTTCACACCAGGGTGTTGCAACTCTACCCGACGCTGGCCGAGCTGCCGGCAGCGGAATTGGATGCGTTGTTGGCTGCTGCGATGGTCATGCCGCTGGTGGCGGGAACAGTAGTATTCGGGCGTGAATTGCAACTCTACCGTATCGCACCCGGTGAAAGTTGCATCCTCACCAGCAGCTGCCTGCTTGGACATACGCGCTATCAGGCGCGAGGAATCGTCGAGCAGTCGCTGGAAATGGTGGTGTTGCCCGCTCCTTCATTTCACGCGTTGCTGGCAAAAAATGACGCGTTCCGCAATTATGTGTTTCACCTCTTCTCCGACCGCCTGACTGACCTGATGCAGCTGGTTTCCGCGGTCGCCTTCCAGAAACTGGATCAACGTCTCGCCGCCCTGCTTGTTGCGAAACCCAACCCGCTACATACGACACATCAAGCCCTGGCCGACGAACTTGGCAG
>DAICZS010000108.1:0-275 GCA_027311025.1 Ferrovaceae bacterium
GTATAGGTGTCAATGGTCTGGTCGTGCACATGCGCGATGCGGTTGACGCAGGCATTGAGGAATTCGCGGTCGTGCGAGACCAGCAGGATGCTGCCGGGATAGCGTGCCAGATATTGTTCGAGCCAGAGTATGGCCTCGAGGTCGAGGTGGTTGGTGGGTTCGTCGAGCAGCAGCAGGTCGGCGCGGTGCATCAGCGCGCGTGCCAGGTTCAGGCGCATGCGCCAGCCGCCGGAGAAGCTGGCGACGGTGCGTTCCAGTGTGTCGTTGGCGAAACC
>DAICZS010000108.1:320-740 GCA_027311025.1 Ferrovaceae bacterium
GGCTTGATCTCGCCGCGGATCAGGCGGAACAGGGTGGATTTGCCGCAGCCGGTCTTGCCGACAAGGCCGATGCGCTGGTCGGCGAAGGCCTGTAGATTCACGTTCCGGAGTAGCGGGATGCCGCCTTGCAGGTAAGTCAGGTTCTGGATATTGAGCATGGGTGCGATGATAGCAGACGGGGCGGTCTGGCTCGCTCATGGCAATGGGGCTACTATCGCGACGACATCGTGATGCAATGAAATAAAGGGAGTTAATCGGATAACTTGCTCAAACAGTTTCCTTCAGTTATCCAATCGATCACTATGCATAAAAAGACCTGGCTTAGTTGGAGCAGTGGCAAAGACAGCGCGTGGGCGCTGCACGTGCTGCGCCAGTCCGGCGAGTACGAGGTGACCGGGCTGTTCACCACCATCAACGCTG
>DAICZS010000109.1:0-399 GCA_027311025.1 Ferrovaceae bacterium
GCCCGGCTGCACGCTCGGAGATGCCAGCGAGAACGTCGACATCGGCGGGCCAGCCATGGTGCGCTCTGCCGCCAAGAACCACGCGCATGTCGCTATCGTCACCGATCCGGCCGACTACGCCGACGTGCTGGCCGAGATGCAGACCAACAAGGGTGAAGTCTCCGCCGCCACCAAGTTCGATCTGGCGAAGAAGGCGTTCTCGCACACTGCCGCCTACGACAGCATGATCAGCAACTACCTCACCGCGATCAACAGCGACGGCAGCAAGAGCGATTTTCCGGCACAGATCAATTTCAACTTCGCCAAAGTGCAGGAAATGCGCTATGGCGAGAACCCGCACCAGAAGGCCGCGTTCTACCGCGACCTCGTGCCGCTGGTGGGCGGCATCTCCGGCTACAC
>DAICZS010000109.1:482-723 GCA_027311025.1 Ferrovaceae bacterium
GCGTCATCGTCAAGCATGCCAACCCGTGCGGCGTGGCGATCGCCGACACCGTGCTGAACGCCTACAAGCTGGCTTACGCCACAGACAGCACCTCCGCCTTTGGCGGCATCATCGCCTTCAACCGCGAGCTGGATGCTGAAAGTGCCACGCAGATCACCACCAACCAGTTCGTCGAACTCATCATTGCACCGAGCGCCACCGAAGCCGCGTTGAAGGTCACCGCCGCGAAACAGAACGTGCG
>DAICZS010000010.1:0-14931 GCA_027311025.1 Ferrovaceae bacterium
GTGTCACGGCTGGAGAAGCCGCCTACATCCCGCTGGGACACCGCGGTCCGGACAGCGACGCGCAGCTGCCCATGGCAGAAACCCTGGCGCGCCTGAAGCCGTGGCTGGAAAACCCCCTGGCGCCCAAGGTGGGGCAACACCTCAAGTATGACCAGCATGTGCTGGCCAATGAGGGCATCGCGCTGCGCGGCATTGCACACGACACGCTGCTGCAGTCCTACGTGCTGGAGGCGCACCAGCCGCATAACCTGGAAAGCCTGGCACGCCGCCATCTGCAGCGCGACACGCTGTCCTACGAAGCCGTCACCGGCAAGGGGGCGCACGCCATCGGCTTTGAACAGGTGGCGCTGGACCGGGCCACCGAATATGCCGCCGAGGATGCTGACATCACCTTGCAGGTCCACCAGGCGCTCTATCCGCAAATTGCCACGAGCGAGGCCCTGCTGTCCCTCTACCGCAATCTCGAACTGCCGCTGCAACAGGTGTTGTGGCGCATGGAACGCAATGGCGTACTGCTGGACGTGCGCGAGCTGGAACGCCAAAGCGGCGAACTGGGCACCCACCTGCTGGGCCTGGAAGCACGCGCACACGTGGCAGCCGGGCACCCCTTCAACCTCAATTCGCCCAAGCAGATCCAGGCCGTGCTGTTTGAAGAACAGGGTCTGCCGGTGCGCAAGAAAACGCCTGGCGGCGTGCCTTCCACGGACGAGGACGTGCTGCAGCAACTGGCGCTGGACTACCCCGTCCCCAAGCTGATCCTGGAATACCGCAGTCTCGCCAAGCTCAAGTCCACCTATACCGACGCCCTGCCGCGCCGGGTCAACGCCCGCACCGGTCGGGTCCACACCCATTACGCCCAGGCCGTGGCCGTCACGGGGCGCCTCTCCAGCAGCGACCCCAACCTGCAGAACATTCCCATACGCACGCCGGAGGGCCGGCGCATCCGCGCGGCCTTCATCGCTCCCCCGGGGCGCTTGCTGGTTTCGGCGGATTACTCCCAGATCGAGCTGCGCATCATGGCCCACCTGTCCCAGGATGCGGGCCTCTTGGCGGCCTTCGGTGCAGAGCAGGACGTGCATCGTGCCACCGCAGCGGAAATATTTGGGGTCCGTCCCCAAGAGGTCAGCGCGGAGCAGCGGCGTACTGCCAAGACCATCAACTTTGGCCTGATCTACGGCATGTCGGCCTTTGGCCTGGCGTCCCAGCTGGGCATCGAGCGTGCCGCGGCACAGGCCTACATGGAGCGCTACTTTCACCGTTATCCTGGCGTTGCCGCCTACATGGAGCGCACCCGGGAGACAGCACACCGCCAGGGCTATGTGGAAACCCTGTTTGGCCGGCGCCTGTGGCTGCCGGAACTGCGCCATGGCGCCGCCGGTCGCCGCCAGGGTGCCGAGCGGGCCGCCATCAACGCGCCGCTGCAGGGCACGGCCGCCGACCTCGTCAAGCGCGCCATGATTGCGGTGCAGGACTGGCTGGAGCGCACGCAGCGACAGTCCCTGCTGATCCTGCAGGTCCATGACGAACTGGTACTGGAAGTGCCCGAAGCGGAACACGCCACCGTGTTGCAAACCTTGCCCGGATTGATGGAAGGTGTGGCCCATCTGGCGGTGCCCCTGCTGGTGGAAGTAGGTTCGGGCCCACACTGGGACGCCGCGCACTAGAGTTTCAGTACCCCCCATTCGGCGGTATAATCCCAGCCTTTCGTTCCTGCCTTCGGCTTGCACCATGCAGATTGGTCCGTACCGCCTCAAAAACAACCTGATGGTGGCTCCCATGGCGGGCGTCACCGACCGGCCCTTCCGCCAGCTGTGCAAGGTCATGGGCGCAGGCATGGCCGTGTCCGAGATGGTTTCCTCCAATTCCCTGCTGTGGGGCTCTGAAAAAACCCGCCGGCGCGCCAATCACGAAGGCGAGGTGGAACCCAAATCCGTGCAGATTGCCGGCGCCGACCCTGCCATGATGGCCGAAGCCGCCCGCTACAACGTGGACCAGGGCGCGCAGATCATCGACATCAACATGGGTTGCCCTGCCAAGAAGGTGTGCAACGTCATGGCGGGCTCTGCCTTGCTGCAGAACGAAGCGCTGGTGCAGCGCATCGTCGAGGCCGTGGTGGCCGCCGTTCCGGTGCCGGTCACCCTCAAGATTCGCACCGGCTGGGACCGCACGCACCGCAATGCCCTGAGCGTGGCACACATTGCTGAAAACGCCGGCATCCAGTCGCTGGCCATCCATGGCCGCACCCGCGCCTGCGGGTATACGGGCGATGCCGAGTACGACACCATTGCCGCAGTCAAGGCTGCCGTGCGCATTCCCGTGGTCGCCAACGGGGACATCACCTCGCCGCAAAAGGCGCGCCAGGTGCTGGCGCTCACCGGCGCCGACGGATTGATGATTGGGCGTGCTGCCCAGGGGCGCCCGTGGATTTTTCGTGAAATCGAGCATTACCTCAACACCGGCACCCTGCTTCCCCCCCCCGAGGTCAGCGAAATCCACACCGTGCTCAACCACCACCTGGAAGACCTCTACAGCTTCTACGGCCTGGAAACCGGGGTGCGCGTGGCTCGCAAACACATCAGCTGGTATACCCGCGGCCTCAAGGGCTCTGCAGCCTTCCGCCATGCCATGAACCAGTTGCAAACGGTGGCCGAACAGCGCGCAGCCGTGCAGGATTTCTTCAACCTGCTGCACAGCCAGGGCCTGCGCCTGCAATACGACACCGAAACCCCAAGCGAGGCGCTGGCCGCATGAGCAAGTCCGAATCCGAATTATCTGCCTGCGTACGGCGCCTCGTCACCGATTACTTTGGCCATCTGGACGGCGAAAAATGCAGCGGCGTGCATGACATGGTCATCAGCAGCGTGGAAAAGCCGCTCCTGGAAGTGGTCTTGAACCACACCGAGGGCAACCAGACCCGGGCCTCCGAAATTTTGGGAATCAACCGCAATACCTTGCGCAAAAAAATGCAACACTACGGTGTGAAATGACCATACAGCGAGCACTCATCAGCGTTTCAAACAAGCAGGGCGCCATAGATCTGGCGCGCGCGCTGCACGCCCTGAAAATCGAGATTCTCTCCACCGGCGGCACCGCCCTGCTGCTACGCGATGCCGGCATTCCCGTCATCGAGGTGGCCAACTTCACCGGCTTCCCTGAAATGCTCGACGGCCGTGTCAAGACGCTGCATCCCAAGATCCATGGCGGCATTCTGGGGCGGCGCGACCTGCGCAGCCACACCGACGCCATGGCCATGCACGGCATCTCGCCCATCGATCTCGTGGTGGTCAACCTCTATCCGTTTCGCGAAACCATCGCCAACCCGGAATGCACCCTGGAAGAGGCCATCGAAAACATCGACATCGGCGGGCCGGCCATGGTGCGCTCGGCAGCAAAGAACCATCGCCATGTGGCCGTGCTGACCGATCCGTCCGATTACAAACCGGTGATTTCCGAACTGAAAAAAGGCAAGGGCACCCTCTCCGACGCCACGCGCTTTCGCCTTGCCGTCAAGGCCTTCTCGCATACTGCCGAGTATGATGGCGCCATCGCCAACTACCTGTCGGGCGTCGAAGCGGGCCCGGGGTTTGACGGCTACCCGCAACGCCTGCATCTCACCTTCACCAAGCAGCAGGGGCTGCGCTACGGCGAAAACCCCCACCAGTCCGGCGCCTTCTACCGCGAACCGCGCATGACGGATGGCGTGCTGTCGCAGTACCAGCAGATGCAGGGCAAGGAACTGTCGTACAACAACATCGCCGACAGCGATGCGGCCTGGGATTGCGTCCGCGGCCTTGCCGATTGCGCCTGCGTCATCGTCAAGCATGCCAACCCCTGTGGCGTGGCTCTCGGCGCCGACCCGCTGACGGCCTACCAGGGCGCTTTCGCCACCGACCCCACTTCGGCCTTTGGCGGCATCATCGCCTTCAACCGCACCGTGGACAACGCGACGGTAGCGGCCCTGCTAGGCCAGTTCGTGGAAGTGCTGATCGCGCCGTCGTACACTCCCGAAGCCCTCAAGGCGCTGGCGGCCAAGGGCAACGTCCGCGTGCTGCAGGTGCCCCTGGGCCAGGGCCACAACGGCTGGGACATGAAGCGGGTAGGCGGCGGCCTGCTGGTGCAGACACCCGACACGCTCACCCTCAACGAGGATAGCCTGCGCGTGGTCACCCGCGTGCAACCCACGGCGCAACAGATGACTGACCTGCGCCTTGCCTTCCATGTGGCGCATTACGTCAAATCCAACGCCATCGTGTTCTGCCATCAGGGCCGGACCGTGGGCATCGGCGCGGGGCAGATGAGCCGGGTGGACAGTACCCGCATCGCGCGCCGCAAGGCGGAAGATGCGGGTCTGTCCCTGAAAGGCAGCGTCGCGGCATCAGACGCCTTCTTTCCGTTTCGCGACGGCCTCGACGTGATTGCCGAAGCCGGCATCAGCGCCATCATTCAACCGGGTGGCAGCCTGAAGGACAACGAGGTCATCGCAGCAGCCGACGAACATGGCCTCGCCATGGTCTTCACCGGCATCCGCCATTTCCGTCACTGAGTCTCCCATGAAAGTTCTGGTCATCGGTTCTGGTGGACGCGAACATGCCCTGGCCTGGCGTCTTGCCCAATCCCCCAAAGTTTCCCGCGTCTATGTGGCGCCTGGCAATGCGGGGACGGCGCAGGAAGAGGGGGTCTACAATGTGCCCGCGCAGGGTGTGGCCGCCTGGCTGGAATTTGCGCAGCGCGAAGCCATCGGCCTGACGGTGGTCGGCCCTGAAGCCCCCCTGTCCGAGGGCGTCGTGGATGCCTTTCGTGCTGCAGGGCTGGCCATTTTCGGGCCCACCCAGGCTGCCGCACAGCTGGAAGGCTCCAAGGATTTTGCCAAGCGCTTCATGGTGCGCCATGGCATACCCACCGCGTCCTATCAGACCTTCGACGACACCCCCGCCGCACATGCCTATCTGGACCAGGTAGGTGCCCCCATCGTCATCAAGGCCGACGGCCTCGCGGCCGGCAAGGGCGTGGTGGTGGCGCAAACCCTGGAAGAAGCCCACCGCGCCGTGGACGACATCATGGGCGGGGCCCTGGGAGGCGCCGGACACCGGGTGGTCATTGAAGAATGCCTGCAGGGTGAGGAAGCCAGCTTCATCGTCCTGGTGGATGGCGAGCATGTGCTGGCACTGGCCACCAGCCAGGATCACAAACGATTGCTGGATGGTGATGCCGGGCCCAATACGGGTGGCATGGGCGCCTATTCGCCGGCGCCTGTCGTGACCCCGGCCATTCATGGTCGCGTGATGCGCGAAATCATCCTGCCCACGGTCCAGGGGATGAAGCGGGAAGGCGTGCCCTACACCGGCTTCCTTTATGCGGGGCTGATGATCGACGCTGTGGGCACGGTCAAGACGCTGGAGTTCAACTGCCGCATGGGTGATCCGGAAACCCAGCCCATTCTGATGCGCCTGAAGAGCGATCTGCTCGCCCTGCTGGAACATGGCGTGGCAGGCACCCTGGACCAGGTGGATGCCGAGTGGGACCGACGGCCCGCCATTGGTGTCGTCCTGGCAGCAGCGGGCTATCCCACGGCCCCTCGCCGCGGCGACCCCATCACGGACCTCGGCGCTGACGACGCCGAATGCCATGTCTTTCACGCGGGCACTGCGCGCCAGGACAATAAACTGGTCACTGCAGGCGGCCGCGTGCTGTGCGTGAGCGCCATGGGAGACACCTTGCGCATGGCCCGGCAAAAGGCCTACGCGCGGGCCCGGGACATCCGTTTTGAGGGCATGCAGATGCGTACCGACATTGCCTGGCGCGGACTCAAGACCTGAAGACCTGATCGCTCAACAGATCCGCAATGGTGGAGGGCCGACAATGCGCCTTCACCCTTCCTGGCATCACCCGCACCTGCCCTCCAAACTGGCGCTGACAGGCGTGTGCGCTCTTCAACGGGCGCCGTCCCGCGCGGTTGGCACTGGTGGACACCAGGGCCATCTTGAGACGGCGGCAAAGCGCTACGGCATCGGGATGGGCATCCACCCGCACGGCGATGCGCGGCGCCTGTCCGGGTTGCCGATGCCGCCCCCGCAGCGCCACCGGCGTGCGCGCTGCCGCCGGCATCAACCAGGTATGGGCCCCTGGCCAGCGACTATGGGCACGCTGTTGTTGCTCGGTAGTCAGGGGTTGGTGGAATCGCGCTAGTCGTTCTGCCTTGTCGGCGATGACGATCAACCCCTTATGGGCCGGGCGTCGCTTCAATGCCAGCAGGCGTCGCACCCCGCGCGGACTGCGGGGATCGCAACCCAGACCAAACACCGCCTGGGTGGCGTAGGCAATCAATCCGCCGCGTCGCAGGTAGGCGCGCAGGGCACGGGGGGCTTCATGGAGTCGCTGCATGGTGACAGTGTACCGAATGGGGGCCAGACTGTTAGAATCAAGCCATGAGATTCTACATCCGCCCCCTGGTTTTGTTACTGGCTGCCCTGCCGCTTGTTGTAGCGGCTGCCCGTCCCGCCAATCTTGAACCCCTTCCTGACGATGCGCCGCCCCCGCCCCAGGTGGGCGCCGATGCGCCGACGACCGAGCCTCAAGTGACCATCGTCGAGCACGACAGCACCACCTTCGAGGAGTACCGCATAAACGGGCGCCTTTACAAGATCAAGGTGATACCCAAAGTCGGAGCGCCCTACTACCTCATCGATGACCAGGGCGCCAACGTCTGGCGCCGTTACGATGGCCCCGATACCGCAGTGCAGGTGCCCCGCTGGGTGATCCTGGAGTTCTAAAGCCCCGATCCATGGCTGTATTCACTCCCGTATCCCGCGAAGCCCTGTCCCAGTGGCTTACCCAGTATTCTGTCGGCACCCTGCAGGAACAGACGGCCATTGCCGCCGGCATTGAAAACACCAATTATTTCGTCACCACCGACCAGGGCCGTTTTGTCCTCACCCTGTTTGAAAAGCTGCAACCTGCCGAACTGCCCTATTACCTCAATCTGATGGATCATCTGGCACGACGGGACATTCCCTGCCCGAGGCCAATACCCAACCAGCAAGGGCAGTTTTTTGACCTGTTGTGCGGCAAGCCCGCAAGCCTCGTCACGCGCCTCTCGGGTCAATCGCAAATGGCGCCCGGTGTCGTCCATTGCAGTGTTTTTGGCGACCAGGTGGCGCGCCTGCACCAGGCTGCATCTGACTACGCCGCCAACCTGCCCAACCCCCGCGGGCCCTCATGGTGGCTTGCCACGGCAGCCAAAGTCAGGCCTTATCTGGACGCCGCACAAAATGAGCTGCTGACGCGCGAGCTGGCCTTCCAGACGGCGCATCGTTTTGATGCGTTGCCGCGCGGGGCCGTGCACGCTGATTTGTTCAGGGACAATGTACTGTTTGATGGCGAACGCGTGGGGGGGGTCATCGACTTCTATTTTGCGGGCACGGACGCCTGGCTGTATGACCTCGCCATTGTGGTCAATGACTGGTGCATGACGCCAGAAGCCGTACTGGACCCACAACGCGTGCAGGCCCTCGTGGGGGCCTACCAGGCCCGGCGCACGGTATCGGCCGTGGAACGGGACGCCTGGCCGGTCATGCTACGCGCCGGCGCGCTCCGCTTCTGGCTGTCCCGTTTGTTCGATCTGCACCTGCCCCGCCCGGGCGAGATCATTCATCCTCACGATCCCTCCTGGTTTGAGCGTATCCTGCATCATCACATCGAGAAACCAAGCCCCTGGCCCCTATGACCACACCCCGCCGCGTCCCCTTCATTCGTGGGTTTTACTGGATTTCCGAAGGCTTCCAGCTGGTCTTTCAAAGCCCGTTTGGCTGGATGAAAGTCATCACGCTGTGGTTTGGCTTCACCCTCCTGTGCAGCATGATCATCGCCATCGGGCCCATCCTGTTTTCACTGATGCTGCCCATCCTGTTTGCCGGACTGATGGCAGGCTGCAGGGCCATCGAAAACGGCCAGTCCATGCCCGCAGGCCATCTCTTTGCCGGCTTTCGCAACAAGCCGGCCCGCCTCATCACCCTGGGGGGCGTCAACGTGCTGGGAGAGCTCATCCTGACCACGATACTGGTGGTCTGGGGAGGGCAGCGCATGATTGAACTTCAGACCCTGTCCATGGATGGCACGGGCAACCTCGAGCAGTTGCAACTGCTGGTTTCCGATCTCACGCCCATGTTCATCACGCTGGCGATCATTCAGGTGATCCTGCTCATGCTGGGCTGGTTTGCACCGGCGCTGCTGGTGTTCAGCGACATGAGCACAAGCCAGGCACTCTCCCTCAGCGGCAAGGCCTGCCTCATCAACACGCTGCCCTTCCTGGCCTATACCGTGGGCATGGGCGCACTGCTGATGGCGCTCGTCACCGCAGCGTTTGCCGTACCGGTGCTGGGAATCCTGTTGTTCATGATGGGCATACCCACCATCATTGCGGCGGTCTATGCCTCGTATCGCGACATCTTCAGCGACGTCATCGACCTCGAAGACAGTCGCTGGACAAGGGTGGAGTGAGGGCGCTCAATGCGCCATGATGGCGGCGGTATCGCGCGCCATCTGCGTCGCGTCCTGAGGCAACTGGAATACGGCGCGCAGGCTGCCGTCGGGGGCAATCAAAAAGAACGAACTGGTGTGGTCCACGCTATAGCTGCTGCCCCCTGGCGCCTCGTCCACGTTGCGGACGTAATAAACCCCAAGATCGCGGGTCAGCGCCTTGAGCGCCGCATCGCTACCCGTTGCCCCGATGAATGCCGGATTGAAGGCCGGGACATACCGCTTCAGCAGCGCGACACTGTCGCGCGGGGCATCTACCGAAATGAACACCACCTGGGGCGGCGGCGTTTTTTCCTGTAACTGATGCGTCACTTGCGAGAGGAGTGCGAGGCTTGTGGGACAGACATCGGGGCAATGCGTATACCCAAACAGCACGAAGGTCCAATGCCCCTCTAGCGTGGCATTGGAAAACTCCCCCTGGGTGGAAGGCAAATGAAATTCGGGCAACGCTCGCCCGTCATCGAGCAGGTTGACCGTAGGGCCCAGCACCGGGGCGGGCCCCCGGAAGCCGTGGGAAAGCCAGAACGCCCCCGCCAGCAGCAGTAGCACCGCTCCTGCGGTCAGTGCCAGGAGGGTGCTGCGTTTCACAGGCTGCGGGCGAGCCTGAAGCCGATGCTGTGAACACGCACGGAGGGATCATCTGCACTGCGACGCACGACGATGAGGTCGGTGGCTGGATTCTGCCAGGATCCGCCCCGCACCACGCGCGACAGGCAGGTTTGCGTAAACTGGGGATACGGGTTCTGGGTCCATGCAGCGCCATTGGTTGGCGCTCCCTGCAGGGTGTCGTGGTAACAATCTTCCACCCATTCCCAGACGTTGCCACTCATGTCATACAGTCCCCAGGCGTTGGCTTTCCTGGTCGCCACCGGATGGGTGCTGTTGCCGCTGTTCTCTTCATACCAGGCCACCTGGTCGAGGTCATTGCCGCCGCAATAGGTCGCCAGTGCGGCGGCCTTGCAGCCGTATTCCCATTCGGCTTCGCTGGGCAACCGGTAATGCTTTCCCGTTTTGGCATTGAGACGCAGGATGAAAATTTGTACATCATCCCAACTGACGTTTTCCACCGGGCATTTGCTGCCGCAGTTGACGAACTCGCTGGGGTTTTTACCCATGATCGCCTGCCATTGGCCCTGCGTCACCGGCGTGGTGGCCAGCGCAAAAGGCTTCGGGAAGGTCACCTTGTGGGTATCCTTTTCCCCTTCGCCCATCATGAAACTCCCTGCTGGCAGCACGACCATTTCAGGGCAATCCGGGCAATCATGCACAACACTGGCTGCGTAAACCCCGTCCGCGACCCCCCCGAGACCCAACCCCGCCAGCAAAGCCAACACTCTGAACATGTTCCCTCCTCCCCTTTTGTAATGTGATTTTCGTGGGTGCCCCAGTGTAGCCCAGCATCGGGGTTTGCTCAATCTCCACGCTTTTGGTACCATGGCTCGTCCACCTGGAGGGGGATTGGTGGGCGTGACTTTGAAAAACACTACAAATCGAGGGGGTTGTAATGGAAGTTAAAGACATTATGGATCAGGGTTACATGATTATCCCGATCATCCTGTTCGTGGGTGGCATTCTGGTTTCCTGGAATTTGGGCGCCATGGGGCTTGGCCTCGTTGAAAAAAACAGCAAGCAGTAACAAGCGCTTCCAAGGCCATCAGGCCTTTTAACAATGGCGTGATGGCGCATTTCAAAGAAATCCTGCCAGGGTGGAACGGTCCACGCAGTGAGGTGGCCTGAAAGTTCTGTGTTTCCTGAAAACGCTGCACCTGATTTGATCTGCCTCCATGCCCACCTCTGACAATCGTTCCCTGGTCAAATTCCTGCTGGTTTCTGCGCTGTCCCTGTTCATTGGGGCCATGCATGGCATGTTGCAGGTATTCCCTCCCATCCGCGCGTGGCTCGATTCCATCGGAAGCCCCTACGGCGGGCCGGGACACATGATCGACCCGTTGGCACATGCCCACATGAACCTGGTGGGTGGCGTGGTCATGCTGGCGATGGGCGTGACGTATTACCTGCTGCCCATTCTGAGCGGCAAGGCCATTTATTCTCAGCGCCTGGTACAGCACTCGTTTTGGTGGATGGCGCTTGGGGTTTACGGCTTTTACATGACCCAGATGGTGTTTGGTTCCTGGGAAGGCTATCTCATGCTGCATGACCGGGTGGCCATGACCGCAGCGCACCATTGGTATGGGCCCATCGTAGCCGTGGCAGGCACCTGCATGGCGGTGGGATTCATGGTGTATTTCTCAAACGTCGTCCTGACGTTGGCCACTACTTCAAGAAACCTCAGCGACCGCCAAGGTTAAGCGGAAAGCGCAAGACCGTTTCCTGGTCATTGCGCCGAAGCCGTACCTGCAACACGGAACGCTCGCCTGGCGCCATCAGGGCTGCCCTGCGAAACACACCTTCCCGCCCATCCTGTATGGCCTGTTTCCACGGATCGTCGTCGGCCGAGCGCACATCCACGAGATAATTCCACCCAGGCTGTCCGTGGCTGTCGGTGATGATCACCAGAAATTCGTTCATGCCGGAGGCGGGTGGGCTTGGCCGGCTTTCCAGACGCACTTCCAGCCCCTGCCACTGCTGTGGCGGGCTGTCGGGCACGCGATCACCACTGCACCCGCCGAGGAGGGCCAGCAGCCCGAACAGGAGCAGCGCACGCCTTCTTGCCCCATGGGCCTCACGCATGCTCAGGAATGCTCCTGGGTCGGTTTCGCTGAAGATTCGGATTGATGCGTCTCAGGGTCAGAATCCAGTCGACCGGCTGCTGCCGACCCGTACATGCGCACCATGAAATAGACGAAAGAACCGGCCCCGCCGATATACACCAGGGCCATCGCAAAGCCCCAGTCCAGCCAGCTGCGCTCCTGTCCCGGACGCACCCCCCAGAAGGGAAAGGCCAGCCCCACCCCTACCAACAGCACGACGACGACCACGGCAAAAAACCAGTAGGGCACGGGCTTTTGGGACTCCGGAATCTTTTCCACCAGTTCCCAGTCCTCCAGGCCGCGTTTGGCCTTGCGCTCCTCGTCTGAACCGTATCCAAAATGGTCTGCGGCCTGTGCTCCCCATTCGGAGTGCACCGTGCCCAACGCAGGCGTGGGCTGTTGCTGCTCTGACATGATCTATCTCCCCTGGTGCTGCTCAGAAAAATGCTGGATTGGAAAACGGCTTTGCCAGCCATCGGGTGAGGTGGCCACTACCGTAAAGGCATGCACCCCATGAGGCATCTGGTCGGAAAGCGAGAGGGTTGCGGAAATGCGCCCGGCGGCGGCCACCTCCACCGTGGATTCAGAAAGATGATAGTCGGCCGGGGTCAGCCCCTCGACGGACAAATAGACCGTTCCGGGCCGATAGCGCTTGTTGGTGAGCGCCACCCGGTAATCCAGGTTATCGCGCGAGGCTTGCACCTCGGCACGGTACGCCGCCAGGTGATAGGGCTCCCAGGTCCACATGCCCCACAGGAACATGCTGGCCCCCAGCGCTGCAATCACGGTCATCCAGCTGCCCCGCGAATGGAGCGACACCATGTTGTTGCGAAAATGAATCCGCGTTTCCTTTTGTTCCTTACGCTCGCCCACTTCAAAGCGCAGCAGCCCGGGAACCTGTTTTTTGGCATGCAGCCGGTTGCACGCATCGATACATTCGCCGCAGTTGATGCAACTGTCGTAAATGGCCGTCTTGCGCGGATCGATGTCGATGAAGCAGGAAGTCACGCAATAATTGCACTTCTCGCAATCGCTGGAACGGCTGGCGTCGTAAGTGACGTGCAGCGTTTCGCGCGTGCGGAAACTATGCTGCCAGACGCGGTAGACGCAGGCAAAGCGGCACCAGAAATGTCGGATCACCGCCACATCAATGAAAATGATCAACACAAAGACCGCATAGATCCAATGCAGGGAGCCTGCCAGTTTGGGGTCGGCGCGCCAGGTGATGAAGGACCAGACGGTAGCGGGTGGATAAAAATAGAACAGGGGGATGAGCCCAAACAACAGGGAGGCCCCAAGAAACGCGAGACCCAGCATGGTCCAGTTCACGACCTTGTTCTTGGCTGAGGCCACGATCGGTGCATCGCCTTCCAGGCTGACCTCGGCACGCTTTCCCAGCAGTTTGTGGGTCATGAAGTTGGCCCATTCCGCCAGGATGTTCTGGGGACAGACCCAGCCGCAGAAAACGGTTCCTGCCGTGGAGTAGAGCATCACCAGGGCACTCAAGAGCATGATCCAGAGCCCTGCAATGAGGAAGAAATCGGAAAACCAGATCTGGCGGTCCAGCACCACCAGCGCGCCGGCACTGGGATCGATGCGGAACAGGCCAGTAGCCGGCACCAATACCACCAGCAACACCGAGAGCGCCTGAACGAGGCGCCGGCGCTGGTGGTAATAGGTGGGCGAAGCCAATACAGAACTCATGATCATCCTATGCTAATTCTTCGCCGACCTGGCCTCGCGGTCAAGGGGACTTTGTTGCAGCAGACGCAACCGTGTGTCCTCAGCCTGGGGATCGCCCCGGCTGACCTGATCATGCCATAAGGCACGCAACGCATCCGTTTGCCAGGGGTTCATCTCCAACAGCTTTTTTAATGCCTGCTGGCGGTCCAGCCCGCGCGCCACGGCGCCATCCAACCGGGACAGCATCAGGTCCGACAGGGCGTAAGCCGTCCAGCGGTCGTGGGGATTGGCTTCAAAAGCCATGCCGATCAGGCGGTCTGCCTGGTTGGCCTGCCCACGCATGGCGGCCACCCAGCTGCGCGCCAGCAGTTCGGTTCCGATGTAAGCGCGTTCAAACTCGGGTTGCAGCTTCGGCGGCACCTGTAACAGGGCCTGTGCCTGCTCCACCCGTGGGCGGATATCCAGCAATTGCTGCAACAGCCTCGAAACATCCATATTCGACCCGTAACGCACGCGCGGCAGGCGAAACTCAATGACGGGAGCCCATTCATCCTGCACAGGGCCCGGGCCCGTCACGATGGGACCCCAGTAGCGCCCCAGCCAGGTCATCGCTCCCTCTCCCGCCGTGGCATCGCGTTGCTGTGCGGGGTCAAGACGCTGCAGGTTCTCCAAAACGGCCGGAGCCCCCAGCCAGGCACCGCGCGGCCCCACCAGGGCCAGATGCATGCCATCCAGAAACAATTGCCCCTGAGGAAACACCGCATGAAAACTGCGCAACACCACCTGCAAGGATTCCGGATCGAACTGATTGAGCGCCAGCCATTGCACGAACAGCCCCTGCGGCGTCAGTCGCGCCCGCGCCCGCTCGAATTGCTGCACGGACAGCAGGGAGCTTACCCCGGCAAGATCCGGATGAAACAGGTCGCCGATGATCACGTCGTACTGGGCTGAACCGGCACTCAGAAAATGGCGCGCATCGTCCTGGTCGATGGTCGTATGACGCAATACCTCCTGATTGAGCGGCGCAAACCACTGCTGCGCTGCCACAATGGCGCCGCGGGATAGCTCTACGGCACTACGCTGCAATTCGGGATAGGGTGCGCTGCCGGCGTCCGAGATGCCCGTGCCCAGCCCCAGGAACAACACCGAGTGCGGTGCCGGGTGCAACAACAACGGCAAACGCGACTGGTTGCCCTGCACGAAAACGGCGGTGGGCTCGGTGGAGGCATCGCGACGCTGCAGATCGGTCAGCAAGATGCGCTGGCCGTCGGCCTGCTCGACGACCTGAGTGATGGCAATGGCGTCTTCGTAGCGGTACAGGTCGCGGCTGCCCGAGAGCGCCTGGGGCAGCAGTGCCGAGGCCGGCGGCAGTGCCGCAAGGCTGTAACCGGCAACGCCCAGGAGCAGCAATGCCGGAGCCATCCAGCGCTTCAGGGGACGATTCCAGGTCAGCCCCAACAGCAACATGGCGAGTGCCGCCAGCACTAGCGTGGCCGCCGTGCCCACCCAGGGAATCAGCAATCCTCCAGCCAGGATCGCGCCCAATGCCGCCCCGAGGGCATTGGCACCGTAAAGCTCCAGGCCGCTGCTCTGGGATTGGCGCGCGAGGATCGGCAGCCAGGCGCCCAGCACCAAGGTGACGGGAAGCGTCAGGGCCAACAAGGCGCCCCCTTCCATGATGAGTGCCAAGCCCAACGTGCTCCAGTGCGCCTGTTCCACCCAGGCCGAAACCCAGGGCAGCGCCCACAGACCCAGCAAGGCAAACACGGCGCCGCACCAGGGTAGCCATGCCACTCCACGGGTGCCCTGGTACCGTGATGCCAACAGGCTACCCAGTCCAATGCCACTCAGAAAAACAGCCAGGATCAGGGCCAGCACATATTCGGTGCGCAACAGGACGAGGCCGAACAGGCGCGTCCAGGCCACTTCCAGCATCAGACTGGCCCCCCCCAACGCGCCGTAGGAGAGCAGGAGGGAAACCGGCGGGGAAGGAAGTTGGGGG
>DAICZS010000010.1:14941-57008 GCA_027311025.1 Ferrovaceae bacterium
ACTTCCCCCATGGCCTTCCTGCCTGCCAGCCAAAACCCCAGCGCCAGCAACAGCCCCAGCACGGCCACGCTGCGCAATGCAAGGCTCCACCCCAGGGTGGGCAGAAGCACCAGGGGCAGTAACGCCCCCAAAACGGCGCCCAGGGTATTGATGCCGTACAGGCGTGCCAAGGCCTGTCGCGAATGCGCCAGTGCTTGCAGGATCAGGGGAAAACCCGCCCCCATGGCACAGGCAGGCAACGTCAATAACAGGAAGCTTGCCCCTGCCATCAAGGCATGCCAGCTGCCCGGGGAGAGGCGCGAGGCTGCGACATCGATGCCCGGCCCTGTCCACTGGATGACCCATGGCAGCATGAGGGCGAACACGGCAACGCCCCCTTCCAGCAGCGCCAGGAGGCGTAACGGATGCTGCACGCGTGCAGCACGACCCGCCAGAGCGAGACTGCCCAGTCCCAGGCCGGTCATGAAGGCCGCCACCGTGACTACCACCCCGAATACGCTTACCCCAAACTGCAATGACAGCATGCGGGCCCACAGCACCTCGTAGGCCAGGCTGATGAGGCCGGAGCCCCCATAGAGCAGGGTAAGCCAGCCCATGTGTGCGGAATCAGAAGGGGTAGAACCAGACGAGGCCCACGATCACGTGCACCAGGGCCAGCGTCATGGTCAGGCCTGCCAGGATCATATGCAGCAGGAAAAGAGGTTTGCCAAAAAGCCCCATGGCAATGCCCACGGCCCCCGTCGTCAACAGCAGGATCAGGAGGGGAATGCCCAGCAGGAACATCACGAGATGCTTTTTCTTGTCACCAATTGCGGCAGCAGAATCCACCCGATCCGCCTGCTGGCGGTCAAAGGCCTCCAGCACCTGCACACCGTTGACGTCTCGCGGCGCCTCGGCGGCCTGCACCAGTGGCGCCAGGTTGAATGACAAGAGCAATAGCACGGTCAGATGCCGTAGCCAGCGACAGAAATTGGCGTTCATGGTTCGGGCTGCTCAGGGGGTTGGTTTTCTGACTCATCGGCTTCAGGGGGTTTATTCCCGGAATGGCGCCATACCAGCACGGCCATCAGGATGAAAGGGGCAAAGATGCCGATCAGCAGGAACAGGAAAATGCTCCAGGGCGTATCGATGGTGACGTGCAGGTAGCGATAACTGTCCAGCGCCTCGCTGGGACCTGCCACCAGCAGCAAAGCAGGAATGAACGCCAGGGAAAGCGGTGTCGGTTTCATGGTTTTGCGGATTTTTCCTTCACATCGCTGGCGCAACGAAAGCCATAGAAGTCGGAAGCGTAGTTGGCAAAGGCATAGTTTCGATGGAACAGCGACGTGGAAAAGGGATCGCCTTTCCAGGAGCCCCCGCGCAGTACCTTGTAATGCCGGTCCACGGTTTTCTGCTCGGAAAGTTTCAGTGCCCTGTCCTCGGCGCTGGAAACCACTGAAACCTTGCCCTGAAAAAGCCCGTAGGGGGCCTTGGAGCCCTCGTAGGGCAGAAAATCGTCTGCCGTCCATTCATCCACGTTTCCCGACAGGTCCATCACGCCGTAGGGGCTGGCGCCCCGGGGCAGCGCATTGACGTTGCTGGCGGAACCCACGTTGTAGTAGGTATTGACCCGATCCGGCTCCATCTTGTTGCCCCACGGCCAGCGCCTTGCATCCGTGCCGCGCCCCGCCTTTTCAAACTCGGCTTCTGTAGGCAGGCGCTTGTGCGCCCATTCTGCATAGGCCTTGGCATCGTACCAGGTCACCATGGTGACGGGATACAACAGCTCACCCTGGGGAATGCGGCCATTCTTCCAGCTCAGCGGCGGCCGACGCTTGGTTGCGGCCACAAAGCGGGCATATTGCGCGTTGCTCACGAGATACTTGTCGATGGAGTAGGTCGGCAAGGTCACGGTGTGTTCTGGTTTGTCCTGAAGGTCGGCACGATCCAGATTGGTCCCCATGGTAAAGGGGCCGGCAGGAATCGTTATCATGGTATCGAGCTCCTGCCACTGCTCCCGCGACAACAGGCGCTCGGCTTCCACCACCGTGTAGCCCCGATTGGTGGCATGCCCTGCCTCATGGCTCTCTTGCAGGGAGATGTCCTCACCGGCTGCGCGTACCCGGGTTTTTTCTTCCTTGAGATCGTAAGTGGCGAGGCCGCGCATGTCTTCCATGCGGCCTGCGCCCAGTTTGATCACATGCAGCGTGCTGCCAATCATCACCACGACGATGCAGGTGATGAAAGTGGCATAGAGGTAACGTTTGCGTCGCTGCCGCTCAAGTGGCGAGAGCGGTGTGGTGGTTCTTGAAAACACTGGCGTCAGGCCCCCGGCTTTTTCTGGTCGGCGGGAACGCGGTCCTTGTAAACCAAATGTCGTGCACGACGTCCATAGGTTCGTTTCATCATCACTTCGCCCAGCACGCCGCCGATCACTGCCGACTCAACCACCAGAATCACGAAAAACCCCCACCAGCCCAGCGGGATCAAGGCCGCCCCATGGGGAACCCCGGTGATGTTGGCGACTTCATAGTAACTCATGGCCCGCACGATCATGGGGGGGAAGTAACACAACCATTTGCCCCCTATGCCATAAATGACGGACACCAGGATGCCGCAAATCATGGGCACCAGAAATACATCCACGATCCACAACGGGCTGAAATACGAGATGCCCGTGAAAATTTCAATGTTGACGCCCAGCAACCGGTCGCCCAAATGGTTGAGCACCATCGCCAGAAGTATGGCCGCGGCGCCACGCGTGAGACGCCCTTTATCCTGTGTAGCCGGGAGCTTCATGGGTGGTAATCTTTTCCGGTGAGCTTTTCATATTCGGCCTTGCGGGTGTCCGCCAGATACCAGTCCTCAACCTTGAGACTGGCCATGTAGCGGGCCAGGGTATGGCGCTCATCATCCGTGAGCGCGGCATAGGAAGGCATGCGGTACTGGGGCTTGAGTCGGCTGGGCAGGATGGCCTGGGGATTGGGGGCCGAAAAGTACTGATAGAACCATGCTTCATCGCGCAAGGACCCGATGCCATCGAGTGCCGGGGCCGGGACAGACTCCATGATGTTGCGTACCGACCAGAGCGAGTGGCATTCACGGCATTGTTGTTGCCGATAAAGCTCGGAGGCCTGCCTTGTCAGTTCGGGTGATGCGGTGGTGTAAAACGGAATGCCCCGATCCTTCTCGGTATCGTGGCTATTCACCCAGACGTTGCGCAACATGACGCTCACCACCATAACCGCCATCAGCGCCAGGACGACCTTCTCACCGCGTTTCATGCTGCCCGGTTGCGCTCCTCTTCCTGCTGCTTGAGCACACGCTCACGACTGGCCCTCTGATCATTCAGCACCTGCCGGCTCTTTGCGTATTCCTCAGGAGCCATTTTATTCTTGTCGGACTCGGTGAAGACCAGATACTTGATGTCCTCATCAAACTGCTCATTGCGCGACGCCCACCGAATACCGTAGATGCTGGCCGCAATGATCAGTGCACCCACCACCAGCCAGAGATAGATGGTCCATCCATCTCCCAGAGAATCCAGATAATTCATAGCTTAGCTCCCCTTTCTACCAAAGCATTGGAGTGACGAAAAAAGGTATGGTTCAATCCGCGCCTAGAACAGAACACCCGACAACATCTGCGTGGCGCCAAAAATGACGGCAACCACAACCCCCATGATGATGGCGCCAAACATCATTTTTTCACCCGTTTTCATGTGCTTGGGTGCATGCTTTCCGCGTGCGACGGAATAGATGATCCCGCAGAAGACCAGTATACCGATCATTAGGAAAATAAACACGCCAACGCCAAAACGCTGACTGCGCATGCTCTCAATGCTGAGATCCACCTTGGCGGATGTCTCTGCGCTAACCAGCATTCCCGAGAGCGTGTGCCGGAAGATGTCGATGAAAAATGAATCGATGATGATGGCTATTCCAGTGAACTGCATCAAGCTCAAAAAACACATGCCACACCGTCAGGTGTGGCATGTCGTTGCTTACCGCGTGGATCTGTTCTTTATTTCTTGTCGTAGTTATCGACAAAAAAGCTGTAGATGAACGGTGCAATGAAAACGATGCTGATGGGCACCAGCATGGCCAAGGGGCCGTAATCCAGTTCAATCATGTCGTACTCCTCGTATTCGTCGTAAGGTTTCAGTGGCTTCCGTGACCATGGCGCGGCTGCCAGGTGGTGGGCGGCAAGCGCTTGACGATCAGGAAAACCGCCAGGAAGAAATAGGACAGATAAAACAGGTCAATGGTGTAACCCTTGTCCCACCAGGGCTGCTGGCGAATGCGAGTGCCATCAGGGCGGTAGTTGC
Source organism: Ferrovaceae bacterium (assembly GCA_027311025.1). Classification (GTDB taxonomy): domain Bacteria; phylum Pseudomonadota; class Gammaproteobacteria; order Burkholderiales; family Ferrovaceae; genus JAJZRV01. The sequence goes on from DAICZS010000010.1 coordinate 19,248, forward strand.
CTTCAAAGTTGGCGATGACCACGTGGTTGCCCACAACGGTGTAATCCTTCATGTCCACGCCCTTGGCTTCCAGGGCCTTGACCTGATCCTTGATCATGCGCAGATCGTCCATGGTCAAGGGGTGACGCTCCAGCAAGGCATCATTGCTTGTGCCCTTGTTCATGGCCACGATCATTTTCATTGCGTCTTCGTCATCCTTGGCAGCCATCACTTCAGGCTTGTCCATGGAGTCCACATAGGACTGATACAGCGCGGCAGTGGGACGCTGACCCCACAGTGGCGCCGTGACGAGAAAGGCCGTGATGACGGTCAGAACCACCAGCCAGATGACCGGCTTGGGAATGGGGTTGTTGTCCTCGGTCAAGCCGCCCAGATCTTCCTTTTCCCACAGGGCTTCATTTTTGAGCGTGGTGGCGTCGTCACTCAACGTCACCATCGGTGCATCCATTTTCCATGACATTTTTAAGATCTCCCCTCGTTTGGTTGACGGGTCGGGCTGCCTGGTTTGCAGCCCGATCCGTCTTGTTTCTTGAGCTCGCCCGATTACTTCAAATTCATTACAAAGTCGATCAGGTTGCGGATTTCGCTGTTGCTGGCATACATCGGCACCTCAGGAGGTGTGATGCGCTTGCCTTCGCGATATTCGTTGTACTCCGCACGCCATTTGGCAAAGTCAATCTTTTTGCCGCTCGCATCCACAGGGCCCCAGAGATAATCGAAGCGGGGCATAATGGAATGCGGCTGCACCAGACGAGGATTGAAGAAGTGCAACATCATCCATTCCTTGGAAGCGTTGCGCGAAGCCACATGAAGGATGTCCGGTGCCTTGCGGTCCGAACCGAAGGCCGTGGGAGATTCTCCGTTGAAGTCACCCAGCATCGGAGGTGCGCCGAAGACCTGCCAATCCTGTGTTTGCTCGGGCAACAGGGTATGACACCACCAGCAGCCTTCACGCACAAACAGGGATTTGCCTGCAGCGGCGTGTTGCGTATTTTCATCGCCCGCCGTCTTCAATACACCTTCCGGCGTCCATCCCAGGGTTGCCGTGGCATTTTCGATGTAGTACTGCTTCTGGTCTTCAGACTTGACCATGAACACCGCGCCCGCATTCTTGTTGGCTTCAAGAATGTGGCCCTTGTCGATGCTCAGCTTCTTGGCGGCCGGGCCCAGATTGTCCGGGTGCAGAATGCCCCCAGGGAATGGCGTACCCTTCTCATACACATAGGCATAAGTGGGATCCATGGGTTGCCCGGTCTTGGGGTCGGCCTTCAACAGCACCTTGTAAGGCTTGTGCCAACCCAGCAACAAGGGATCTTCCAGGCTGAAGCCACTTTCGTGGCCAGCCCAGAGCTGCTTGTCCATGGCGATTTCCGTTGCGCTTACCGAACCGATGTCCAGGCTGGGCATAAACAGCGTGATGGTCATGGAACCGCCTAGTGCCAGGGCGAAAAAGCGGCTACCAATTTTATATTCTCTAAAATTCATGCTGGTCTCCTGATTATTCCGTCGGCTTAGCGTTCGTAGGCCAGTTCATGGGGCATGCGTCCTTGCGGAATCACCGTTCCGGCACGCGCAGTCATCCACATGTTGAACAGCCAGAAGCAGTTACCCGTGAATACCAGGGAACCACCCAACCAACGGGCAATCATGTAGGGGTGTTCAGCGATCACCACATCGATATAGGGCACTTCGTAGATCTTGCCTGCGCCCTGAATCAGGCCGGCAATCGTCATGGAAACCCAGTAGGTGGTGAAGCCGATCAGCAGGAACCAGAAGTGGATGTTGCCCAGCGTCAGGGACCAGAGCTTGCGCTTCATGATGGTTTGCATGCCCAGGTACACTGCAGCCACTTCGAGGAAGGTGGAGAAGCCCAGAAGTGCCAGGTGGGCGTGAGCCACAATCCAGCCCGTGCCGTGGATGTACCAGTTGATGGCGCGGGTTTGCTGGAAGCCGCCTTGCATGTTCAGGGGAATGGCCATCAGGCAGCCCGTCACCGTGAAGCGGATTTCCAGGTTTTCGACGAACATGTTCCACTTGCCCTGCATGGTCATCAGGATGTTGGACACGAAGGCGATGGCCGGCACCAGAATCAGCACGCCTTCCACGGAAGCGAAGGACTTGAGCCACTCCGGCAGGGGAGCCGACATCAGATGGTGCGCAGCAGGTGTGGAGTAGAACACCACCACAGACCAGAAGTGCAGGTGGCCAATGCGGTGCGAGTAGAGCGGGTTACCGGTCACCTTGGGAATGGTGTAATAGGCAATGGCAGCGGCCACTGGCGTTATCCACAAGCCCAGGATGTTATGTGCGTTCCACCAGGTCAGGTAGGCTTCGGTCAACCCCGTCAAATGGAAGTATTCTGGCAGGTTGCCCACGATCAGCACGATGGAGATCATGAAGGTGCCCGCAGCAAAGAACCAGTTGGTGGTGTATATCCCCTGGGTTTTGCGGTGAATGATGGTCATCCAGACATTGATGCCCAGCGGGATACACATGAAGCACAGGATGTAGAGATCGATGAACCAGGGAAAGTCGGAATATTCACGACCTGAGTTCATCCCCCACCACAGTACGGTCAGACCCAGAGACAGGCCCACGTTCCACAGGAAGGCATTCCACAGGCCCAGTTTTTCAGACCAGAGCTTGGTATTCCCCAAGGCAGGCGTGATGTACATCATGGCCATACCAAAGGCCATGGAAATCCAGCCGAAAATCACGGCCATCACGTGCACCTGGCGCATGTGACCAAACGACAGAAACTCCAGGCCGGTTACGAAATCGGGAAACGCAAGCTTGGCTGCATTGAATGCACCCAGCCCGGTACCGATGACAAACCAGACAATTGCTGAAAAACCCCAGTACACCGCCGATGATCCTGGCGGGATGTCCTCGTTTCTGGCCATCAAATATTTGAGCATTTTGGACCCCCCTCAACTCGCTCTAACTGCATCACTATAAGACGATTTTGAAATTATTTCGCTTGCCCGAACCTCTTTATGGACGGCGCAAGCCAGTTTTATTTTCTTTTACGCGGCATGAGGATGTACCACGACAGGTACATGCTCGAGAAGGCCAAGGCGATTCCAAATGCTCCGGCAATCATATTTAGCATGGTGACTTCCGCTCCTATTATTGTTACTTGTAAACGACGGTTTGCCCGCTCAGGCCACGTTTTCTATCGCGTCGTGGCGCTTGAAGGCAATGGCAAGAATGCCCACGTAGGCAAAGCCGAACACGAGCATGCACCAGTCAATGAAACCGGTGAACGTCACAGGGTTGTAGGCCAACCCCATCCAGCCGCCCCAATCGGCGAATTTACCACGCCCCAGAAAGCACATCAGCGTTGCGCCGAATACACTGCCATTTCCCATGCCGGTTAGCATGCCGCCAACGATCATCAGCCAGAAGCCACGCGTTGCGATCGATTTTTTCTGCATCCCCCCCCCCTATGAATTTGGTGAAGCTTTATTACAAGTTGCAAATAACAAAAATCCACGGCTTTCACCAATATTTTGGTGAATATGCAGGACAGCCACGTATCTTCTTTAGATTGGTTCCAGAGGACCCCCCTCTGTCTGGGGGTTATTTGCCCCCATGTTTTTCCCCTTTATACCAGCATCACCCACGCATTTCAACCAGCTTTACAGCACAATTATCGAATCAGCAGTCCGCGTCGCAATTTTGCCCTCAAAATTGCAACAGCTGCGCCAAAAACAAGAACGGTCACGCCGATGTCAAAGAGGCTGGACATGGGCATGTGGGAAGACGGGTAGGTTCCCGATATCCAGGTATATCGCTCTATCCATGTCCCCAGTACGATCGATATGGCCACAGCCACGATCACATTGGGGTTGTGCCGGCTAAAGCGGATGGCCAGTATCGGGAACGGCACGACGAACTTGAGCGCAAAGAAAGTCCAGAACAACCCCCCATAGGGCCCATCCTGCATTCTCCAGATCCGCTCCGTTTCATCCGAAAAGTTGGCGTACCAGATGATGAGGTACTGGGCAAAAAACGTGTAGATCCACAAAATGGTGAAGCCCAGCATCATCTGTGCGAGGTAGTTGTAAATATAGGCTTTGGGCGGATTGATGAAGGAAGCCGTTTTATCCAGCAGGAACAACAGCAGCACCAGCATGGACAGATACATTCCTGAAACGCTGACGATATGGTTGATGGCGTACATGGAGCTTTCCCAGTTGGGAAGCAGCGTCATTTCAAAATCCCATGAAACCAGGCTGACATAGAGAACATGCGCAAACGGTACGATTGCAGCCACCGTTTTGAACCGGCTCATGTTTTCGGCTGATTCATCGGACACGCGCTGCAACTTGATGAACGACCCATAAAGGAGGCCCATCAGGACCAACGCCAGTATTTCGCGCGTCGCCAGAAAGGGAAGGTTGTTCCAACGCGGCAGTTTTTCAAATGAGCCCACCCAGGGGAAGGTCATGCTGCCGCCAAACAACAACACCAGCAGCAGGACGAAAGCCAGGGGGTACAGCGAAAAAAAGGCCACTGAAATATAACGGATATCAAATCGCCAGCGCGCATTGACGAGGTGCAGCAAGGCCGCCAGCGCCACCCCGGCCAGTGAAAGGTGCAGGACGATCAAAAAATCCACGGTCAGTACAGACCAGCTTGCAAATGAAATCACGGTTGGCTCTCCAGTATCACTTGGTGCTTGTGGTTGCTGCCGTTGTCTGTTCGGCCTTGAGCCCGTGGCGCACATAGTTCACCAGGTCCCAGCGCTCTGTGGGATACATGTCATTCCCGTAGGAAGGCATGAGCGGTCCGCCAAAGGTGACGTGCGCAAAGATATACCCTTCGGGCATTTCTTTTTGTACCCGGTCGGCAGTGAGGTCAAACGGCCGCACGATGAGTTTGGCGCCCACAAGGCCATCCCCCGTCCCGGAGTTGCCATGGCACGGTACACAATAAATCTTGAACATTGCCTTGCCACGCGCGATGGATTCAGCGGTCGGGGCATTGGGGTTGTGCAGTTTCATCGCCGTATCATGGTCATGGACATAAGGCGTGGTGGGGGTTCCTGCCATGGGCACGGAGCGCTCTGGAAAGGGGCGCACCGAATCAGGCCCCTCCTGTGGTTTGATGCTGATCTGGTTGGCCATGTCCTTGCTCCACGGCCAGGCCAGCGCAAATGAAGGCGCAAGCGCCAGGATGACGATCCAGCGAAGGGCTTTCATCGACGATCTTCCCCCATGATTTCAATCGGTTTGTGACGCGCCAGTATTTCATTGATTTTCGGGATGACCAGGGGATCAGCCTTGATGAGCAGGCCGATCTTGTCCTCCGAAACCTTGGCGTTGTACAGGGGGCTGCGCCGACCCGGCAGCTTCCATCCGATGAAGCATCCCAGAACCGTCATGAGCACACCCGAGAGGATGAAAAACTCGTAGGTCAGGACCATGTCGGGTGGAACCGGCACCACGGGGCGCCCTCCCCGAATCTGCAAGAGGAAGTTTGCCTGGGCCGATGCCACCAGAATCAACCCCGTCAGGGGGCCCACCAACACGCCCCCCAAGGTGAACCACTGGACATAAACCGGACGATCGCCCAGCATTTCCGAGAGTTCCGGGTGCTCGATGGGGGACTTGATGACCACATCTTCCATCCGGAATCCTGGCAGGCTCACAGCCTTCAGGTCTCGAATCGCCTGTCCCGCTTCTTCAAAATCGTTGAACAATGCCAGGGTATGTGACTTTTTCATCATTGCCCCCTTGCCTTCAGCATTTTGCTTTGATCATGGACCATTTCCTTGACCTCATACATGGAAATTGCCGGGAATATCTTGCAGTACAGCATGAACAGCATCGTAAACCACCCAAAGCTGCCCGCCACGATGCCCCACTGAACCCAGCTGGGAAACCAGTTGGCCGTCCAGGTCCAGGGGTACTGCGAGTGCGCGAAGGTGGGCGTGATGATCTGCACCCGCTCAAGCCACATGCCCAGGTTGAGCAACAGGGATACCACCAGGAGCGTTGGCATATGGGTACGGACAAATTTGATCAGCAGGGCAAACGGCAGGACCGTCGAGCACAGCACCATCCCCCAGAACACGGGCGCGTACGTGCCGGTAATCTTGTAGATGAACTGCGCCTTGGCCACTTCGTTATCCCCGTACCACACCGTGGCGTACTCGATCAGGTTGAGATAGTTCCAGACCATGGCGATGGCAAAGGTCATCTTGATGAGCTTGTTGAGGATCGGCATGGTCATGTATTCCTCAAAACGGAACACGTAACGCAACACGATGAACAGGGTAATGATGACCGCACAGCCTGAATAAAGTGCACCCAACACGAAATAGGGCGGGAATGAGGTGATGTGCCAGCCCGGATTCTGCGACACCGCAAAATCGGTGGACACGATGGAATGGACGGATACGGCCAGCGGCATCAGCAAACAGGCGAGTGTCATGTAGGTCACCCGGAAATTTGCCCATTGGCGATCCGTTCCCTGCCAACCCATGGAGAGGAACGTGTAGAGCTTCTTGCGCACACCCCGGGCATTGTCACGACAAATCGCCAGGTCGGGCACCATGCCGGTGTACAGGAACAACAATGACGAGGTGAGATAAGTACCGATGGCCGTGGCGTCCCACACCAGCGGCGAACTGAAATTGGGCCAGACCCAGCGCTCGTTGGGGTAGGCCACCACATAATAAAATTCCCAGATTCTGCCCAGGTGGATCAACACGAACAGTGCGGCCGTGAGCAGGGAAAAGGTCGTCATGGCTTCAGAGTAACGGTATATGGGCTTGCGCCAGTCTGCATGAATGATGTGCAGCAGCGCCGAGAGCAAGGTTCCCGAGTGCCCCATGCCAATCCAGAAAATGAATGTGGCGATATACAGTCCCCACACCTGGGGATTGTTGAGGTCGGCCGCTCCCATGCCATTCTGGTACTGGTAGATTTCGCAGTACACGCCAAAGGAGAAGAGGGCCAATGCCGCAACGAAAATCACCCAGAACATGGGCCTTGGGCGCTCAAGGCTTCGCAAAACGTCCTTGTTGATTTTTGCCCATGACACTTCCCTGTCGATATCCAGGGGTTTCGGAACGAACTTCCGTTCAATATGAATGTCTTTGTCTTCAGGCGTATGAAGATCCACTGTATGGCTCATAATTTACCTTGTTCCCGTGACCTGGTCTGAAATATGCAAGTTTGCAACTTCACTTACGCTTCAAAATTGCGCACCCGTTCCATGTACACGATGGAAGGGTAGGTCCTGAGGTCTTCAAATATGCGGTACCCCCGCAGATCCTCTTCCTTGTCCTGCTTGTCCTTGGCAAGGTCCACCTTCTGTCGCGCCCAGATTCTGGCCACTTCAGATTTATCGTCCGCGAGATTGCCAAACGTGATGGCCGAAGTGGGGCATGCCTGGGCACAGGCCGTCGTGACTTCGCCATCCGCCACACGCCGTCCTTCGGTCCGTGCACGATTTTTGGCTTCCGTCAGTCGCTGCACGCAGAAGGTGCATTTCTCCATGACACCCTTGCTGCGCACGGTGACATCGGGATTGAGCTGCTGTTCAAGCGGGTTGGGCCAGGCGCGCTCGGGATACTGCCACCAGTTGAAATAACGCACCTTGTAGGGGCAGTTGGCAGAGCAGTAGCGCGAACCGACGCAGCGGTTGTACACCTGCGAATTCAGGCCATCTGGCGTATGGTGCGTGGCGCCCACGGGACAGACCACTTCACAGGGGGCTGCTTCACACTGCTGGCACAGCATGGGAAGAAACTGTGCGCCGCGGTCAGGAAACTTGCCTTCCATTTCCTCATTCTCGCCCCAGTACCGCTCAATGCGGATCCAGTGCATGGCCTGCCCTTTTCCAAAAAACTCCTTGCCAACCACAGGCAGGTTGTTCTCGGCATAACAGGCCGTGGTGCAGGCGTTGCACCCGGTACAGGTATCAAGATCGATGACCATGGCCCATTTGTAGTCTTTGTCCTTGTACTGGTCTTCATAGGGGCGCTTGACCCGAAGCGTTGACCAGTTTTTGATCAGATTACTGAGTGACACGAGAAACCTCCTTCGCAAGTGCGGCCTGATCAGCAGCCAGGGTAGCTACCAGTTTTCGGCCCTGCTGCACATTGGTTGGGCCTTCATCCTTGACAACCATGGCGTTCTCACCCGTCTTCTTGATGACGACGCGCGTTGCATACATGGCCAGTTCACCGGTTCGTTCATCAAAGATCGGGTTCAGGATCTTGAAGGGATTAACGCCCACGTCATTGGCATAGCGTCCATATTGGCTATGCCCCTGCCCCAATGGCATGGAAACGGTATCGGGCTGAATGCCCGGGAACAGATAGGCCTTAACCCGCACGATGCCTGTTGCAGACTGCACAGACAGGATGTCCCCCTCGCGAATCTGCATTTCTGCTGCAGTGCTGGGATGGATTTCCACCCATGAGTCCCACACGATGGTGGTCAGTGGATCGGGAGACTCCTGCAGCCAGGGCAGATTGGCATGGCGCCCGTCCCGAAGGTCTGCCTTGATTGAAGGAACGAAGTAAAACGGATACTGCGTATCGCTCTCCGACACCTGGGGTTTTCCCAGCTTGAGCGCTTCCGTATGGGCCTGCAGCCCCGTGGGTGGCAGTTCCAGATGAAGCACGCCATTGCGCAGGGCGTCTTCCCAGAAATCGTCGTCACTGGCGCTGGACTTGAAAACGGGTTTGGCTTTGGTCACGGCCGTTTTAAGGTAGGCATAGTAATCCGGGAACGCCTTGTAGGCCGTTGGGTTACGCTGCTTGAGCAGATCCAGGAGGATGTCACCGAAAGCGCGGGTTTCGGGATAGAGGCGCTCCATCAGCGGTTGCTGAATCATGACCTCGACACCCTTTGGCTGGTAGCCCGCCACATGGGTCCCAAACGCCTCCAGGGGTGAGAGCAGGGGCAGCACCAGATCGCATTGGTTCGCCGTCTCGTCCAGCTGAGTCGCAAAAGCCACCTTGAACGGGACCTTTTCCATGTGCTTGGCAAAGTGCACAAACGCAGGAGCGGTGAAGACGGGATTGCATCCCATCACCAGCAGGGTTTGACACTGGCCCGAAGCCATCAGGGCATCCAGTTTTGCCAATGCAGCGGTGCTGCTGCGGGCCGGCTCGAGTTGGGGAAACGGATGGGCGGGCTGACCCTGCAGGGTCTTGCCATTGTTTTCGAGAATCAGGTTGAGCAGCTGGATTGCTGCGACATTTTGAAAACCGTTTGCATGGCCTTCGGCAGAAGGTCCCGCCAGCACGAGGCTGGGCGAGTTTTCCCACAACATGCCGGCAATATGAGAAAGGGTGTCCGCATGAACCCCGGTCAGCTCGCTGACGGTTTCCTTGTCATACAGCTTCAGCACCGAGGCAATGTCGGCTGGAAGCGCATGGGCATAGGCCTGGTGCTGAACCAGGCTGTTGGCCAGTCCCAGTGCGAAGATGCCCTCGGTGCCGGGTTTGATGGCATACCAACGATCCGCATTGGCGCCCGTCAGGGTCATTCGCGGTTCGATCTGGATCAGCGTGCCGCGTGGCGCCTTTCTGAAGCGCGCGTATTGCGCAGCCATGTGTACCGGAGAGGGCCCCGTTCCCAGAAAGTCATTGCCAAAGGACAGGATCAGACGCGCCTTGTCAATTTGCAGTACCGGCTGCTCCACGCCCAGTACGGCCTTGTTGGCCGCCTGACCAATGGCTGGCGACAAGGCTTCGTACACCACATGGTTGGTGGATTTGAAACTGTCCATGAAAAGATCCAGCAACACGCGCTGGTGTCCGCTGATCTCTCCTGTCAAAAACGCGATCTGCTCGCCACTGATGGGGCTGCTGGCCCCCAGACGGGCTGACAGCGCAGCCCCTGCCTTTTCCCAGGACACTGGTTTCAGTCCGTCACCGTCGCGCATCATGGGTGTGGTCAGACGGTCAGGGTTGTAGTGTACCTGCACCCCGGCCTGCCCCAACCCACAGATCTTGCCACCGCTAATGACGGATTGCGGGTTGCCTTCCAGCTTGAGGATGCGACCCTCACGGACGCGCCCCATGATGCCGCAACCCGATCCGCATTGGGCGCAGGTAGAAGCGTAATAAACGCCTACACCGGGCACGACAAAATCTTCGGGCTGGACATAAGACTCCACCAGCTCGACACCGGATTCAATTGACGTATTGCCACAACCTGCAAGGGTTGCCGCCGTGCCACTGATGCCCAGCACTCGCAGAAAGCCCCGACGATCGATAATGCTACTGCTCATACTGCCCCCTTTGGTTTCCTGGTGCGGATTACTTGTGGCATTGCCAGCAATCATTCGGTCCATTGCTTGTTTTCGTGGTGCTGACGTTTTCCAGGTGGTCCTTCTGGTGGCAACTGACGCACCATCCCATGGAAAGGGCCTTCACCCTTCGAGCCGTCGTCATGGAAGCGACATCGCCATGGCAGTAACCACAGACCTCCCTCACGGGACGGTCTTCCCTGAAGTAAAACCGTTGAATGTGGCGCTCATGGTTGAACCGCACAAAATCGGGCAGGTCATGCACTTTCTTCCAGGGAATCGCCTGCTTTTTTTCCCAGTACTCAAACAGCTTCTTGATTCTGGGCTTGTCCTTGACCGACTCGATCAGCTTGTGGCATCCCATGCACTTATCCAGCCGGGGAATGCCTGAAACCGCACTCCGTCTGGCATAGGTGTGGCAATACATGCAGTTGATCCCCATCTGTCCCGCGTGCGTGTTATGGGGAAATTCAATCGGTTGCTCCACCACAGGACCGAGTGCATTAAATCCATCATCCGTTTGGGAGCCGATGGCCCCCCCCTGAACGAACGGTTCTGCAATGGCGCTTCCGCAAATCATCAGAAGCGACAGCCAGACCAGCATTATCTTCATACGAACTGTCATCCCAGGCACCTGTCAACTGTGGAGAATCGGCCTAAAACCCGTTTAGTCTTAAAGTGTTGCGTATCCAATACTGCGCCTTCCAAAACAGCAATAGCTCACCGCCCCGCTTTCTTCATGACGCACACGCAAGAAGAACAGGCAATAAGCGCTTCCAGGACGCCCTGAAAACGCCGTCAACGAACAATGAGAGTATGCAACCGGTAACCGGCGCCACCGCAAGCGGCACCGCCAGTCCGGAAGTTCATTTATGGATGAACCCCAGCGCCATAGACGCGAAAAGGTGCCAAGAGGCACCTTTTCGCTCACTACAGCATTGGATTACGCAGGTTTGGCAACAAAGCCCATGCAGTAGCCGTTTGGCACGATTTCATCGTCACCGGGATACAGCTTGCAACCGTGAACGGCTGCAGTCGACGTGGGCTTGTCTTTATTGGGAAGGAAATTCATGCACTTGCTGCACTGCTTATCCCCATTGGGATGGTTTTGAAACTTGAGCGCAGTACGCACAGAGGTGTTCTGTTTTGCAAATGCAGTGGTATTGAAACCGACCATCGGTGCTGCAACCAGGGCGATGGTGCCCATCTTGAGCAACTGACGGCGTGATTGTTTGACATTGTCTTTCATGTTGTACCCCCTCCAGATCACTGTATTTACGATAATCGGGCAAGCCCGCTACGCAATTTCTTGGTTTTATTTGGTCGTCCTAGCCGGACCCCTACTACATAAATGCCCGGCTACTCAGGTCGAAAATCATCAGCTACCCGACCATGAGTCAGAGCGTACCATCCTGAATTTGAACTTGTCAAACGCTCCAGAGTAACACTTTGCAATTATCCGGGGCCAAAGAGAATTTGCCGTCTTTGAAAAGCCCATGATAGACTGCGCTACCACGCAGAATTGCTAATTTAGAAAGCAATTGCGTTGCATAGGGGGGCCGTTCCCGATCAGGCGCTTCAAGACCTGGACTAAGGAATTGCACAACGTTTTGTCTGGCACAGTTATTTTATCTACAAGCCATTCTGGAGGGGGGGGGTAAATGCGTAAGTCAATGATCAAGTTTTCATCGGGGTTAGCCCTGGTTGCCGCACTGGTCAGCGTTTCCGCGCTGGCCAGCGAAGAAGGCGCCATGAATGGCGACCTTGCCAATGGCAAGAAAATCTTTACCGAAGGCAAAGGCGCTGCTGTGGCCTGCATGACCTGCCACGGTCCAACCGGCTGGGGCACTGAAGCCATGGGCGCACCGCGGCTTGCCAATCTGGGCTATCCCTACATCGTCAAACAGCTGACTGACCTTGCCGAAGGCCGTCGTACCCCCTCCGGCGCTGGGGCCGTCATGCCGCTGTTTGCGCAACAGTTGTCAGAGCAGGATCGTCGCGACGTTGCCGCCTATGTCAACTCGTTCGACAGCGCGCCCGAGTTGTCCGACCTCAAGGCCATCAAGGAAAGCGGTCAGCCTGTGGGTGAAAAGTACCTCGGCCAGGTCATCGTCAAATACGGCGTACTGGGTAAAGTTTCTGCATGCCAATCGTGCCATGGTTACAACGGTCGTGGTGCTGCCCCCATTTTCCCGGTCATCGGACAACAGAAATACACCTACCTGGTCAACCAACTGCACAACTGGCGTGATGCCAGCCGTGCCAATGACCCCTACGGCATGATGCGCGCCATCGCCAAAAACCTGACGGACGATGACATCAACAATGTCGCCGCCTATCTGGCCACGGCGCCTCGCACCACGGCAAACACGTTTGACAATACCAACAAAACGCCCAGGGCTCAGTAATTGCGGGAGTGCGTTCGCTGTTAATGGGTTCGCCGATTTAGCAATGGACCACGAACCCGCGCGCCTCACTGGCGCGCGGGTTTTGTTTTTTTGGATGACAGGCACTACTGGAGGCCTTACCTAATGAAATTCAACCAGTTAAAACTGGGCGAGAAAATACTGTTTGGCATCGTAGGCCTGATTTTTGTATTTGCCGTTCTGAGCTTTGTGATGTTGGAAGTTTACCGGTCTCGTCTCAATCACCCCATGTATCCCTCCAATACCAGTTTCGATTTCACTCCCGAAGGACAGAAAGGCTCTGTACTGTTTCGTGAGCGGGGTTGTCCCGACTGCCACCGCGCCTTGCGAAACGGCACCAACCAGGGGGTGAGCCTCGATGGCATTGGTTCGAAACGCAGCCTGGATTACCTCCTGCATTTCCTCAAAAAACCAGAGTCCACCTACGAAACCAAAACCATGGACCATGGTCTGAACAAGGGTGCCGCCTATGTTGCGGGGCTTCCCGACGCAGAGCAACACGCCATCGCCATCTTTCTGTCAGAATTGAAGGCAACCCAGGGATCTGCAGACGCACGTCTGCCCATGCCTGAGCGCTCGGGATTCGTAGACGAAATGGTCAAGATATGGGCTCCAGACACCTGGAAGAACGAGCGCCGCGATTTGCGAGAAGAAGCCTCTTCCCCCAATAACGAGAAACGCTAGCATGACACCACAATCTTCGCTTCACCCCGCCATCAATGACCGTGAGTACACGACGTTTACGCTCCTGTTCGTGTACGCATGCATCACGTACGCCATCATTGGTTTTTCCTGGGGGGCGCTGATGGGTGGCATTCCAGCCTTTCGCATGTTTGTGGATACGGCTCCTCATGGGCGCCTGATCCTGCTGGCCCACGGCCACATCAATCTGCTGGGCTGGGTGGAGATGGCCATATTTGGCGCCATTTACTATTTCATCCCGCGCCTCGTCAATCGCCCCATCTACAGCATGACCCTGGTCAAGGTTCACTTCTGGATGCACAACGTGGGCTTGATGGGCATGGTGATCCTGTTCACCACCGCCGGCTTCATCGGCGGTTATGACCCGGGTCCTGAGGTGGAGGCCACGGTCACCCACCTGATGGCCGGCGTGGGCCTGTTCGGCACGCTGGTCCTGTTGGCCAACATCATCTGGGGGTACAACATTTTCAAGACGGGAAAACACGGAGCCGAAACACCATGAACCGCTCCCTGCGCGCACTCTTCCTCGCCAGCCTCATGCTGACCTTGTTGGCGGGCTGCAATCGTCAAGGTAACTCCGGGTTACAGCGTGGCGAACCCGCACCGCGGCTGGCCACCAAGACCCTGGCCGACGTGGGCGGGGACATGAGCCGCATCACCACCTATCGCCAGCCGGACGCGCGCATGTACCAATACTCCCTGGACAACGCGCTCTCCATGGGCAAACCCATCCTGCTTGAGTTTGCAACGCCGGGCCACTGCTCGGTCTGCGATCGTCAGCTACAGATTACCAAGGCGATGCTGGACAAGTATCAAAACCAGGTGCTGTTTCTGCACATGGACCAATACGAAAACCCCGAAGCATTCAAGGCCTACCGCGTATTTGGCGACCCCTGGACCTTCGTCATCGACAGCAAGGGGCTGGTACGCTATCAGCAACCCGGTTCGCTGCTCTATGGAGAAATGGAAGCGGCCATCCAGAGCGTCCTGCCCCATAGCGCCCAGGCCTCCAACTGAAGCCGGAATTTGACCATGGCCCAAGGCAACCGCTATACCCTCAAACAGGACCGCAACGGCATGGTGTGGGATTTGTTGCTCTACATTCCCACGGTGACTGCACTGGTTGCCATTGCTGCCAATGCATGGGTTCAGGAAAATCCTTATCTTGCATACCTGCTGGCATTTCTGGCCTGCTTTTTTCTGATCGCAGGCGCCAACCGGATTCTCAAGACCCGTTTGATGCTATTGCCCACTTCACCCGTGGCCATTGAAGCTGAACGTCAACGCGTGGCATTGTTTCTGCGCAACGGTCAGACGCTGGAGCTTTTGAAGGACATCAAGTTGTACAAGGATTTTTCAGGGCGTTCTTTTGGACTGACGGGACTCAACGCCGTGGGACAACGCCTGCAGTTCGTGTTTCACAAGGGGCAGTTCATGCTGGAACGCGACTATCAGGCCCTGCAAAACACGCTCAAACCGTCCTGAGCCCTCATCGCCCACGGCGACGGCGGCGGACCACATCCCAGGCCATGAACCCGATGGCCGCACCAACCACGAGGCAGGCCCCACCCATGACGGCATACTCCGTCTCGGGCGCCACGAGTCCCCCCACCAGCATGTGAACCGCATAAGCCGTCAAAAATAACGAGCTCACGGCTACCACGACATAGACCAAGGCTTCCAGGATGGGAGAGGCGGTCATGAAACGGGCAGGCTTATTGCGCGGGGGCCGGCGCAGGGGCCTTGGCCGCTGGCGCCATGACCGGCGCCTTGATTTTGAGGATGACCCCACCAGGCTGCAGGGACACGGTTTCCACTTCAGTGCCCAGCAAGGACAGGTTCTCGGCAAGCCCCAGGTTTTTACTGGCACTGGGCAACAGGATCAAATGGGAAAGGCCCCGCAGCATGGCCAGCTGGGCTTGAGGGTCCCTGGCAGCAGGGGGCAGTGGCAAGGCATCACAACGGCATGCCAGCATGGTGCGCGCAGGCCACTGGCTGGCGACGCGAATCCGGGGCAAGGGAAGATTCTGTGCTTCCAGCAATTTGCGCCCCTGCTCCACGTCTTCCGCAAATGTTTTGATCAGTTGATCCTGGTCGGACAGTACCGCAGCCCGGGATTCCAGATACCAGGCGCGGTCAGCCCGCATGGCCGTGGTACACAGCAGCAGGAGCAACACCCAGACCCACCCGCGCTGGACCAGAAACCCCTGCCGCAGCAGCGCCTCGCGGGGTTTGAGCAACCAGGGCAGGCCGCCATAGAGCAGCAAGGCGAGCCCAAGAAAACCCCAGACGGCGTCGCAGAGGAATGCGCCCAGAACGACGCCCAATAACAGGTTGCGGCCCATGAAGTCACGCCACAATTCCCGTCGCTGATGGACGAGGACTGCCAGCAGCAGACCTGATAGCAGCAGGCCTGTCACCCAGGTGTCCAGCTCTGTTTCACCCCCCTGCAGATGGGGTCCCCACAGCATGGCCGCAGCATTGATGACGGGGTTTTGCCAGGCGCCCAGATCTTGCCAGCCCATGCGCAACACCAGTGTCAGCAGGCTGACGAGGACAATGCCGACATAGAAGGCACGCTGCTGCACACGATCCAGCGGCTGGGAACGCCAGGCCCAGGCCAGGGAAAGGGGGTATGCCAGGCCTGCAGGGTGCAAGCTGATGCTGAAGGCGCATAGGGCAAGCTGTGCAAAATACGAGCCGCCAAAGGTTCGGGGGGCTTCACGATACGCGCGATCGAGCAGGGCCCCGGCCATGAATGCCGCCAGCAGGATGACGCCCGGAGAAAGGCTGTCGATTTGCTGCAGCGTGAAGGGAGCAATCAGCAGCAAGCCGGACATCAACAGGGCTTCTTCCTCATTGCCCTGTTTGCGGCGCCAAAGAAACAGCCCTGCAACGGTCACGGCCAGAATCAGTACCGTCACCACCTTGGCTGCAAAAACCTGGCCTGGCCATAAAAACCCAAGCGGCAGCCACAACAGGGCACGCATGTCCGGGGTGCCGAGGGTGACCACCGAGTTGGCGACCTGATCGGCGATGGACCAGTCCAGAAGCAGCGCTTTGGCTGCCCCCTCATCCAGCGCATAAGGCCCGTGGCGCAGCAGGAACAGGGCCATGGCGCCCCAGACCAGCAGCGCCAGATAACCCCAATAACGCTTGGGAATCAAATCAGGTTTGGAATCAGCCAAGGTTTATCGCAGCCCCGCGGTGAAATCTGCCAGCGCCTTGATTTCTTCGTTGCTCAGGCGATGGGCAATGCTGCGCATGATGGCAGCGGGGTCGTTGCTGCGGGTACCATTCTTGAAGTGCTGCAGCTGGATCTCGGTATATTCCTGGTACTGGCCGGAAAGACGCGGATAGAGTGCCGGTATGCCGCTGCCGGTGGGGCCATGACAGGCGGCACAGGCAGGAACCCCCCGATCGACATCGCCAGCACGCCAGAGCTTCTCGCCCATGGCCACCAGCTTGCTGCGCGTGGCTTGCGACAGCTTGGGAGGCTGCGCCGCGTACCAGGCTGCCACATTGCGGATGTCGTCTTCAGAGAGCATGCCCACCACGCCGGACATGATCGGGTTGTTGCGTAACGGTGGCGCCCCGTTGACGGACTTCATGTTGTTGAGCTGCTTGATGATGTAATCGGGCTGCTGGGCTGCAAGGTGGGGCTGGGTGGCAATGGGACTGACGCCATCGGCGCCATGGCAGGCAAAACAGACCGAATCCGCAATGACTTTTCCTTTCTGCGGATCGCCCTGCACGGCCCATGTTACGGGTGAGAGCATCACCAGCAATACCACAATCATCGTTCTGATCATCATTCGTTCCTCAAACCCTTCACTTGCGACCCCAGCATTCTACCAGAAGTCAGGAGGGGGTCAGTCGGGCAAACCCTAGCGCCAGCCATTTGACGCCCGCGTCCCGGAAATTGACCTGCACCCGGGCATCGCCCCCGCTGCCCTCGCACTTCAGCACCACACCAGCGCCGAATTTGGCATGGCTGACCGACTGACCGATGCGAAACGGCTGGTTTGCCAATGGGCGCTCTTCAGACCGGGCTGGCGTCGTGGCTTCCCGCTTGGGCATGGCCGTCAGAAAACGATCCGAACTCTTCCAGGCCGGCTGGGCCGTCGAC
The DNA here is from genome assembly GCA_027311025.1 of Ferrovaceae bacterium. Classification (GTDB taxonomy): domain Bacteria; phylum Pseudomonadota; class Gammaproteobacteria; order Burkholderiales; family Ferrovaceae; genus JAJZRV01. The sequence continues at coordinate 36,783 of DAICZS010000010.1, forward strand.
AACCAACGGCACAAGGCTTCCGGAATCTCGTCAATGAAACGGGAACGCAGCCCGTAACGCACCTGACCGTGCAGCATCCGGCTTTCCGCCCGGGTGAGGTACAAGCGCTGTCGCGCCCGGGTAATGGCCACATACATCAGGCGCCGCTCTTCCTCCAGGCCGTCGGCCTCGGACAACGCATTCTCATGGGGAAACAGCCCTTCTTCCAGGCCGCACACAAACACCGCCTGAAATTCCAGGCCCTTGGCGGCATGTACCGTCATCAGCTGCAACGCATCGGCACCCGGCGCCGCTTCGTGCTCTCCGGCCTCGAGACTGGCGTGGGACAAGAAAGCCGCGAGGTCTGACAGTTCACTGTCGTTCTCGAATCCAGACGCGGCAGCCACCAGTTCCTCGAGGTTTTCCACCCGATCTGCGCCCTCACGCTCCTGGCGATAATGCTGCACCAGCCCGCTCTCCTCCAGCATGGCAGAAACCAGTTCGGCCAGCGGCACGGCCTCTGCAGCGGCGCGCAACCGGTCCACGCAGAGCAGGAAGGTATTGAGACCGGTTGCCGCCTTGCCGCTCAGGGCCACATGACGCGCCGCCTGCTGCAGACTCTGGCCTGCGGAGGCGGCATGGGACTGCAGTGTTTCGAGCGAACGCGCGCCCAAACCGCGTGGCGGGAAGTTGACCACCCGCAAAAATGCCCCGTCATCGTCCGGGTTGGCGGCAAGGCGCAGGTAAGCCAGCGCATGCTTGACTTCCATGCGCTCGAAAAAACGCAGACCGCCATACACCCGGTAACCGATGCCCGCGCTGAACAGCGCATGCTCCAGAACGCGCGACTGGGCATTGGAGCGGTACAGCAGGGCCATTTCAGAAAGGGCGAGACCATCTCCCAGCAAGGCGCGCACCTCTTCCACCACGAAGCGTGCCTCGTCACCGTCGCTGCCTGCTTCGAACACACGAATGGGCTGGCCCGGTCCGGCCGTGGTCCAGAGGTTTTTGCCCAGCCGCCCCTGGTTATGCCGGATCAAGGCGTTGGCAGCGTCGAGAATATTGCCGAAGGAGCGATAGTTCTGTTCCAGGCGGATGATTTCCGTGAGACCGTAATCGCGCTCGAAATCACGCATGTTGCCCACTTCAGCCCCGCGAAACCCATAGATGGACTGGTCGTCGTCACCCACGGCGAATACGGCGTTCTCCGAACCTGCCAGCAACTTGAGCCAGACATACTGCAGCCGGTTGGTATCCTGAAACTCATCCACCAGCACGAAGGGAAATCGGGCCCGGTAGTGCTCGCGGATGGATTCATTGGACTGCAACAGCTCCACGCTGCGCAACAGCAGCTCGGCAAAGTCCACCACACCTTCCTTCTGGCACTGGGCTTCGTAGGCGATGTAGATGTCACGCTGGGCCCGGCTGTGCATGTCGAAAGGCTCGATGGCGGCAGGACGCCGCCCCTCTTCCTTGTGGCCGTTGATGAACTGCTGGACCTGGCGCGGCGCATGGCGCTCTTCATCGATGTTGAGCGCCCTCATGACCCTTTTGATGGCGGAGAGCTGGTCCTGTGAATCCAGGATCTGGAACAGTTGCGGCAGTCGCGCTTCACGGAAATGGGCGCGCAGCAGACGATTGCACAAGCCGTGGAAGGTGCCAATCCACATGCCGCGCGTATTGATGGGCAGCAGCGCGGACAGGCGGGCTAGCATCTCGCGCGCCGCCTTGTTGGTAAACGTCACGGCCAGCAGGCCCTGGGGGCTGACCTGCCCTGTCTGGATCAACCAGGCCATGCGGGTGGTCAGCACCCGGGTCTTGCCACTGCCTGCGCCGGCAAGAATCAACGCGGATTGGCGCGGCAGGGTGACGGCGGCGCGTTGTTCGGCGTTAAGGCCGGTTAAAAGTGGGGAAGTCATGTCATCGCTCGGAAACTGAACCGTGAATTATACGAGAGCGCCGTCCGAGTTTGGCCCGGGGACGGGTATAATTTCGCTTTTGCCTGAAAATACTGCCATGGAAGACCAGTACAACCCGAGCGACATCGAGCAACGCCTCCAGGCAGAGTGGGAAGACCAGCACACCTACCAGGCGCGTGAAGATGCCCAGCGTCCAAAATATTACTGCCTGTCCATGTTTCCGTATCCCTCCGGAAAACTGCACATGGGGCACGTCCGCAATTACACCATCGGCGACGTCCTGGCACGCAGCCACCGGATGAAGGGGTTCAACGTCCTGCAACCCATGGGCTGGGATGCTTTTGGCCTGCCTGCCGAAAACGCCGCCCTGCAAAACAAGGTTGCCCCGGCCGAATGGACCTACCAGAACATCGGCGCCATGAAGACGCAACTCAAGTCCCTGGGGCTGGCCATCGACTGGGGCCGTGAAATTGCCACCTGCCGTCCGGATTACTACCGCTGGGAACAATGGCTCTTTACCCGACTGTTTGAAAAGGGGCTGGTCTACCAGAAAACCGGCACGGTCAACTGGGACCCCGTGGACCAGACCGTACTGGCCAACGAACAGGTCATCGAAGGGCGCGGCTGGCGCTCCGGCGCGCTGGTGGAAAAACGCGAAATCCCCATGTACTACCTGCGCATCACGGCCTATGCCGACGAATTGCTGCGCGAACTGGACGATCTTCCCGGCTGGCCCGAACAGGTCAAGACCATGCAGCGCAACTGGATCGGCCGCTCCGAGGGCACCACGATCCGTTTCCCGTTGAGCACAGGCGGGGGTGAGCTCACCGTGTTCACCACACGCGCCGACACGCTCTACGGTGTCACTTACGTGGCCGTTGCCGCAGAACACCCGGTGGCCATGCATGCCGCTCAGAACCGTCCCGAGCTTCGGGCCTTCATCGAATCCTGTCGTCAGGGGGGCGTGGCGGAAGCCGATCTCGCCACCCAGGTCAAGAAAGGCATGGATACCGGCGCAACCGTGGTGCATCCGCTGACCGGTGCACATCTGCCCGTGTGGGTCGCCAATTATGTGCTGATGGGCTACGGCGAAGGCGCCGTCATGGCCGTGCCGGCGCACGACCAGCGCGATTTCGAGTTTGCCACGCAGTATGCCCTGCCCATCAAGCCCGTGGTGCGCCCTGTGATGGGCGAGCTGGCCTTGCCGTTGACGGAGGCCTTTGGCGACGACGGCGTGCTGTTCGATTCAGAAGATTTTTCCGGGCGCAGTTCCGAAGCGGCCCGGCAGAAAATGGGGGCCGTACTGCAGGCCCTGGACAGCGGCAAGCCGCAAGTGCAATACCGCCTGCGGGACTGGGGCATCTCGCGCCAGCGCTACTGGGGTTGCCCCATTCCCATCATCCACTGCACCACCTGCGGCCAGGTGCCCGTGCCGGATCAGGATCTTCCCGTGGTATTGCCCGAGCAGGTCACCTTCGAAGGTGTGGGTTCTCCCATCAAGAAGGACCCTTCCTTCTACGAAACCCGCTGCCCCAGGTGTGGCGGCAATGCCACCCGCGAAACCGATACCATGGACACCTTCGTGGAGTCTTCCTGGTATTTTGCCCGCTATGCCTGTCCTGATCTCGCCACGGGCATGCTGGACGAGCGCGCCAATTACTGGCTGCCGGTCGACCAATATGTGGGCGGCATCGAACATGCCATCCTGCACCTGCTCTATGCGCGTTTCTTCAACAAGCTGATGCGGGATGCGGGCCTGATCCGGCACAGCGAACCTTTCGTCCATCTGCTGACCCAGGGCATGGTGCTGAAGGACGGCGCCAAAATGTCCAAATCCAAGGGCAATACGGTAGACCCACAGGCCCTCATCGACCAGTACGGTGCCGACACGGCACGGTTTTTCATCATCTTCACAAGCCCTCCGGACCAATCGCTGGAATGGTCCGATGCCGGGGTGCAGGGCGCCTACCGCTTTCTGCGGCGGGTGTGGGCCTTTGCCGCCAGCCTCAAGGCACGCCAGGCCACCGGTGCGCTCAACAACGCGCTGGCGGCCCCGCATGTTCGTTACGAAATCCATGCCCTGCTCAAGCAGGCCAATTACGATCTGGGCAAACACCAGTTCAACACCGTGGCTTCGGCCGCCATGAAACTGCTCAACACCCTGGAAAAAATCAGTGGTGCCAGCGATGCCCTGGTCCTGGAAGGTTTTTCGATCCTGCTGCGCGTGCTTGCCCCCATCACGCCACACCTCAGTGAAACCCTATGGCGCGAACTGGGCTATGGCTCGAGCATTCTGGACGCGCCCTGGCCGGAACACGACCCCGACGCACTGAAACGCGACAGCATCGAGCTCATGCTGCAGGTCAATGGCAAGCTGCGGGGTTCCATGACCGTCAGCCCGGATCTTGCGCGCCATGATCTGGAATCCCAGGCGCTGGCCCATCCGGCCCTGGAAAAACATCTGGCAGGACAGACGGTGAAAAAAATCGTCGTGGTGCCAGGTCGCCTGATCAACGTGGTGCTCTAGGCCATGCGCTCACGACGGTCCTTTCTGGCTGGAACGGGGTGCCTCCTGTTGTTGGGCGGCTGTGGCTTCCAGCTTCGTGGCGCGCCACAGCTGTCCTTTCAGAACGTGTACCTCAGTGGCACCCTGGAAAAAAGCCTGAACAACGAAATCCGCACTGCGCTCACGCGTGAAGCCGGCGTTACCCTGGTCTCGCGTCCGGATCAGGCTGATGTGGTGGTGACGGTCTCGCCACTCATCAAGGACAAGCAGATCCTGACGCTCAATGCCCAGGGAACGGTATCCCAGTTCACACTGCTGTCCCGACTCAGTTTCCGTGCCAGCGACAGTGCCGGTAACGAATTGCTGGCACCCACTGACATCACCATCTCGCGCCTGTTCAATTACAACGATGTGCAGATTCTGGCCAAGCAATCAGAAGAACAATTGCTGTACCGCGACATGCAGCACGATCTGGTGCAGCAGATGTTGCGGCGACTCGCCAGCATCAAGCTCAAAACCGGCGCTACGCCGTAAACGCCATGCGCGTCTCCCCAGAAAAACTGGCGTCTGGCCTGCCCCAGGGATTACAGCCTTTGATCACCGTGGTGGCAGAAGAGCCCCTGTTGGCTTTTGAGACCCTGGACGCCGTGCGAAGCGCGGCACAGGGCCAGGGCTTTGCCACACGCGAAGTGCTGACGGTGGAACCCGGCTTTAACTGGAGCGCGCTCACCCTCTCGTGCAACAGCAGTTCGCTGTTTGGCGACAAAAAACTGGTGGAGTTGCGCATTCCCTCGGGCAAACCTGGCGTAGAAGGCGCGCGACACCTGGAAACCCTGGGCAGGACGCCTGCTGAAGACACGCGCGTACTGGTCAGTTTGCCCGCCCTCGACTATCGTGCCCAGCAAAGCGCCTGGTTCAAGGCGCTGGAATCCAACGGACTGATGGTGGTGGCCGCAACCATCCATCGCGAGCAACTGCCCGCGTGGATTTCCCAGCGTCTTGCCCGACAGCAGCAGCAGGCCGACGCCGAAACGCTGACCTTTCTCGCCGCCCGCGTGGAAGGCAACCTGCTTGCGGCGCACCAGGAAATCCAGAAGCTGGGCTTGTTGTTCCCCGCCGGGATGCTCTCCGCAGAAGCCGTTCGTCATGCGGTGCTCAATGTGGCACGGCATGACGTGCATGACCTGACTGATGCGTTGATGCGTCGTGACCTGGCCCGCTTCGTCCGGACCTTGCGTGGCCTGCAGGCTGAAGGCGAAGCATTGCCTCTGGTGCTGTGGGCCGTTGTGGAGGATATGCGTGCACTCGCGCACCTCATCACGGCCCGGCACAACCGAAGCCCCATGACTGCGGCCTTCCGTGAAGCACGGGTGTGGGGACCCCGCCAGAAACTGCTGGAACCCCTGACGGCACGCATTCCTCCTGGCGTATGCGAGGCAGCGCTCGTCATGGCCAATCAGGTGGACCGCACCATCAAGGGTGTGGAGCCGGGCGACCCCTGGGATACCCTGCTGGAACTGGGCCTGGGCTTTTTGCGCGGGACGGTAAGGAAATAATGGAGACAATTGGGGACAGACCCCAAAATGGGGTCTGTCCCCAATTCTGCCAATCCTGTTGCTGACGTTGCCCCTATTGCACGATACTAACCGTTAACCAACGACACAAACCACTGATGAGCACACATTCGATCAAAGCGTACGTCGAGGCCCTGGGACAGGAAGCCCGTGCTGCCTCCCGGCATGTTGCGCGGGCCAGTACCGCGGCCAAAAACCAGGCCCTACTGCTGGCTGCCGCCGCCTTGCGCCGCGACCAGGCAGAACTGCTTGCGGTCAATCAATCTGACGTGGCCAATGCCCGGGCCGCAGGGCAGGACGCCGCCTTCCTGGATCGCCTGGCCTTGAGCCCCGCGTCCATCGCATCCATGGCTGCAGGTCTGGAGCAGATTGCCAGCTTGCAAGACCCGGTGGGCGAAGTCACCGGACTGGCCCGGCGCCCTTCTGGCATTGAAGTGGGCCGCATGCGCGTGCCCCTGGGCGTCATCGCCATCATTTACGAAGCGCGCCCCAACGTCACCGCCGACGCTGCAGGCCTGTGCCTCAAATCGGGCAATGCGTGCATTCTGCGAGGCGGCTCCGAAGCCCTGGGATCCAATCAGGTCATTGCTCGCGCCATGCACGAGGGGCTCAGGGGAGCGGGCCTGCCCGAATCCGTCATCCAGGTGCTGGACACCGCGGACCGCGCAGCGGTTGGTGAGCTGATCACGCTCAAGGGCCTCGTGGACGTCATCGTGCCACGCGGCGGAAAGAGCCTGATCGAGCGCATCTCCAATGACGCGCGCATCCCGGTCATCAAGCATCTGGATGGGGTTTGCCACACCTATATTGACGCCAGCGCTGACGTGGCGATGGCCATCCGCGTTGCAGACAATGCCAAGACGCAGCGCTACGGCACGTGCAATACGATGGAGACCCTGCTGGTCCACGAAGCCATTGCCCCTGCCGTCCTGCCGCCCCTGTGCGCCCTGTATCGCGAGAAGGGTGTGGAGCTGCGCGGCGACGCTGCGGTGCAGCGACTCATCAGCGGCGTCCAGCCGGCCACCGAGGCCGATTGGTACGCCGAGTACCTGGCCCCCATCCTGGCCATTCGGGTGGTGCCTTCACTGGATGCGGCACTGGATCATATTGCCCGTTACGGCTCCCAGCATACCGATGCCATCATCACCAACGACTGGAACCACGCCAACCGCTTCCTGCGCGAAGTGGATTCCAGTTCAGTCATGGTGAACGCTTCCACGCGTTTTGCGGACGGGTTTGAATATGGCCTGGGTGCCGAAATCGGCATCTCCACCGACAAACTGCATGCGCGCGGACCGGTAGGTCTGGAAGGTCTCACCAACCAGAAATTCGTGGTGTTGGGCAACGGCCAGATCCGCGGCGGATGAGCAAAGGTGGCGGCGTCGGCATCGTCGGCGGAACTTTTGACCCGATTCACGCCGGCCATCTGGCCATGGCCCGGGAAGCCCAACGACAACTCGATCTCGAACAGGTCTTGCTGATTCCCGCGGGCACGCCCTGGCAGCGCAACCCCGAGGCCTCGGCAACAGACCGACTGGCCATGGCCCGGCTGGCCGTGGGAAGCGGCGGTACCATCACGGTGGATGATCGCGAGGTTCGCCGCAACCGCCCCACCTATACCCTCGAGACCCTGCAGGAGCTGCGTGCCGAATGCGGGGCAGGCCGCCCTATGTGGCTGATTCTGGGGGCTGACGCCTTTCTCAATCTTCCCACCTGGTACCGTTGGGAGGAGCTGTTTCAATACGCGCACATTGCCGTGGCCTGCCGACCAGGCTACGACTTTCAGTCGAAGGAAATGGCGCCAGCCCTGCGGCAGCGGTTGTCAGGGGAAAACCTGGGGACAGACCCGGTTTTGGGGACAGACCCCAAATTCCCGCCCAACGGCGCCATCACGCTGCTCGACATCCCGCTCCTCGACGTCTCTTCCACCGGGGTGCGCAACGCCTTGCAACATCACCAGCCCGTGGGCGATTTGCTCCCGGCCTCGGTACTGGACTATATTGAATCACACCAGCTCTACCGATAGGAGACGAATGGATTCCCAGCACATCAAGGATGAGGCCGTCCTCGCACTGGAGGACATCAAGGCCAGGGATATCGAGGTTCTGGATGTACATCGCATGACTTCCCTTTGCGACTTCATGATCATCGCCAGCGCCGATTCGACGCGCCAGACCAAGGCACTGGCCCATAACGTGGAAGACCGCCTGAGAGAAAAGGGAGTCCCGGTCCAGGGCGTGGAAGGGGAACAGAGCGGCGAATGGATCCTGGTGGATCTCGGTGCCGTCGTCGTGCATGTCATGCAACCTGCAGTTCGCGAGTATTACAACCTGTCCGAACTGTGGGGAGGCCAGCGACGCCCGCCGCTGCGCGCGGCTGCTTCGGGCTGACGCGCTTGAAAATCCGCATCATTGCCCTGGGCCATCGCATGCCCCAGTGGGTACGTGACGTGACCCAGGAATATACCCAGCGCATGCCGCGCGAAATGCCCGTGGAATTGATCGAATTGAAACCGGAGGTGCGCAGCGGCGGGCGCACCACGGAACAGGTCCTGGAAAACGAAGCCCAGCGCATCCTGTCTGCCCTGCCCGACCATGGCATGACGCTGTATGCCCTGGATGAACACGGAACCCCCTGGAGCACGCACGATCTGGCCAAAGCGATGCAAACCGCCCTGCCGCAAGGGACCGATCTTTATTTCGTCATCGGCAGCGCGGACGGACTGCATCCCCGCATCAAACAACGCGCCCAGTCGCTCCTGTCCCTCTCGCGCATGACGCTGCCGCACGGCATGGCGCGTGCCATCCTGGTAGAACAGCTGTATCGTGCAGCGATGGTCCTCAAAGGACACCCCTATCATCGTGAGTGAATGATCATGATCTACCTGGCTTCGGGAAGCCCCCGACGGGGCGAATTGCTGACGCGCATCGGCGTCACCCATGAAGTGCTGATGCCCGGACAGGGCGATGCCGCCGTGGACGAAACGCCGCACCCTGACGAAGCCCCTGCCGCATACGCCTTGCGCCTCGCCAAAACCAAGGCCGAAGCCGGTTGGGCTCGCCTGGAACGGTCTTCCCTGCCGCGCCACCCCGTGCTGGCTGCAGACACCACCGTGGCGCTGGATGACGGGATTTTGGGGAAACCTGCCGATGCGGCAGAAGCGCGTGCCATGCTGGGCCGGCTCTCCGATCGCATGCATCTCGTCATCACGGCCATTGCCATGATCCAGGGCCCCGTGCTGGAATCGCGCCTCTCGGTCACGCGGGTCTGGTTTCGCGCCCTGTCCAATCGGGATCTCGATGAGTTCCTCGCCACGGGCGAGTACCATGACAAGGCGGGGGCCTATGGCATCCAGGGCCATGCGGCCCGTTTCATCGAGCGGGTGGACGGCAGCCCCAGCGGAGTCATGGGGCTGCCCCTGTTTGAGACCGACCAACTTCTTGCCCTATTTGAAACAGGTGCACCGTGAACAATCAGATTCTGGTCAACATTACCCCCCAGGAAACGCGTGTGGCCATCATGGAACTGGGCGTGCCCCAGGAAATCCATGTGGAGCGCGCCTCAGCCCGGGGGCTGGTGGGCAACATCTACTGGGGTCGCGTGGCCCGGGTGTTGCCCGGCATGCAGTCGGCCTTCGTCGACCTCGGACTGGAGCGCGCGGCTTTTCTTCATGTGGCGGACATCTGGGCCCCCCGAAACTCCGACGAGCCAACCCGCCCCATCGAAAAAATACTCTCCGAAGGACAATCGTTGATGGTGCAGGTCGTCAAGGATCCCATCGGCACCAAGGGCGCCCGCCTGTCCACCCAGATCGGCATTGCCGGGCGCTACCTGGTCTACCTGCCCCAGGAAAACCACATCGGGGTCTCACAGCGCATTGAAAGCGAGGAGGAGCGCAACCAATTGCGCGAACGCTTTCAGGACATCATTCCACCCGACACCCAGGGCGGATTCATCGTCCGCACCGTGGCCGAATCCACTTCAGACAGGGAGTTGCTGAAAGACCTCGAATATCTCACGCAACTGTGGTCCGACATCCTGCAGACCTGCAAGCAGTCTGCCACACCGGCCCTGCTCTACCAGGACCTCAGCCTGGCCCAACGCGTCATTCGCGATTTCGTCATGGAGGATACCGACCGCGTGCTCGTGGATTCACGCGAGACCTTTCACAAGCTGCTGGACTTCGCCACCCACTACTGCCCCCAGGCCGTGCCGGTGCTGGAACACTACAGCGGCGCTCGCCCCATTTTTGACCTGTTCGGCGTCGAGGAGGAAATCGAGAAGGCACTGGCGCGCCGCGTGGATCTCAAATCCGGCGGTTATCTGATCATCGACCAGACCGAGGCGATGACCACCATCGACGTGAACACCGGAGGATTTGTCGGTGTGCGCAACTTTGACGACACCATATTCAAGACCAACCTCGAGGCTGCGCAAGCCATGGCGCGCCAGTTGCGACTGCGCAACCTGGGCGGCATCATCATTGCCGACTTCATCGACATGGACAACGAAGAGCATCGCAATGCCGTGCTCTCCGAGTTCAGCAAGGCCTTGTCGCGCGACCGCACACGCATCTCGGTCAATGGTTTCACCACCCTGGGTTTGATCGAACTGACCCGCAAGCGCACCCGCGAAAGCCTGGCACACGTTCTCTGCGAACCCTGCCCCTGCTGCAAGGGCAGCGCGCAACTCAAGACGCCGCAAACCGTGTGTTATGAAATCCTGCGCGAGATCGTGCGCGCCGCCCGTCAATTTGAAGCACGCGAATATCGCATCATTGCCCACCAACGGGTGATCGATCTTTTTCTGGACGAAGAATCGCAGGGGCTTGCCGGCGTCAGCGACTTCATTGGCAAGCCCATCAGCCTGCAGGTGGAATCCGGTTCGAATCAGGAGCAGTACGACGTCATCCTGGTGTGATTACATCAGGCGCTGCACCAGCATCTCCAACGCGCCCACCAGGATGGTCAGGGTCAGCTGAAATATGACCATGAGAATCACCGGCGTCAAATCCACGGAGCCCATCATGGGCACGATGCGTCGCAGGGGAGCAAGGAAGGGACGCGTCAGGGCATCGGCAGCCGGCATGACCGGGCTGTAGGGGTTGACCCAGCTCAGGACGGCCAGCACGAATACGGCCCCCATCAGGATATACAGGCCGTGGCGCAGCAGGGTCACCGCCCCCATCGCCAGAATCCAGGGCAGGAAGTGAAGCAGCTCAAACGGGTGGACCAGGCCAAACAGCGTGAGGTTGACCACCAGCATCAGGCATTCCAGCGTCCAGGCCCACAGCAGCGGCGAGTAATCCACGCCCCGGACTCCCGGAATGACCCGACGCAGGCGACGCACCGCAAAATCGCTGAGGGAAACCGAAAACTCGCTGACCGGATTGCGATACGGCGCGCCAAACAACTGCAGCAGAAACCGCAACAGCGCCGCAAAGGAAAACAGCCCCACCGCCAGTTCAAACAGGGATTGCATGATACCGCTCAATTGATTTCTCCTGCTTCACGTGCCAGCCCGTCACCCAGTTCGGCCGAGCGTGCGGCGGCCGCATGCATGGCCTGACTGAAGAGCTGCTCCAGCCCCTGGGCATGCAGTACCGCCACAGCGGCCTCCGTGGTGCCGCCGGGAGAAGTGACCTTGCGCCGCAGTTCATCGGGCGCATCCGGCCCCGCCTTGGCCAGCATGGCAGCCCCCTGCACCGTATCCAATACCAGCGTCCTGGCCGTGGCTTCATCCAGCCCCAGGGATCGGGCTGCCTTCATCATGGCCTCCATGACCAGAAAGACGTAGGCTGGTCCGCTACCCGATACAGCCGTGACGGCATCGAGGTCGGACTCACGCGATACCCAGACGACCGAGCCTACCGCACGCATCAGGGACTGGGCATGCAGCCGGTCCTCCTGTGACACCCCGGGCATGGCATAGAGCCCCGCAGCACCCTGCTGAATCAGCGCAGGCGTATTGGGCATGGCCCGCACGATGTTGGCATGGCCCTGAAGCCAACGCGACAACAATGCCGTCCTGACACCTGCAGCGATGCTAATGACGCGCATGTCTGCAGGTAACGGCGGCAAGGCCTGCGTCACGGCAGCCATGTGCTGCGGTTTGACGGCCAGCACCAGCGTGCCGGCATCGCTCAGGGCCGGGCCTGCCTCCGGATGGGTGGCAACCCCCCAGGTGCTGCGCAGCCGCTGCGCCGCATCCGGGTTGATCTCGACCACGCGGATGTCGGTGGCCGCCTGGCCATGGGCCAACAGCCCCCCAATCAACGCCGAGGCCATGTTGCCGCCTCCAATGAATACGATGCTCATGATGTTTTCTGCCGTTCCCCAAAAATGGCGGTGCCAACCCGCACTATTGTAGAGCCTTCTGCAATGGCTGAGGCAAAGTCCTGGGACATGCCCATGGACAGGGTATCGAGGCCATAGCCCCGTTCGTTCAGGGCGGACTGCAACTCACGCAATGCGGCAAAGCGATGGCGCTGCAAGGCAACGTCCGGCGTCGCTTCGGGCAACGTCATCAAGCCGCGCAGTCGCAGGCCAGGCAGTCCCGCCACGCCGGCGGCCAGTACCGCAACATCTTCTGGTGCCACGCCGGCCTTGCTCGATTCTCCGCTCAGATTGACCTGCAGACAGACGTTGAGCGGCGGCAAACCCGCCTCCTGCCGTGCTTCGGAAAGCCGCCCGGCAATTTTCAGGCGCGTCACGCCATGCACCCAGTGAAAATGCTGGGCAATGGCGCGCGTCTTGTTGCTTTGCACCGGTCCGATGAAATGCCACTCCAGTGCCAGATCCCGCAATTGCGCCTGCTTTTCCAGGGCTTCCTGCAGGTAACTCTCACCAAAAGCCTTTTGGCCCGCAGCCCAGGCATCCCGGATGACCGCGGCGGATTGCCCCTTGCTCACGGCCAGCATCGTGACCGGACGCCCCTGGGCAAGCTGCAGCACCTGTTTCTGAATCTGCCGAAGATTTTCGGTGACGGTCATCGTTTCCGACCAAATGGTTTATCATACCCGACTCGAATCCTTATTATATTAGGCATTCCATGGCTGGACTCACCCCTGAAACCCCCTGGCCCACTGAAATCACGTTGCACAAAGGCTCGCGCCGCCTGGACGTGACGTTCAGTGACGGCCAGGAATACCAGTTCCCGATCGAGTACTTGCGGGTCTATTCGCCTTCGGCAGAAGTGCGCGGCCACGGCCCGGGGCAGGAAACCCTGCAAACCGGAAAGCGCCTCGTGTCCATCGAGGAAATCATTCCGGTGGGCTCTTATGCCATTCAGATCCGTTTTTCGGATGGTCACGACACGGGCATCTTTTCCTGGGACTACCTCAAGGATCTGGGCGTCAACCAGGAAGAATACTGGGCCATCTACCTCAACCAGATGGAAGCCGCTGGCGCCAGCAGGGACACGCACTGACCCCATGAGCACGACTCATTTCGGTTTTACGGAGGTTGACGAGGCCGACAAGGCGCGCAAGGTGGCCGAGGTTTTCGATTCGGTTGCCTCGCGTTACGACATCATGAATGACCTGATGTCCGTCGGCATGCACCGGCTGTGGAAACACTTCACCCTCCATGTGGCCCAGGTGCGCGCCGGCGAGCGCGTGCTCGACCTCGCCTCGGGCAGCGGTGATCTGGCCCGGGGGTTTGCACGGGCCGTGGGCGACACCGGCCAGGTGGTCATGACCGACATCAATTTCGCGATGCTCTCCCGCGGGCGCGATCGTCTGCTCGACGCCGGGCACGCATTGCCCACTGCGCAATGTGATGCCGAACACCTGCCCTTTCCCGACAACACCTTTGATTGTGTCAGCGTGGCCTTCGGGTTGCGCAACATGACCCACAAGGACCTCGCCCTGTCCGAAATGTTTCGCGTCCTCAAACCCGGCGGGCGCGGACTGGTTCTGGAATTCTCAAAAATCTGGGCGCCCCTGCAATCCCTCTACGACACCTACTCCTTCAAGATCATCCCCAAGGTGGGGCAGTGGGTGGCCAACGACGAGGCCAGCTATCAATATCTGGCCGAATCCATCCGCATGCATCCCGATCAGGAAACGCTGAAGTCCATGATGGAAGCCGCAGGGTTTGAATCGGTGGACTGGTTCAACCTCTCTGCCGGCGTGGTGGCCCTGCATCGAGGCTACAAATGGTGACGACTGCGCTGCAAGGGGTGCTGTCCAACGGCCTGCGCACCCTGTTGTCCACAGCCCCCTGGGCGGCGCAACGACTCCAGCCTTTTGCCGGGTGCCACATCGCACTGGAGCTGGGAGGGTTGCTGGTGCCTTTCGTCATCGACGCCGGGGGCATTCCCGCACTGTCGCCAACACGCCCGGAGCGGGCTGACCTGACCATGCGCATGCCCCTGGGTGCCCTGCCGCTGCTGCTCACGGATCAGCCGGCTGCATTGCGCCAGCTCCATCTGGAAGGCAACAGTGGGCTGGCCGCTGAAGTGGGGTTCCTCGCCAAAAATTTCCGGCCCGACCTCGAGGAACTGCTCAGTCGGGTGGTGGGCGATGTGTTGGCCCACCGCATGGCGCAAACGGCGCGCGTCGGCGGACGCTGGGCCCAGGACAGCCTGCGCAGGCTGTCTGAATCCGTCTCTGAATACGCCACTGAAGAAGCACGTCTGGTGGCCAGCCGTTCCAGCCTGCACCACTTCGCCAGTGAGGTGGAGCGCCTGGCCCAGCAAGTGCAACGCCTCGAGCGCCGCATGGCAGGACGGGTTTGATGCGATTGCCGCGGTTGTTCAAAATCCTTTCCGTATTCATCACCTATGGACTGGATGAATTTGTCTTCTTTCATCCGCGCACAGCCACAGCCCGCACCTTCACACGCAACCTCCTGTTCTGGCGCCGCTTCAGCGAACCCCGGGGCGTTCGCCTGCGGCGCGCGCTCGAAACCCTGGGGCCCATCTTCGTCAAATTTGGCCAGGCGCTATCCACCCGACGCGACCTCATCCCCCTCGACATTGCCGATGAACTGGCCCAGTTGCAGGACCGCGTACCCCCTTTTCCAGGCGAGCAGGCCAAAGCCATGCTGGAGGCCATCTATGGTCGCCCCCTCGGCACCGTCTTCGCCCAGTTTGACATCACCCCGGTAGCCAGCGCCTCGGTAGCCCAGGTGCACTTTGCCATCCTCAACAACGGGCGCGAGGCAGCAGTCAAGATTTTGCGCCCCGATGTGGATCGGGCCATTGCCCGCGACGTGGCCCTGCTGTACACGCTGGCCCGCTTGCTGGAGCGCTGGTTTGTCGAGGCACGGCGTCTTCACCCGGTGGACGTGGTGGCTGAATTTGAGAAACATCTGGGCGAAGAACTCGATCTCATGGTGGAGGCGGCCAACGCCAGCCAGCTGCGGCGCAATTTTGCCGATCGCAGGCTGCTCATCATTCCTGAAGTGTTCTGGGATTATTGCGACACCCGCGTCATGGTCATGGAACGCATGGCAGGCACGCCCATCAGTCAGGTGGACCTGTTACGCAGCAAGGGCGTGGACATCCCCAAGCTGGCCCGGGATGGGGTCGAAATTTTCTTCACCCAGGTATTCCGGGACGGTTTCTTTCATGCCGACATGCACCCGGGCAATATCCAGGTGGCCGACGACGGGCGCTACATCGGCCTTGATTTCGGCATCATCGGCACCCTCAACCATTCGGACAAAAACTATCTGGCGCAGAACTTCCTGGCCTTTTTCCGTCGCGACTATCATCGCGTGGCCATGGCGCACATCGAAGCGGGCTGGGTGCCGGCAGACACCCGGGCCGACGAATTTGAATCGGCCATCCGCTCGGTGTGCGAACCCATCTTTGACAAACCCCTGCGTGAAATCTCCTTTGGCAAGGTCTTGCTGCGCCTGTTTCAGGTTTCACGGCGCTTCAACATGGAAATCCAGCCCCAGCTGGTCATGCTGCAAAAGACACTGCTCAACGTGGAAGGGTTGGGGCGTGATCTGGATCCTGATCTCGACCTGTGGAAAACCGCCAAACCCTTTCTGGAACGCTGGATGAGCGAACAGATCGGCTGGCGTGGACTAGTCAAGGCGCTACGACAGGAAGGCGGGCAATGGGTGACCCTGGTCCCCGAGTTGCCCCGCCTCGTTCATCGCGCGCTCACAGCCCCTTCCGCCCACGATTTGCACCAGAAAATCGAATCCCTGCAAACGCAGCAACGCAGTTTGCAGCGTTGGCTGACGGGCATTCTGGTCCTGTTGGGCCTGATGGTTGGCGTGGCCTTCGCGCTCCTGTTCCTGGTCCTGGGCGGTTACTAGCGCGGTTAGTGGGCAATGCCCAGATAGGCCGCACGCACCTTGGGGTCGTTGCGCAACTGTTCTGCCGGGCCGTGTACCGCGATGCGGCCATTCTCCAGCACGTACCCATAGTCCGCCACGGCAAGGGCTGCGGCAGCAAACTGCTCCACCAGCAGCATGGTCATGCCCTGCTCCTTGAGGCGCTCGATGATGTGGAACACTTCCTCCACTAAAATCGGCGCCAGCCCCATGGAGGGTTCATCCAGCAGCAGCACATCGGGATTGAGCATCAGGGCGCGTGCCATGGCCAGCATTTGCTGCTCGCCACCGGAGAGGGTTCCGGCCAGCTGAAATTGCCGCTCGCGCAGGCGAGGAAACAAATCCAGCGCCCGATCCAGATCGCCGCGGATATCCCCGCGTGGCCTTCCCCCAAACGTCAGCCGGGTAAAAGCCCCCAACAGCAGGTTATCGCGCACGGTCTGCGTGGGAAACACGCGGCGTCCTTCGGGCGAGTGTGCGAGGCCGATCCGTGCAATACGATGAGCCGGCAGCCCGGCAATGCTTTTGCCCCCCAGCAGGATGCTGCCACCCGTAGGCTTGAGCATGCCGCTGATGGCGCGCATGGTGGTGGTTTTTCCGGCACCGTTGGAACCGATCAGCGTCACGACCTGCCCTTTCGGAACTTTCAATTCAATGCCATGCAAGACCTGGACTTGGCCGTAGGCTGCCTTGAGATGGTTAACTTCCAGCATGTTCTGTGCTCTCCTCGGTCAGGCGGACTGGCCGCCCAGATAAGCCTCGATTACCTTGGGATCGGACTGGACGTCGGCAGGTTTTCCTTCGGCAATTTTCTGGCCGAAGTCGAGAACCGATACGGTATCCGAAATGCCCATGACCACATCCATGTGATGTTCGATCAGGATGACCGTGATGCCGTGCTCGCGGATTTTGCGAATGATCTCGATGAGATCCTGAATCTCGGGTGAGGTGAGGCCGGCAGCCGGTTCATCCAGCAACAGCAACGCCGGGTTGAGGCCCAGGGCGCGCCCGATTTCCAGCAGTCGCTGACGCCCGTAAGGCAGGTTGCGGGCTTCCTCATTGATGTAGGCTTCCAGCCCCACAAAACCCAGAATGCTGGCTGCCCGTTCACGGGCCGTACGCTCTTCCTGGCGGTAACGCCCAGTATTGAGCATGACGTCAAGGAGGGTGGAACGGTAAGTGTGGTGCAACCCCACCAATACGTTCTCCAGCGCCGTCATTTCACCAAACAACTGCAGGTTCTGGAAGGTGCGTGCAATGCCCTGCAATGCGATGGCCGAAGGCGTTTGTCCGGAAATGGTCTTGCCGTTGAACACCACCTCGCCGCCCGTGGGCACATAGATGCCCGTGAGCACATTCATCATGGTGGACTTGCCCGAGCCATTGGGCCCGATCAATCCGTGGATGGTGCCTTCTGCAACCTTGAGGTCCACTTCGTTGAGCGCCTTCAGGCCGCCAAATTGCATCAGGATGCGGCGTGCCTCGAGCAACATGCCGCCGCGCGCCACCGATTGGTCCGGGGTGGCCCATGCCGTGACGCCATGGGGCGAGATCTTCATGCGCGTACGGGACACCCAGTCCGGCTTGTAATGGCCGATGATGCTGCGAATCCAGCCCACGATGCCTTCCTGCAGGTAATACACCACGAACAGGATCAGGAAGCCAAAAATGGTGATGCGCCAGTTGGTCATTTCCTGCAGGGTATACGCACTGGACAGCAGCGCCACTGCCCCCAACACGGGGACGATCAGGGGCTTCAGGTTGCGTCGGCCACTGACGAAATGACGCACCACGTAAAAGGCCACGGCGCCCGCTCCTACCAAAGCCAGATCGCGGAAGAGGCTGATGTCATCCAGCAGGTTGGGCAACAACACCACGATGGCCGCACCCAGCACTGGCCCCATGCGCGTTTTGCGCCCCCCCATGATGATGGCCAGGAGAAACAGCACGGTCAGTTCAAAGTTGAAGGTGTTGGGAGCGATGTAGAGTTCGTTGAAGGTGAACATGCCGCCCGCAAGGCCAGCCAGGCCGGCACTGATGACGAAGGCATAGACCTTGTAACGGTAAACGCTGACTCCCATGCAGTCCGACGCCACAGGACTGCCCCGCAAGGCCTCAAAAGCGCGGCCCAGGTGGGATTTGAGGATGCGGTTGATCAACAGCATGGCCACCAGGAAGACACCGATGACGAAGTAGTAATAGTGCTGTTCTTCCAGGACCCAATCAAACAGCATGGGTTTTTTGATGGTGATTCCCAGGGGCCCGTTGGTCAGGAAATCCATCTCGTTGATGAGAATCTGGGCAATGGTCCCGAAGGCCAGCGTCACCATGGCGAGATAGGGCCCCGTCACCCGCAAGGCTGGCAGGGCCAGTAGCAGCCCAAAAAAACCGGTTACCACGATGCTGGAAGGGATGGCCAGATAAAAGGGAAAGCCCAGTTTCCAGTTGAGGATCCCTGCCGCGTAGGCGCCAATGCCAAACAAGGCAGCATGGGCCAGCGAGACTTCACCCGTATAGCCCACCACGATGTCGAGGCCAAAGAGCAGGACAGCATAGATGGCGATCAACACCACCTGATGGATGTAATACTCGTTATGAATCAGCAGGGGGATGACGGCCAGCAGGCCAATGCCTGCCAGCAGCGCTAGCGTTTGAACAGCTCTCATCGAATCAAACCTTCTTGATGGTGGTCTTGCCAAATAACCCGCTGGGTTTGATTGCCAGCACCAACAGCAGCAGGACCAGTCCGGGGACGTCCTTATAGCCGGTGGAGATGTAGAACCCCGTGGTGGTTTCTGCAACGCCCAACAGGATGCCTCCGACAATCACGCCCAGACCGGAAGTGAGTCCCCCGATAATGGCGACTGCAAAAGCCTTCAGTCCCAGTACAGCCCCCATGGATGCTCCCGTCAGCGTGATCGGGGCAATCAACACCCCGGCAAATGCCGCCGACATGGAAGACAATGCATATGAAAAGGTGATGACGAGCCCCGTATTGATGCCCATCAGCCCTGCGGCATCGCGGTCGCTGGAGGTTGCCACCACGGCCTTGCCGTAGATGGATCGCCGGTTGAACAACTCTACCAGCACCATCATCAGGACCGCACCCACCACCACCATCAGCTCCATGGGCAGGACGTTGGCACCGAAAATGTGGATGGGCTCGGTTGGCAGCGGCGATGGAAAGGGAAGATCATCACGACCCCAAAGATTCTCTGCGGTGTTGCGAAAGATGATGCCCAGCGCAATCGTGGACATGATCCAGCCAAACTCCGACTTGGTCTTGATGGCGGGACGTACCCCCACAAATTCCACCACGGCCCCCTGCAAGGCGCCAAACAACAGCACCAAAGGCACCATCAGCCAGTAATTGAGGTAGGGCCCACCCAGGATGTCGCCAGAAAAACTCAGCCCCACCATGGCCCCCAGCATCAATGCTTCACCCTGGCCAAAATTAAGGGTTCCAGAGGTTGCAAAGGTGGACTGGTAACCAAACGCAATCACGGCGTAAATCATGCCAAGAGCAATACCGCTCATCAGCAACTGCAGCAGGATATCCATGGAAATTCCTGGTCGTGGATAGTAGGAACGAGAACGAATCTATGAAATGGCGCGTCCCGCCTTGCGGCGGGACGCGAATTGCTTACTTGGTATGCAACGGATTCTTTCTGTCTTCTTCGTAGGCATAAACCACATGCCCCTGTTTGACTTCACCCATCACCGGAATGCCGGCGGCGATGGCTTCGTGATTGTCATGGGAATAGGGTTTGTTGTAGTTGGTGACGACGCCATCCACTTTCTGGTTCAGGTTTTCCAGGGCAGCACGGATCTTCGGTCCGTCGGTGGAGCCTGCCTGCTTGATGGCAGCGGCCAGCAAGTACATGGAGTCATAGCCCTGGGCTGCAGAAACCGGGGACGGAATGCGTCCATTGGCGGGGTGATAGGCCTTCAGG
>DAICZS010000010.1:57018-57638 GCA_027311025.1 Ferrovaceae bacterium
GCCTTGCGCTTGGGGGTGTTGGGTTCCTGGATGAAGGTTTGCGGCATGCGCGCGCCATCACTATTGGCGCCGGCATTGTCGATGAAGTTGGCCATCGACAGGGTCCAGCTGCCCACCATGGGGACCTTCCAGCCCAGCTTGGCCATGCCGTTGGCAATCTGTGCCAGTTCAGGCCCGATGCCGTAGGTCAGGATGATCTGCGCCCCGGCGGCCTTGGCCTTGAGGAGCTGGGAAGTCATGTCCGTATCCTTGATGTTGAATTTTTCAACGGCGACGGGTTTCACGCCCTTGGCTGCCAGCGCCTTTTCCAGATCCTCACGGCCCAGCTGGCCATAGTTGGTGGAATCGGCCAGGATGGCCACCTTGGTGAATTTGCGCTTGACGATCGCTTCGTCCACGATCATGCCGGACTGGATGGTATCGTTGGCCGAAGTGCGGAAGACATAGTTGTCAGCAAATTCGGGGGGCAGAAACTGTTTGGTGATGAGGGAACCCGTGGCCACATTATTGATGACGGGAACCTTCGCTTCCTGGTAAAACCGTTGGGAAGCCAGGGCCACGCCCGTGTTGATGAAACCGAGATCAGCGACGACCTGTTCCTTGTTGATGAGTTCCTGGGC
>DAICZS010000110.1:0-307 GCA_027311025.1 Ferrovaceae bacterium
GCAATGCCACATGAAGCCAAGTTGTGGGGCAGTTGTCCCATGGGACACTAGCGGGACATTCACAGAAAAATAACCACGATAAACGACAAAAGGGTATGATAATTGCTTGCCTTGGAACTGATTGAATACTTTGCTTTAGTTTGTTGCTTATTGTTGTAAGTCATTGATTAGAAAGGAATCATAATCCGCAGGTCCGGGGTTCGAATCCCTGATTCGCCACCATATGCCACTTCTTGCTGCCCATCTCCAGTCCTGATCAAATTTTTATAATGGTGTCGCTATAGACTGCCACCAGAGGGTCGTGAGT
>DAICZS010000110.1:430-707 GCA_027311025.1 Ferrovaceae bacterium
ACGAGCCAAAGAATGCTTGATCGCAATCTCCCAGACACTCGCAACGCTGACCCAAACGATTGTTTTGGGCGATTTGATCAAGTCCCGCGCTTTCTGTGACAGTTTTGGGCTGTCCGTGATTGCCCACAGGGCAACATGGGTATCCAGGAGCAGGTTCAAGACTTACCCACATCACCCGTGAATAATCGGGCCACTTCATCGTTGTGCGCGTCGATACTGTCAGGTACCTCAAACAAACCCCTAGCCACACCAAGGCGCTGACCCATCGGTGCCATAC
>DAICZS010000111.1 GCA_027311025.1 Ferrovaceae bacterium
GGTTGGGCCTGGGCGCGTTTTGTGTGCGCGGCTTTTCCGGCTGTGGCTGGGCGGCCTCGCGCGGGCGGCGGGTCTCGATCCAGCTCTTGTAGTCTTCCAGGTCACCATCGAACAATTTTGCCTCGTCGTCGGCGACCAGCCACAGCTCGTCGGCCACGGCGCGTATCAGGCTGCGGTCGTGCGACACGATCACCACGGCGCCGGTGTATTCCTCCAGCGCGATGGTGAGTGCGTCGCGCATGTCGAGGTCGAGGTGGTTGGTGGGTTCGTCGAGCAGCAGCAGGTGCGGTTTTTGCCAGGCCAGCAGTGCCAATGCAAGGCGGCTCTTCTCGCCGCCGGAGAATGTCGCCACCTGGCGGTCCTCGCTGTCCCCGGCCCGGCCGAAACGGCGGTGTGGCGGCACTGTCGAGGTTCTCCAACTGATGCTGGGCGAAGTAGCCGATGCGGATGTCGGGCGTAAATTCGAGCCTGCCGGTGGTTGGCTGCAGCTCGCCCACCAGCAGCTTGATCAGCGTGGATTTGCCCGCGCCGTTGGGGCCGAGCAGGGCGATGCGTGCACCGGCGCGCAGCACCAGTTCAACGTTGCGGAACAGCACCTTGCCGCGAGACTCGCGTAGCGAGACGTTCGCTCCCTCGCCCGCAGGAATGGAAAGTTGCCTTTCTCGTTCGCTTCCTCGCCCGCTTGCGGGAGAGGATTGAGGAG
>DAICZS010000112.1 GCA_027311025.1 Ferrovaceae bacterium
TGGATGTAATCGGGCCGACAAAAGAACGGAGTTGAGCTTATCAGGAATCACCAAGGCGTTGCTATAGTTGCCGGGCGTTGCGCGGTTTCGTTTAGAGAAACCGATCAGGCTGTGCTAGAATCCGCGCCGCTGTTTTGGTGGGCACACAAATAACAATACACAGTGACAATCGCGCGGGATATTGCCGATTCCTATCCAATATTAATCGGCTTATAAGTCTGGTAAAAAATCATCTTTACAGACTATAACTCCATCAAAAAAAAACCTTGTTTTTTGCATTCAAATCACTCGCCCGGGTGGTGAAATTGGTAGACACAACGGACTTAAAATCCGTCGCAACCGTAAAACGTGCGTACCGGTTCGATTCCGGTCCCGGGCACCAACAACAATACACACACGATTTTTATAATCGCAACACGGGTATCAGGCCGGAGCGGCGACAGCAGCGTTTTCTTGCGTGGCTTGTTCCAAATGCATACTTTTCGTCCATCAATGCGTGTTGTCAGCCCACGCACAATGTCTAACTGTTTTTAGATGTGCGACAACATCGATATTTGTCTGCCAAATTAACTTGGTAGAATAAAAAAGCCTCGCATCGCTGCAAGGCTTTATATATCTGGCTCCCCGACCTGGACTCGAACCAGGGAC
>DAICZS010000113.1:0-308 GCA_027311025.1 Ferrovaceae bacterium
ATTTTGACGTGGTTATCGCCACTCCCGATGCCATGCGTATCGTTGGACCGTTGGGACAAGTTCTCGGTCCTCGGGGTTTGATGCCCAATCCCAAGGTGGGTACGGTGTCCAACGATGTCACTGGGGCTGTCAGGAATGCCAAGGCCGGGCAAGTCCAGTATCGGACCGATAAGGCTGGCCTGGTACACTGTTCCATTGGACGCGCCTCTTTTACCGTGGAGGCCTTGCAGGAAAACTTGCAGGCTCTGCTGGGTGCCCTGAACCGTGCGCGTCCTGCAACTGCCAAAGGGATTTATCTCAGAAAAATT
>DAICZS010000113.1:324-624 GCA_027311025.1 Ferrovaceae bacterium
CTCGAGCACGATGGGTGGTGGGATCCGTATCGACGGTTCCACTGTGTCCGTGTAAAAGACATAACGACTTTGGGCATGGGGTGTGTTTTTCAGGATTGCACCCCATGGACATCAAAGACCGTAGGTACCCGAGAGGGTTTAATGGAAACACGAGCCTACGCAGATGGCGGTCCCTGATGGAAGGTCTTGCTGTATCGATACACTCGCGTATCAAGCCCTGAAAGAAAGGTCGCCGTGGTTGGAAAGAGGAATTATCCTCTTTCTGTAATCTTTATGGAGGACAGACCTTGAGTCTCAATC
>DAICZS010000114.1 GCA_027311025.1 Ferrovaceae bacterium
GTGTTATGTGTGGACAAGACGGGGACGCTGACGCAAAACCGCATGGCGCTCACCGCCCTCAGTGTGGAAGGCCGGTTGCTTGAGGTCAACGGACTGGATCGGAATGCCTTGCCCGAGGCCTACCATGCACTGCTGGAGTATGCCGTGCTGGCCAGCGAAATCGATCCCCACGACCCCATGGAGCGCGCCTTTCAACTGTTTGCCCGCCAAACCCTGGCCAATACCGAGCACCTGCACCCCGATTGGGAACTGGTTCGCGAATACGAGTTGTCTCCCGAACTGCCCGCCATGTCACATCTGTGGCGCACCGAATCTGGTAAACAACCGGTCGTGGCTGCCAAGGGCGCCCCTGAAGCCATTTGCCCACGGCAGCGCGCCAGGAAATGGCATTGCAGGCAGAGCGCATGGCAGACCAGGGCCTGCGTGTTCTGGGGGTGGCTCGCGCCACGCACCGCGGCGAGGGCTGGCCCGAGATCCAGCACGATTTCGATTTTCAATGGGTTGGACTGGTGGGGCTGTCCGATCCCTTGAGGCCCGAAGTTCCCGCTGCCGTGGCGCGCTGCCGCCGGGCCGGCATCCGCGTCATCATGATCACGGGTGACCATCCCC
>DAICZS010000115.1 GCA_027311025.1 Ferrovaceae bacterium
CCATCGCGAGCGGCCATGCCATGAAGAATGCGTGAGCCCATCTGCCGAGATAGCCATTGTCCAGGCCGGTGTTCACCCAGGTGATGTACGCGGTCATCACGAAGGCCATCGCCAATGACATGAGCAGTGCGAAAAGCCGCGGCGCGTATTTCGTAGGTATGCGCATTACGCGATTTTCCCCAACAGCAAATATTCCATCAGGGCCTTTTGTACATGCAGCCTGTTTTGGCTACGACCGCCGCTGCGCGGCTTAACATTAGCTGCGCGAATGTTAGTCTCCGCCGAAATCGTTTGCATGGAAGATGGGCGTTTCATTGCACTTTCCCTAGTAATAGATATTCCATCAGCGCTTTTTGTACATGCAAACGTGCATGAACAGTGCGTCAGATGCTGCGACGCGCATCATGTCTTCATCCACTTGCCAGTCGGCGAAATCTTTCAGGCGTTCTTCGTTTTCTGCTTCAAAGCCCATGCTGGTCCACACGTCGGTGGTCACCAGATGTGCGCCGCGCGCGGCTTGCATCGGGTCGGTGAATTCTTCGTAATGGTCTTCGCCGAACAATCCGGCGCGTTCGGGTTCGACTTCATAGCCCGGCGGGGTGGAGACA
>DAICZS010000116.1 GCA_027311025.1 Ferrovaceae bacterium
CAACAAAGCGGGTCTTTCCGCAACCGGTCGGGCCTTTCAGCATCATCGGCATGCGTACCGAATAAGCTGCCTCGTAAAGCTCAATTTCGTCTGCAACTGCGTGGTAGTAAGGTTCCTTTTCAATTCTGTACTGCTTGATCATATCGCTCATATCGATCCCCCAATTAATTGACATTCCAGAAAAAAATCCCCGACACCTTGCGGCAACGGGGATTTTATAGGGCTACCCGTGCTCGATTAAACTGTCTTGCCGCGGAAAATTACCATGTTCGTGCCTTGCGATTGCTTGTAGTTGTCATAAGCAAGCAGACGAATGTGGTTGTTAGGGTTAGCTTTGCGACACGCTTCAGCTTCCTTCAACACCACATCAACATCGGTTTCGCCGAACATCGGCAGCTTCCACATGTACCAATAGTTGTCCATCAGATGCTCCGGCTCTGTGTGCTCCAAACCCGGGTTCCAGCCCTTTTTAACGATGTACTCGATCTGTTTCTTGATCTGCTCTGTCGTCATCTGCGGCAGATAAGAAAAAGTTTCAAATTTACGGCTGGCTGGATCACTTACGCGTGATTTGTAATCTTGCATTTCGCTCATGACTATATTCC
>DAICZS010000117.1 GCA_027311025.1 Ferrovaceae bacterium
GCTCAGGCGGCTCAATTTCAGATTGGGATGTTTGATCGGCATGGTCGTTTACCCCAGCAGAGCGGCCGCCTGGCGATACCAATCGGCCAGATAGGGCGGCATGTACAGTCCGAGCATCAGCACCAGCAGCAGATGCGCGAACACCGGAATGAGCGCGGGCGGATGGGGCAATCGAATCGCCGTCGTCTCGCCGAACACGACGGGCTGTATCTTGCCGAAGATGGCGGCAAACGCGATGCCCAGCGCGATCAACAAAATCGGGGTGGCCCAGGGATACTCGTGCATGGCAGTAGTGATGATGAGGAACTCGCTGGCGAACACGCCGAACGGCGGCATGCCGAGGATCGCGAATAGGCGAACATGCGCTTGATGTCTTTTTGCCGGAACAGCGAGAGCGAAGCCACCACCACCGAGAGCAGGCCGAAGCCCATCATCAGGTTGCCGGCGAAATGCGTCCCGAGCGAACCGTCCACCAGCACCTTGCTGCGCACCACCGCACACAGCGCGACGTTGAGCAGCAATCCGGAAAGCACGGCAGAAACCTGTGTCGGGCCTTCCGCATGCGCATCCGGCAACCAGCTGTGCAACGGCACCAAGCCGACCT
>DAICZS010000118.1 GCA_027311025.1 Ferrovaceae bacterium
GGTCGGTGACTTCTTATATTCGCGCGCGTTTCAGATGATGGTGGAAGTGGGCGAAATGAGCGTGATGCAAACGCTCGCCGACGCGACCAATCTGATCGCTGAAGGCGAAGTGTTGCAGTTGCTCAATTGCCACGATGCCGGTGTCGATACTGATAATTACATGCGCGTCATTCATTGCAAAACCGCAAAATTATTTGAAGCCGCGATGCGTCTCGGCGCGATACTCGGCAAACCCACATTGCCGTTGATTTACGCTATGCAACATGGCACCGCCGAACAAGCCACCGTGGTGCGCAACGCGATTGAAAATGGTGATGTCGAAAAATTCAGCGCAGTGCTGGATATCATCCACGCCACGGGTGCTTTGAAATACACGAGAGAGATCGCGATGCGCGAAACCGAAGCCGCTTGCGCCGCACTGGCAGGCTTGCCCGACTCTGTACACAAACAATGTTTGTTGGACCTGGCGCACTTCGCCGCGACGCGGGAGTTCTAGTCAAGGGAATGACGATGTGTATGGGTTGTTCGGGTATTCCTAATGCGGTGCGAGTAGCAGCAGCACCCGATACGGACCGTGCGCGCCCAGTGTGAC
>DAICZS010000119.1 GCA_027311025.1 Ferrovaceae bacterium
CCTCGAGCACGACCCAAAGCCCACACCCCACATCCTATTAACCTCAAGGATCCAACACCACCGGCTCACCACCCACCCGATGCCGCAGGGCAAAAATCGATCATTTAATCCCATGACAACGCTCCACCAGTTTGGTATTCGGTGACGCGGGTCTCAAAGAAGTTCTTTTCTTTTTTAAGGTCGATCATTTCGGCCATCCAAGGGAAGGGATTGGTCGCACCCGGATACAGAATATCGACGCCGATCTGCTGGCAGCGACGTCATTTTATTTTGACGCCCCAAGGCAAGTATCTGTACAAAACCCACGTAAAAGAACAGACCTTCCATGATGCATGCGAACACAATCAGGCTGCGCAGCAGATCCTGATCGGCTTGCGGTGTGCCGGTCTTGAATTGGGGATTGGTGAGCACATCGATGAAGGGAAGCAGGAATTCGTCTTTGGCGCGTATGCTGTCCACCTCGTGGTACATATTAAAAATCTCGCCGTCATCCAGGCCCAGACTTTCAACGATGTACTGATAGGCGTGAGTATGTATGGCCTCCTCGAAAGCCTGACGCAACAGGTACTGGC
>DAICZS010000011.1:0-46548 GCA_027311025.1 Ferrovaceae bacterium
CCCTACCTCAACCGCGAATTCTTTTTCCGCCTGGGGCGGGACATGGGCGAGCAGGTCTGCCTCATCATGGCGCTGGGTGACGGGCAGCCCATCGCCTGCGCGCTCAACCTGTTGGGAGAAGGGCGCGCCTATGGGCGCTATTGGGGGGCACTGGCATACGTGCCGGGGCTGCACTTTGAAACCTGCTATTACCAGTCCATCGCCTTTTGCATCGCCCGGGGTATCGCGGTATTCGAAGGTGGGGCGCAGGGGGAGCACAAGCTGGCGCGCGGGTTGATGCCGGTGCGCACGGTGTCGCTGCATCGCATGGCGGATGGCGGGTTTGCCGAGGCCATCCAGCGGTTTCTGGCGCGCGAGTCGCTGGGCATTGCCCATTACCGCCAGGAGCTTGAAGAACACGCCCCCTATCGCCAGGAGGCTGACGACTCAACGGGAGGCGTGTAGGCGCGCCAGGAATTTGTCGCGCTGGATGATGTGGCGCTGGTGCAGCCCGCGCGAAATGACGGCCACGCCGTCATGGGCCTCCACCGTGAACACCAGGCGCCGGCCATCCACTTCTACCAGTTCCACCGTAGCCGTGACTTCCCGCCCGGGCGGGGTGGCTGCTTCGTGGCTGACGTCGATGTGCGTGCCCAGCGTCATTTCTTCAGGCCAGTGCAGGTGCGGGTTGATGGCCTTGATGCAGGCCCATTCCAGAAAGCCCACCAGAAAGCCGGTGGCAAACACTTCGGGCATGGCCACAAATTCCGGCGCCTCGGGGTAGAGGGCCGGCACCGTTTTGCTGGCGGGGATGGTGAAGGTGTGGCTGGCGCGAATGCCGGGGCGCAGGGTGTCCTTCATGAGGCGCTTCCCTTCGCCGCGGGGGAGAGCACTGCCACGGTCTGCCCGAACAGGATTTTCCGGGCCGCTTCATTGACGGTGGGTGCGGTGTTGACGCTGCGGGCTTTCTCGTAGGCCCGTACCGTGCCCGGGCGCGCGGCAATGGCTTCAAACCAGCGCTTGAGGTGGGGAAAATAGTTGAGGTTCTGCCCCTGGCGCTCATGCGGCACGATCCAGGGATAGGCCGCCATGTCGGCAATGGAATACGCTGCGCCGGCCACGAAAGGACGATCGGCCAGGCGCCGGTCCAGTACGCCGTAAAGCCGGTTGGTTTCGTTGACGTAGCGCTGGATGGCATAGGGGATGACTTCTGGCGCGTACTGTTTGAAGTGGTGGTTCTGCCCCAGCATGGGCCCCAGGCCCGCCATCTGCCAGCACAGCCACTGCAGCACTTCGGCGCGGCCGCGCAGCTCGGACGGAATGAACTGCCCGGTTTTTTCCGCCAGATAGAGCAGGATGACGCCGGATTCGAACAGCGGCAGGGGCGCGCCGCCATCCGCCGGTTCGTGATCCACCAGGGCGGGGATGCGGTTGTTGGGGGCTATGGCCAGAAATTCGGGCTTGAACTGATCACCGGTGCTGATGTTGACGGGGATGAGGCGGTAGGGCAGCCCCGCCTCTTCCAGAAACATCGTGATCTTGTGACCGTTGGGGGTGGTCCAGTAGTAGAGGTCGAGCATGGTGGCGTACTCACAGACGAAAGCCTGTTAATGTACACCAAGCGGTGCCGGCCCTCCCAGGAGTCGTTCCAGAAGGTCGCGCACGCTGCGGATCTGGTCACCAAAGGGCAGCGCGCCCGAGCCCGAAAAAAACAGACCCTTCTTGAGATCGCCGCGCATGGCAGCTGCGAGCTGCGTGTCGATGCAGAACTGGCCCCAGTCGCTCTTGCCATCGCGCAGGCCGCACTGGGCCAGGCAGTCAAACAGCATGGTGCAGCGGGATTTGTGCCGGGCCACGGATTTGAGCTTGTCCTCGAACTTGAGGTAGTTTTTGAGCCAGGGGGTGGCCACGGCGCGCGCCGGCAATCCGGCAACGCTGGTGAAGGTGACCAGGTCTTCCGCTTTTGCCTCGGCCAGCACCTTCTTGAAGTTGGGGTGCGCATCGCACTCTTCCGTCACCGCAAAGGGCGTGCCCAGTTGCACGCCATCAGCGCCCAGGGCCTGCAGGCGCAGGATGTCCTCGTGGGTGCGGATGCCGCCTGCGGCGATGAGGGGAATCTGCCCCTCCAGTCCCGCCGACCTGAAAAACGCCAGGGTTTCGGGAATCACCTGTTCAAAGGCAAAGCGTGCGTTGCCGAGATCGTCCACGCGGGCCGCGCCCAGATGGCCGCCGGCGTAGTTGGGGTGCTCGATCACGATGGCATCGGGCAGGCGCTTCTTGCGTTCCCATTTCTTGACGATGAGCTGGATGCCGCGCGCATCGGACAGGATCGGAATCAGCGCCACCCCGGGGTGGTCCTGGGCAAGGTCGGGCAGGTCGAGTGGCAGGCCGGCCCCCACCACCAGGGCATCGATGCCTGAGCGCAGGGATTGTTCCACATAGTGTGCGTATTCGCTCACGGCCCGCATGATGTTGACGGCCAGCATGCCCCGCCCCTGGGACAATTCACGAGCGGCCACGATTTCGCGGTCGAGTGCCTCGAGGTTGGCGGCATCTACGGTGGCACGCGCTTCAGGCGAGTGGCGCAGGCCGCGGGTGCGTGCCAGCAGGTCAGGGTGATGGTGGCGCAGGTCGATGGATGAAATGGTGCCCAGGCCACCCTGGGCCGCCACGGTGCCCGCCAGGCGATGCGCCGAGACGCCCACGCCCATGCCGCCCTGGACGATGGGCAACAGGGTGCGTCCCTTCAGGATCAAGGGCCTCAGCCCACTGGTTTGCAACAATTGCATCATTCCCTTCCTTTCTGCAGGACCGGTGGAGGTTGCGCTTTTTCGCAGGGCCCTGTTTTGATCTAGATCAAAAACGGGCCCTGCGGGCCGTTTCAGGGCGTGCGCAGGGCCAGCTGTTTATAGAGGGCCGCATTGATGTCGGAAGGGGTCACGATGCCCGCCACACGCTGGGTGTCGTCCAGGACGGGAATGTGGTGGACGGCCTTTTCAGCCAGGGTGTGGACCAGCGAGGTGATGGGCATGTCCACATGGGCCGTGACCACGGCCCGGGTCATGATCTGGCCCACCACCTCGGCTTTTTCCGAGTGGGTGCCGGGCGTGCGCCGCAACAGGTCGCGCAGGCGCACCCCCAGGGCCGGCAGCGGCGGGTGGTCCAGCTCGCGCAGAAAATCGGTGAGGGTGACGATGCCCAGCAGGCGGCCAAAGCCATCCACGACCGGCAGGGCGCGAATCCGGTGCAGGCTCAACTCGGCCCAGGCTTCGTCCAGTCCGGTGCTGAAGCTGACGGTGATGAGGTCGCGCGACATGACGTCGCCGCAGGTCAGGCTGGTGTGGCGTTCGAAAGCATGGTCCACCGCCAGGTTGTAGAGCTCCACCAGTTCGCCTTCCTGCACGTCCACGAAGGCATCGCGCGCCTTGAAGGCGTACTCCAGGTCTTCGTGAGTCAGGCCGATGCGTTGCTCGGGCAGGACGTCGCGCGTGAGGTGCGGGTTTTGGGCTGCGGGTCCGGCATGCCAGGGATATCGCCGACGCAGCAGCAGGTTGTTGATGAGTACTGCCAGCAGCAGCATCAGCAGCACGTTGGCCATCACGGCCAGCGACAGCCGTTGCAGGGCGTCCGCCGTCGGGGGTGCTGCCAGCACCATCATCAGGGGAACGGCGCCACCGGGGGGATGGATGCAGTTGTAGCGGGCCATCAGCCAGACGGTGGCAGCCACGGCCAGCGCTGCGGCCAGTGGCGGGGAAGGCACCAGGAGGAGGGCCACGACACCGCATGCGGTGCCAAACAGGTAGCTGCCCAGCACGGACCAGGGAGCCGCCACGGGGCTGTGCGGCAGGGCAAACAGGATGACGGTGCTGGCCCCCACCGGGGCCACCAGCCCGTTCAGGCCCACTGGAAAGCCGTGCAACAGGAAGCCTGCAACGGCCACGAATACCAGGGCTCCCAGGGTGGAGCGCCAGCGCTCGCCTGCCGACAGGGGCTGCGCATCGATGTCAAAAAAGGCGCGCAGGGCGCGCTTCAGGTCAGGCATCACCACGATCAGCGCGACGACAGGCCGTTGGAGACGGCCCATACCGCTGCCTCCAGCCGGGAGTGGAATTTCAGTTTCTTGAGCAGGTTACGAATGTGCACCTTGACGGTACTTTCCATGATATCGAGTTCGCGTGCGATGAGTTTGTTGGACAGGCCCTGGGCCAGATAACGCAGAATGGTCTGTTCGCGTTCGGTCAATTCGGCGGGATTAGGCAAGCGCATCAGGGTTTCCTGGCGCAGTGCCGAAGCCAGCAGGGTGGTCAGCCCATCGCTGATGACGGTCTTGCCGAACAGTGCCTCTTCCAGGTGGCGCAGCATGTCCTCGGGCTCGGTGTCCTTCAGCAGATAGCCGTCGGCCCCGGCGCGGATGGCGGAGATGAGGTCGTGCGAATCGTCCGATACCGTCAGGATGATGATGCGGCTTTCGATACCCTGAGCGCGCATGTGCTGCGAGGTGGCGATGCCGTCCTTGCCTCCTTTCATGTTGAGGTCGAGCAGGATCAGGTCAGGATCGAGGGCCAGCGCCCTGGCGATGCCCTCGTCACCATTTTCCGCCTCTCCCACGGGGCGCAGGTGGGCCGTGGAGGACAGCAACTCCAGCACCCCCTTGCGAAACAGGGGGTGGTCGTCGATCACTAGCACGGTGGCCTGGGGTGTGGGGGCAGATTGGGACATGGGAGGCTCAGGTGGGTTGAGGGTCGCGGGCGTAAGGGGTTTTGGCGACAAAATGGAGCCGCACCCGGGTGCCGCCTTCGGCGCGCGCTTCGAAGTGCAGTTGCCCCTCCAGAATGGCCGCCCGGTCGCGCATGATGGTGACGCCGTAGTGGTGGCGGTTGGGCGGTTGCGGCGCCATGCCGATGCCGTTGTCCTCGATGGTGACGGCCACCTGGCGCAGCGTGTCGGCACTCAGGGTGACCCGTGCCCAGCTGGCCTGCGCATGGCGTGCAATGTTGATGAGGGCTTCGCGAATGATGCTGGTGAGATGGACTTCCTCGTTGGCGGACAGCTCCATGTTGCCCATGCGCTGGTCCAGCTGGATGGCAAAGCCGCAGCGTCGCGACAGCTCGTGGATCAGCAGGTCCAGCTCTTCCGTGAAGGGGGTCTGCCCCGGTGACAGGCGAAAGGTGGTGAGCAGTTCGCGCAGCTCGCTGTAGGCCATGCCCAGCCCCACCTTGAGTTCTTCCACCGTGGGCAGCAGTTCCGTGTGCTGGGTGTCGCGAATGCGCGATTGCAGCAGGGCAATCTGGATCTTGAGGTAGGACAGGGATTGTGCGATGGAGTCATGCAGTTCGCGCGCAATCACCGAGCGTTCCTCGTACACCGCCAGCCGGTGCCGTTCCTCCGCGCGCCGGCTGTTGGCGAGCGCCGTGGCCACATGGCGCCCCAGCGTTTCCAGGACATCGGTTTGCCAGGGCTCGAGGGTGGCACCTGCCCGCAGCTGGAAGGGCATCACCCCCTGCCACTGGCCGCCGCCCGTCAGCGGCACGCTCACGAGGCGCCGTTCACCCAACTGGTGCAGGTTGGGCGTGGTGGAGGCACTGCTGCCAAAACAGATGGTGCAGCCGAGGCTGTCGCACAGCTCGGCCCGTTCCGTTTCGGGAATGTGCGTGGCCAGCGGGTAGGCGCGTTCATCGTCGTTCTGCCGCACGCAGATGATGCCCTGGCCCAGCCCCAGTTCGTCTTCCACGTCCTGCAGCAGCGCCAGCAGCTTGTCCTGGGTGAGCTCGCCCTCGGACAGGCGGGTGGTGGTGCGATAGAGCAGCTGCAGGGAACGGTTGCTGTGCTGGAGCTCGCGGGTTTTTTCGCCCACGAGCAAGGCCAGCTGACCGTTCTGGTGCTTCATCATCAGCAGGGTGGCTACGGCCAGCGCCACGATCAGGAACAGCAGCAGGCCCTGGGTCCAGCGCAGCCAGCGGATCTTGGTTTCAAGGTCGGTTTCGAGCAGGTGCACCAGCTGGTCGAGGTGGGCCACGAACAGGGGCATGCGTTCCAGCAGATGCTCTTGCTGCAACAGCGTGGCGGGCGCGGTGAGCGCGTGCCATTCATCGCGGATCTGGCGGATGGCCTCGATGAACGGGGCCTCGCGCGTGGCCAGCTGCAACCCCGAATCCTGCAGCTGGGCGAGGCGTTGTTCGAAGGCGCCCAAGGTGGCGTTCAGGCTTTCCGCATGGTGCCCGTCAGCTTCTGAAACCGCGCGCCAGGCCAGCATACGCAGCGAACCCGCGTTGTTGATGGCGTTGGCCTCGCCGGCACTGGTTTTGGCCACTGCGGCAGCCGTCAGCACCGACAGCAGGGCCAGCAGGGTGACGGCGCCAATGGCAAGACCCAGGCGAAGGAGAAGCGGCTGCTCATGCAAATGTCGGAAAGGGGACATGCCCATCAGGGTATACGAAAATACGCCATTCTCCACGAAGCAGGGTGCCCCCAGAATACCTCCGAATAGGTAGTGCCCTCTCCTCTTGGCGTATTGTTTCGCGCCACGCCTCCATGACATGATCCAACCGTCACTTCCGTTTTTCCATCAGCCGAGGAACCATCATGAGCCTGTATGAACAAATTGGCGGCGATGCTGCCGTGAATGCCGCAGTGGACATCTTCTATCGCAAGGTGTTGAAGGATGCCCGCATCAACCGTTTCTTCACCGGCGTGGACATGGACCGACAGGCCGCCAAGCAGAAGTCCTTCCTCACCATGGCCTTTGGCGGCCCCAACAATTATTCCGGGCTCGACATGCGTCGCGGCCATGCCCACCTCGTGGCCCAGGGCCTGAACGATTCGCACTTTGATGCCGTGGTGGAAAACCTCGGCGCCACCCTGAAGGAACTGGGTGTGGCCGATGCCCTGATTGCACAGGTGGCCGCCATTGCGGAAACCACCCGCAACGACGTGCTGGGCAAATAACGCGTTACGGTTGCCATGCCGCGCATCACCTACGAGGGTATCGGGTACGCGTGCGATCCGGGACAGACCGTCCTGGATTGCCTGACGGCCCAGGGCATTGCCGTTCCCTCGTCCTGCCGCACGGGGGTTTGCCAGTCCTGCCTCATGCGCGCGCTCGGGGGGAGCGTGCCGGAGGTGGCCCAGGCGGGGTTGAAACCCACGCTGGTGGCCCAGGGCTACTTCAAGGCCTGCAGCTGCGTGCCTGCCGAAGACCTGCGCGTGGCGCTGCCCGATGCCGCAGGCCTCAAGCTTGCGGCGTCGGTGGTCAGCATCGAGCCGCTCAATCCGGACATCGTGGCGGTGCGCCTGCGCCCCGAGCGGCCCCTGGATTACCGGGCAGGGCAATTCATCCGGCTGTATCGCGACGCGCAGCAATCACGCTGCTATTCGCTGGCGAGCGTGCCGCACCTGGAAGAGGACATCCTGGAAATCCATGTGCGGCAAATTCCCGGCGGCAAGGTCAGCAGCTGGGTGCATGGGCAATTGCGCGCGGGCGACGCCGTGGAGATTGCCGACTCAGCAGGGCAATGCTTTTACGTACCGGGCGATCCCGAGCAACCCTTGCTGCTGCTGGGCACGGGTTCGGGGCTGGCGCCGCTCTACGGCATTCTGCGCGATGCGCTCTCCCAGGGACACCGGGGTCCGGTGCGGCTGTACCATGGCAGCGCTTCGCCTGCCGGACTCTATCGCACCGAGCAATTGCAGGTCATCGCGGCGACCCATCCCCATTTTCAATATGTGCCCTGCATTTCGGCAGGAGCCGTTCCTTCCGGCATGCGTCAGGGCAATGTCCTGGAAGCGGCACTGGCCGATCAACCCGACATGACCTCGTGGCGCGTGTTTCTGTGCGGCCACCCGGACATGGTGCAGGAGGCCCGGCTGCAGGTGTTTCTGGCCGGGGCCGCCAGCGCCGACATTCACGCCGACCCCTTCATCCCTTCCGGTGCGCCCATAGCGCACCAGCCTTAAGTCAGCCTTAAATCCGCAAACGCGCACCAGTTTGACGCACGTGCGCGCTTTATCCTATGCTTACCATTCGATTTTGCTATACCTCGTTGTCATCACAAAAAATGAAACGTTGAACTTGAATCAACGCACGCGGAGGCTGTTCCCATGAGTCTTGATTTTCTTGCAAAAGAGCGCACCGTTGCAGGCCCCGGTTTCAATCGCTGGCTGGTCCCGCCTGCAGCCCTCGCCATCCACCTGTGTATCGGCATGGCTTACGGATTTTCAGTGTTCTGGTTGCCGCTGGCCAAATCAGTCGGCACAGCCTGTCCTGCCGACATGTCCCTGTGGTCCGAGCTGTTCACCACCACCTGTGACTGGAAAGTTTCCAGCCTGGGGTGGATGTTCACCATGTTCTTCGTGTTTCTGGGTTCGTCCGCCGCCATTTTTGGTGGCTGGCTGGAACATGCGGGACCGCGCAAGGCCGGCTTTGTGGCGGCCCTGTGCTGGTGCGGCGGGTTGCTGATCTCGGCCTACGGAGTCTTCGTGCACCAGTTGTGGATGCTGTGGATCGGTTCAGGGTTCATCGGTGGCATTGGCCTGGGCCTGGGGTATATCTCTCCCGTCTCCACCCTGGTGAAATGGTTTCCAGACCGGCGTGGCATGGCCACCGGCATGGCCATCATGGGTTTTGGCGGTGGCGCCATGATCGGTTCGCCGCTGGCCGTTATATTGATGAATACGTTTTCTACCGGGCCCGCCAACCCCGGGGTGTGGCAAACGTTCCTGCTGATGGGCGTGATCTACTTTATCTTCATGCTCGGTGGTGCCTTCGGTTACCGCGTCCCTACCAGTGACTGGAAGCCGGAAGGCTGGACGCCGCCGCCTCCCAGCGCCAAGGCCATGATCACACAGCGCCACGTGCATGTATCGGTGGCCTGGAAGACGCCACAGTTCTGGCTAATCTGGATGGTGCTGACCATGAACGTGTCGGCGGGCATCGGCATCATCGGCATGTCCTCGCCCATGCTGCAGGAAATTTTTGCCGGCAAGCTGATCGGGTTGAATTTGGGTTTCAATGAATTGACTCCGGACCAGAAGAAGGCCATTGCCGTCATCGCCGGAGGGTTTACCGGACTGCTGTCGCTGTTCAACATTGCGGGGCGGTTCATCTGGGCTTCGCTCTCGGACTGGATTGGCCGCAAGAACACCTACTATGTGTTCTTCGTCCTGGGCATCGGCCTCTATAGCAGCGCCACGGCACTGGGCCACTCGGGCAGCCTCGGCCTGTTTGTGCTGGGGTTCTGCATCATCCTGTCCATGTATGGTGGCGGCTTTGCCACGGTGCCGGCTTATCTGGCAGACATGTTCGGCACCCAGATGGTGGGCGCCATTCATGGCCGACTGCTCACGGCCTGGTCAACGGCGGGAATTCTGGGGCCGGTGGTGGTCAACTACATCCGCGAAGCCAATCTCGCCGCTGGCGTGCCTCGCGACCAGCTCTATGACAAGACCATGACCTACCTCGTGGCCATGCTGGTGATCGGATTGATCTGCAATGCGCTGGTGCGTCCGGTGGCGGACAGGTACTTCATGACCGACGCCGAGCTGGAAACCGAAAAGCGCCTGGCTCACGAGCGCGCATCGGCGGCTGCAGGCGAAATCTCAAACGCCGTGATCGACACGCACAAATCCAGTCCCATCACGCTTTGGCTGGCCTGGCTTGCTGTGGGCGTGCCACTGGCCTGGGGGGTGAGCATCACCCTCGACAAGGCCTGGGTGTTGTTCAAGTAGAGATCAAGGGGGCTTCGGCCCCCTTTTTTCATGCGCCGCTCAGGGTTTGTCAGTTTGTTCCAGAGCCTCGCGCAAGGCCGCCAGTTCCTGCTGCAAGGTGGCAAGACGCTGTTTGCCCAGGCGCCGGAAGGCCACCTCCAGGTACGCGAGGTGGGCGGGAAAGGCTTCTGCAAATACGCGCTGCCCGGCGGGCGTCAACTGCACCAGCACGCTGCGCTTGTCCTGCGGGTTTTCCGTGCGGCTGATGAGCTGTTTCTTTTCCAGACGGTCCAGCACCCCCGTGAGGGTGCCCTTCACCATCAGCGTTTTTTCCCCAATGTCGCGACAGCTCAAGCCGGCCGTGTTGCCCAGGGTGGCAATGACGTCGAACTGGCTCATGGTCAGCCCCAGGGTGCGGATGTGCCGATCTGAAAAGGCATCAAAGGCCTGGTAGGTTCTGACCAGTTCGCGCAGGGTGGGTAAGAAGTCCATGGTTGCAATAATAGTACGAACGCGTACAATATAGTCTGTGTGCGTACATTATATAGGAGAGCGTCATGGCAAAAGTCGTTGTTGTGTTTCACAGTGGATATGGACATACCCGCAAGCAGGCTGAGGCTGTGGCCCAGGGTGCGGGGGCCGAGCTTGTGGCCATCGATGCCGAAGGCAACCTCACCGAAGCCCAGTGGGCCGCGTTGTCTGCAGCAGATGCCATCATCATGGGATCGCCCACCTACATGGGCAGCGTTTCCTGGCAGTTCAAGAAATTTGCCGACGCCACCTCCAAGCCCTGGTTCAGCCAGCAATGGAAGGACAAGATCTTTGCCGGCTTCACCAATTCGGCCACCATGAACGGCGACAAGCTCTCCACCTTGCATTACCTCTTTACACTGGCCATGCAGCATAGTGGCATCTGGGTGGGTACGGGCATGATGCCTTCCAACCACAAGGGCGCGCAGCGCAACGATGTAAACTATGTGGGCTCGTTTTCCGGAGCCATGATGCAAACGCCTTCGGATGCCAGCGTGGATGAAGTGGTGGCCGGCGACCTCGAAACCGCCCGCCGGTTTGGTGAACGCGTGGCCGGGGTGGCCCGCCAACTGAAAGGATAAGACCATGCGCATCTTGCATACCATGTTGCGGGTGACGAACCTGGAACGCTCGGTGGCATTTTATTGCGAGGTGCTGGGCATGCATGAACTGCGTCGCCACGACTACCCCGAAGGCCGGTTCACGCTGGCCTTCGTGGGCTATCAGGCCGAAGCGGAGGGTGCAGTGCTGGAACTCACCCATAACTGGGACACCGATCACTACACCCTGGGTGATGCCTTCGGCCACATCGCCATCGAGGTGGATGATGCCGCCACGGCGTGTGCTGCCGTCCGCGCCCGGGGGGGCAAGGTGGTGCGCGAGGCAGGCCCCATGAAGCATGGCACCACCGTCATCGCCTTTGTGGAAGATCCGGACGGTTACAAGATCGAGTTCATCCAGCGGGGCACGGCAGGCTGATCCCCTTTTGGCGCAGGGTGAATGTAGAATGGGTCTAATATGAACGCCCCATTCAAACCCGCCCTGTTGCTGCCGACCTCCGGCTTTGCCGGCCTCGCGGCACCCCACATCGTTGCGGTGCCCACCCAACCGTTGGAATCTCCCCACTGGCTGGCCTGGAACGCGTCCCTGGCGCAGACTCTGGGCTTGCCCGCAGAACCCACCGGGGAATGGCTGCAGGTGCTGTCCGGCAAGGTGGCACAGACGCCCTGGTGCAGCGTGTATTCCGGACACCAGTTTGGTGTCTGGGCGGGACAATTGGGAGACGGGCGGGCGCATACCCTCGGCCAGCTCAGCGCCCAGGGCGTGCTGCAGGACATCCAGCTGAAGGGGGCGGGCAGAACCCCGTTTTCGCGCATGGGGGATGGCCGTGCCGTGTGGCGCTCTTCCATACGCGAATACCTCTGTTCCGAGGCCATGGCCGGGCTTGGCATTCCCACCACGCGCGCGCTGGCCGTGGTGGGCTCGGCCCTGCCGGTGCAGCGCGAAACCCTGGAACAGGCCGCCATCGTGACGCGCGTGGCCGAGAGCTTCATCCGCTTTGGCCATTTCGAGCACTTTGCCCATCACGGGCACACCGACGCATTGCGCCAGCTGACCGACGACGTCATTGCCCGTTTTTATCTGCAATGTGCCGATGCACCGAACCCGGTGCTTGCCCTGCTTGAGGCCGTCATCGGGCGCACCGCCACACTGATGGCGCAATGGCAGGCGGTGGGCTTCTGCCATGGGGTGATGAACACGGACAACATGTCCATTCTGGGTCTGACGCTGGACTATGGTCCCTTCGGCTTCATGGACGCCTTCGACCTCAACCATGTGTGCAACCATTCCGACCGGGAAGGGCGCTACGCCTACGGCCAGCAGCCGCGCGTCGGTTGGTGGAATTGCGGCGCGCTGGGCAGCGCCCTTCTGCCGCTCATCGGCGATGAACAGGCGCTGCGCGAGGCGCTGGCGCGCTATGAGCCCACCTTCCAGGAAGCCCTGGATGCGGCGTTTCGCCGCAAGCTGGGCCTCATGCGCCCGAGGGCAGACGATGCCCAGCTGGTTGGGCGCCTGATGCGCCTGTTGCATCAAAACCGCACGGATTTCACCCTCTTCTTTCGCGCCCTCTCGCACCTGCCGCGCGAGGCGGGTGCGGACGATGCGGTGCGCAACCTGGTGCTGGACCGCGCAGCCTGCGACGACTGGCTGGGGGCCTGGCGCGCGCGCCTGGAATGGGAGGATTCTGCGGATGGGCCGCGCCAGTCTGCCATGCTGCGCGTCAACCCCAAATTCGTGCTGCGCAACTATCTGGCGGAAACCGCCATCCGCGCAGCGCACGAGGGCCACCCCGAGGTGCTGGCGCAATTGCAGGAGGTGCTGGCCACCCCCTTCGATGAACATCCCGACAACGAGGCCTGGGCCGCAGCACCACCCGATTGGGCCGAAACGCTGGCCGTCAGCTGCTCCTCATGAGTGTTCCGCAGCGCAGCTTCCGGTATTACGATCTCATCATGGCCGCCTTCGTGTGCGTGCTGCTCTGTTCCAATTTCATCGGAGCGGCCAAGCAGACGGTGCTGACCCTGCCTTTCGTGGGCACGCTCACCGTGGGCGCGGGCGTGCTGTTCTTTCCCGTCACCTATTTTTTTGGTGACGTGCTGACCGAGGTGTACGGCTACGCGCGCGACCGGCGCGTGGTCTGGGCCGGATTTGCCGCGCTGCTGTTTGCGTCCTTCATGGCCTGGGTGGTGGTCAGCCTGCCGCCCGCCCCCAATGCCTTCATGGCGCAGTTTCAGGGGCAGCTGGAAGGGGTTTTCGGCAACGCCTGGCGCATCGCCATCGCCTCCATGCTGGCCTACTGGTGCGGCAGCTTTGCCAACAGTTACGTGATGGCCAAAATGAAAGTGATGACTGCAGGGCGTTGGCTGTGGCTGCGCGCCATTGGCTCCACTGCTGTGGGCGAGGCGCTGGATTCGCTGCTGTTTTACGGGTGCGCCTTCTACGGCGTGTGGGCGCTGCAGGACCTCATCGAGGTGGCCGTCCTGGAATATTTTCTCAAGACCTTCTGGGAGGTGCTGGCGACACCGGTAACCTACTGGATGGTGCGTGCGCTCAAGCGCATCGAACATGAAGACCATTACGACCGGCACACGCGCTTCACGCCGTTTTCACTGGATGTCTGAGCATAGCGGAGGAGGCCATGAGCAAACGCAACGGGGAACGATGTTACGACGATGCCGAAGTGGCCGCGCGCCTCAAGCGCGAGCTGCCGCACTGGCAGCTTCACGCGGGAACGATTCAGCGCACCTACCGCACCCAGGGCTGGAAGGGGGCGCTGATGGTGGTGAATGCGCTGGGCCATCTTGCCGAAGCCGCCTGGCATCACCCCGACCTGGAGGTGAGTTACGACAAGGTGGTGGTCAGGCTCTCCAACCATGCGGCGGGTGGCATCACTGACAAGGATTTTGAACTGGCGCGAAAAATGGACGATTTCATTCTCTGGCAACCCGGGCGCGAATCCGCAGCGCTGGAGGGCACGCCCCAGGACGCGCAGCACCGCTACCTCCGCTACGACGAATGACGCAGCAGGGACGCCCTTTTGCCTGAACTGCCCGAAGTAGAGGTGACCCGCCTCGGCATTGCGCCCGCCCTGGTGGGGCAGGTCGTCACCGTGGTGGTGGTGCGCCATCCGCGCCTGCGCTGGCCCATTCCCCCGGTGCTGGCCCGCGCACTGCCGGGTCAGACCATCACGGCCGTGCGCCGGCGCGCCAAATATCTGCTGCTCGACATGCCAGCCGGCACCCTCGTCCTGCATCTGGGTATGTCGGGGTCGCTGCGCATCCTCACCAGGCCCACCCCGCCGGGCACGCACGACCATTTCGATTTGTGCTGCACGGGAGGCGTGCTGCGCCTCAACGATCCGCGCCGCTTTGGCGCCGTGCTATGGCAACCGGTGGGAGGACGGCTTTCCAGCCAGCCGGGGTTGCTGGAGCGCCTGGGGCATGAACCCTTCGATCCGGCATTTACCGGAGCGCTGTTATGGCAGCGTACCCGGGGGCGCGCGCAGGCCATCAAGCAGGTCCTGCTCAACGGGCAGATCGTGGTGGGGGTGGGCAACATCTACGCTTCTGAAAGCCTGTTTCGCGCCGGCATACATCCCCAGCGCGCCGCCGGCAGGATTGGTGCGGCGCGCTACGAGGGTCTGGCCCAAAACATTCGGGCGGTGTTGCAGGAAGCCATCGCACAGGGCGGCAGCACCCTGCGCGATTTCGTGGACAGCAGTGGATCGCCGGGCTATTTTCAGCAGGCCCACCAGGTCTACGGGCGCACCGGGGCACCCTGCGTGCGTTGTGGCACGCCCATCCGCCAGATCACCCAGGGGCAGCGTTCCACCTGGTTTTGCCCGCACTGCCAGCGTTAGCGGTCAGGACGCCTCGCGGATGCGCGCGAGGGTTTGCGGGTAAGCGGTGGCGAGGGCCTCGTTGCTGTTCACCGAAAGTGCCAGGTCGTGGATCAGGCCGTCATCCAGCCCATACACCCAGCCGTGTACCGTGAGGTCCTGACCGCGGGTCCACGCGTCCTGCACCACCGTGGTGTGGCACACGTTCTGTACCTGCTCGATGACGTTGAGCTCGCACAGGCGGTCGTGACGGTCGCTGGGGTCGAAGCTGCCCATCAACTGTTCGTGCTTTTCATGCACGTCGCGCACGTGGCGCAGCCAGTTGTCGGCAATCCCCACGCGCAACCGGTTGAGTGCGGCATGCACCCCGGAACACCCATAGTGACCCACCACCATGATGTGGCGGATCTTGAGCATGTCCACGGCAAACTGCACGACCGAAAGCAGGTTGAGATCGGTATGCACCACCACATTGGCCACATTGCGATGCACAAACACTTCGCCGGGGGCAAGCCCCGTGATCTGGTTGGCCGGCACGCGTGAATCCGAGCAGCCAATCCAGAGGTACTCGGGGGCCTGCTGCCGGGCCAGGTTCTTGAAAAAGTCGGGATCCTCGGCCAGCACGGTGCGGACCCAGGCGCGATTGTTCTGAAACAGGTGATGGAGTGGGTTCATGCCCCGATTATAACGGCAGTTCGTACCGTTTAAAAAAATGACGAAAGCGCGCTCCTGCGTGCGGTTATTTGAGAGAATGGCGCATCGGCACGCTCTGGACCTGAATGCTGGCATGAAACTCGAACGAAAATTTCTGCTGCTCGTCACTGGCATTTTCATTTTTTCGTCGCTGATCGGCTGGCTGGTGTTCAAGAACATGATCGACGAGATCAACCGGGACTGGAGCCGGCAATTCGTCGAGCGTCAGATCCTGTTCGACCGGTACCGCACCTTCTCGCCCCTCATCAAGGAAGTGGCGCTGGCCAAAAAGCTGGCTGCCGAGCCGGCACTGATTCACATGGCGCTGCACGAAAACGATCCGCTGGCCCGTCGCAACGGGCTTGCGGTGCTGGAAAAATACCGCATCCGGTTTTCCGACCACACGTACTTTGCGGCCTTTGCCCTCTCCGGGCATTATTTTTTCAACAATGCCGCAGGCGACTACAGCGGCGACGAGCTGCGCTACACCCTGTCCCAGGACCATCCCGCGGACGGGTGGTTTTACGCGACGATGGC
Organism: Ferrovaceae bacterium; assembly: GCA_027311025.1. GTDB lineage: Bacteria > Pseudomonadota > Gammaproteobacteria > Burkholderiales > Ferrovaceae > JAJZRV01. The sequence goes on from DAICZS010000011.1 coordinate 15,842, forward strand.
CCAGGGCCAGGATTTTCAGATCAACATCGCGCAGGACCAGCACCTCAACGAAACCCGGGTTTGGATCAATGCCCTGGTGCGCAGCGGCAAGGAGGTGGTGGGTGTTGTCGGTACGGGCATGAAGCTTTCGGCGTTCCTGTCCGAAACCGTCAACCTCACGCAGCCGGGCATCCACAACTTTTTCATTGATGACGACCTCTCCATCAAGCTGTCGAGCGACACCCACCTCATCGACTATGCCAGCATCGCCAAAATGCCGGATCAGCGCACCACCATGAACGCGTTGCTGAAACCAGACGACATCAAAAAGTTGCGACAGACCCTGCTGCAGATCAAGGAGGGCGACAGCAACGATGTGGCCAACCTCTGGGTGCAGTTTGATGGCCGCACCTTTTTGCTGGGGGTGGCGCGCCTGCCCGGCATCGGCTGGTACGATCTCACGCTGGTGGACCAGAAGAAACTCGGCCTGGTCAAGGGGTTTACCTATGTTCCCTATGCCATCGGCGCGCTCTTTCTCATGGTGTTGCTGGTGCTGGGGTTTGCCCTGCATCAGTGGATCCTGCAGCCCATCATGTCCCTCAAGAAAGCCTCGGACGCCATCCAGGGGGGGCATTTCGAGGTCATGCCCCCGCTCGTGGGCGAAGTGGAGGTGGGCGACCTGTCGCGTTCCTTCCGGCACATGGTGGCCTTTGTGAGAAATACCCATCGCGAACTGGAAGAACGGGTGAAGGAGCGCACCGAGGCGTTGCACCGCCTGACGGAGATCGATGTGCTGACGGGGCTGCTCAACCGGCGCGGCCTCATGGATCGTTTCGACAACGAACTGGCACGCCTGTCGCGCAACGGCGGTTCGTTGGGGTTGCTGCTGCTGGATCTTGACCACTTCAAGGAGGTCAACGATACCTATGGGCATGCGGCCGGCGACCTTGCCCTCGTGGAGAGTGCCCTTGTGATCGAGCGCCACAACCGCCCCTACGATTACGCCGGGCGTTATGGTGGCGAAGAGTTTCTGGTGATCCTGCCCGGCTGCAACAACGAGGACCTAACGGCCATCGCCGAGCGCATCCGCATCGCCATCGCAGCGCTCAAGCTGGAATATGAAGGCCGCAGCTTTTCCTTCACCACCAGCATCGGCATGTATCACGTGCAGCAACCCGAGCCCCGCGACACCATGTTGAGCAAAACCGACAAGGCCCTGTACCTCGCCAAGGTGAGCGGCCGAAATTGCGTCCGCCTGTACGAGGAAAAACCGGCATGATCAAACTGGGTCGTGGGCCGTGGCGCAGCCTGCGCTGGCGCATTCGACTCACCCTGTGGTTGTTTGCGGCCCTGACGGGTTTGCTGGTGGCCGCCTTTGCCAAGATGGCAGACTGGGCCCTCCAGCTGTTCTTTGCGCTGGAAAGCTACGGGGCCTGGGTGCCCTTCATGCTGGCGCCTGTCGTGGGCATGGCCACCGTCTGGGCCACGCAGAAATATTTTCCGGGCATCCAGGGCAGCGGCATTCCCCAGGTCATTGCCGCCACGCGCCTCGCGTCCCAGGGCCGGCCGGTGGGGCATCTCGTCTCGCTGAGGATAGCCCTGGGCAAGATCCTGCTGGGGGCCTTTGCGCTCATCGGCGGGTTTTCGGCGGGGCGTGAAGGCCCTTCCGTCCAGGTGGCTGCCTCGGTGCTGTCCGCAGCCCACCGCTTTCTACCGCTCTCGCGTGCCATCCGCATGCGCGACCTGATCCTGGCCGGGGGGGCAGCCGGGGTGTCGGCGGCTTTCAACACGCCGCTGGCGGGTATCGTGTTTGCCGTGGAAGAGCTGGGGCGGCGCCTGGAAACGCGTACCAGCGGCATCCTCGTCAGCAGCATCATCCTCTCCGGCCTGCTTTCCATGGCCCTGCTTGGCAACTACAACTATTTCGGACGCATCCGCATCGATCATGTGGACCTGCACATCGTGGGGCCCATCGTGGTGTGCGGCGCCCTGTGCGGCGCCCTGGGTGGCCTGTTGAGCCGCCTCATCCTGTGGCCCCAGCATCGCCCCGACTTTCCTTTATGGCGCTGGCGCACGGCGCATCCCATCCTGTTTGCCGGCGGTTGCGGTCTCGTGGTGGCCTTGTTGGGCTGGCTGGGGGGCGGGCTGTCCTATGGCAGCGGCTATGGCATCACGCAACATGTGGTGTCGGGTGAGACCACGCTGCCCTGGCATGCGCCCATCACGCGTTTTCTGGCTACCCTCACCAGTTATCACTCGGGCATTCCAGGCGGGATCTTTGCTCCGTCCCTGGCCGTGGGCGCCGCGCTGGGCAGCAACATCAGCGCCTTCTTCGGCCCCGAAGTGGGCGCCATTCCGGTGGTGACCCTGTGCATGACGGGATTTCTGGCGGCCGTCACCCAGGCCCCCATCACCTCGGCCATCATCGTCATGGAAATGGTGGACGGGCATAACATGGTCTTGAGCCTCATGGCGGTGGCGCTGGTGGCGCGCGCTGTCAGCTCGCGCATGGGCGCCGAGCTCTACCAGCAACTGGCCTGGCGCTTCTGGGCCGACGGCCGGGAGCGGGAAAAGACCCCCTAGTTTGCGGGGTCCGCCGCATGATACTGGTCATGCAGCCGCTTGCGGTAGGCCCCCAGGACGTCGCTGCGCGTGAGCATGCCACACAGGCGGGCCTTGCCATCTGCCGTGACCACCGGCAGGCGGCCCACATTGGCGGCTGACATGATCTTGATGGCCTGGCGCAGGTCGGCCTGTTCCCCAATCAGCAGGGCCGGCCGTTTCAGCAGGGCACGCAGCGGCGTTGCGGCGTCGGCCTGGGTGGGGTAGAGGTCCTTGCGGGTGACCACACCCAGCACCTCGCCGTCCCCATCAACCACCGGATACCCCTGATGCAGGCTGCCCGGGGTGCCGCCTTTCAGCCAGGTCAGCACGTCACCCAGCGTCTGCTCGGCGTGCAGGGTCACGGCGGGCCGTTGGGCATGCTGGCCCACGCGTTCCATCAGGAAAAAATCGCTGTGATAGTCATGGGGCACGCGCACGCCGCGTCGCGTGATTTTTTCCGTCATGATGGTGTGGCGCATCACCAGGCTGGAGAGCAGATAGGCTGCGCTGCAGCCCAGCATGAGCGGCATCAGCGCCGGCACCTGCCAGGTGGTTTCCAGGGCAAAAATCACGGACATGAACAGGGCGCGGGCCGAGCCTGCAAAGATGGCGGCCATGCCCACCAGGGCGGCCATGCCCGGGCTGAGGCCCAGGCCCGGCAGCCAGGCCTCCAGGGTCTGCCCCAGGGCCGCACCCAGACAGGCGCCCACCGTCATCAGTGGCGCCAGCGTGCCCCCGGAGGTGCCGCTGCCCAGGGATATCGTCCAGGACACCAGCTTGGCGGCCCCCAGGGCCCAGAGGGCTGGCGCCAGGAGGTGGCCGGACAGGGCGTCGGTGATGTTGTCATAGCCCACGCCCAGCGTGCGCGGAAACGCATAGCCGATGACACCTACGGCCACCGCACCCAAGGCGGGCCACCACATCCAGTGCAGGCGCAGGTGGGCAAAACCGTCTTCCACCGCATACAGCGCGCGCGTGATGGGAACCGTGGCCCCGCCAATGATCACCCCCAGGGGAATGCAGGCCATGAGGGCCCCCATGCCCGGCCAGGCCAGGGGTGCCATGGAAAAGAATGGTGAAAACCCCCACCACAGCGCGCGCATCAGAGTGGCGGTCAGGCAGGCCACGAGGACCGGAATGAACGAGCGGGCCCGGAACTCGAAGAGCAGCAGTTCGATGGCCAGCATCACGGCAGCCAGGGGTGTGCCAAACGTGGCGGCCATGCCAGCCGCCGCCCCTGCGGCAAGCAGGACCTTGCGCTCGTCAGCCGTGATGCGGATATGCTGCCCCACGAGCGCCCCCAGGGCGCCGCCCGTGGCGATGATGGGCCCCTCGGCGCCGAACGGCCCGCCGGTGCCTATGGAAATGGCGGCCGACAGCGGTTTGAGAAACAGCACGCGCATGGGGATGCGGCTGCGGTTGACCAGCACCTGTTCCATGGCTTCGGGGATGCCGTGGCCACGGATGGCCGCTGATCCAAAGCGGGCCATCACGCCAATGACCAGGGCGCCGGCGATGGGCACCCCGACAACCCAGGGTCCCAGGGCGTTGTGGGCAGGAGAGACCAGCGTCCAGCCGATCTCGCCGTAAAACGCCACATGCGTGATGAGTCCGATCAGCAGCTGCAGCACCTGTGCCAGCAGGGCGGCGGCAACGCCGATGACGAGGGCCAGTGCGCTGACGAACAGGTCCCGCTGGTCCATGACTTTGGTGGGCTCGCGCAGGGCGCCAGAGGATTCCAGCATCTCCAGCGTGACGGCTTTCAGATCTTGCGAATGCGGGGCGCTCATGGGAATTTGCGGGCTCCAGTGCCGTTTCGGTGAAACCCCGAATTGGGCCATGGGGAGGCCGGCGCAGACAATGACATGCGTCACGACCAGAATCGGGTCAGACCCCATAAACCTCAAATTTGTGACATTCGTCACATTTTATGGCATGATCGCACCAGTTGAATGGGGACAGACCATGAGCAAACCAGTGGTGCGTAACGAAATCATCGAAGCCGTGCGGGTGCACAAGAGCGCCTTCTGGGCCGTGGCGGCCTTTTCCTTCGTCATCAACCTGCTCTATCTCACCCCCTCGCTGTACATGCTGCAGGTGTACGACCGGGTGGTCACCAGTCGCAGCGAGCTCACCCTCATTTTCCTCTCGGTCATCACCATCGGCATGTTTGCCGTCATGGGCGGCCTCGAGTATGCCCGTTCCCAGGTGCTGATCCGGGTGGGCAACGCCATCGATGAAGTGCTCTCCAAGCGGGTCTTCACCGCCACCTTCGAAAACAACCTACGCGCCGGGCAGGGCAATCCCGCCCAGGCGCTGGGCGATCTCAACAATGTGCGCCAGTTCGTCACCGGCAATGGCCTGTTCGCCTTCCTCGACGCGCCCTGGATTCCCATCTACCTCGTGGTGATTTTCATGTTGCACCCCATGCTGGGGTGGTTTGCCCTGGGCGGCACGCTGCTGCTGGTGACGCTCACCTACATCACCGAAAAGGTCTCCAAGGGCCCGCTGGAGGCAGCCAACCGACATGCCATCCAGGCCAGCAATTTTGCCAACAGCAACCTGCGCAACGCCGAAGTGATTGAAGCCATGGGCATGCTGCGCCCCATGATCACGCGCTGGTATGCCCACCAGGCCAACATGCTGGAACAGCAGACCATCGCCTCGCACCGCGCTGCCACCGTCTCGGCCGTGACGCGCCTCGTGCGCCTCATCATCCAGTCTGGGGCACTGGGGCTGGGCGCGCTGCTGGTGATTGAGGGCAAATCCACGCCAGGGGTCATGATTGCCGCCTCCATCCTGACGGGTCGGGCGCTGGCTCCGGTGGAACTGCTGATTGGGACCTGGAAGGGCTTTTCCTCGGCGCGCAGTGCCTACGAGCGCCTGGCGCGCCTGCTGGAATTCCTGCCGCCGCGCACGCCGGGCATGAGCCTGCCGCCGCCGCGCGGCCTCGTGACCATGGAAAACGTCTATGCCACGCCTCCTGGCGGCAAGGTGGCCGTTATCAAGGGCGTCAACCTCATGTTCATGCCGGGCGACGTGGTGGGCATCATCGGCCCCTCGGCTTCGGGCAAATCCTCGCTGGCCCGCCTGATGGTGGGCATCTGGGCGGCCCAGGTGGGCAAGGTGCGCCTCGATAACGTCGACGTGTATCAATGGAATAAGGATGAGCTGGGCCCCATGGTGGGCTACATGCCCCAGGATGTGGAGCTGTTCAACGGCACCGTGGCGGAGAACATTGCGCGCTTTGGCCCAATCGACAGCGATCGGGTGGTGGAAGCCGCACGCCTGGCCGGGGTGCACGACATGATCCTGCATTTCCCGGGGGGTTACGACACGCCCATCGGCGAGGGCGGCAGTGTGCTCTCGGGCGGGCAGCGCCAGCGCATCGGCATCGCGCGCGCGTTGTACGGCATGCCGGCCTTCATCGTGCTGGACGAGCCCAATTCTAACCTCGATGACGTGGGCGAGGCAGCCCTCGTCTCCACGGTGCAGGCACTGAAGCAGGCCGGCAAGACGGTGGTGGTGATCACGCACCGCATGAGCGTGCTGCAGGCCGTGGACAAGCTGCTGCTGATGCGCGATGGCACGGTGCAGTTGTTCGGCGAGCGCGATGCCGTGCTTCAGGCCCTGGCCGCTGCCCGCAATCCGCAACCGCAAACCAGCATTCCACAGCAGGGTCAGGCAGGCGCAGCGGCGCCAGCCCAGGAGTAAGTCATGGCTAAAAACGAATCCGTCATCATCGACGTCACCCCGGTGGTCAAAAGTGAACCCGAGGTAGCCCCGGTTCCCGTCAACGCGCGCAAAAGCATCCTGCTGGGCTGGATCATCCTGCTGCTCGGCTTTGGCGGATTTGTATGGTGGTCCTTCTCGGCCCATCTGGATGAAGGGGTGCCGGTGCAGGGAACCGTGGTGGTGGATTCCAAGCGCCAGGTCATCCAGCACCAGACCGGTGGCACCATCGAGACCATTCTGGTGCGCGATGGCGATACGGTGAAGAAGGATCAGGTGCTGATGCGCCTCATCAACACGCAAAGTGAAGCGGCGCTGGCCATCAACACCCATCTTGCCGACACCCTTAGGGAACAGCTCAATTCCCTGAAGCCCTTGGTGACAGAAGGTTATTACCCGCGCAACCAGTACCTTGACCTGCAGCGCCAGTACGACGATGCGCAGTCCAAGATCAAGGTGGCCCGCGAAGAAAACCAGCGCACCGAAATCCGCGCGCCAGTGGCTGGTACGGTCATGGGCGTGTCGGTGTATACCGTGGGCGGCGTGGTGCAGCCGGGTGCGCGCATCATGGAAATCGAGCCCGCCGGCGACAAGCTGGTACTCGAAGCCCAGATTCCCACCCACCTGATCGACAAGATCCACGCCGGACTCACGGCGGACGTGCGCCTCACGGCACTGAACCAGCGCACCACCCCGGTGCTGCAGGGTACCGTGCTGTGGGTGTCCCCGGACCGGTTTCAGGATCCACAGCGCCCCGAAATTGCCTACTACACCGCGCGCGTGGCGCTGGAACCCGACACTGCGAAGCTGCTGAAGGGCGAAACCCTGCAGGCAGGCATGCCCGTGGAGATCATCATCAAGACCGGCTCGCGAACCTTCTGGGATTACCTCGTGAAACCCATCCAGGACCGGGCGGCCCTCTCGCTCAAGGAACGCTAGGATGAAGCGCTTTCGTTCCAGCGTACTGGCCCTGGCGTTGCTGGGAACGCTCACCCCGTTGCGGGCCATGGATCTGGATGCTGCCATTGCCGCTGCCGAGAAAAATGACCCGGCGCTCGCTTCCGCCCAGGCCAATCGCGACGCGGCCTACGAGAACATTGCCATCGCGCGCGCCAAGCTGTTGCCGCAGACGAGCTTTCAAAGCCTGGTGCAGAAAATCGAGGAAGGCGTGAAGCAGGACGCCGCCACGCCAGCCGGCGGCTCGATTGGCTCCAGCTATCTCGTCAACGCCTACAACAACCAGTTTTCGCTGCGCCAGGGCCTGTACCACCCACGCGACTGGATGGGTTATGACATTGGCCAGCTGCAATCCGAATACGGCGCGCAAAAGCTGGCCTCGGCGCGCAGCGACCTGTGGGTACGCACCACCAACGCCTGGCTTGATGTGCTCTCGGCCGTGGAACTGCGCCGCATCTACGAGCAGACGGTCAAGACCACGGGTTTTGCCGCCGAGCAGGCTGAAAAGCGTTTCAAGGCCGGTGACGGCACGCGTGACGCCGCCGTGGAGGCTCGCGCCCAGCATGAGCTGGCCAAATCGCAACTGCTGGAAGCCGAGATCAACCAGCGCAGTCGCGAGCAGGCCTTCAAGCGCCTCACCGGCATGGAACCCGCCGAGCTGCGCAATTATCGCCTGCCCGATTATCGTCAGGTGCATCTGGCCGTGACCAGTCCCGACGAGTTGCAGCAGATCGTGGCCAGCACCAATCCTGAAATCCTCGCGGCCCAGGCTGCCGAGCAGGTCAACAAAAAGCGCGCTGAACAGGCCCGCGCCGACCGCCTGCCCACCGTGGACCTTGTGGCTTCCAAAAGCTGGGCCCAGAACGACACCGTGTTCACCATCAACCAGCGTTACAACGTCCTAGGCGCTGGCGTGCAGGTCAACATTCCGCTGTATGACGGCGGCGGACTTTCTGCCACCCAGCGCCAGGCCGAATTTGCCGCCACGGCCGCCAGCGAGGACCTGCGCACGCAGCAGGTGAAACTGGCCACGCAGGTGGAGTCAGACTGGGCTTCGGCCGAGGCCAGCCTGGAGCGTGCGCGCAGCGCCGAAGTGTTGATCGCCTCGGCGCAGGAACAAAAACGCGCTGCGGAAATGGGACTGAAATCAGGCATCCATACTTGGGGAGAGGTGGCCCAGGCGGACATTCTGATCGCGCGCCGCGCCAGCGATTACCTGAGTTACGCCAGCGGCGTGCTGCGTGCGCAGGCACGCCTGCTATCTGCCGTTCCGGTGACTGAAAACATCTGGGAACCCTGGGTGGCCCAGATCTCGCAGCTCGCCAAGCCGTAAAAACAAATGGGGACAGACATCCCCATTTCCCCTAGCTGCGCCCGTAGCCGTCCTCGAAGCGGACGATGTCGTCCTCGCCCAGATACAACCCCGATTGCACCTCGATGATTTCCAGCGGCGCATTCGTGGTGTTTTCCAGGCGATGCTTTACCCCCAGGGGAATGTAGACCGACTGGTTTTCCTGCAGGGAAAACACCTCGTCGCCACGCGTCACCTGCGCCGTGCCTTTCACCACCACCCAGTGTTCAGCCCGATGATGATGCAGTTGCAGCGACAGGCGCGCGCCCGGCTTCACGGTGATGCGCTTGACCTGAAAGCGCTCGCCGCGGTCAATGGAATCAAACACGCCCCAGGGACGCGGCACGCGGCGATGCTGGGTGGCTTCGGCCACGTCGCGGGCCTCGAGCTGGGCCACCACGTCGCGTACCGATTCCGCATGGTCCGGATGGGCCACCAGCAGCGCATCGGGGGTATCCACGATCAGTAGCCGTTCGGTGCCCAGCGCCACGACCGGACGATGCGGCGCGTGGATGTAGGTGTCGTGACAGTGGTGCACATGCCCCTGCCCTGAAATGCGGTTGCCGGCGTCGTCCGCGGGCACGAGTTCCGCCACGGCGTTCCAGCTGCCCACGTCGCTCCAGGCGCCGTCAAAGGGCACCATGGCCACCTTGTCGTGATGTTCCAGCACCGCGTAGTCGATGGACTGGCTGCGACACCCTTCAAAGCTTGCGCGTTCAAGACGCGTGAAAAGGCCATCCGTGCTGCCGTGCTGCAAGGCCTGGCGCGCCGAGGCCAGGATGTCCGGCGCGTACCGTTGCAGCGCATCGATCAGCGTGCCGGCCTCGGTCAGGAATATGCCCGCGTTCCAGTAATGCCCGCCCTGCAGCAGCAACTGCTGGGCCAGGGCCGCCTCGGGCTTTTCGATGAAGCGCACCACCGGATACGCATGGGGGACAGACCCCACGGGTGGGGGCTGTCCCCCATGGGCGGCGCCTTCGCGGTCGCATGCGATGTACCCGTAAGCGGTGCTGGGAAACGTGGGGGTGACGCCAAAGGTAACGATGTAGCCTGCCTGGGCAGCGGCGACGCCGCGCAGCACGGTATCCACGAAGGCGGCATGGTCGGGAATGTGATGATCCGCTGGCAGGAACAGCAGCAAGGCGGAACGCGCGGGCTGTGCCAGGGCGGCCACGGCCATGGCCGCCGCCGTGTTGCGTCCCACCGGTTCCAGCAGTTGGTGCACCGTCACCCCGGCGGCCTCGGCCGCATCCTGCACCAGAAAGCGGTGGTCCTCGGCGGCGATGGCCAGCGGCGTGGCGCTCAGGGCGCGCACCCGTTCCAGGGTGAGCTGCAACAGGCTCTTGTCGCCGATGAGCGGCACGAACTGTTTGGGAAAGGATTTGCGCGACAGGGGCCACAGGCGCGTGCCGCTGCCGCCGCACAGGATGACGGGAAGGATGGCAACGGGCTTCATGGCAGCAGGTGGGGTGCGCCCCTCGTCCCGTAGTGTTTGAATTTTTCCAGGGCTTCGGCCATTTGCGCGGCGCTCAGCCGTGCCGGCTCGGCCACGGTGAGCGCCTTGAAATAGACCTCGCACAGCCACTCCACTTCCACGGCAATGGCAAGCGCTGCCGGCAGGGATTCGGCCACGGTGATGAGGCCGTGGTGGGCCAGCAGGCAGGCGCGCCGGCCCTGCAGTGCCGTGACCGCGGCCTGGGCCAGGGCTTCTGAACCGAAGGTGTGGTAGGGCGCGCAACGCACCGAATCGCCGCCGGCGATGGCGATCATGTAGTGAAAGGCCGGCAGATCGCGCTCGAGGCAGGCGAGTGCCGTGCAATGGGGTGCATGGGCATGCAGCACGGCCGCATGTTCGGGAAAGGCCACAAGGATGTCCCGGTGCATGACCCATTCGCTGGAAGGCTCGCGCCGCCCCCGCACGGCGCCGTCAAAATTCATCCAGACCATGTCCTCGGGCGCCATCTCGGCGCTGGGCACGCCCGAGGGGGTGATCCAGAACCCCTCGCGGTCGCGCAGGGAGAGGTTGCCGGTGGCGCCGTGGTTGAGGCGCAGGGTTTCCATCTGGCGGGCAGTGGCGATCAGGGACTGGCGGGCGTTGGCGAGGGACATGGTCGTTAAAACCGAATTCGTGAACGGAACCCGATTCTCGCAGAAAAAATGAAAAATGGGGTTAAAAGAAAATGGAGGCCAGACCCCAAAAACAGCCAAAAACATGCAAAAAAATGGGAGTCCCCTAGGATTTTAATTAGAATTGGGGTCTGACCGCAATTTTTTCTTCCCATCATTATCGGAAACCCAAGTCATGCATCAAATCGTCATTGTGGGTGGCGGCGCCGGCGGGCTGGAACTGGCCACCCGCCTGGGAGACACGCTGGGCAGCACGGGCCGGGCCGGCATCACCCTGATCGAGAAGGCGCGCACGCATTTCTGGAAGCCGCACCTGCATGAAATTGCCGCAGGCAGCATGGACCTCGACGTCCATGCCCTGGATTATCTGGCGCAGTCCCACTGGCATCATTTCCGTTTTCGCATCGGCGAGATGGTCGGGCTGGACCGCGAGCAGCGCCTCGTACACCTCGCCCCCTATCACGACGATGAGGGCACCATCGTCACCGAGGCGCGCAGCTTTCACTACGACACGCTGGTGCTGGCGGTGGGCAGCCATACCAACGACTTCGGCACGCCCGGGGTGGCCGAAAACGCCATCGCCCTGGAAAACACCGAAGAGGCCGACCGCTTTCACCGGCGCCTCGTGAACGCGTTCCTGCGCGCCCACGCCCAGACCACGCCCTTGCGCCCCGAGCAGCTGCAGGTGGCCATCGTGGGGGCCGGGGCCACGGGGGTGGAACTGGCCGCTGAACTGCATAACGCCACGCGCGACCTCGTCTCGTACAACCTCGATCGCATCGAGCCGGACAAGGACATCCGCCTGCATCTCATCGAGGCCTCGCCGCGCATCCTGCCGGCGCTGCCCGAGCGCATTTCCGACAGTGCGCACCGCATGCTGGCCCATCTCAAGGTGCAGGTGCACACCGGCGCACGCGTGGCCGAAGTGCTGCCACAGGCCGTGCGCCTTGCCTCGGGCGCCATCATTCCTGCCGAGCTCGTGGTCTGGGCGGCGTGGGTCAAGGCGCCGGGGTTTCTCTCGGAACTGGGCCTCGAGACCAATGCCATCAACCAGCTGGTGGTGACCGCCACCCTGCAGACCACACGTGATGAGCGCATCTTTGCCCTGGGCGATTGCGCCGCGGCCCCTTGGCTCGGCCATGAGGGCAAATGGGTGCCACCGCGCGCCCAGGCGGCACACCAGCAGTCCAGCCACCTGGTGCACGAGCTGGCGCGCCAGTTGCAGGGCAAGCCCCTGCGTCCCTTCCACTACCGCGATTTCGGCTCACTGGTGTCGCTGGGCGAATACTCCACCGTGGGCAATCTCATGGGCAACTTCGTGGGCGGCAACATGTGGGTGGAAGGGCTGTTTGCACGCTGGATGTATGTGTCGCTGTACAAGATGCACCAGATGGCCCTGCACGGGTTCTGGAAAATGGCACTTAACACCGTGGCGCGCTTCATCAGCCGGCGCACCGAACCCCACGTCAAGCTGCACTGAGGCGGCGGCGCGCCATGTGGTTGACCCGGTTGAAGCGTGTCCTCATCGGCGCCAGTTTTCCGCTGTCGTTTCGCCAGCTGTTGCTGCTGTCCTTTCTCAGCATCATCCTGCTGCTGGGCGGGGCCCTGACGCGTACCCTGGTTGTGGTGGAAACCCTCACCGAGGAAAACCGCGAATACCCCGTCAAGGCCCTGGAAATCGTCGAGGACGTGCGCGAGCTGCAGGAGCTCACCGTGGCCCTGGAGCGCAATGCACGCCAGTACCTGGTACTCAATGACGCGGGGCTGCGGCGCGAATTGAAAACGCTGTGGGACAAATCCCGCAGCGTGACCGCCGCCCTGGGTCCGATTTATCCCGAAACGCTGATGCCGCTCACCGATGCCTGGCAGGCGCTGGCAGAAAAAACCCTGACCCCGTTCTTCCAGGCTGCAGACGCCAAGACCATGGACCAGGCCGCCGTGTTTGACGGCTTCCGGCGCCTGGGCGAGCTCAACCAGCAAATCAATCGCCAGTCCAAGAGTTATCTCACGCAACGCAACCAGGCCCTCATCGATGACTTTGAAAAGCAGCGTCGCGCCCTCATCGTGCTGGGCATCTCGGCCGCCACGGTGGCGGGCGTGCTGGCGCTGGTGCTGGGCATCTGGCTGGCGTGGTCGTTCGAACAGCTTGACGTGGCCATCGACCAGTTGGGCACCCAGCGCTCTGACCGGCCCATCGCCATCGGCGGGCCTTCCGACATGCGCCAGCTGGGGCAGCGCATCGACTGGCTGCGCCAGCGCCTCTCTGCCCTGGAAGCCGACAAGCAGCTGTTTCTGCGCCACATCTCGCACGAGCTCAAAACGCCGCTGGCCAACCTGCGCGAGGGCATCGCGCTGCTCGAGGACCAGGTGACGGGCGGGCTGACCGGACACCAGAAGGAAGTCATCGTCATCCTGCGCGAAAACGCCATTGCCCTGCAGCACCAGATCGAGGGCCTGCTGCAGTACAACGCCGTGTCTTTTGACGCGCGCCGCCTGGAGCGCCGGGTAACCGACCTGCGCGCCCTGCTGGAGGAGGTGGTCAACCGGCAGCGCCTGCAGTTTCAGGGGCGCAACATCGAGGTGACGGTGGCTGGAGATGCCTTGAAAGCCGCAGTGGACCCTGCGAAAATGGAGGTTGCCGTGGGGAACCTGTTGTCCAATGCCATCCGTTTCAGTCCGGAAGGGGGGCAGATCCGCTTCACGCTCAGTCGCGGGCCGGGTACCGTGCGCCTGGATTGCCAGGATGCAGGGCCGGGCATCGACCCGGGCGACCAGGACAAGATCTTCACCCCTTTTTACCAGGGCGTGCGGCAACCCCCGGGCGCGCGCAAGGGCAGCGGCATCGGATTGTCCATCGTCAAGGAACTGGTGGAAGCCCATGGCGGCACCGTCACCCTGTTGTCAGGCAGTGGCGGCTCACATTTTCGTATCGAGATACCTGATGAAAGCTTTTGATGTCCTGCTGTACAGCGCGGCGTTGAGCCTCGGCGCCTGCGCCCTGTTTCCCGCCACGCCCCACGCCGTAGCGCCCCCACAACCCGCACAGCGCGCCAGCGAAGCGCCGGTGCCGCTGGACCCCATCCGGCGGGCGCTGGAAGATTTTGAGCGCGACCGCCAGCTGGCCCCGGTGGATGTGGAGCGCGAGGTGGCGCGCCTCGAGGCCCTGCCCGAACGCGCCCCCGCCCAGCAGCTGCGCCTGACCCTGCTGCGCTCGCTGCGCCTCGAGCAGGAACGCGCGGCCCTGGCAGAAAAGGTGGATCAGTTGAACCAGCAGTTGCGCGATGCGCAGGCCCGCTCCGAGGCCCTCGGCAGCAAGATTCAGGAGCTCAAGGCCATTGAGCGCAGCCTGGTGTCCCGTCCCGCGCCGGATGCGGGCGAGCGGGCGCCCAGCAAGCCATGACCGCCGCCAGTCAGCCCCGTCGCGCCTTCCTGCTGTCCATGGCGGCCGGTGCCGCGCTGGCCGCCCTCGGAACGTCGTCCGCAGCTTTCGCAGCCCAGGGTCTGGTGTTGGGGCCCCCCAGCGCCTTCTCCTTCGATGGCCTGGTGAACGAGGCGCAGCAGTTGTCCCGCAAGCCCTATCAGCCGGCTCCCGGACCAGACCGGGTCCTGGTGGACCAGATCGACTGGGCCGCCCACGGGCAGATCCATTTCAAGGCGGACGAAGCGCTCTTCGCCGATGGCCCGGGCGCCTTTCCCATCGCCTTTTTTCCACCGGGGCGCTTCTTTCCCACGGCGGTGCGCATGTATCGCCTGGAGGATTCGGCAGGGCACACGGCCGCGCGTGAGATTGCCTTCGACAAGCGTCTCTTCGAGATTCCGCCGGACAACCCGGCGCAGCGCCTGGGGCCTGATGCCGACTTTGCCGGTTTTCGCGTGCAGGAAAGCCGCCTGGGTGACCAGACGCGTCTGAACTGGCAGAACAATGACTGGGCGGCCTTTCTGGGCGCCTCATACTTTCGCGCCATCGGCGACGAGTACCAGTACGGCCTGTCGGCGCGCGGTGCGGCGGTGGACGTGAAGGTGCCGGGCCATGTCGAGGAGTTTCCCCAGTTCACGCGCTTTTATTTTGCGCCCACCGAAGCGGGTTCCAGCACGGTGACGGTGTATGCCCTGCTGGACGGCAAGAGCCTGACCGGCGCCTACCGCTTTGACATGACGCGCGGCACGGGTGTGGTGATGGACGTCAGCGCCACGCTGTTCCTGCGTCAGGATGTGGCCCAGCTGGGCTTTGCCCCCATCACCTCCATGTACTGGTTTTCCAAGACCTCGAAGGATCGCGAAGTGGACTGGCGTCCCGAGGTACACGATTCCGATGGTCTGGCCCTCTGGACCCGCGAGGGCGAACATGTCTGGCGTCCCCTCAATGATCCTGCCGGCACGTCGATTTCGGGCTTTGCCGCCAACAGCCTGCGCGGCTTTGGCCTGTTGCAGCGCGAGCGCCGCTTTGACGAATACCTCGACGGGGTACACTACGAGCGGCGCCCCAGCCTGTGGGTTGAGCCCCTTTCGGACTGGGGAGCGGGCACGGTGCAACTGGTGGAACTGCACACCACGGAAGAGCTGTACGACAATATCGTCGCCATGTGGGTGCCGCAGGCGCCGGCGCGCGCGGGGGCACGCTACGACCTGCACTATCGCCTGCACTGGTTTGCCGACGAACCCTTTCCTTCGCCTCTGGCGCGTTGCGTGGCCACCCGCCTGGGACGCGGCGGCGAGCCCGGGCCCCCGCGGCCGGCGGGCGTGAAAAAATTCGTGGTGGAATTTCGCGGCGGACCGCTGACGCAACTGCCCCAGGGGGCGGCGCCGGATGCCGTGGTGAGTGCCTCACGCGGGGAGGTGCGCGGGGTGTTTACCGAACCCGTGCCCAATGGCGAGGCGGGGGACTGGCGGGTGCAATTCGATCTTGCTGCCACCGGCGCCCAGCCGGTGGAGCTGCATCTGTACCTGAGACGCGGCAGTGAAACCCTGAGCGAAACCTGGCTGTATCAGTACCTGCCGGACTAGGGCCTCAGGCTGCAGCCGAGAGGACGCGCTGCGGGTTGCGTGCCATTGCGCGCAGGGCGCGCAGCGAAGGCAGGGCCGAGGGCAGCGCCACCAGATGATCGGGCATGGGGCGCGCACTGTACGAATGGGCGCGCTGCAACACTGCGGGAATGCGCCGTTCTTCCGGGGTGAGCAGCAGGCGCAGGGCGCGCAGTTGCCGCCCCAGGCGCGACTGGCTGGTCAAGAGCGCCAGCGGCACCGCCAGCAGCAGGGGCAGCCCCACCGGCAGCAACCACAACAGCGCGTGCGCCTTGAAGGCAAAGGTACACAGCATCAAAATGACCATGGGTCCCACCAGCGGCAAAAAGCTGCGCGTGGTCTCGCTCCACTGCAGGGCCTCGGCCTCGCGCGGGGGGGACTTCCAGTCCAGGCCGATGCCGGTGAGGGCCGTCAGCACAAACAGCGTATGCGCCATCATGCGGATGGGGGCCTGCAGCACGGACAGGACCGTCTCCAGCAACACCCCCTTGAGCAGCGGGGCCGTGCCGCCATAGGCCTGTTGTTCGTCACGCCACAGCAGGGCTGCCACGGCCAGCACGCGCGGCAGGAACAGCAGGGTGAGGGTGGTACTCCACAGCAGGGTCTGCAACGGGGCGGTCCCAGCCAGCGAGCCGGTCATCAGACCCAGGGCCAGGCTGACCAGAATGAAGGCCAGCCACAGGGGGGCTGAGGCATAGGACAGCACGCCGGTCAGCAACATGGCGCGGTGGACGCCCGCAAAGCCGGGTTCGGCGATGAGGCGGATGTTCTTGAGGTTGCCCTGGCACCAGCGCCGGTCGCGCTGCAACTCTTCCAGCAGGTTGGGCGGTTGCTGTTCATAGCTGCCCTCGAGGTCGGGCACGAGCCAGGTGTGGTAGCCCGCACGGCGCATCATGGCGGCTTCAACGAAGTCATGGGAGAGAATCTCGCCCGAAAGCCCGCCCTTGCCGGGCAGGGTGGCCAGCGCGCAATGCTGCATGAATGGGGCCACGCGCAGGATGGCGTTATGTCCCCAGTAATGCGATTCGCCCAGTTGCCAGTACTGCATGCCGGCGGTGAACAGGCGCCCGGTGATGCGTCCGGCAAATTGCTGCGCGCGTGCATGCACGGTATCCAGCCCGCAGGTCTGGGGTGCTGTCTGGATGATGCCAGCCTGGGGATGGGCTTCCATCAACTGTACCTGGGTGGTGATGCTGGCCCCCGTCATCACGCTGTCGGCATCGAGCACCACCATGTAGCGGTAATTGCTGCCCCAGCGCCGGCAAAAATCGGCCACGTTGCCGGCCTTGCGCCGCGTGCGGCGCTGGCGCCAGCGGTAGTACAGTCGTGCGCGTGAGCCCAGGGTGTCGCGCAGGGTGGCCCAGGCCGCGAGCTCGTGGGCGCGCACGGTGGGATCACTGGTGTCAGACAGCACATACACGTCAAACAGGTGGGACGCGGCACTCTCGGCCAGCGATTCGCAGGTGGCGCGCAGGCCGGCAAACACTGTGCCCACGTTTTCGTTGCAGATGGGCATGATGACCGCGGTGCGGGCATCGCCGCCCAGCGGCTGGGCCCGG
The DNA here is from genome assembly GCA_027311025.1 of Ferrovaceae bacterium. Lineage (GTDB taxonomy): Bacteria > Pseudomonadota > Gammaproteobacteria > Burkholderiales > Ferrovaceae > JAJZRV01. The sequence goes on from DAICZS010000011.1 coordinate 33,173, forward strand.
GCCCGGATGAGGGAGAGGGCAAAGGGATCGGGGCGCAGCTGTACCCAGAAGCCCATCAGGGCGGTAAAGCATCCGGCGGCCACCCAGCCCAGCAGCACCGTAAACAGCAGCAGCTGCACTGTGTGCAGCAGCGGGTGATCGAGAAAGGGTTGCGCGTGGGCCAGCAGCAGGGCGCCGCCTGCGGCCGTGCCGGCCACCAGCGCCATCAGGGCGCCGCGGCGGCGCGTGGCCGCGCGCTCCCAGGGGGCCAGTTCGCGCCCGTGTTCGGGTGCGCTGCGCCACAGGGTGGCGAGGCCTTGCAGGAATCCAGTCCAGGGTTGGGCCACCATGGAGCTTCGGCGAACGGGCGGGGCGAGGGTGGCAGAGCGGCTCAGGGAAATCAGGTCGAAGGGGTTCATGCGCCATTAATAAGCAATTACCGGGCCAGCTCCGGAATTGTCGTGCAACTCCTTGATCGTGAAAGGAATTATTTGAAAATCTGGACGCCTGACGACAGTCGTGGGGTGCAGACAGGGGTCCATCCGTCGCCAAACGGCGACAGGCCCCGGCGGGCACCTGCGGCTAACCCTTTGAAAACGTGACGATCAGGGCTTGTCGCTAGGAAGAGACAGCGCCGGGAGGACGAAACGATCCCGGCGTAAGGCCATGCTTTTGCAGCAGGCGGTAGAACTCGGTGCGGTTGCGCTCGGCCAGGCGGGCCGCGTCGGCCACGTTGCCGTCGGTGATCTTGAGCAGATCCGTGAGGTACTCGCGCTCGAAGCGTTCGCGCGCGGCAGCGAGGCTTAGAATCTCCACCGAGGGGGTGCGCAGGGCGCGCTGCACCAGGGAGGGCGGAATCAGCAGCGTGGAGGAGAGCGCGCACACCTGCTCCACCACGTTGTAGAGCTGGCGCACGTTGCCCGGCCAGGGGGCCGTGGCGAGCGCACGCATGGACTCGGGGGCAAAGTCATTGAGGTGCTTGCCGTACTTCTGTGCCAAGCGCGCCAGAAAATGGCTGGCCAGCAGTGGAATGTCCTCGCGCCGCTCGCGCAGGGGGGGCAGGGTCAGTTCCACCACGTTGAGGCGGTAGTACAGATCTTCACGAAAACGGTCCTCGCCGATGGCGGCCTCGAGATCCTGGTGGGTGGAGGAGAGGATGCGCACGTCGATGGGCACGCTCTGGCTGGAACCCACGGGGCGGATGATGCGCTCCTGCAGGGCGCGCAGCAGCTTGGCCTGCAGGCTTACCGGCATGTCCCCGATTTCGTCGAGAAACAGCGTGCCGCCCTCTGCGGCGCGAAACAGGCCGGGGTGGTTGGTGGCCGCTCCGGTGAAGGCCCCCTTGGCATGTCCGAACAGTTCCGACTCCAGCAGGGTTTCGGGAATGGCGCTGCAATTGATCGCCACGAAGGGGTGCCTGGCGCGCGGGCTGGCACGGTGGATGGCCTGCGCCAGCAGCTCCTTGCCGGTGCCGCTCTCGCCGCGGATCATGACGCTGGCATCCGATCGCGCCACCATCCGGGCTTCGTTGAGCAGTTCCGCCATGCGGCTCGAACGGCTGACGATGGCGCTGCGCCAGTCCTCGTCGGAGAGCGGCGTGCCGCCGCTCGTGGCATAGAGCGACAGCGCCCCGGCAATCTTGTCCAGCAGCGCCTTGCCGTCGAAAGGCTTGGTGAGGTACGAGTACACGCCGCGCGCGGTGGCCTCCACCGCATCGGGGATGGTGCCGTGGGCGGTGAGCAGGATCACGGGCAGGGTGGGGTCGCGCGCGTGGATGTCGTCAAAGAGGCGCAGGCCGTCCTGGCCTGGCAACTGTACGTCGCTCAACACCAGTTGCGGGCGCTCGATGGCAATCTGTGCCAGGGCCGCTTCGGCTGACCCTGCCGTGCTGACGCGGTAGCCCGCCCCGCGCAGGCGCAGCGAGAGCAGGTGCAGCAGGTCCGGGTCGTCATCCACCAGCAGCAGATGGGGGCTCATAGCGATTGATCCAGCAGCAGGGCAAGGCGCACGCCCGCTTCTTCCAGTTGCAGGGCCACCATGTTGCTGCCCTGGTCGAGGTAGGCTTCGGAGAGGTGGTAATGACCGCGTCCGTCCGGTGGGGGCAGGGGCGCATAGGCTTCGGCCCTGGCCGTTTCAAAGGATTCCCGGGCCCAGTCCCGGGGCGTGCCGCGCTGCCAGGCCTTGAGATTGGCGGGGGTGATGCGTGCGATGAGGCGCCCGGCAACCTGCCCGGCATCGGGGCCGAGGCGCGCCACCAGGGTGTTGTCCCAGTATTGGTGCAGGGTGCCGGCGCGCTCTCCGGGAGCCGAGACGCGCTTGTCATTGCCCCCACGGTCGTGATCATTGATGGCGTGCAAGGGCTGGTGCAGGTCGCCCACGAAATGGATCAAAAACTTGAGGGCGCGCCGCCCTTCCGCCAGTTGCTGCGGCGAGGCGCCGCTTGCCGGCAAGGCGTGCAGCTCGGCGGCGAATTGATCGATCTTGTCCACCACGCAGGCGTTGGCCGGGCCCTCAGAGGCCGGGGTACCGGGCGGCAGGGGCACATGTCCATGGCAGGCGCGCGCGAGGTTGGGGTGGTGCAGGTCGAGGTCGACGAAGTGCCATTCATGCGTATGATGGTAGTTGACCCTGGGGCCATTTTCAGGGGAGTCGCGATAGCGGTCGGCCCAGACGGCCACTGACACCGGGTCGTGGGCCGTGAGCGCATCAGTGTCGCCGGCCAGCAGCTGTTCCATGCGCGCGCGCGTGGCGGGCGCCACGAAATGCAGGGCCACCCGCGCCACCACCTCATGGCCCTCGTCACCCCAGCCCCAGCTGGCGGGGCTGTGCAGGACCAGCGCCAGTAACAGCAACAGGGGAAACTTGCGCATTCCCCCCGTGTCGAAGCAAAATGTCTGTCTCATTGAACGAGGATCAACCATGTCTGTACACGATATCATCGACCAGCAGGTCAAAGGCCACCCGGTCGTACTTTACATGAAGGGCAGTCCGGACTTTCCGCAATGCGGGTTTTCCGCCAATGCGGTCAAGATCCTGAAGGCCTGTGGCGTCACCGATTTTTATGGCGTGGATGTGCTGCAAAATCCCGACATCCGCCAGGGCATCAAGGAATACGCCAACTGGCCCACCATTCCCCAACTCTACATCAAGGGCGAATTCGTTGGCGGTTCGGACATCATGACCGAACTGTACCAAAACGGCGAACTCAAGCAGATGCTGGCCTGAAACCAGGCTCAGCGCCGGGCTTCCTGCCGGAACTTGCAACGGTAGGCGCCCAGCCGTTCGATGTATTCGCGGGTGGTTTTGGGCATGGGCGTGCGTGCGCGCGCAATGTCGCTGATGATGGCCTGACCCTGGGCGATCAGGCGCAACCCTTCTTCCTGCAGGCGGCCGTATTCCAGGCTGCCTGCGGCCCGCATCACCGGGCGAAACTTCAGCAGTGATTCGCTGGCCACCACGAAGGCGGGCCACACTTCAAAAATCCGGTCGTCGGTTTGCAGGGTTTCGGTTTTCTGGCGGGCGGCTTCGGTCACCCCGCGCACCAGGGGTTCAAGCCCCGCAAAATCAGCATCGCCCTGGAAATGTTCGATGATGGCCTCGCCCAGGCGGTCGATGTCGCGCAGGGTGGAGGCAATCTTGATGTAGCGGCTTTCAAAGAAGGTTTCCACGGGAATGGAGAAGGCGTGCAGCGGCTCGCCCCATAATTCGTCGATGCCTTCCTCGCCGCTGCGATGCAGGACGAGACGTCCCAGCGACAGGGCCTCCTGCAGGCAGCGCCCGCATTCGCGCAACAGGCCGTTGTCGGAGGCAATCTCCACACCCAGAGCCTGGATTTCCACCAGTTTGGTGATGATGTCGGTGGCGCGATTGAACAGCGAGCCCGCCAGCATGGCGCCCTTGACGCGTTTCAGGCCCGGGTCGGATTCGGCTTCGTAGGCCCGGCGCGCTTCCTTCAGCCGGGCGCCGGGAATGTTGATGCCGTGTTCCACATGGTTGAACAGCCGCCGGGTGAGCGCCGTGATCAGCTGGCGCTTGGCGTTGAGGGTGTCGGCAGGAGGGGCGTAATACTTGATCCAATAGCCGTCGTAGAAGACGCGTTCCACGCCATCGATGTTGCGTCGGGTTCCGGCTACGGGCTCTTCAGTCATGGTTGGGGTTCACCAAAAAGCGCATTCTAAACCTCTTCAGGGGGCTGTGGGTACCGTCCGCCGGTGAGGCGTGGCAGGCCCGCCAGGTCGGTGCGGGTGCTGATTTCAACAAAACCCGCGGCGCCCAGCAGTGCGGCGCACGCCGGACCCTGGTCATAGCCATGTTCCAGCAGCAAGAAACCGTTTGCATGGAGGTGGTGGGGCGCCTGCGCGATGATGCGCGTCAGGTCGTCCAGGCCCGCGGGCCCCGAGGCCAGTGCCTCGCGGGGCTCGAAGCGCAGGTCGCCGCGCGCGAGGTGGGGGTCGCTCTCGGACACATAGGGCGGATTGGCAAGGATGACGTCAAATCGCTGCAGATGCAGCGCGTCAAACCAATTGCTTTCCAGAAAGGTGATGGGTTGGCCGTCCAGGCGGGGTTGCAGGCGTGCCGCATTGTCACGCGCTACGGCCAGCGCCGCCGCCGAGGCGTCCACGGCGGTGATGGCCAGCCGGGGGTGCTGTGCGTGCAGGGCCAGCGCGATGGCGCCGCTGCCCGTGCCCAGATCCAGCACGGTGGGGGCCTGCTGCGGGTCCAGCAGTTGCAGCGCCCACTCCACCAGCCCTTCCGTTTCCGGACGGGGAATCAGCACCGCCGGGGTGACCGTCAGTTCCAGGCCAAAAAACTCGCGGCGCCCCAACAGGTAGGCAATGGGCTCACCGCGCGCGCGCCGCTCCAGCCAGCGCAGAAAGGTGGCCGCTTCCCGGGGTTCCAGGGGATGTTCGGGGTGGCTGGCCAGCCACGCATGGCTGCGCCCCAGGGCCGCTTCCAGCAGCACGCGCCGCTCCAGGCGCGTGGCGGGGTCGCCCTGCAGGGCTTCGGCCACGATCACCGCAGGTCCGGGCTCATGCCGGCAGTTCGCCCAGCTGCGCCAGCTGTTCTGCCTGGTGTTCGGCCATCAGCACGTCGGTCAGCTCAAACAGGTCGCCGTCCATGATGGCCTCGATCTTGTAGAGCGTGAGGTTGATGCGGTGGTCGGTGACGCGCCCCTGCGGAAAGTTGTATGTACGGATGCGTTCTGACCTGTCGCCGCTGCCCACCAGCGATTTCCGCTCGGCGGCGATCTTGCTGTGCGCGGCCTGTTCCTGCTTGTCCTTGATGCGTGCCGCCAACACGCGCAGTGCCTGCGCCTTGTTCTGGTGCTGCGAGCGTCCATCCTGGCATTCCACCACGATGCCGGTGGGCAGGTGGGTGATGCGCACGGCCGAGTCGGTCTTGTTGATGTGCTGTCCCCCGGCACCGCTGGCACGGAAGGTGTCGATGCGGATTTCGGCGGGGTTGATGACCACGTCGCTGACGTCGTCGGCCTCCGGCATCACGGCAACCGTACAGGCCGAGGTGTGGATGCGTCCCTGGGTTTCGGTTTCGGGCACGCGCTGCACGCGATGTCCGCCCGACTCAAACTTGAGGCGCGAGTAGGCCCCATGCCCTTCGATACGAAAGATGATTTCCTTGTAGCCGCCCATTTCGCCATCGCTGTGGGACAGGATCTCGGTCTGCCAGCGGTTGCGTTCGGCAAAGCGCGCGTACATCCTGAACAGGCTGCCGGCAAACAGCGCGGATTCGTCGCCGCCCGTGCCGGCGCGGATTTCCACGAAGATGTTGCGTTCGTCGTTGGGGTCCTTGGGCAGCAGGGCGCGCTGCAGTTCGGCCTCGATGTGTTCGAGGCGCGCCTTGGCCGCCCGGGTTTCTTCATCGGCAAAATCACGCATCTCGGGATCGCTCGCCATGTCCTGGGCGGTGGCGAGATCGGCCTGGGCCTGTCGGTGCTGGTGAAACAGCGCTACCACCGGGGCAATGTCGGCATGTTCCTTGGTGAGCTTGCGGTACTGGTCGAGGTCTTCCGTGACCTTGGGATCGGAGAGCAGGGTGTCCAGTTCGGACAGGCGCACGTCGAGGGTGGCCAGGCGTTTGACGAGGGAGTCTTTCATGCGGGGCGGTTATTCTTCTTCGCGCAGAAACAGGCGGTGCAGGGCTTCCACCAGCTGCTGCTGTGTCGGGCCTTTCGACTGGTTGAGGGTTTGCGTGGGGTGGTGCAGGAACTTGTTCATCAGTCCGTTGGAGAGCATTTCCAGCACTTCGGCAGGGTTGTCCCCACGCGCCAGCGCCCGCCGCGCGCGTTCCAGTTCCATCTGGCGGTAGCGTTCGGCATGGCTGCGCAGCTGGCGAATAGTGGGCACCACGTCGCGCGTGTGAATCCATTCCACGAAGTCCGAGACGCGTTCGGTGATGATGACCTCCGCCTGCTGCACTGCCGCCTGGCGTGACTCGCGGTTTTCCTGGGTGATGCTGCCCAGATCGTCGACGGTGTAGAGAAACGCGTCGTCCAGGGTACCCACCTCGGCCTCGATGTCACGCGGCACGGCGAGGTCGATCATCACCATGGGGCGGTGCTTGCGCGCCTTGATGGCGCGTTCCACCATGCCCTTGCCGATGAGCGGCAGGTGGCTGGCCGTGGAGGAGATGACGATGTCATGGCGGTGCAGTTCGGCGGGCAGTTCGGAGAGCGTGATGCTGGTGCCGCCCAGGCGCTCGGCCAGTTCGCGGCCGCGTTCCAGGGTGCGGTTGGCCACCGTCACGCCGCGCGGGTGGCGCGCCAGGAAATGGGTGGCCACAAGTTCGATCATCTCGCCCGCGCCAATGAACAGCACCTGCTGTTCCTCGATGGCGCCCAGCACGCTGGAGGCGAGTTTCAGGGCGGCCGCAGCCAGCGACACCGAACGCTCGCCGATGGCGGTCTGACTGCGCACCGCCTTGGCCACCGAAAAGGTGTGCTGGAACAGCTTGTGCAGCAGCGGCCCCAGGGTGCCGGCCTCTTCGGCGGAACGCACCGCCTGCTTGACCTGCCCCAGAATCTGCGGCTCGCCCAGCACCATGGAATCCAGCCCCGAGGCCACGCGGAAGGCATGGTGGGCCGCGGCACTGCCGTCCAGGCGGTAGAGGTACTGGGCAATGTCGAGGTCATCGAGGCCATGGTGGCGCGACAGCCATTGCGCCACCTCGTCGGGCTGCTCCGTCTTGCAATAGATTTCGGTGCGGTTGCAGGTGGACAGGATCACCGCCTCTTCCACGGGGGCCTCGCGCGTCAGTCCCGCCAGCACAGGGACGAGGCCCTCCTGGGGGAACGCGATTTTTTCGCGCACGGCCACCGGTGCGGTCTCGTGGTTGAGGCCAAAGGCGTGCAGTTGATGAGAGGAGGAATCAGCCAATGGCGTGGTCCGGGTTCAAAATGCTAACCGTGCATTATAACCGGGGCTCGGGGGGTGTGTATCCCCGGGGGTAGAGCAGCCACATGCGCCCGGCCTGTTTCATGGCGCCAGCCTTCCTTTCCGTGCCGTCGCCATAGCCCCAGAAAAAGTCGGCCCGCACGGCGCCATTGATGGCCCCGCCCGTATCCTGGGCCATCACGAGTCGGCGCAGGGGCACCTTGCTGTTGGGTTCGGTGGTGTCCAGAAACACCGGCGCGCCCAACGGCGTGATGCGCGGATCCACAGCAATGCTCGCCCCGGCGGTGAGCGGCACGCCCAGCGCGCCGATGGGGCCGGGCAGGTTGTCGGGCAGCTGGCGAAAGAACACATAGCTGGGGTTGGCGTCCAGCAGGGCCCGCAACTGGTCGGGGTGGGCGGCGGCCCAGTCCTTGATGCCCTGCAAGGAGGCCTGGGCCAGCGTCAGGTCGCCGCGTTGCACCAGCAGTCGGCCGATGGAGCGGAATGGATGGCCGTTCTGGTCGGCATAGCCCACGCGCATGCCACCCCCGTCCTGAAAGGCGATGCGTCCCGACCCCTGGATTTGCAGGAAGAACAGATCCACCGGGTTGTCCACCCAGGCCAGTTCCTGGCCCGTGAGCGGCGGGTTGTCCACGTCGATCTCGGCGCGCGTGAAGTAGGGCACCACGCGGTTCCCCTCCAGGCGCCCACGCACGCGCCGGCCCTTGAGTTCGGGGAAGAGCTCGCCCAGTTCCACCGTCAGCAGGTCGGTGGGGGCGGCATAGAGTGGGTAGCGAAAGCGTTCCGTGCGCACCCGGCTGCCCTGCAGCAGCGGTTCGTAGTAGCCAGTGACGAGCCCGGTGTTGGAGCCATCGCCGTTCTCGATCAGCCAGGGCTGGAAATGCGCTTCAAAAAAGTGGCGCAGCTGGGCGCGGTCGGGGTGCTGCGGCATCTGTCCCGCCGCACTGCACACCGCGGTCCAGGCGGGCTGCGCGCCCAGCGCCGTGCAGCTTTCCAGGAACGCGGTCCAGGAAGCGGGTTCCACACTGCGTTGCCATTGGGGAATACCCGAGAAGCGCGTGGGCACCAGTTTGCCGCGCGGGCGTGGCGTGGCGCCCGCAGCCGTGGCAGGGGCGGCAGCCGTGGGGGCACCCTCCGCAAGGGGGGTTCCAGCAGGGCAGGACACGGGCGGAATTTCATCGGCCGCGACGGGCTGGGGCGCGCTGGCCACGGGCGGCGCGGCGGGAGGCACTGACGGCTGGGGGCCTGCACAGCCGGCCAGCAACGATACCCCCCAGACAAAAAGAAACAGACGCATGCTTCCATTGCACACCAAACGCTGCGGCTTTTCAACAAGAAGCGCGCGGCACTCTGCTAGAATGGTTCTTTGGTTTGAGATCATTTTTTTGGAGCATTCCTCCTCATGAGCCTGCGTATCGCCCCCAGTATTCTTTCCGCCGATTTTGCCCGCCTGGGCGAAGAGGTGTCCTCCGTCATCGCTGCGGGTGCGGACATCGTCCACTTTGACGTGATGGACAACCACTACGTCCCCAATCTGACCATCGGTCCGCTGGTTTGTTCGGCCATCCGGCCCTACACCACCGCACCCATCGACGTACACCTGATGGTCAAGCCGGTGGACCGCATCATCCCTGATTTTGCCAAGGCCGGGGCCAACATCATCAGTTTTCACCCCGAGGCTTCCGAACATGTGGACCGCACCCTGCAGCTGATCCGCGACCAGGGCTGCAAGGCCGGGCTGGTGTTCAACCCCGCCACGCCGCTCAATTACCTGGACCATGTGATGGACCGGCTGGACCTCATCCTCATTATGTCGGTCAACCCCGGTTTTGGCGGGCAATCCTTCATTCCTTCGGCGCTTGCCAAACTGCGCGAAGCGCGTGAGCGTATCACACGCAGCGGTCGCGACATCTGGCTGGAGGTGGATGGCGGGGTCAAGGTGGACAACATCCGTGCCGTGGCCGATGCCGGTGCCGACACCTTCGTGGCGGGTTCAGCCATTTTCAGCACCTCCGATTATCGCAGCACCATTGCGGCCATGCGCGCCGAGCTGGCGCGATGACGGAAGCCGAATTCCAGGCACTGGCCGAGGCCGGATACAACCAGATTCCGGTCGTCCTGACCCTGCTGGCCGACCTCGACACGCCGCTGTCGGTGTACGCCAAGCTGGCCAATCGCCCCTACACTTTCCTGCTGGAATCGGTGCATGGCGGCGAGCGCTTTGGCCGTTATTCCTTCGTGGGCCTGCCCGCAGCCACGCGCCTGCGGGTCACGCGCAACCGGGTGGCCGTGGAAAGCGACGGCGCCCCCACCGAAGTGTTCGAGTCCGACGATCCGCTCACCTTCATCGCCCATTACGCCCGGCGTTTCAAGGCGGCGCCGCTCACCGGGTTGCCGCGCTTTTGCGGCGGGCTGGCGGGCTATTTTGGCTACGACATCGTGCGCTACATCGAGACGCGCCTTGCCGACGGCTGGAAGGCCGACGACACTGGCACGCCGGACATCCTGCTGCTGCTCACCACCGAACTGGCCGTCATCGACAACCTCTCGGGGCAGCTGCACCTCATCGTCTATGCCGATGCCGCCGATCCCCAGGGATTTTCCAGGGCCCGTGCCCGTCTGTCCGAACTGCGCGAACAGCTCAAGACCAGTGTCAGCCTGCCCACCCCGGTGCCGCGCGCCGTGGCGCCTGCCGTGTCCGACCAGGACCCCACGGCCTACAAGGCCATGGTGACGCGCGCCAAGGAATACATCCGCAACGGCGACATCATGCAGGTGGTGTTGAGCCGGCGCATGCGACAGGCCTTTGATGCCCCGCCGCTCACCCTGTACCGGGCCCTGCGCCAGCTCAACCCCTCACCCTACATGTTCTACTACCACTTTGACGACTTTCAGGTGGTGGGGGCTTCGCCCGAGATCCTGGTGCGCCTCGAGGAAGACACGGTCACGCTGCGCCCCATTGCCGGCACGCGCCCGCGCGGCAAGACGCCGGCCCAGGACGAAGCCCTGGCGCAAGAACTGCTGGCTGACCCCAAGGAAATTGCCGAGCATGTGATGCTGATGGACTTGGGGCGCAACGATGTGGGCCGCATTGCGCAGACGGGTTCGGTGAAGGTCACGGAGCACATGGTGATCGAGCGCTACTCGCATGTGATGCACATCGTCTCCAACGTGGAGGGTCGGCTCAAGCCCGGCATGGGGCCGCTGGACGTGCTGCGCGCCACCTTTCCCGCTGGCACCCTCAGTGGGGCCCCCAAGGTGCGTGCCATGGAAATCATCGACGAGCTGGAGCAGACCCGGCGCGGCGTGTATGGCGGCGCGGTGGGCTATCTCGGCTTTGACGGCAACATGGATCTCGCCATCGCCATTCGCACCGCGGTGGTGAAGGACAAGACGCTGTATGTGCAGGCGGGCGGGGGCATCGTGGCCGACTCGGTGCCCGAATCCGAATGGCAGGAAACGGTCAACAAATCCAAGGCGGTGCTGCGTGCCGCCCAGCTGGCCCTGCAGGGGCTGGAACAGTAACGAAGATTTTGGGGACAGACCCCAATTTGGGGTCTGTCCCCAAATCCGGGTCTGTCCCCAAAATCACAGCGTCACCACCTCCCCATGGCCTGGAATCGCTACTGCCGCGGGCGCCAGTGTCTTGGCAAAGGCCTGCGCCACGGCGGGTTCGCCATGCACCAGATAGGTCTGTTTCGGCGCCACCTCGTGCTGCCAGGCCAGCAGGTGGTCACGATCGGCATGCGCTGAAAACCCGTTGATGGTGTGGATGCGCGCACGCACCGCAATGGGTTCACCAAAAATGTCCACCTGGGTGGCGCCGTCGATGATGCGCCGGGCCAGCGTGCCGCGCGCCGCAAACCCCACAAAGATCACGCTGCAGTCTTCGCGCCACAGGGTATGTTTGAGGTGGTGGCGCACGCGCCCGCCCGTGCACATGCCCGAACCCGCCATGATGACGGCGCCGCCGTTGATGCGGTTGATGGCCATGCTCTCCGCGGTCTCGCGCGTGGCGCGCAGCCCGGGCAGCGAAAAGGGGTCCTCTCCGGCGCCAAAGTGCGCTGCTGCGGGGGCGTCGAGGCAGTCGGGATGGCGCCTGAACACCTCGGTGGCAGAAATTGCCATGGGGGAGTCCAGAAACACCGGCAGATGACGCGGCAAGAGGCCCTTCTTGATGCCCTCGTGCAGGATGAACAGCAGCTCCTGGGTGCGCTCCAGGGCAAAGGTGGGGATAACCACATTGCCGCCACGGCGCAGGGTGTCGTTGATGGCCGCATGGAGTTCCGTCACCGAGGCTTCGGGCGAGCGGTGCAGGCGGTCACCGTAGGTGCATTCCATGACCACGATGTCGGCCCCGACTGGAGGCACCGGATCGCGCAGCAGGCGCCCGCCTGGGTTGCCGATATCGCCGGAAAACGCCACGGTGCGTTTCTGGTTGCCGTCCTCGAGGTGCAGCAGCACGGAAGCCGAGCCCAGGATATGACCGGCGTCGAGGAAGGTGGCGCTGATGCCGGGTGCCACGGCCACGGGCACGCTGTAGTGCGCGCTGCGCCCGAAATACTCCAGGGTCTGAAGGGCATCGAGCGTGTTGTACAGGGGTTCTGGCGCCGCGCCTGCATCGTGGCGCCGGGCGTGCTTGCGTGCGCGGTACTGGGCCTCTTCCTCCTGCAGGTGGGCGGAATCGAGCAGGACGATGCGGGCCAGTTCGCGCGTGGCCGCGGTGGTGATGATCTCGCCGCGAAACCCGCGTTTCACCAGCAACGGCAGGCGCCCGCAATGGTCGAGGTGGGCATGGGTCAGCAGCACGAAGTCGATGTCGGCGGGCTCGAAGCCAAAGGGTCCGGCATTCTGTTCATCCAGCTCGCGATCACCCTGGTACAGGCCGCAATCCACCAACAGCCGCTTGTCGCCACATTGCAGCAGGTGGCATGAACCGGTGACTTCCTGATTGGCGCCGTGAAAGGAGAGTTTCATGGGGAGCTCCTCGGTTTTTTTCCATGGTAACCTAAAGCCATGATGACGCGTCGTCGCCGCCCCCCTATTCCAACCCCGCCCAATCCCGTGGAGCGGCGCGAGCCGCTGCCCTGGTCGCACCTCAAGCCGGCGGTGGAAGATGCCGCTGCCGCTGCCCGGCAGAAGGCCATCATGGCCCACCCCTCTTATGTGGAACCGGACCGCGACCTGGATTTCCTGCACGCCGACATTACTCGCGGCGTCCGCCTGCAGCTCGATTACCTCAAGGCGGAACAGGCCATGGAAGCCAACGGCATCCTGCGCACCATCGTGGTCTTTGGCAGCACGCGCCTGCGCGAGCCGGACACGGCGCGGCGCGAACTGGCGGCGGCCCACCACGAGCATGCCGCCCATCCAGACGACGGGACGAAAAAGCGCCTGCTGCGAGTGGCCGAGCGGCGCATGGAACTGTCGCGCTACTACGAGGTGGGGCGTGCGCTGGGGCGCCTTGTGGGGCTGTCGGGTTAAGGCCCGCAGGACTCACGCCTCGTCATCATGACGGGCGGCGGGCCAGGCGGCATGGAAGCGGCCAACCGCGGTGCTTTTGAGGTGGGGGCCAAGAGCATCGGGCTCAACATCACGCTGCCGCGCGAGCAGTATCCCAACCCCTACGTCACGCCCGGCCTGTGCTTTCAGTTTCATTACTTCGCCCTGCGCAAGCTGCACTTCATGAAACGCGCGGCCGCGCTGGTGGCCCTGCCGGGGGGCTTTGGCACCATGGACGAATTGCTGGGCGCGCTCACCCTGGTCCAGACCCGCAAGACCCTGCCCATGCCCATCATCCTGGTGGGCGAGGCCTACTGGCGCAGCGTGTTCGATGCCGATTTCCTGCTGGAGAACGGCAAGATCGATGCAGAGGATGTGGATCTGTACTGGTATGCCGAAACGGCGCAGGAAGTGTGGGACGGCATCCGTCAATGGCACGAGGTCAACGGCAGCGATCCCTTTGCCGCCCCGGTGGGGGGGGGG
>DAICZS010000011.1:46715-46994 GCA_027311025.1 Ferrovaceae bacterium
CCACGCTGCTCTGAAAGGGATGGGGGCGATGCGGGACGCCGCCCAGCAGGCGCGCCACCATGAGTGCGCCACCCAGCAGCAGGGCGAGGGTGAGGCAGCCCAGCAGCCACAGGCGTTGCTCCCAGAAGGCAAGCACCAGCAGCACCAGCGCGGAGAGGATGCCCACGGCCAGTAACAATACCGCGATGCCGCCCCATATCAGCAACCGGAACAGGCGTTCGCGTTCTTCTGCAATTTCCAACCCCAGCAACTCAATCCGGGTGCGAACCGCTTCCAGTG
>DAICZS010000120.1 GCA_027311025.1 Ferrovaceae bacterium
AACTGGCGGGATGGTTTTGGCCCTCGGTGCGGGTGCGCTGGGTGGCCGGGCTTCTGGGCGCATGGGCCTACGCCTTGCTGGCCGGTTTTTCCGTTCCCACACAACGCACGCTGTACATGATCGGCGTGCTCACCCTGTCGCGCTTTCGTGATGTACCGCTTGCCGCATCGCCGGTATTGCTGCTGGCACTCGCCACCGCTGTGGGGATGGATCCCTGGGCACCGCTTGCCGTGGGCTTCTGGTTGTCCTTCGGCGCCGTGGCGGCCCGCATGTATGCCGGTGCGCCCTGCAGCACATGGGGCAGGGGCCCGTGACGGTGTGGCGTGCCGCCACGCCCACCCCGCTGGCATTTTTGGCGGGGCTGGTGGGGCTGCTGTTCCTGCTGGCCCCGCGGGGTTTGCCGGGGCGCCAGGTGGGGTCTGTCCCCTTATTGGTGTTGCTGTTGATGCCGGCTCCACGGCCCGAGTGGGGCGGCGTATGGATGGATGTGCTGGATGTGGGGCAGGGGCTTGCAGTGGTGGTGCGCACCCGCAGCCATGCCCTGGTGTATGACAC
>DAICZS010000121.1 GCA_027311025.1 Ferrovaceae bacterium
GCTTACATACACTTAACGACCATGACAGTGTCAGGCAATCTGCACGTAAACGTGTTTGCCGAGCACGTTGGCAGCAGCCTCGATCTGGTCGAGTTTTGAAGCATGACGCAAATCGAACAAGCGATCAACTTGCGGCATATGCCATCCCAAGCGGCGGGCGAGTTCCGCCTTCTTGATTCCCTGATCGGTCATCGCTTGGTAAACGCCCAACTTGGCACATTCCAGCGCCGATGGCAGCACGGTCTTTTGTCCAGACGCCGGCTGACTGGCGACGGGTAGCGGTTTGCGAGCACCGTGCATGGGGAGGGAAGACTGCTTGCCATTCAGAAACACCTTCAGGTGCGAGCCTTTACCGGGCTGGAAAGTCGCGCCCTGTTGCTCTAGCCATTTCTTCATCTGCTTGGAGTTCATGTGCGAAGCCTAACAGAAGTGTTGTGTTTGTCAAGCGGAGTTCTGGACACGCCACGGTATCTAAACCAATGATTGGGAGTGGCACGTTCACCATTTAAAATTGGTCATCGTTCCGGAAAAAAGTAGTTCTCACCACTTCGGCTT
>DAICZS010000122.1 GCA_027311025.1 Ferrovaceae bacterium
CGCTGGAAGGGGATCCGGCGGAGATTGGAGAGCCCTCGATCTGGAAGTTGGCGGAAGCGTTGGACACTTACATTCCTGAGCCGAAGCGTGCGATTGATGGACCGTTTTTGATGCCTGTGGAAGATGTATTTTCCATTTCAGGGCGCGGGACGGTGGTGACGGGTCGGATTGAGCGCGGGATAGTGAAGGTTGGGGATGACATCGAGATTGTGGGGTTGAAGACCACGCAAAAGACGGTGTGTACTGGGGTTGAGATGTTCCGCAAGTTGCTGGATCAAGGGCAGGCGGGGGACAATGTTGGGGTATTGCTGCGCGGGACGAAGCGTGAGGACGTGGAGCGTGGACAGGTGTTGGCGAAGCCTGGATCGATTACGCCGCACACCAAGTTTACGGCGGAGATTTATGTATTGTCGAAGGATGAAGGGGGTCGTCACACACCGTTTTTCCCGGGATATCGTCCGCAGTTTTACTTTCGTACGACGGATGTGACGGGAGCGATTGAGTTGCCTGAGGGGACGGAGATGGTGATGCCTGGAGACAACGTGTCGGT
>DAICZS010000123.1 GCA_027311025.1 Ferrovaceae bacterium
GCTGATGGCATATCTAGGCGTGGTTCCCAGCGAACACTCTAGCGGTGCCACCAAATCCCGTGGTGGCATCACCAAGACCGGTAACAGTCATGTGCGACGGGTACTGGTAGAAGCGGCCTGGACTTATCGTTATCCAGCGAGGAAAACCGCCTACTTGCAACGGCGTGCCGAGCGCACATCGGAGGCGATACAGGAAATCGCATGGAAGGCTCAGACGCGCCTGTGCACTCGTTACCGGTTATTGGATGCCAGGGGAAAGTTGAAAGTGCAGGTATGCACGGCGGTTGCACGGGAGTTGGCCGGTTTTATCTGGGCGATTGGCCAAGCAATGCCACAGCCAACGGCAAAAGCGTAAGGAGAAATCGTCATGTATGCGCAGTGTGTCGGCAGCAGAATGGACAACGGTGGGAGAACCCTCGGTGCTTCTAGGAGGCACCCTGCAACGGGATGACCCTCGAATTTAGAGCGAGGCAGCTCCCCGACGAATCGGTTGTCATGCGGTAACCAACCAGCGCATATCAGACTGATCAACCGTCGGCATGC
>DAICZS010000124.1 GCA_027311025.1 Ferrovaceae bacterium
GTCGAACAGGGCGTGGTACTCAGGATGCTTATCGATGAGTTGAGCCGTGAGGTCTTCCAGCGGCGTGAGCAATTCCCCGACGCGGCGTTTGCGCCAGGATTCAAACAGGAATTTTCTTGCTTCGTCACGGGTAGGCTGAAACATCAGAATACCTTTTCTTTGTATTCGCACAGACTCTCGATGATGCACTCCCCGCACTTCGGCTTGCGTGCCTGGCACACATAGCGTCCGTGCAGGATCAGCCAGTGGTGCGCATCGTGCTTGAACTCATCCGGCACAAACTTCACCAGTTTCCTTTCGACTTCCACCACGTCCTTGCCGGGCGCCAAGCCGGTGCGGTTGCTGATGCGGAAGATGTGCGTATCCACCGCGATAGTGGGCTGGCCGAAGGCAGTGTTCAAGATCACGTTGGCGGTCTTGCGGCCCACGCCGGGCAGGGCTTCCAGCGCCTCGCGCGTCTGCGGCACCTGACCGTCATGCTGTTCCAGCAGGATGCGGCACATCCGGATGATATGTTTGCTTTTGGTCTGGTAGAGGCC
>DAICZS010000125.1 GCA_027311025.1 Ferrovaceae bacterium
AGACGGTGCTGGATGTGGGCTGCGGCGGCGGCATTCTGACGGAGAGCCTGGCAGCGTCCGGCGCCAAGGTGACGGGCATCGACCTTGCAGACAAGTCGTTGCAAGTCGCCAAACTGCACTTGCTGGAAAGCGGCATACAGGTGGAATACCGCAAGGTGGCAGTGGAAGAGCTGGCTGCCGAGCGCCCCGCTCATTACGACGTGGTGACCTGCATGGAGATGCTGGAGCATGTACCCGATCCCGCAGCCGTGGTCGCAGCCTGCGCCCAACTGGCGAAGCCGGATGGACATGTGTTCTTCTCCACGCTGAACCGCAACCCGAAGTCGTACCTGTTCGCCATCCTCGGCGCGGAATATGTACTCAATCTGCTGCCGCGCGGCACGCACGACTTCGCCAAATTCATCAAACCTTCCGAGCTCGCGCAATGGTGCCGCGATGCGGGGCTGACTGTTTCGGATATCACAGGCATGAGCTATAACCCGCTGAACAAGAGCTACTCCCTCGGGCACGATACCAGCGTCAATTACATGGC
>DAICZS010000126.1 GCA_027311025.1 Ferrovaceae bacterium
GTCTATGGTGTGCGCGATATCCTTGGTGCTGTTGGCGGTGCGCTCCGCCAGCTTGCGCACCTCGTCCGCCACCACCGCAAACCCGCGCCCCTGCTCGCCGGCGCGCGCGGCTTCGATGGCCGCATTCAACGCCAGCAGATTGGTCTGGTCGGCGATTTCCTTGATCACATTGGCGATCGCACCGATCTTCAGCACGGACTCGCCCAGTTCCGCGATGGTCTTGCTCGATGTTGACACCGCATCCACAACACGGGTAGTCGATCCATGTGCCGGTTGTTTTCCTCGACGATGCGTCGCGTCGAGTTGGCATCGTTCAATGAGTCGGAAGCCATGTTCGCCACTTCGGCCACCGATTGGCTGAATTCTTCCATGGTCGCAGCCATCGCCTGAAGCTGCTCCTGTTCGACCAGCGCGTTGCCTGCCACCCCGGAAACCTGCGTATCCAGCCCGCTCGAGTGCGCGCTGATCGTCCGGGCGGAGGTGGCGATGTCATCGACCAGCATGCGCAGATAAG
>DAICZS010000127.1 GCA_027311025.1 Ferrovaceae bacterium
ACGTTTACGTGCGGCTTCGTTCGTTCAAATTTGCTCTTTGCCATGATTTATCCCTTATCAATGCCAAACATTAATCACAAAAAAACTGGTGCCCATGGTGAGAATCGGACTCACGACCTCTCCCTTACCAAGGGAGTGCTCTACCACTGAGCCACATGGGCAAGCGAAAAACTGGAGCGGGAGAAGGGAATCGAACCCTCGTCATAAGCTTGGAAGGCTTCAGCTCTACCATTGAGCTACTCCCGCAAAAAACCCAACACCAGCCCACTTAAAAACAGCAAACTGCAAAATCTGGTGGAGGGGGAAGGATTCGAACCTTCGTACTCTGAGAGGGCAGATTTACAGTCTGCTGCCTTTAACCGCTCGGCCACCCCTCCATTCAAAGAGCGCGCGATTATCCAGATAACTACGCGCCTTGTCAAAGGGAATCAACGGAATTTTCAGCAAGAAGCAGGCCAGCCCGACTCATTCCGGCTGAAAAATCTAGACTTGCTCAGGTAAATACTTCCAACT
>DAICZS010000012.1 GCA_027311025.1 Ferrovaceae bacterium
GGCTAACGGGTTGACCGCTGCCCGGTCGACGGGAGCAAGCGGTTCTTTGGCCCCGAGGTGCGCAAAGTAGGCGGCAAGTGCCATGGTGCCCACACCAATCAGCAGCAGGGGAGGCGTCGTGAGGACAAGATAGGCGGGGTTGAGCAGGGCTACCAGCAGCAACAGGCGCAGGTACATCATGCCGGAAGCGGCAAGGACGGCCCCTTGCATGGTGCGGTTGGGGACGGGATTGGTGCGGTCCACGCGGACCAGCACGAGGGTGGTGGCCGTACTGGAGTACAGGCCACCCAGAATGCCCGTGATGAGATAACCGCGATGTGGAAATACATAGCGCCGCAGGATGTACCCCGCGTAGGAAATGGAAGAAATGACCACGACCGCCATCCAGATATGGAAGGGCGTTGCGGGAATTTCAGGGCGCAGCATTTCCTGTGGCAACAGCGGCAGAATGACTGCAGAGAGCAACAGGAATTTGGCCAGGGTGATCAACTCCTGCTGGTCCAGGTGTTCCAGAAGCCGATGCGCCAGGGGTTTGGCGCTCAGGACAAATATGTTGGCGACGAACAGCAGCACAAAAAACCACAAGGGCATGGTCAGGGCGACCGGACCGAAGGTATAGACGATGGTGCCGATCAGGAGTTGCAGGATGCCCAGCTGACCCGTTTGCAGCTTATGCTGGTAGAACAGGCCGAACAGCACCACAAGCAGGAAAAAGCCGCTGATATAGAGTCGAAAGCTGGGGTCCAGGCTGTACAGCACAAAACCCAGGATCGCCACAAAGGTGTAGGTTCGGGCAGAGCCGATGGCAAGATGATCCGTCCGATTGGCAAGATACTCCCGAAACTCCAGGCCCACGATGAAAGCGAAGAGGGCGACCAGGAGAAATTTCATCCACAGCTGGGTGGCAATTTCCGCAAAGGAAAAAGCGGCAAGGTTCATGAAATGCGCTCAGGTAGACTGCCATTATGCATCGGACCATATTCAATATACTATGACACTCGTTTCAAGTGGCAATGTGTCGATGTCTGTTTTTCCGAACGATGGGGAGTGGGGTAATGACGGAAGTTTTGAAAGGGGTTCTGGTGGCCTTGACCGCTTTGACGATGGCGGGTTGCGGTGGCGGTGGCGGGAGCAGCGGAACCACGGGGACGCCTGGCGTATTCCAGGCCCAGGGTGTGGCCCAGGGCACGACGGCGCTGGGTAATTCCGACCTGGAAATCATTCTGGAGACTGGTGAATTCTATAATTTCGTCACCGCAGCGGGCATTGCCCTGACCGTGGACCATGGCACCCTGCTGGAATCGGGAGCAGGCATTGCCGCCAACCTGATGGAATTCAACGTGGCGACCAATGTAGCCAGCAGCGGTGCCATGACGGGATTGTTCATTGCACAAAGTGCCATTACTGGCACTATTGTGCTCAATATCAACCAATACTCCCCTTATACCGGCACCAATGTGGTTAGTCCCTATCAATACACCACCTTTTCTGCCAATTATCTGACGAGTTACAACACCGCTGCCAACCTCGCCACCCTCACCGGAACCTACAGCGGGGTCTACACCTATGGGGGCGCACCCGTGACCCTGACCCTGTCTGCAACCGGAGCCATTTCAGGCACCTCGACCAACTGCGCCATCAATGGCACGGCCACGCCCAGGGCTTCGGGGAAGAACGTTTTCAACGTCTCATTGACTTTGACAGGGGCAAACTGCACGCCGGCCGGTGTGGGAAGTGCCAGCGGCATCGCAGTGCTCAACCCCGAAAACGGACTGACCCGCCTCTATGTGGCGGGACTCAATGCGACGGGTTCGAACGGATTTTTCTGGGTCGGTACCCGGCAATAAGGCGTGGGCCCGAAATCATGATGGCGCGCCCGGACATTGAAACGGAACTGGACTGCGCACAGCAAATCAGCGCGCAACTGCGGGATGCGCGCCAGGCCCGCGGTTTGAGCCAAAAAGAGGTGGCTTACCAGTTGATGCTCTCTGCCGACCAGATCAACTGCCTGGAAACGCGCAGCCTGAAATCTTTCTATAATCCTCAGTACTACGTGCTGGCGGCCAAAAAATATGCCGCTTTCCTTGGGGTGGCGATGGCACAACCGCGGGCGCCGGCTGTCGCATCCGCGCCGGATCACGAGGCCCACGCCGAGCCCGGAAGGCCGGAGCGGCCCCGTTTGAGGCTGGGGCGCCCCCTGTTGTTGTCCCTGGTTGCCCTGTTGAGTGTCATCTTCGGCGTGGGCTACCTGGCGCGTGATGGCTTTCGTGAACACGACGCCACTCCCGGGCCGGCACCCCTGGCACTGCCGGTAGAGCCTGTGGTTCCGCCGTCCAGTGCCCCGGCTCCTGCTGCTTCGCTACCCGTGACAGCCGCCCCCAAGACACCGCCAGTGCCTGCTGAAAAGCCGGGGCAGGCGGAACTTCAGTTGCGTTTTTCAGCCCCTACCTGGGTGAGCGTCTATCGCCGTGATGGGTGGCACGAACAAAAAGTCTTTGGCCCTGACGAAACGCTGAAGCTGGATGCCGGGTCCCTGACCGAGCTGATCATTGGCAACGCGCCAGCAACGCGTGCCACCGTGGGCAATAACGACATCAGTCTGCAGCGCTTTACCAATCCGGACAACAAGGTGGCGCACCTCGTGGGACAAAACCTGCGTGACCTGACCGCAAGGCGACCTTAACCAGGCCTTTTTTCGGAGGAATTCTCATGTCCTTCACTGACCGCAGATCGGTATTGCGTTTTGCCGCAATGCTTCCTGTCATTGCGGCATCTGCTGCCGAAACGGGCCCAAACCCAATGGCCGCGGACGGCAACGCAACGCCGGCTCAGGGGGCCGGTGCGGCGCCAGGTGAAGTGACGCGCATCCTGGCGCGTTATGTGGTGGCAGCCCGTTACGAAGACCTTCCTGAGGGTGTGCGCAAAGAAGGCGTGAGAACCCTGCTGAACTGGGTCGGGGTGACGGTGGGGGGCTCACATCATCAAACGGTGGATATAGCGGTGTCGGCACTGCAGCCTTTCTCAGGCCCTCCCCAGGCCGCAATTCTGGGGCGTCGCGAACGGTTCGACATCATGAATGCCGCTTTCATCAATGGGGTCTCAAGCCATATTTTCGATTACGATGACACCCACCTCAAAACCATCATCCATCCAGCGGGCCCCGTGGCTTCCGCCATTCTGGCCCTGTCAGAAATGCATCCCGTCTCAGGCATGGATTTTCTCAATGCCATGATCCTTGGCATCGAGGTGGCGTGCAGGATTGGCAACGCGGTCTACCCCAACCATTTTGATACGGGCTGGCACATCACGGGCACCGCTGGGGTTTTTGGGGCGGCCGCGGCGACCGGAAAGCTGCTGGGCCTGAACGAACAACAGATGGTGTGGGCGCTTGGGCTGGCAGCCTCACAGCCTGTGGGGTTGCGCGAATCCTTTGGCTCGATGAACAAGAGCTTCAATCCGGGTCGCGCTGCCAGCAACGGCATCTTTTCCGCCTTGCTCGCAGCGAAAAATTTCACGAGTTCCAATGGCATGATCGAGGCCAAGCGGGGCTGGGCCCATACCATCAGTACGAAACAGGACTTCAGGGAAATCACACAGGGGTTGGGGCAGCACTACGAGGCAGCGCTGAATTCATACAAGCCGTTTGCCTGCGGCATCGTGTTGCACCCGGCCATCGATGCTGCCATCCAGTTGCGCAATGAACACCACCTCAAAGCCGATCAGATCGAACGCGTGGAGATCAAGGTCAATCCCCTGGTACTGGAGCTTACCGGCAAAAGAAACCCGCAAGTCGGGCTCGAAGGGAAGTTCAGCGTTTACCATGCCGTTGCAGTGGCCCTGGTGGAAGGGGCTGCCGGTGAAAAACAGTTTAGCGCCCGTGCCCTGTCCGACCCCACCGTCATGGCACTGCGCAAAAAGATCATCCCGGTGAGCACCCCGGGGATCGCCACTTCCCAGGTGGACATGGTGATCGTGCTCAAGAACGGACAATTGCTACAGCGCCATATCGAGCATGCTGTGGGAAGCCTGGAAGCGCCGATGAGTGATCAAGCCCTGGAAGCCAAGTTTACCGATCTGGCCGAAGGGATCTTGCCCGACCCCACCATCCGCCGGGTCATGGATCTTTGCTGGAACGTGGAAAAACTGGGGAATGCAGCAGAAATCGCCAGGCTGTGTACGCCCGTCTGAACATGCACTCAATTCCCCTGGGCAGCCCAGCGGGCCTTCAAGGTGTTTCGCGGAATTTCCTCGCCACGCAGGTAAACGCGTGAGATACGACGCGTGTTTGCAATGTCATCCAGGGGGTTGGCGTCGAGCACGATGAAATCCGCGCTTTTTCCCGGCACCAGGGTGCCCAGCTGGTCCAGCCCCAGGATCGCAGCCGAATTGCGTGTGCCAATCAGCAGGGCTTGCATGGGGGTAAGCCCGGCGCGCTTGACGAGTAGCTCCATTTCAACATGCGTGCCCAGGCCGAAGAACTGGCCACCATTCATGCCGCCGGTATCGGTGCCAAGACCGAGTTGCACCCCGGCAGCCTCAAGCAGGGCCGTATTGTGCAGGCTCATCTGCGCCATGGCGCGCGTCCGCGCCAACGCCTGGGGTGTGACAGCCGGGTCGGGTTGAAACTGGTCCGCCAGTTCCTTCAGATCTGCTGCCGTGTAGACGTCGCGTAGCATGGGGTCTTCAAGCCATGCTGGCGGCGACGTGTAGATGCTGCGGCGCTCTCCCCAAAGCGTCTCGAGGAAGAACACGTTCGGATGCGCCTTCAGGAGTTGCAGCAGTTCATCATCGACTTCCTGGTCCCGCACCATGTGGGCGAAACCATCCACTCCCGCCCTGAGCAGGTCTTTCACGTCGGCAAGGTTGACGATATGTGCCATCACCTTCAGATGGTGTCGGTGCGCTTCATCGATGATGGCGCGGTAGAGCGCAGGCTTGAGTTTTTCCACCCTGCCATTGCGGTCATCCACCCAGATCTTCACCATGTCGGGTTGATGTGCTGCAAGCTCGCGTACGTATTGGCGAGCCTGGGTCTCCGTGGTGACGCCATAAATCGAATCGCGCATGGGTCCCCCAGGGCCGGCATCAGGCATGGCGAAGCCGCTGCCAGTGGTGAGATAGCGCGCGCCCTGCAGGGCTTCCGGGCGGATCGTGAAGGGCAGGTCGCCTCGTCCGGTTCCCGTCTCGAGAATGGCTGCCACGCCAAAGAATGCAAAGCGGTCGAGAATGTCCAGCAGGTTTCCCCGGGTGTAGTTGTCGGCCGAGAAGCTGGAGCCTTTGCGATATCCCATATGGACATGATCGTCCACCAGTGCGGGCATGACGGTTTTTCCCGTAAGGTTGACTCGCACGGCCCCGGCAGGGAAGGTGAGCACTCCTTGCTTGCCGACACCGGTGATCATGCCATTGGTGACTACAAACACGGCATTTTCAATGGGTGGGGTGTTTGTGCCGGTGATGAGTCGGGCCCCTTCAAATACCATGACGGTGTCCGGGGGCACGGCTGAAGCCCAAGCGGTGCCGGCCATCAGCAGGGCGGCAAATAAACGCCACGACAGGCGTGTCAGGTGGGATCGGGTCATTTCCTCATTTCCTTGCAGGTGAATGGACGTCAGGGGTGCCGCTATCGGCCACCAGAAACGTCAATGAACGCGCCCGTCGTATAGGAGGATTCTTCAGAAAGCAGCCATAGGATGGCTCTGGCCACCTCGTCAGGCTGTCCGCCGCGCTTCATGGGAATGGCCTCCTTGACGCGATCCACGCGTTGGGGCTCACCACCACTGGCATGGATGTCGGTATAGATTACGCCGGGGCACACGGCATTCACACGAATGCCTTCCGCAGCAACTTCCTTCGCCAACCCCAGTGTCAGGGTGTCCACCGCCGCCTTGGAAGCGGCATAGTCTACATATTCGCCCGGAGAACCCAGCCGGGATGCACGGGATGACACGTTGACAATGCCACCACCGATGCCGCCATGCCGGGTGGACATGCGGCGCACCGCTTCACGCGAACACAGGAAGCTGCCCATCACGTTGACGGCCAGTATCCGGCGGATTCGCTCAACATCCATATCCTCGACACGGGACTGCTTCTCCAGGATACCTGCGTTGTTGACCAGGGCAGTGACGCTACCCCAAGCGGCATCAACCCGTTCAAACAGGGCAATGACCTCGCGCTCCACGGCTACGTCAGCCTGCACGGCCATGGCAACGCCGCCCTTTGCGGCAATGGATGAAACGACCGCATCTGCCGCATCCCGGTGGTGCAGGTAATTGACGCATACGGCATATCCCTGTGCGCCAGCCTGGAGCGCCGTGGCTGCGCCGATGCCTCTGGCGCCGCCGGTGACGATCATCACTTGTTTCATGACCCGCCCATCCTCCTGCTAGATACAGCCTGATATTGCAACTTGACCTCATGTATGAATATGTGTCAAATTGTAACTAAATGTTCGATTTGCGATTTCCTATTCGGAGAATGCGGTCGTGATGGGCTCGCTGCAGAAATTCTCACGATTGATCACGCAGGTGCTGCTGGCGTTCTCTTTGATCTGTACCGCTTTGTCGGCCAATGGCACAGACACTTACGATCCGGCAACCAACATCCTCTCGATTCCCTCGCTGACGATCAACGGTACTGCATATTCCAGCGTCACGATGACGGTGGGCAAGGTGATCAGCATCGGTGGCGGCACGCCAGTGGGTACCACCGACACCTATTCCACCACATCCGGTCTGCTGACCATTCCCGCTGTCCAGCTGGGAGCCACCACATTCACCAATGTAGTGGCTACCGTGGGCAACATCATCAGCACCGGCAATGGCGCCATTGCCCCCAATGGCGGCGATACATATGATCCTGCAACCGGTGTTTTGACCGTTCCCCTGGTGCTCGTGGGCGGCAATGCCTACACCAATGTGCAAGTCACTTTGGGCAGCATCGTCAACATGGGTGGTGGTACCGCAGGGAGCGCTTACGACACTTTCAATACGGCCACCAATCAACTGAACATCCCGACAGTACGGGTGGGTAGCACGGTTTATCATAATGTCGTCATTACCGTCGGCGCCATCGTCAGCGTGGGTGGCGGCTCCGTTCTTCCCGTGACAAAACCGTTGCTGACCCTGAGAAACCCACTGGATTCCGTCACTGTCGGTGACACGGCTTATTCGCAAAATGTCGTGGCGGGCATATGGCCTACATCCCTATATACATACATGCTCGATTCCTTGAGTAATGGTGTGACCCCCGGCGGAATGACGCTGCACATTGATGGCACGCTCAGTGGCATTCCCACCAGCACGGGAAAAACCGATGTCAATGGCAATCAGTTGCCCAATACTTACACGTTTGGCGTCTGCGCCGTGGACACCTTTTCTCGTGTTACCACTTCTCCGTGCCCACAAACCTCGATTGTCGTGAATCCCCTTGGCGTTGCAGGTACCTGGGTTGGCACATGGAGCAAAACCGGCTCGGGCGACGGCGGCTGCACCTACAGCGACAGCGGCTCGCTGACGCTCACCCTGTCCACCAGTGGCACTGCGTTATCAGGATCCGTATCCGCCGACGGACTGATGCTGCGCTACGTTCCCAGTTGCGAATTTGCCTACTACACCTCGTCTTCCGGCACCGTCTCCGGAACGGTTGCAGGATCGAGCCTGAACATTCTCTACAGCCTGTTTATCTCGGAAACGAGTAAGAATGTTTCCTACAACTGGTCTGCAAAAGTTGCAAACAATGTCATGACTGGCACCCTGGTCAGCAGTTCAGGGGCTACCGGTTCGTTCTCGCTCACGAAGCAATAGGCCTGGGCTGATATATTTTTGTATCCAGGCCAAGGCTTGCCTTCAGAATTCCACGAATCTGCCGTTATCATCGGAGTGACGCTTCGAAGTATGGTAATGAGAGAGGAATATCTGTAATGAAATCCATTCTGGCTCCGGCCTGCAAGATCGTGGATGGTTTGAGTTTTTCATCAAAGTTTTTTCTGGTTGGCACCTTGTTGCTTCTTTCCCCTGCGGTGCTGGTCTACATTCTGTGCTTTGCCCAGTTGAATCCGGCACTTCAGGGACTCGTACTGATTGCATTGGGTGCTGCCGTTCTTGGCGCCTATTTCCTGGCTGGTACGTTCTACTCCATCACGGGGACGATTGCGTCCTTTGCATCAGCCATAGCACGCTTCAGCAATGGCGACCTTGCTGCCCATGTGCAAACATCGTCCAGGGATCAGTTGGGTAGTATTGCTGCCAGCTTCAACGACATGAGAAAAAATCTCAAACGGATGATTGCGCGAATCTCCGGCGGCGCTGTGATGGTCGCCGAAGCTGCAGCCAAACTCTCCGATACCTCACGCCAGGTCACAAAACTTTCACAGCAGCAAACCGATGCCGCATCCAGTGTGGCAGCGGCCGTTGAGGAGATGAGCACCAGTATTTCAATGGTTGCCGGCCACGCCACTGATGCAGAAGGTCTGTCCATCAAGGCCAGTGACCTGTCCGCCGAAGGGGAGAAAGTGGTTCGGGATGCCTCTACAGGGATGACCCGGATTGCAGATTCCTTCAACCAGGCTACGCAGGAAATCACCTCCCTCAGTCATCGCACCGCCGAAATCAGTTCCATTGTGAAGGTAATCAAGGAGATTGCCGACCAAACCAATTTGCTGGCCCTCAATGCGGCGATCGAGGCTGCGCGTGCCGGTGAGCAGGGTCGTGGCTTTGCCGTGGTTGCCGATGAGGTGCGCAAGCTTGCAGAGCGCACGGCTGGTGCCACCGAAGAAATCACCACCATGATCAGCACCATCCAGGCCAGCATGCGTACTGCCGTGGATACCATGGGTTCGGGTTCTTCCCAAGTAGGGCACGGGGTGGCGCTTGCCTCGCGTGCCGGCAATGCGCTGTCTGACATCAACAGTGGTTCGAGGGATGTGCTGGACATGGTCCACGATATCGCCAGTGCCGTACAGGAGCAGACGGTGGCAAGCCACCAGATTGCCGAAAACATCGAACGCATCTCGCTGATGGCCCAGGACAGCAACGTCAGTATCGGGCAGATGGCCACTGAAGCAGCAACCCTTGGCGATGTCTCAGGAAGGCTCAAGGAAGCCATCAGCCTGTTCAGCGGGGGCACGGCCAACGATGCACAGCAACTGGTGGACAAGGGCGTTGCCCTTATCGCGGCCAAGGGCGTGCAGAAGGCCTTCGCCGAGTTTGCCGACCCGGTGGGCGAGTTCATCAAACGCGATCTCTACCTCTTCGTGTACGACATGAATGGAACAGTGCTGGCGCATGGCGGAAATCCCGCCCTGGTGGGAAAGGCCATGATCGACGCCAAGGATGCCAATGGCAAGCTTTTCATTCGCGAACGCATCGAGATTGCCAATACCCAGGGTAGCGGCTGGCAGGACTACATGTTCAATAACCCCGAATCTGGCGTCGTGGAAAACAAGACATCCTACATCCGCAAGGTGGACAACATGATCGTCGGGTGTGGGGTCTACAAGTAGCAGAAGTGGTGCCCGGGGCCGGAATCGAACCGGCACGGCTGTTTAGGCCGAGGGATTTTAAGTCCCTTGTGTCTACCAATTTCACCACCCGGGCAGGCCCGTCATTTTACCGGGTTCGCCTGATTCCGGGGGTAAATCGATCGGCGGCGAAAGTGATGGCATGGTTGCGATGCCCTGGGCCGCACCAGGCACGATAGTCCGGGTTGCAGTTGTCGCAAGTATGGCACCGCCCAGTCGATTCTTCTCCAAAGTAGCGAAGCAGGGTGCGCCGCCGACACGCATCTGACCGGCAATAGCGGGCCAATGCCTCGAGCTTGTTCAAGTCAGCCACCTGCCTGTCTCGAGATCGGTGTGCTTGCTGGATGCGCAGGCGCAAGGCCATGAGGTCGGCGGGATGGAACAGCATCAAGGCTTCAGCCACCCCGCCGTCCCTGCCGGCCCGACCGGTTTCCTGATAATAGCCTTCAAGGTTGCGTGGACTGTCGAGATGGATGACAAAGCGTACGTCGGGCTTGTCCACGCCCATGCCAAAGGCCACCGTGGCGACCATGATGACGCCTTTCTCCTGGATGAACCGCTGCTGGTGGCGTTCCCTCAATGCCATTTCCAGTCCTGCATGGTAAGGCAGGCTGCTCCACCCCCGCGATTGCAACCATAGCGCCGCATGTTCCACCTGGCGCCGCGACTGGCAGTAAATGATGCCGCTATCGCGCGCATGCCTTTCCAAAAGAAATGTTTCAATTTGAGCCCCAGGGTTTGACTTGGGACAGATGCCGTAATGCAGGTTGGGGCGGTCGAAGCTGGCAACATACTGCTGGTCGGCGCGCAACTGCAGTTGCTCCAGGATTTCCTGGCGTGTTTCAGGATCTGCCGTGGCCGTGAGGGCCACACGGGGTACGCTGGGATAACGGTGGTGAAGCACGCTCAGCTTGCGGTACTCGGGTCGGAAATCATGCCCCCATTGCGCAATGCAATGCGCCTCATCGATGGCAAACAGGGACAGCTGCCCACGCGCCTGCAAGTGGTCGAGCAGGGCCAGAAAAGCTGGCTGGGCCAGCCGTTCTGGCGAGACGTACAGCAGCTTGAGACGACCTGTCAGCAAGTCTTCCTGAAGCTGCCGGTTTTCATGGCTGGCAAGGGTGGCGTTGAGTTGCGCGGCGGGCACGCCACGACGGCGCAGGGACGCCACCTGGTCCTGCATCAGGGCAATGAGCGGCGATACCACCAGGGTGATTCCGGGCAGCAGCAATGCAGGAATCTGGTAGCACAGTGATTTTCCTCCACCAGTCGGCATTAGCACGAGGGCGCTTTCGCCGCCCATGAGGTGTGCAATGATCGCTTCCTGGGCGCCGCGAAAGTCGGGATAGCCAAATACGCGTTGCAGCGTGTGAAGGGCTGTAGGCATCACGGTATTGTGATGGGCTCATGGCGGCAAGGTGCTTGCAGTAGCAGCACAATTTGTCAAAATTCAGTCGTGATCGCCGGTGTAGAATTCACGCCTCATTCCCTTAGTGCAGGAGACATGATGAACGGTCGGTGGATGGATGTTGCAAGCAGCGATGGGGGTTCATTCCAGGCGTACGTCAGTTTGCCCCCCACGGGAATGGGCCCTGGGATCGTATTGATCCAGGAAATTTTTGGCGTCAACGAGCATATTCGTGGCGTGGCGGATCAGTACGCCATGGATGGCTTTGTGGTGCTGGCACCCGATGTCTTCTGGCGCGAAGCGCCCCGGGTTGAACTGGGATATGACGACGCGGCCATGGCGCGCGGCCGCGCCTTGAAGGGCAATCTGAATTTCGACAGCGCAATTCAGGATCTGGTGGATAGCACGGCAGCATTGAGAAAGCTGCCCCAGGTGGTGGGAAAGGTGGCCAGTCTCGGGTATTGCATGGGCGGACTGCTCTCCTATCTGCTGGCGGCAAGCGGTCGCGTGGATGCGGGCATCTGCTATTACGGTGCCGGAATTGAAGCCAGGCTGGATCGGGAGGCGCGCATGACCTGTCCCATGCTGTTCCATTTTGCAGAGCAGGATCAGTTGATTCCGGTCAGCGCTGTCAAAACCGTATCGCGGACCTTTGCTTCACACGCAGATGCCTGGGTTCAGACTTACCCGGGTGTGGGGCATGGGTTTAACTGCTGGGCACGCGCTGCTTACAATCAGCCGGCTGCGGCGTTGGCCCGGGGCAGGACGCTGGAGTTTCTGTCGATCTATTTGTAATTGCGGCGGGTTTCAGCCGCCCAGGTAGGCAGCAACGATTCTGGGATCGTTGATGAGCTCCTGGGCGCTGCCCCCCAAAGTGACGCTGCCGGTTTCCATGACATAGGCGCGGTCAGCCAGCTTCAAGGCCTGACGCACGTTCTGTTCCACCAGCAGGATGGTCATGCCCTGTTGGTGGATTTCGCGCAGAATCGCAAAAATGTCCCGCACGATGAGTGGAGCCAGCCCCATGGAAGGCTCGTCCAGCATCAACAGTCGCGGTTGGGACAGCAACGCGCGACCGATGGCCAGCATCTGCTGTTCGCCACCTGACAGGTTGCCTGCCAGCTGGCTGGCGCGTTGCTTGAGGATGGGAAAGCGCTCATAGATGGGCTTGAGGTTGGCTTGTCCGGGTTGCGTGTAGGCGCCCAATTCCAGGTTTTCCCGCACGCTCAGGGTTTTGAGAATGGCCCGGCCTTCAGCCACCTGCACCAATCCCCCCGACACGCGTTGGTGCGGGCTCCAGCGCGTAATGTCCTGGCTTTCCCAGACCACGCGGCCTGATACCGGACGGATCAGCCCGGACAGCGCCAGCAGCGTGGTGCTTTTTCCTGCGCCGTTGGCGCCCACCAGCGCCACCATTTCGCCGGGGTGCACTTCCAGTGAAATGCCCTTCACGGCCTCCACATGGCCGTAGGACACGCGCAGATGTTCGAGTTGCAACAGGGGTTTGCTCACGATGCGCTGTCCTCCTGCCCCAAATAGGCTTCAATCACGGCCGGGTTGGACTGAATGGCTGAGGGAGGGCCTTCGGCTATGATGCGGCCAAAGTTGAGGACGGCTACGGTGTCGCACAATCCCATGACAAAACGCATGTCGTGTTCGATCATGAAGACGGTGAGGTGATCCTGGCGCAGGCTCTCGATCAGCGCCATCACTGCATTTTTTTCGGTGGCATTCATGCCGGCCACAGGTTCGTCGAGCAGTAGCAGGCGTGGTTGCGTGGCCAAAGCTCGCGCGATTTCAAGTTTGCGCTGATTGCCATAGGACAGGTTGCCGGCCAATTCCTGTGACAGGTCGCCCAGCCCCACCCGATGCAGCAGTTGATGGGCTTCTGCGCGTGCGTGGCGCTCCAGCCTGCGAAAGCGGGGCGTACGCAACACCGCATCCCAGATGGGATAGTCAAGGTGGGCATGCATGCCCACGATGACGTTGTCGATCAGCGACATTTCAGAAAACAGGCGGATGTTCTGGAAGGTGCGAGCGATGCCGCGGGTGGCGATGCGATACGGAGGCAGTCCGAGCAGGCTCTGCCCCTGAAAGTGCATCTCACCCGAGGAGGGCGGAAACAGCCCGGTAATGAGGTTGAAAACAGTGGTCTTGCCTGCGCCGTTTGGACCAATCAGGCCAAATACCTGACCACTGGGGACCGTCAGGCTGACTTGTTCGAGGGCCGTGACGCCGCCGAAATGTCGGGAAATGCGCTCAAGCGTCAGCATGTTTCGATCTTTTCTTCAGCCAGCGCGCCAAGCGACGGGGGTCCCAGATGCCGTGCGGCAGGAACAGGACCACGGCGATCAGGATCACCCCATTGGCGGCCATGCGAAATTCCTGCAGACCGCGCAGCAGTTCTGGCAGGAGCGTGATGATGGCTCCTCCCAGCAAGGGACCAAGCAGTCCCTGGATGCCGCCCAAAATGGCCATGGTGAGAATGTCCACCGCATTCTCGAAGCCAAAGTTGCCGGGGCTCAGGGTAAAGGTGTAATGCGCATTGAGTCCCCCTGCCAGCCCTGCAATGGCGGCCCCCAGGACAAAGGCCAGCAGCTTGATGCGATGGGTGGCTATCCCCATCAGCCGGGCGGCCGTCTCGTCTTCGCGAATGGCCTCGAAAGCGCGCCCAATCCGGGAGTGTCGTAGCGCTTGCAGGAGCAGCAACACCACCACCACGGACAGCAGGACATGCCACCATTCCGTGAGAAGCGGAATGCCGTTCAACCCCAGCGGGCCACCCGTGATGTCGAGGTTGAGTGCCACGACCCTCACCACCTCACCAAAACCCAGGGTTGCCATGGCAAGGTAGACGCCTGAGAGGCGCAATACAGGCACGCCGATGAGCAGGGCCACGCTCGAGGGTGCGAGAATGCCCAGCAAGAGGGCGCTGGGAAAGGACAGGCCGTACTGCAGGGTGCTGACGGCGCTGACGTAAGCGCCAATGCCCATGAAGGCTGCATTGGCGAGAGAGAGCAGGCCGCAGGAGAGCGTGAGGGAGATGGACAGCGCCATGAGCCCGTACACGCCGATGCTAAGGACCAGCGTACTATAGGTGGCCCACCAGGAAGACCAGTCCATCAGGCGCTCCGGGTGGCCGAGGCGCCGAAGAGTCCCTGCGGTCGCCAGAGCAACATCAGAAACAACAGGCCAAAGGACAGGGCATCGCGGTATTCGCTGGAGAGAAAGGTGACCGCAAACACTTCCGTGATGCCCAGAAACAGGCCGCCCAGCACCGCGCCACGCACGTCACCCAATCCACCCAGAATAATGGCGGCAATGCCCTTATGGAGCATGGGTTGGCCCATGAAAGGTGAAATGGCGTTGAACGACAGACCAATCAGGATGCCGGCAGTGCCGCCCAGGGCTGCAGCGATAAAGCTGGTCAGATGAAACAGGCGCTCTACCGGAATGCCGAGCAGGGCGGCAGAGCGTGGTGACTCGGCGATGGCCCGCAATGCTTGTCCCAGACGGGTTCGTTTCAGCACCCACATCATCAACACCATGAGCACCAGGGCGAGTGTGGTGATGCCCGCTTGCAACAAGGGAATGGTGATCGTACCCAGCTTCAGGGTCTCATCATTGAACCACTCCAGGGGAAAGCGCCGGGCCTCAGAGCCGAACACCCCTTGGGCCAGGCTAGTCATCAGGATGGCCGCGCCGATGGTGGCAATCATGGGCATGAGATGCGGTGCGCCTCGCTGGCGCAGGCGCTTCAGGATCAGGACGTCGATCAACAGCCCCACCAGGCCTGAAAAGACCATGGCGGCGGGCAGGGCTATCCACAGGGACAGGTCAAACCAGGTAGTCAGCAGCAAGGCCGCATAGGCTCCCAGCATGAAAATGCCGCCGTGCGACAGGTTGATGACGCCCAGGATGCCAAACACCAAAGTAAAGCCCAACGCAAACAAGGCATAGACGCTGCCAAGACTGATCGCGTTGACGATCTGTTGCGCCAGCATGCTACTTCAACAGGACGAACTTGCCGTTCTTGACGATGTAGACAAAAGGCGTCTGGTTGGCGTCATAGCCTCCGGGCTTGCCGGCATGCTCCGGTGCAGGGCGAAAGGCAAATTTTCCGGTGGCGCCATCGATCTGGATGTGCGGCAGGGCATCGCGCAGGGCCTGACGATCCTGCTCCAGCTGCCCCGTCAGTTTGATCTTCTTCAGGGCCTCGGCCACGATAAACAGGGCGTCGTAACCCTGGGCAGAAAACTGGTTGGGATCCGTGCCGTATTTCTTGCGGTAGGCTGCAATGAAGTGCTGGTTCTGTACCGAGGGGTTGCCGTCAAACCAGGGCGAACCCACGATGGTGCCTTCGGCCGCCGCCTTGGCAATTTCCACCAGCTTGGGTGAATTGAAGCCGTTGCCGCCGATAAACGACTGCTTGATGCCCAGCGCGCGGGACTGCAACAGGATATTGGAGCCTTCTTCCGAAAGACAGGGGCAGATGATGGCGTCGGGATCGGCCGCTTTCAGCTTGGTCAGCTGGGCCTTGAAGTCCACGTCGCCCTTGGCATAGGTTTCGGTGTCCACGACAGGGATGTGCAGTTCCTCCAGGGATTTTTTGAAGACGTCGTAACCGCTCTTGGTGAAAGCGTCGTCGTTGCCGTAGATGATGCCCACCTTGTGGATGTTGAGGTGTTTGATGGCGGTTCTGAGCGTGACCGGAACCACGTCAGCCTCCATGGGCGAGCTGCGAAAAATATAGGGCCCGATGTCCGTGATGCCCGAGGCCGTATTGCTGGTACCAAAGGCCACCACCTTGGCCGAGTTGGCAATGGGGCCGGCGGCAAACATGGAGTTGGACAGGGTGGGCCCGAAAATCATCAGTACCTTGTCCTGGAATATGAGTTTTTTGTAGACGTTGATGGCTTCTTCTTTCTTGCCACGCTCATCTTCTTCAATCAGAACAATCTTGTTGCCATTGACGCCGCCCTTGGCATTGATTTCATCCTGGGCCAGCAGGAAACCATTCTGGATAGGCACGCCGTACTGCGAGGCCGGGCCGGTCAGCGCCTCGGTCAGGCCGATCCGGATGTCGCCGGCATGGCTGACAGCCGGAATGAGCAAAGCAGAGAGCAGGGCAACGATGGGGGACAGGGTCTGAAGGCGCATGGAGGTTCCAGTTCGGCAAAAGAAGCATTTTACCCAGTCATTGCCCCGGATAAAACCCTTTTATGGGGGGTGTCAAGGGGCCAGACTTGATTTTCGCAAAAGTGGTATCATGTAAGGTTCAATTGGAGAGAAATGCCATTATGGTTGTTTATGATCTTGCCTGCCCTCGGGAACATCGGTTTGAAGGCTGGTTCGAATCCGCTTCGAGCTTTGAAAGCCAGCGTGAAGACGGCCATGTTTCTTGCCCCCTTTGTAACTCCAGGGAAATTACCCGACTGCCTTCCGCGCCCTATGTTCGCGGCAAGGCTGAAGCCGTTGCGGAAAACAATGAAATGCAGGAACCCATGATGATGGTCGCGGGCGATCTCGTCAACGCCCTGCGCCAGCAAGTGGTCCAGCATATCCTGGCCCATACCGAGGATGTGGGCGAAAGCTTTGCCGAAGTGGCGCGCGAAGTGCATTTTGGCGAGGCGCCGGTACGCAACATTCGCGGCGTGGCCACTCAGGAAGAGCTGCAGGAACTGCACGATGAGGGTGTGGATGTCATGGTCCTGGGGATGCCTGATACCCTCGGTTCACGCCACTGAGTCACCCCATGACTACGGTGGTCATGCTGATTGATCCCAAATCGATGCCCTCAACCGGAAAACTGACCTGATCCGTGCTGCGCTGCAGGCCCAGCATGTATAGCAGCGGCAGATAGTGTTCGGGTGTGGGTACCGCAAGGCGCCCGTCCGCATCCAGCGCATCGAGGGCCAGGAGCGCGTCATGGTTTCCTGCGCTAATGGCGAGCCGCGTCTTCTGATCGAATCGCACTGCCCAGTCGTAGGGGCTTGCCGATGATTCCCACAACAGTTCCCCCAGGTGATGCACGATGTTGCCACTGCCCAAAACCAGCACACCCTCGTCGCGCAAGGGGGCCAGCCGGCGCGCAAGCTCATAGTGAAACCTGCCGGTGCCTCGTGAATCCAGGGACAGTTGAATCACCGGGATGTCGGCATCGGGGTATAAATGTTTCAATACGGACCAGGTGCCATGGTCCAGACCCCATGCCATGTCCTGACGAACCGGGGTGGGTGAGAGCAGGTCTGCAACGCGTTGCGCCAGCAGGGGGTTGCCTGGGGCAGGGTATTGCACCTGATAGAGGGCCTTGGGAAAACCGCCAAAATCGTGGATGGTGCGTGGTTGCGCCATGGCAGTTACTGCCGTTTCAGGCACGAACCAGTGCGCCGAGATCGCGAGGATGGCTTCAGGCCTGGGCAAGGACTGTCCCAAGGCCTCCCAGGCTTTGGCATAGCGGCTGGGCAGGATGGCGTTCATGGGGTTGCCGTGACCAACAAACACGGTAGGCATGGTTCTTGTCATGATCCGATTCTAGAGGGGTTGCATTTTCCATAATACTGTATAAAAATACAGTCATGGAGGATGTGATGAACCCATTGACCCCAAGACAGCAGCAAATTCTCGATTGGATACGCCAGCACATGGAACAGGAGGGCGTGCCGCCCACGCGCGTGGAATTGTGCGCAGCCATGGGTTTTCGCTCTCCCAATGCCGCTGAGGACCACTTGCGTGCCCTGGCCAGGAAAGGCGCCATCGAGCTGGTGGCGGGTTCCTCTCGCGGCATTCGCCTGCCGGACCATGGCGGGCTTCCGCTGGTGGGCCGGGTGGCTGCAGGAAGCCCGGTTCTTGCCACCGAACACATCGAGGCCCACTATAAGGTTGATCCCCAGATGTTCCGCCCTCAGGCAGATTACCTGTTGCGGGTGCGTGGCGCGAGCATGCGCGATGTTGGCATTCTGGACAACGATCTGCTTGCCGTGCATCAAACGACCGTAGCGCACAATGGCCAGATCGTGGTGGCGCGGCTGGGCGACGAGGTCACGGTCAAGCGCTTCCGGCAGCACGGCCACCAGGTCGAACTTCTGCCCGAAAACCCCGATTTTGAACCCATCCTGGTGGATTTGCGACATGAGCCGCTGGTCATCGAAGGCTTGGGCGTAGGCATCATCCGATCCGACTGGAGCCACTAAACCATGTCCCTCGTCATCTCACCCCTGCATCTGCTCGTATGCCAGTTACGCCAACTTGTGGCCAGAATCAACTTAAAAAAGACAGCTCAATCTCTTGATTCAAATAATATACATTCGCTTCAAACGGCATTGCACATGTGGCCGGTCGGGGTGACCGAGGTGGCTGCTTGCGGCGAGCAGGAACTCAATGGCCTGTGGCCGTTCCTGGCCAGCATGACCCGCAGGCGCAAGTGGGTTGTGCTGGTGGCCCCCCCTTATGCGCTGCCCATGGCGCGTTTTCATCGCGCCGGGGTTGATCCGTCCCGGTTCATGGTGGTCCGTGCGACATCTGTCGAAGGAAAGCGATGGGCGGTCCAGCAGGCGCTTCGCAGTCGCGACTGTGGTGCCGTGCTGTTTTGGTCCATGCCCCTGGAAGCCTCACAGCGGCTTCGCCTGGAAGCAGCCGCGCTCGAGGGAGAGGCTTCATGCATTGGTTTCATTGAATCATTTAACCAATTGATTCCTGTGCATAAAGCAGCATAGACCCATGCTGTTGCAGCAAGCGTGCTGCAGCATGAAAAAGCCCCTCTTTGCGAGGGGCTTTTTCATGGGCGATCGATCGCCCTTATGACAGAGCCTTACGACTCGCTGCGCTGTTGGGTTTCCACCTGAACCAGCGGACCAGCCTCTGCCTTGGCAGCCGGGCGAGCCCGGGGGGTGCGCCGGCGAGGGGGGCGAGCCTCCTGTTCGGAAGGGGGCGCAACTTCTGCGGCCTTGCGGGTTTGCACCAGAACCAATCCGCTCTCCGCTGGGACTTCCAGAGTGGCCGTTGAAAGGGAAGTGGCAGGTGCCGTGATGGGTTGCTGTGCCACCGGCATCGAAACGGGTGCAGGTGTGGGCACATCGGGAATGGAAACGGCTACAGCTACAGGCGCAGTGGGCGTCTCGACAGGGGCAAACACCGGTGCAGGGGCTGCTACCGCGGCACCCAGGTCGAACTCCGCCTGGGGCTGAAGCGGTTCATGGTGCTCCACCGGAGTTTGGACCGATGGGGTCTCGTCATAAGTCTCATTGCGGTTACGGCGACGCTGTCGAGGGTTGCGCAGGGCACCCTGTTCTTCCGCGATGACGCTGTCTATCACCGTTTCGGCCGGATTTTCATCACCCCGCTCAAAAGAGGGCGCAATGGCGCCGTTGAAGCCGCGTGCACCGCGGTCGCGACGACCACCACGCCGGCCACGGCGGCTTCTGCCACCCCCCCCTTCGCGTGGGGCCGGTTGGCCTTCGTTGCCCGTCGTGAGCGACGCTGCAACTGGTGCGGGCACAGCCTGGGTGGGTGCTGCTGCCTGGACCTCATTGCGCTTGGGGTCGCGTTGCTGCTGGCGGGGTTTTTGCTGTCCTCGGCCCTCGCCACGCTGGGGCCGGTCACCGTTTTCCGGGGCTCCTTCACGCGTTTCATTGCGGCTACCGCGTTCCTGGCGATCTCGTCCCCCGCGTGAGCGACGGCGATCATTGCCCTGTTCGTTGCGTTCACGGCGTGCCGGCGCTGCTGGGGCCGTTTCGGCTCTGGCGGGCGCAGGTTCCTCGCCAGGCGAGCCCTTGAACCAGCCCAGAATGGTGCCAAAGAGCGATTTACGCGAGCCTTCCTGGTAGCTGCGCGCAGCAGGGGCTGGTGCGGGGGTGGGTTCGGCACTCATGGGCGCAGGCTGAAGCGGGGTAATGCCCCGTACGGCAGCCACCGGTTTGGCCGGGGTCTGTCGCTCGTCGCGCGGCTTGAGGTCGTTTGCCTCCTCAGGAACTTCCACCAGCTGGTAGCTGGTTTCCGTCAGTTCCATCTGGTTGGCTTCGTCGTGACGGATGCGCAGCACCGAGTAATTCGGGGTTTCCAGGTGGATGTTGGGAATCAGCATCACATGGACCTTGAGGCGTGCCTCGATGGCGTAGATGTCGGCGCGCTTCTCGTTGAGCAGGAAGGTGGCCACGTCCACAGGAACCTGGGCCCGGACGATGGCCGTGTTTTCCTTCATGGCCTCTTCCTGCAGGATGCGCAGGATATGCAGTGCCGAGGACTCGGTATCGCGGATGAAACCGGTGCCGTGGCAGCGCGGGCAGGCCGTATGGCTGGTTTCTCCCAACGAAGGCTGAAGGCGTTGGCGTGAAAGCTCAAGCAGGCCAAAGCGGGATATTTTTCCGGTTTGCACGCGCGCACGGTCATAGTGCAGGGCGTCGCGCAAGCGGTTTTCCACGTCTCGCTGGTTGCGCGTGCTCTCCATGTCGATGAAGTCGATGACGATCAAGCCGCCCAGGTCGCGCAGACGCAGTTGCCGGGCAATTTCATCCGCGGCCTCGAGGTTGGTGTTGAGCGCGGTCTGTTCGATGTCCGCTCCACGCGTGGCACGGGCCGAGTTGACATCCACCGAGACCAGGGCCTCGGTATGGTCGATGACGATGGCGCCGCCCGATGGCAGCGTGACTTCACGCCGGTAGGCGGTTTCAATCTGATGTTCGATCTGGAAGCGCGAGAACAGCGGCACATCGTCGTGGTAGAGTTTGACCTTGTGGACGTTGGCCGGCATGACATGGCTCATGAACTGCCGTGCCTGTTCATAGATGGATTCGGTGTCAAACAGGATCTCGCCAATGTCCGGCTGGAACAGATCGCGAATGGCGCGAATCACGAGGCTGCCTTCCTGATAGATCAGGAAGGGGCCGTTCTGCCCATGGGAAGCGGCCTCTATGGCATTCCATAATTGCAGCAGGTAGTTGAGATCCCATTGCAACTCTTCCACCGAGCGGCCAATTCCGGCAGTTCGGGCAATCAGGGACATGCCGGCCGGCACCTCGAGTTGCGCCAGAACGTCGCGCAATTCCGCGCGTTCGTCGCCTTCTACGCGGCGCGAGACACCACCGCCACGCGGGTTGTTGGGCATCAATACGAGGTAACGGCCCGCCAGGCTGATGAAAGAGGTCAGTGCGGCCCCTTTGTTGCCCCGTTCGTCCTTGTCCACCTGGACGATGAGTTCCTGGCCTTCCTTGAGCTGGCTGGCGATGCGGCTGCGCGAAAATTCGCCGTCTTCGTTTTGCAGGTAGGCGCGAGAGATTTCCTTGAAAGGCAGAAATCCGTGGCGATCGGTGCCGTAATCCACGAAAACTGCTTCGAGCGAAGGTTCCACTCGCGTGATGACGGCCTTGTAGATATTGCTCTTGCGTTGTTCCTTGCCGGAATATTCGATGTCGAGGTCAATCAGTTTTTGACCGTCGACGATGGCAACCCGGAGCTCCTCGGAGTGGGTTGCGTTAAACAGCATGCGCTTCATAATGGACCCCCGCGCGCTTGGGCTTCGGGAGGACAAAACCGAGCCACGCTCGCGCCTTGGGCGCGGGTGGGCATAAACTATAGGGCCTTCACGTGACTAAAATGTCAGACTCTCTATCAATGGTTCGATCGGTGTTGTCGTCATCACCCTGCTTCAGGCAGAGCGGAAAAATCAGATGATGCTTTCAGCGCGCAACTAACTTACCATCGCTACTTTTTGGTGAGCGAAATTAACCGATTGTGACTGTTCGTCGAACGCCCGGAGGTTTGCCGGGAAGGTTCCCGGGATGTCACCGTTGATCCGGGGTTATCGAGTCTGCTCGGAACGGGTTGAGTTAACCCGGATCTTCAGGCCGCTTGATGAGGCGACCTCTAATAGACTCAATAACTTACGATTATAAATAAAATGTCCTCTTTGCGCAAAACTTCCGTTCTTTGGGAAGAAATCGATGAAGATGCCGATCACCAGCGCATCGACAATTTTCTGCTCAATCGCCTCAAAGGGGTACCCAAAAGCCATATTTACCGCATTCTTCGCAGCGGTGAAGTGCGCGTCAACAGTGGCCGGGTGGACGCCACCTACCGCTTGAAGATCGGCGACCGGGTGCGCATACCGCCCGTGGAAATGGCTCCGGCCAAGGCCGGCCCCCTCAATGCCCCAAAATGGGGCGCGGCGCCCCTGTCACAGGCAATCCTGTATGAAGACGAGGGGCTGCTGGCGCTCAACAAGCCTGCCGGCGTGGCAGTGCACGGGGGTAGCGGCATCAGTCTGGGCGTGATTGAGCAACTGCGCGCAGAGCGGCCCAAGGCGCGTTTTCTGGAGCTGGCTCATCGGCTGGATCGCGATACTTCTGGCATCCTGCTCATCGCCAAAAAGCGCAGCATGCTGGTGGCGCTGCATGACATGATGCGCACCGGGGCCATGGACAAGCGCTATTTTGCACTGGCGCGGGGCCAGTTCAAGGAAGAAAAGAAAGTGGTCAGGGAGAGCCTGCACAAGTTTCTGACCGAATCCGGCGAGCGGCGGGTGATGGTACGGGATGACGGCAAGGCTTCGCAAACCGTTTTTCGCCGCAAACAGCGTTTTGAGGAAGCGACACTGCTGGAAGCCCAACTCATGACCGGGCGCACCCACCAGATTCGCGTGCATCTCGCCCATCTGGGCTGCCCCATCGCCGGCGATGACAAGTACGGCGACTTTGCCTGGAACAAGGCGCTGGCGCGCCAGGGCCTCAAGCGGATGTTCCTGCATGCGGCTTCCCTGCGTTTCATCCATCCCGTGCAGGAGGCACCGCTCAAGCTGGAAGCGGCACTGCCCCAAGAGCTCAAGCAGTTTCTCGAACGCCTGACGCCATTGACGCATGCGCTATGACCTGATCGTTTTTGATTGGGATGGTACCCTTCTGGATTCCGCCTCCCTGATTGCCGAAACGCTGCGCATGGCGTGCACGCGCATGGGCATCGCAACGCCCCCCGAAGCACACGCGCGCCATGTCATCGGCATGGGAATGATGGCAGCGCTGCAATATGTGGCCCCCGAGCTGCCGCCCGAGCGGTTGCCGGAGCTGTTTGAACATTACCGTGCGCACTACCTTCCAAGGGAACACCAGTTGCGGCCCTTTGCAGGGGTGGCCGAACTGTTACAGCAACTTGATGCCGACGGCCATCTGTTGGCGGTGGCCACTGGCAAGCCGCGCGTGGGGCTGGAGCGCGGTTTTACCGCAACCGGATTCAAACCGCATTTCGTGGCCTCGCGGTGCGCTGATGAAAGCCGCCCCAAACCCGATCCCGACATGCTGCTGCATTTAATGGCGGTGACGGGCACGACGCCGCAACGCACGCTGATGATCGGCGATACTTCCCACGATCTCATGATGGCGCACCATGCAGGGGTCGATGCGGTGGCGGTGAGCTATGGTGCGCATCCCCGGGCTTATCTTGAGCAGCATCCTGCGCTGGTGGTGCTGGACAGCGTGCCGGATCTGGCACGCTGGCTGGGTGCACAGGGCTGATCAGTTGGTCTTGGCTGCCACGGGGTTGACGGTGGCGCCATCCCGTACGGAATCCGAAGGATTGGTGACGACCTTCTCGTTCTCATTCAACCCCGTAATGATCTCGATGGTCGTGCCAAAATCGCGTCCGGTAGTGACCGGCTTTAACTGGATGTGATTGTTCTGGTCGATGACGGCCACCCTGGTGCCGTCTGCACGCACGATCAGCGTATTGGCTGGCAGGATGATGACTGGATTATCGAGCTTCAAGGCAAAATGCGCCTCGGCGTAACTGCCCGAGGCCAGTTCGTGCCTGTCGTTGGGAATGTGCACTTCCGTGAGCAGCGTCTTGGAACTGGGGTCCAGCGCCCCCGCGCTACGCGCCACGGTGGCTGTGAAG
Source organism: Ferrovaceae bacterium (assembly GCA_027311025.1). GTDB lineage: Bacteria > Pseudomonadota > Gammaproteobacteria > Burkholderiales > Ferrovaceae > JAJZRV01. The sequence continues at coordinate 23,811 of DAICZS010000012.1, forward strand.
GTCTTTCCCGGAAACTCGCTCAGTTTGAGTGAGACAGGCATGTCGTCGTGGATGAAACGTGCCTGGCTTTGCGGTACGTTGACGAACAGGCGCAGCGGGTTGGTGGCCGACAGGCGGTAGAGCCAGCCGTTGGGGTCAGGGCTGTTGGCGGTGACGAGTTGGCCTTTTTCCACGTTGCGATAGGTGATGCGTCCGGCAAAGGGCGCGGTAACCCGCTCGAAGGCCTGGCTTTCCCGATAACGGCGCACATCGGCTTCGTTGGCATGAACGTCTGCGGCGCGGGCCTGCATCTGGGCTTCCTGCTCATCCACGATCTGCTGCGACAGGAATTTTTTGGCCAGCAACTCTTTTGATCGGTTGAGCGTGGTGATGGCAATTTGCAGGTTGGCGCGCGCGGAAGCCAGCGCGGCTTCCGCATGGGCCAGATTCTGGTCCACCTCGGGACTGTCAATGGTCAGTAACAGTTGGCCTTCATGGACTTCCGCACCAATGTCCACGTTCCATTTGCTGACATAGCCGCTGGCGCGGGCGTAGATCTGGGTTTCCCGTGCGGGTTGCAAAGTGCCCGGCAACACCAGTTCTGATTCGGGTTTGCCGCGGGTGGCCGTGACAAAGGCCACGGTGGGCGCGGGCGTGACCGTTGGGCGCGGGGCGTTGTTGGTAAGACCGTAGCGGTTGATCAGACCCACCACGACCAGCACCAGGAGCAGGCCGATGACGATGGCCAGGGGCTTGAAAGCGTGGCTCAGACGATGCCGCGGCGTCGCAGCGGATTGTGGAGGATTCTGGTTTTCAGAAGGGTTCATAGGCAGACCATGAGTTTTCAGATGGGGTCAGCATGGGCGCTGACGGCGTCAAATCGGTAGCCTTTGCGAATCATGACTTCCTTGACCCAGGCAAAAACCACCGGCACAAACACCAGTGTGGACAGGGTGGCCACCAGCAACCCGCCGATGACGGCGCGGCCCAGAGGTGCATTCTGCTCGCCTCCCTCGCCCAGGCCAAGGGCCATGGGGACCATGCCGATGAGCATGGCAGCAGCCGTCATCAGCACCGGACGCAAGCGCGTGAAGCCGGCTTCGAGCGCCGCCTTGACGGGGTCGGAACCGGCATACATGCAGTCGTTGGCAAAGGTCACCACCAGAATGCTGTTGGCGGTGGCCACGCCAAGACTCATGATGGTGCCCATGAGCGAGGGGACGCTAAAGGGTGTGGCCGTGACGAACAGCATCCAGACAATGCCGCACAGGGCACCCGGCAGGGCCGTGATGATGATGAAGGGGTCGGTCCAGGACTGAAAGTTGACCACCATGAGGAAGTAGATCAGTGCGGCGGCAAAGACGATGCCCAGGCCCAGGCGAATGAAGGCCTGGTTCATGCTCTCCACCTGGCCGCGCATGACCAGACGCGTGCCGGGCGGCAGTTTGGGCGTGATGTCGTTGACCACTTTCTGGATGTCTGAAGCCAGTGCGCCAAGATCCCGATCCTGCACGTTGGCATAGATATCGAAGACCGGCTGCACGTCGTAATGGCTGATGACGGCGGGGGTCTCGCGCCGCTCCAGGGTGGCGAGATTGCTCAGCGGTTCAGTGGCAGCGCCGCCCTTGCCCGGCAGCGGCAGGTTCATGATCTGGTCGATGGAGGCGACTTGTGACTGCGGTGTCTGGATGGCAATGGGATAGCCCACACCGGTTTTGGGATCAGGCCACAGGTTGTAGGAAATCACCGAACTGGAACTGAGCCCGATCAGCACGTTGTTGGCCACGTCGTGTTGCGTCATGCCCAGATCTGCGGCGCGGTTTCGGTTGACGTTGACCTGCAATTGCGGGGCGTTGCTGATCTGGTGCCGGTGCACGTCGGCGGCGCCCGGGATGGCGGCAATGCGCGTCTCGAGCTCCTGGGCAATGGCGGGAATTTTGGGGTCAAAGCCGGCAATCTGCACGTCGATGGGGGCGGGCAGCCCAAAATTGAGGATCTGGCTGACGATGTCTGCCGGCTGAAAGAAGAAGCTGACGCCGGGAAACTGCCGGGGCAATTCGTTGCGCAGCAGACGCACGTAATCGGGCGTGCGTACCCGATGCTCGGGCTTGAGGGAAATCAGGATTTCGCCATCTGCAGAACTGATGGTGGGCGTGTCGGTGAAAGCCAGGTTGACCGACTGGGGCAGGCCGATGTTGTCCAGAATCAGATCGCGGTCACGGTCAGGGATCAACTGGCGCAGGACGTCCTCCACACGGCCGTATAGGGCCTCGGTTTCTTCCAGCCGGGTCCCCGCAGGCGCGGTCACGTGAATACGGATCTGGCCCGCGTCCACAGTGGGGAAAAAGTCGCGTCCCACAAACGGGACGAGGGCAAGGGATGCCAGCACCACGAAGCCTGAGGTCAGCATCACGTTGCGCCGGTGATTGAGGCAGGCCGTCAGGGCGCCCATGTATACCGTACGCAGGCGCTCGAAGGCCGCCTCAAAACGCTGATGGAACCCTGGGCTCACGTGCTCGTGGCCGGCGTCGAGCTCTTTGGGCAGGAGGTATTTCACCATGACCGGCACCAGCGTGCGGGATAGCACCCAGGAGGCCATCATGGCGTACACCACGGCGAGCGCCAGCGGCGTGAACAGGTATTTGGCCGGCCCGTTGAGGAACAGCACTGAAACGAACACGATGCAGATGGATAGCGTGGAGACCAGGGTGGGGACAAAAATCTGGCGCGCACCCATCAGGATGGTCTCTTCCAGGGGCTTGCCCAGCTTGGCATTGCGGTGGACGTTCTCAATTTCCACGGTGGCGTCGTCCACCAGGATGCCCACCGCGAGGGCCAAGCCGCCCAGCGTCATGATGTTGAGCGTCTCGCCCGTGGCATAGAGGATGATGAGGGAGGTCAGGATCGAGAGCGGAATGGAGATCACCACGATGAAGGTGCTGCGCAGGCTACCCAGAAACAGCAGGATCATGCCCGCCGTCAGCAGTGCCGCGATGAGCCCTTCACCGACCACGCCCTTGATGGCTGCCTTTACGAACAGGGACTGGTCGAACAGTTCAGCAATCTGGATATCGGGATACTGGGCGCGCACCCCGGGCAGGATGTCCTTGATGCTCGCCACCACGTCCAGGGTGGACGCCTGGCCGGTCTTGAGCACGGTCAACAGCGCGCCACGGTGCCCTTCGCTGCGCACCACGTTGGTTTGCACGCCAAAACCGTCGCGGACGTGCGCAACATCGCGGATGTAGATCCAGGTTCCGCCCACTTTCTTGATGGGAACGTCGTTGAGCGCCTCGATGTTGGAAGGGTTCATGTTCATGCCGACGATGTAGTCGGTAGCCCCAACCTTGGCGTCTCCCGTGGGCAGGCTCAGGTTCTGGTTGAGCAGGGCGTTGTTGACGTCATCGGCGCTGACCCCCTTGGCCATCATCGCGGCGGGGTCGAGGTCCACCTGGATTTGTCGCGGCTTGCCGCCATAGGGCAGGGCCAGCCGCGCACCCTTGACCGGGGCAATCGCAGTACGGATGCGGTAGATGCCGAAATCGTACAGTTGGGATTCCGAAAGCTTGGTGCTGGACAGCGACATTTGCAGGATGGGCACGCTCGAAGCTTCGTAGCGAAGGATCAGCGGTGGCACGGTGCCGGCAGGCATGCGCCGGATGATGGTCTGTGAGATGGAAACCACCTGGGCCACCGCTTCGGCAATCTTGACGTTGGGCTGGAAGAACACCTTGATGACCGCTGCGCCGTTGACCGTCTGCGACTCCATGGCGCGCACGTCATTGACCCCGGAGGACAGCGCATATTCACTGAAGGTGGTGATGTACTTCTCCATCTGGGAAGGCGGCAGGCCGCTGTAGTTCCAGATGACACTGACTACGGGGATGTCGATGTTGGGGAAAATGTCGGTGGGCGTGTTACGAATTGAAACGATGCCCAGCAACAAAATCAGAATCGCGGCAACAACAAAGGTATAAGGGCGTCGTAGCGCCAGTCTTACAATCCACATGGGCGTTCAGGGAGGGTCTGCAGGGACGAAGGTTGAATCATTCTAGCATGCTGCCAGGAACAAGAATACGGCAGGCGTGCGCTCTGGCAGCATTTGTGGGGCCTTGCGCCACTGCGCAATGGTCGCGGTACGAATCCTCTGCTGGGGTCCCGTGAGATCGCAGGCCACGCACAACAAGACATCAGGAGACAGGGTGTCCAACAGGGCCCCCAACAGCGCGGCATTGCGATAGGGTGTTTCAATGAGGATTTCTGTTTCCCGCGCGCTGCGCGAGCGTTTTTCCAGTTGTTCGATGCGTGCGCGTCGGGCTGGGGCATCCACGGGCAGGTACCCCTGAAACGCAAAACGCTGGCCCTCCAGCCCCGATGCCATCAAGGCGAGCAGAATCGAAGAGGGTCCCACCATGGGAACGACGGTATATCCCTGTTGATGGGCGAGGCGCACCAGCTGGGCGCCAGGGTCGGCGACGGCAGGGCAGCCTGCCTCGGACATCAGGCCCACGTCGAAGCCCGCGGCCAGAGGCTGGAGCAGGGTGGCCACATCGGCAGGCAGGGTATGTTCGTTGAGGGTGGCCATGTGCAACTGGGCGAGGGGCATGGGGTGACCCAGCAGCTTGAGGATGCGTCGTGCCGTTTTGGCTTCTTCCACCACGAAATGGTTGAGCACGCTCACCTCTGCCACGACGGCCTGAGGAAGATGGCTTATTCCAGCGCCCTCGGAGAGTGGTACCGGAATCAGGTAGAGACATCCGCGTTGCGGGGGTTCAGCAGTTCTGGTCATGGAAGCCTTGCGATCCGCGCATAAAATCGTCATTGTAGCGGCATGGCAATCGGTTACGGTTTAGATGCCCTGGCAGTGGGCGTGGGGGGCGCAGTGGGCGCCTGGTTGCGTTGGGGCTTCTCCACGGCTTTCAATGCCGTGCTGCCGCGCCGGCCGCTGGGTACCCTTGCAGCCAACTTGCTGGGCGGGTTTTTGATGGGGGTGCTCAGTGAAGGCCTGGTGCTGCACTGGGTGCCCGAGTCGCTACGCCTGTTGCTGTTGACAGGCTTTCTGGGCGGGCTCACCACGTTCTCCACTTTTTCTGCCGAGGTAGTGAACAGTTTCCGCCATGGCAGGCGCTTTGCAGCCCTCATCGAGGTATTGGTGCATACGGCAGGTTCCCTGGGGCTGACCTGGGCTGGCATTGCCCTGATGCGCGCGCTTCTGGCCTGAAGCGGCGGGGTTGCGTGGGCTTGCGTGGTCTAGGGCAGGACGACGCCTTCGTTGAGCAGCATGCTCGTCAGGGAAATCAGGGGTAACCCGATCAGTGCCGTAGGGTCGTCGCTTTTGACCCATTCCACCAGGGTGATGCCCAGCGTTTCGATGCGGCCGCTGCCAGCGCAATCGTAGGGTTGGTCCGCTGCCAGATAGCGTTCGATCTGCTCCGGGTGCAGGTTTCGGTATTGCACGGTGACCACCACCCGGTCCAGTTGCATGCGCCCGGTCTGGGCATTCAGCAGGCACAGGGCGGTATGAAACGTCATCTCCTGTCCGCTGGCCCGTTGCAGCTGACGTACGGCATTGGCGTGGTTTCCGGGTTTGCCTACCAGCTCGCCATGCAACAGGGCAATCTGGTCGCTGCCAATGATCAAGGCGTGCGGATGGGATGGGGCGATCTTGCGGGCCTTCTCCTGGGCCACGCGCTCGCAGGTGACCATCGGGGCCTCACCCGCCAGGGGCGATTCGTCAAGATGAGCGGAGACCGTCTCGAAGGGCAGGCCCAGCCGGGAGAGCAATTCCCGGCGGTAGGCTGAGCTGGAGGCCAAAACCAGGGGGGGCATGGGGCAATCTCGCGTTTTTGGACACTGCACACTATAGCAAGCCCTCAACAAAACCTCTTTAAGTCTTTGACAATATGGGAAAGAGGCACTAAAATGCCGGCCTTATGTTTGAAGCTCCCAATCTTGATCCCATGCGTTTTGCAGCGCTGGGTGAAGTCGTAGAAGGTCACGGTTTTCCGGGTGATCTTGAGCGCCTCAAAGGGGTGCTCCATTCAGGTGAGGGCAAATTTCATTATCGCTTCGAGGGTGGAAAGGCGCCCGAGGGCTTGCCCATGGTCACGGTTCATCTGGACGGCCAGGTCATGTTGACCTGCCAACGCTGTCTCGAGGGGTTTCCCTTCGATCTTGAGATCGATGAACGGATCGTGATGGTCAAGGATGAAGCGGCATTGCCGGAGCTGGAAGACGAAGTGGCCGGCGTTGACGTGATTGTGCAGCCCGAGCGGCTGGATGTGGCGGCCCTGGTGGAAGATGAAATCCTGCTTGCACTGCCACTTGCACCAGCCCATGCACAGGGAGTTTGCGGCGCAGGAACGGAAGCCAGCCAGCAAAAACGGGAAACCCCGTTTGCGGCGTTGGCTAAATTGAAAAAGACATCCGGTCTATAATCGATTAACCGGGTCTTCATGATCCGATTTGAAGGAGTAGCAGCATGGCAGTTCAGCAAAACAAAAAGTCACCATCCAAGCGCGGGATGCACCGTTCCCATGATTTTCTGGGCACGCCTCCCCTGGCTACCGAACCCACCACAGGTGAAGTGCATCTGCGCCACCATATCAGCCCCAACGGTTTTTATCGCGGCAAGAAAGTGGTCCGGACCAAAGGCGACCAGTAATCCTCTTTTCACTGCCGTCGGTCCCGACGCGTGAGCGTGAACATCACTGTTGCTGTCGACGCCATGGGCGGGGACCACGGACCTGAAGTGACCGTGCCGGCAGCGCTCGAGCTGCTGGAGCGCGACCCGGGGGTTTCCATCATTCTGGTGGGGCTGCCTGACCGTATCGAGGCGGTGTTGCGCCGCCAAAAGGCTGTTCCCTCTTCCCGACTGCAGGTTCATGCTGCTACTGAAGTGGTGGCCATGGACGAGCCTCCTGCGCAAGCCCTCAAAAGGAAGAAGGATTCTTCCATGCGCGTGGCCATCGAACTGGTCCGGGATGGGCACGCAGCCTGTTGCGTCAGCGCCGGCAACACCGGCGCACTGATGGCGACGGCACGCTTCGTTCTCAAGATGATGCCTGGCATCGAGCGCCCGGCCATCGCCACCACCCTGCCTGCCATCAATGGCCATGTCTATGTGCTGGATCTTGGCGCCAACGTGGATTGCGATGCCGAGCACCTCTACCAGTTCGGCCTGATGGGTGCCATCCTGGCTGCTGCCGTGGATGGCAAGGAACGCCCCAGCGTGGGCCTGCTCAATATCGGTCATGAAGCCATCAAGGGCAGTGAGGTTATCAAGCAGGCTGCTGAATTGCTCAGGGCGTCCCCCATCAATTTTCATGGCAACGTGGAAGGCGACGATATCTACCGGGGTACGGTGGATGTCGTGGTCTGTGACGGCTTTGTGGGCAACGTCGTGCTGAAAACCTCCGAAGGACTGGCCTGGATGCTGGGTCAGATGATCCGGCGCGAGTTTCAACGAAATTTCCTCACCCGCCTGGCCGCCCTGGTGGCCATGCCCGTACTCAACCGTTTTCGCCGCCAGGTTGACCATCGACAATATAATGGCGCAAGTCTGCTGGGCCTCAAGGGTGTAGTCGTCAAAAGTCATGGTGGCGCTGACGCCTACGCGTTTCGACATGCCCTGCAATATGCAGCTTCTGAAGTCCGCAACAACGTGCTCGGCCGGATCGAGGTTGCTGTCGCGCAACTGGAACCTTCACTCTGATGATCTATTCAAAAATTGCAGGTACGGGCAGCTATACCCCCGAACGCATTCTGACCAACCAGGATCTGGAAAAGATCGTTGAAACCAACGATGCCTGGATCCAGTCACGCACCGGCATTCGCCAGCGGCACGTGCGCGCTGAAAACCAGGCCACCAGTGACCTGGCCCTGATCGCCTCGCAGCGCGCACTGGAAGCGGCGGGTGTCAACCCGGACGAGGTGGACCTCATCATCGTGGCCACCACCACACCCGACATGGTGTTTCCCAGCACGGCCTGTTTGCTTCAGGCCAAACTGGGCGTCACGGGCGGGGCCGCCTTCGATGTCCAGGCCGTGTGCACGGGTTTTGTGTACGCGCTGTCCATTGCCGACAAATTCATTCGCAGCGGCAGCGCCCAATGTGCCCTGGTCGTGGGTGCCGAAACCTTTACCAATCTGCTGGACTGGAGTGACCGCAACACCTGCGTGCTGTTTGGCGATGGTGCCGGTGCCGTGGTGCTGCGGCCTGCCGCTGCCCCCGGCATCTATTCCACCCATTTACATTCCGATGGACGGTATGCTGACATGCTTTGCGTACCCGGCACGGTCAGTGGTGGCAAGGCTACCGGTTCGCCCACGGTCAGGATGGATGGTGGCGCGGTGTTCAAGTTTGCCGTCAAGGTGCTCGACCAGGTCTGTCGCGAAGCCCTTGAGGCCAACCATCTTCAGGTAGCCGACGTGGACTGGCTGATTCCCCACCAGGCCAATGTACGCATCATCGAATCCACTGCCCATAAGGTGGGCATTGATAACGCCAGGGTCATTGTGACAGTGGGTGAACATGGCAATACCTCGGCTGCTTCCATTCCGCTGGCACTGGATCGAGCCGTTCGTGATGGGCGCATCACGGCCGGTCAACGCATCCTGCTGGCAGGCGTGGGTGGCGGCTTTACCTGGGGTTCGGCCCTGATAAGGATGTGAGGAGTATTCACCGATGAGTTTCGCATTTGTTTTTCCTGGGCAGGGATCGCAATCTGTGGGCATGATGCAGGCCTATGGCGACCTGCCCGGTATCAGGTCCACCTTTGACGAGGCTTCGGCCATTCTGGGGCAGGATCTTTGGGCACTGGTGACGCAAGGCACGGAAGAAACGCTGGCGCTGACCATCCATACGCAACCGGTCATGCTGGCGGCCGGCGTGGCCGTGTACCGGGCCTGGCTTGCATCAGGGGGCAAGCCTCCGCAATGCGTTGCTGGCCACAGCCTGGGTGAATACACGGCCCTGGTGGCAGCCGGTAGCCTGTCCTTCGCCGATGCGGTCAGGTTGACGCGGTTTCGCGCAGAAGCCATGCAGCAGGCCGTGCCGCATGGTGTGGGCGGTATGGCGGCGATTCTGGGACTGGATGATGAGGCGGTGCGCGCGGCCTGCCGTGAAGCGGCCGGAAACGAGGTGCTGGAGCCTGCCAATTTCAATTCGCCAGGACAGGTGGTGATTGCGGGCCACCGCACCGCCATTGAGCGCGGCGTGGAAGCAGCCAAGGCGCATGGCGCCAAGCGCGCCATACCGCTGGCGATGAGCGTGCCCTCCCATTGCTCGCTGATGAAGCCGGCGGCGGAGCGTTTGCAGGATTATCTGGCGGACATCACCCTGCAGGTGCCCACCATCCCGGTCATCCACAATGCCACCGTGGGCGAGGCAACGACACCCGAGGCCATCCGCTCGGCGCTGGTGGAGCAGCTCTACAGTCCGGTGCGCTGGGTGGAAACCATACAGGCCATGGCTGCTCGCGGCATCACCCAGGTGTTCGAGTGCGGCCCGGGCAAGGTGTTGGCGCCACTGGTCAAGCGCATCCGGCCCGAGGTTCAGGGGCTGGCCCTGAACGATGCTGCAGCCCTCGCTGCAGCACGCGACAATCTGGCATAAGGGAGAGCATCATGCTGAAAGGACAAGTGGTACTGGTGACCGGTGCCAGCCGGGGAATCGGCCAGGCCATTGCGCGCGAACTGGCGCGTCAGGGTGCTGTCGTGGTGGGTACCGCCACTGGCGAGAAGGGGGTGGCAGCCATCGAGGCCACCCTGGCTGAGGTCCAGGGGACGGGTGCCGGCTTGATTCTGGATGTCAAGGACGCTGCAGGCATTTTGGCCACGGTGGAAGCCGTCAAGTCCCGTTTTGGCGCCATCACGATCCTGGTCAATAATGCCGGCGTGACGCGCGACATGTTGGCCATGCGGCTACGCGACGAAGACTGGGATGAGGTGCTGGACACCAATCTCAAGTCGGTTTTTCAACTGTCTCGTGCCGTGATGCGGGATATGATGAAGGCGCGCGCCGGGCGCATCATCAATATCGGTTCCGTGGTCGGGACGACGGGTAACGTGGGCCAAAGCAATTATGCTGCCGCCAAGGCAGGTCTGCTGGGCATGACCAAGTCCATGGCACGCGAACTGGGCAGCCGGGGCGTGACGGTCAATTGCGTGGCGCCCGGATTCATTGATACGGACATGACCCGTGGCCTGGAGGAAGCGCAGCACCAGGCCCTGCTGGCTGCCATTCCCCTGGGGCGCCTGGGAAAACCCGAGGATGTGGCGCACGCCGTGGCGTATCTGGCCTCTCCCGGGGCCGCCTATGTGACAGGTGCAACGCTTCACGTCAATGGTGGCATGGCAATGGATTGAAGCCCCTGCCTACGGGCAGGTGATTCGGAGGGCGTGATCTGCTACACTACGCCTGTTTTTTTGGTACACCCTATTGGAAGAAGGACCTCATCAAATGTCAAATATTGAACAGCGAGTCAAGAAAATCGTTTCGGAACAACTGGGCGTCAAGGAAGAAGAAATCCAGAATTCGTCGTCCTTTGTAGACGATCTGGGGGCTGACTCGCTCGATACTGTTGAACTGGTGATGGCTTTGGAAGAAGAATTCGAATGCGAAATTCCTGATGAAGAAGCCGAAAAAATCACGACCGTTCAACAGGCCATCGACTACGTCAATGGCCACCTCAAGTCGTAATCCGTAGTCAGAACAGGCTTCACGGGCAGACACTTTGTCTGCCCTTCTGACTTTTATGGGAGCACCGATCGCATGTCACGCCGTCGCGTAGTGGTTACCGGACTGGGGATCGTCTCCCCGGTCGGAAATACCGTTTCGGAAGCCTGGGCCAACATCAGCGCAGGAAAATCCGGAATCGGACGCATCACCCGTTTTGACCCCACCCATTTCCCCAGTCAGATTGCCGGGGAAGTCAAAAATTTTGATCCAGCCCAGTTTTTGAATCCCAAAGAAGTCCGGCGCATGGATGTGTTCATCCATTTCGGCCTGGTTGCTGCCATGGAAGCCCTCAAGGATTCAGGCATCGAGGCCCAGCCCCAGGATGCTGAACGCATGGGCGTTTGCATCGGTTCGGGCATCGGTGGCCTGCCCATGATTGCCGATACCCATGCAGCCTACCTTGAAGGAGGGGTGCGCAAGATATCCCCCTTCTTCATTCCGGGAAGCATCATCAACATGATTTCGGGCAACCTCTCCATCATGTACGGCCTCAAGGGTCCCAATCTTGCACTGGTGACCGCCTGCACCACGGGCAACCACAGCATTGGCGAGGCAGCGCGCATCATCGAGTATGGTGATGCCGACGTCATGGTGGCTGGCGGTGCCGAATCGGCTGTGCATGAATTGGGCATTGGCGGGTTTTGCGCCGCGCGCGCGTTGAGCACGCGCAACGACCAGCCCGAAGCGGCCAGCCGTCCATGGGACAAGGATCGCGATGGTTTTGTGATGGGCGAGGGTGCCGGGGTACTGATTCTGGAAGAACTCGAACATGCCCGGGCACGCGGTGCAAAGATTTATTGCGAACTGACGGGCTACGGCATGAGTGCAGATGCGCACCACATCACGGCGCCCCCGGAAGATGGCGACGGGGCCCGGCGCAGCATGATCAACGCCCTGAAAAATGCGCGCTTGAACCCGGATCAGGTGGATTACATCAATGCCCATGGCACTTCCACCCCCCTGGGCGATCTGGGAGAGACCATTGCCGTGAAGCGTACTTTTGGCGACCATGCCAAAAAGGTGGCGGTGAGCTCGACCAAATCCATGACGGGCCACCTGCTGGGTGCGGCAGGCGGCATCGAGGCCGTTTTTGCCGTGCTCGCCATCCATCACAATGTGGCGCCGCCTACCATCAACCTGGATGAACCCAGCCCGGAATGCGATCTGGATTACGTGCCCAACACGGCACGCGCCATGAAAATTGACGTGGTGCTTTCCAATTCCTTTGGCTTCGGCGGCACCAACGGTACCCTGATCTTCCAGCGTCTGCGTTAATCCTGCACCGTGCGACATCCGGTCGTCATCGGTATCGTTGCTGCGCTGGCCCTATGGCTGGCAGTCTTTGCCTTGTATCCGCTAAGACTGCCAGCCATTCCTTTTCAATATGATCTCAAATCCGGCAGCACCCTGCGTTCCGTGGCCCATGAATTGAAGGAGCGGGGTGTGTTGTGGGAGCCCTGGACGTTCACGCTGGCGGGCCGCCTTCTGGGACAGCAAGGCAAGATCAAGGCGGGCAGCTATGAATGGGACGAGTCCTTGAGTGCGTGGCAGCTGCTCAACCGCATGACGCGTGGCGATTCCGTGCAAAGCGAGGCCAGACTGATTGAAGGCATGACCTTTGCCCAGTTCAGGGCTGCGCTCGATGAAAACCCGGACCTGCGCCACCTGACCTACGGCCTGCCCGAACGGGAGGTCCTGAAACTCCTGGGAGACGACCTGGTCGCTGCCGAAGGAGCGTTTTATCCAGACACTTATTTTTTCAACAAGGGGGGTACCGACGTCGACCTCCTGAAACGAGCTCACCGGGCCATGATGCAGCGCCTGGACTCGGTCTGGCGCCATCGCGCGCCGGGGCTGCCGTACGATCAGCCCTATGCAGCCCTGATCATGGCCTCCATCATCGAAAAGGAAACGGGCAAGGCCGATGAGCGTCCGCTGATTGCCGCAGTATTCATCAATCGCCTGCAGCTGGGCATGAAGCTGCAGACAGACCCTACCGTGATTTATGGCATGGGCCCGCGCTATGAGGGCAACATTCACAAGCGCGACCTGCTTGCCGATACCCCTTACAATACCTATACCCGCCCCGGCCTGCCGCCTACGCCCATTGCCATGCCCAGCCTTGCGGCCCTCGAGGCTGCCGTGCACCCGGCAAACTCCAGGGCGCTGTACTTCGTCGCCAAGGGGGATGGTACGCACCAGTTTTCAGAGACGCTCGTGCAGCACAACCAGGCCGTCGTAAAATACCAACTCAAACATCGCGGACCATGACCACAGGAAAATTCATTTCACTCGAAGGAATCGATGGCGCCGGCAAAAGTACCCACCTCAACCCGATAGCCGAGTGGGTGCGGGCCCGCGGCCATGAGGTGCTGGTCACCCGTGAGCCGGGAGGAACGCCCCTGGGTGAATCGCTGCGCCAGCTCCTGCTGCACCAGAGCATGGATCCGGATACCGAAGCCCTGGTCATGTTTGCCGCGCGCCGGGAACATGTCTTGAAGGTCATCGCGCCCGCACTGCAGCGGGGGGCCTGGGTCATCAGCGACCGCTATACCGACGCAAGCTTTGCCTATCAGGGTGGTGGGCGCGGGGTGTCGCTTGCACACCTGTCTTACCTCGAGTCCTGGGTGGAAGGTGGGGTCCGTCCCCATCTCACGTTGCTGTTCGACCTCGACCCCATTGAAGCACGCAAGCGCGTGCTCAAGGGCACCCCGCATCCTGACCGATTCGAGCGCGAACAGGACGCGTTCTTCAATCAGGTACGGGCCGCCTATCTTGCGCGCGCTGCCGCCGAGCCACGGCGCTTTCACATTCTTGATTCCAGCCAGACGCCCGAAACCATTTTCGCCCAGGTGTGTCTTGCTCTCGAAGGCCTGACACGATGATCCACTCCTGGCAGACCGGCTTGTTTACCCGGCTCGCCAGCCGGCGACAGTCCCTGCCGCATGCCCTGTTGCTGCATGGGCGCGCGGGCCTGGGCAAGACCGACTTTGCCATGGCCCTCGCGCAAAGCCTGCTGTGCGATGCGCCCTTGGAAAACGGCGAGGCCTGCGGCCAATGTCCGGCATGCGGATGGTTTGCTGCCGGAAATCATCCCGATTTTCGCTGGGTGAGTTTGCAGGAAGAAGACGCCACCGATGAGGATGTGGCCAGCGACGCCAAGGGCAAGAAGCCCCCGACCCAGATCGGCGTGGATGCGATTCGCGCCTTGTCCGGTTTCATGACCACCAGCACGCATCGACAGGGCATGCGCATCGTGGTGATTGCCCCTGCCGACGCCCTCAATGTCAATGCGGCCAATGCGCTGCTCAAGACGCTGGAAGAGCCTCTGCCAGGAACGCTCATGATGCTGGTGAGCGACGAGCCGGGTCGGCTGCCGGCAACAATTCGCAGCCGCTGCCAGAACGTGCGATTCGACCTGCCACCCGCGGCCGAGGCCGAGGCCTGGCTGTCACGGGCAGGCGTTGAACAGGCGTCCTTGTTTCTGGCACTGGCCGGAGGCGCTCCCCTGGAGGCCCAGCGCCTGGCAACGCAGGATGCCGGCCTTCGCCCGGCCCTGTTGCGGATGCTGTCAAACCCGGAAGCATCGTTGGTGCAGTTGTCCGAACAAGCCATCAAAATGGCCACCCCTGAGTGGATAGGCTGGTTGCAGCGCTGGGCGCATGACCTTGTGGAGCAAAAGCTGGTGGGGCAGATTCGTTACCATCTGGACTTTACCGAGGCCCTGGGACGCATGGCCCAAAAGGCGGACCTCTTTGATCTGCTGTCGTGGGAACGCCAATTGCGCGAAGCCCGGCGTCTTGCCCAGCATCCGCTCAATGCGCGCTTGTTTGCCGAGAGCTTGCTGCTGCCCGTGCTGGCCATGCGATAATCTTCTTTTTTGCAGGAAATTCATCCGTGTTTGTGGATTCACACTGTCATCTGGATTTTCCTGAACTGCGCGCCGATCTCCCCGCCATCGCGGCAGCCATGGAAGCCAACAGGGTCACTCATGCGCTGTGCATCTCGGTAGAACTGGCCACCTTGCCCGCCGTTCTTGAAGTGGCAGGTTCTCATCCGCGCTGGTATGCCACGGCAGGTGTCCACCCCGACTATGAAGCAACCGAGGAACCTGGCATCGACACGCTGGTGGCCTGGGCGAGTCAGCCCAAAGTGGTTGGCATCGGCGAAACCGGCCTGGATTACTATCGCCTCACGGGTGACCTGGAATGGCAGCGCGAACGCTTCCGAACGCATATTCGTGCTGCGCGTCAGGTGGGCAAGCCACTCATCATCCACACCCGTGCCGCCGCCGAGGATACCCTGCGCATCATGCGCGAAGAAGGCGCCGATGCGGTAGGCGGCGTCATGCACTGCTTTACTGAAACAGAATCCGTGGCACGCGCGGCGATGGAAATGGGGTTTCTGATATCATTTTCCGGGATCGTGACGTTCAAAAATGCACTGGCGTTAAAATCCGTGGCTCAGGCCATTCCGTTGGACCGCATGTTGATTGAAACGGATTCACCCTACCTGGCACCAACCCCCTACCGGGGAAAAACCAACCAGCCGGCGTATGTCCGGCATGTGGCCGAGGAGATTGCCAGGCTTCGCGAAGTCGACGTTGCCCGGATAGGCGAAGAGACTTCCAACAATTTTTTTCAACTCTTCAAGGTACCCCGATGAACCAGGAAAAATACAACCCAACAGCCATCACGCTGCATTGGCTGGTTGCCCTGCTGATTGCCATCGCCTTTTCCGTGGGACATTACATGGCAGATCTTGACCTGTCTCCCTGGAAGCTCAAGGTGTTTGCCTGGCACAAGTGGGTGGGCGTCACCATCTTTGCGCTGGTGGTTTTCAGAGTGCTATGGCGTGCCTCGCATACCCCTCCCGCCCTGCCTGCAGGAATGAGCAAGTTGATGAAAAACCTTTCAGCATTGGCGCATATGGCCATTTACCTGTTGATGCTGGCCATTCCCCTGACGGGTTGGCTGCATAGCTCTGCAGCAGGGGTGACGGTGGTCTATTTCAACGTACTGACGTTGCCCGATCTCGTGGGCAAGGACAAGGCACTCGCCAGTCTGTTCAAGGAAATCCATGAGTCGCTCAACTGGGCATTACTGGGTTTGGTGATTCTGCATGTGGCCGCGGCGCTCAAGCACCAGCTGGTGGATAAGGACAATCTTCTGAACAGGATGCGTTGGTAATGAAAAACATCACACTTGGCGCGGTCCTGGTGCTTGCGGCCCTATGGACTCTGGGCGAGGCAATCGCGGGCGGCATCATCGCAGATAAAAGCAGCATCACCTTTGTGGGCAAGCAGATGGGAGCCCCGGTGGAAGGACGGTTCACGCGTTTTGACGCCGACATTGTCTTCACCCCGGTAAAACTTGCGCAAAGTCATGCCAGGGTCAGCATCGACCTTGGCAGCATCGACCTCGCTTCTGACGAATCTGAAAGCGAAATCAAGGGCAAGAGCTGGTTTAACGTGGCAGCCTTTCCCAAGGCGGTTTTCGAGTCCACGGCCTTCCGCGCCCTCGGAGGAGACCGCTTTGAAGTCAGTGGCCGGCTCAGCATCAAGGGCATCACCCGAGACCTCGTGGTTCCCATGCAGTTCCGTACGGTTGCAGGGGTGCAAACGGCTGAAGGCAGCATCGAGCTGCACCGTTCCGATTTCAAAGTGGGCGAAGGCGTCTGGGCTGATCCGGATTCGGTGGCCGAAGCGGTGCAGGTTCGCTTCAAGATGGCGCTCAAATCCTAAGTTTCAACATGCATCCCTTTCAGGAGTCTGTTTCGATGGCCGATATTTCCTCCTCCAAAACGGCAGTGGCTTTTCTGGGTCTGGGTGTCATGGGTTTTCCCATGGCTGGGCATCTGCACGGACGCGGCCATCAGGTGACGGTGTACAACCGTACCGCCGACAAGGCGCAACGGTGGGCTGACAGCCACCAGGGCGGGCGTTGCGCAGCCACCCCGGCCGCTGCTGCTGCTGCGGCACAAGTGGTGTTCATGTGCGTTGGTAACGACAATGACCTGCGCAGTGTGGTCTATGGTCCCCAGGGCGCGCTGGCGGGATTGCAGTCTGGCACCATCCTGGTGGACCACACCACGGCCTCCGCAGAAGTGGCCCGCGAACTGGCACAGGCCTGCGCCCGCCAGGGCGTCCATTTCATCGATGCCCCTGTCTCCGGAGGCCAGGTGGGCGCTGAAAAAGGGCAGCTCACCATCATGTGTGGTGGTGATGAAGCGGTGTTCAAACAGGCCGAGCCCCTGATGATGGCCTATGCCAAGGCGGTCACCCTGATGGGTGCGACTGGCTCCGGACAACTGACCAAGATGGTTAACCAGATCTGTATTGCCGGCCTGCTGCAAGGGCTTGCCGAAGCACTCAATTTCGCCGATCGTGCCGGGCTTGAAGTGCCGCGCGTGCTCGACGTCATTTCCAAGGGGGCAGCGCAGTCCTGGCAAATGGATAATCGTGGCCGTACCATGGCACAGGACCAGTTTGATTTTGGCTTTGCCGTAGACTGGATGCGCAAGGATCTGGGGCTGGTCATTGCCGAAGGCAAAAACAACGGCGCACTATTGCCCATGACGGCACTGGTGGACCAGTTCTATGCCGAAGTCCAGGGCATGGGGGGAGGGCGCTGGGATACTTCCAGCCTGATCCGGCGTTTCAGACAACGCAAGGCAGGTACTGCATCATGACTCAGACCGTGGATCGACGCGAATTCCTGAAGCTTGTCAGCCTTGCCGGCGGCGGCTTTGCGCTGGGCTATTTTGGCGCCACGGAAGCGGCACAGGCATCAACGCAATTGGCCCCCAATCCATGGATTCGCCTGGCGCCTTCGGGCATGGTCACGCTCATCGTGGACAAATCCGAAATGGGGCAGGGCGTCATGACGGCACTGCCCATGATTCTGGCGGAAGAAATGGATGCGGACTGGTCCCTGGTGCGGGTGGCATTTGCACCGGCAGAGCCTGAGTATGCCCACCCCTGGTATCACACCCAGGCCACCGGAGGATCCACTTCCGTGCGTGCCATGTGGCAACCGCTGCGCCGCGCAGGGGCCACGGCACGGCTGATGTTGCGCATGGCGGCAGCCGAGGCCTGGAAAGTTCCCCTGGAGAAGGTCAAGACAAACAAGGGTATTCTGAGTGCCGGATTGCACCAGGCCACCTATGGCGCCATGGCCACTGCGGCCGCACGCTTGCCAGTGCCGCAAGCGGTCGAGCTCAAGGATCCCAAAACCTTTCAATTGATCGGCAAGCCCATTCCCCGCCTGGACAGCCTCGCCAAGGCCACGGGCACAGCGCATTTCGGGATGGACATGCGCATGGCAGGCCTTCTGACGGCAGTGGTGGCGCGCGCGCCTGTAGTCGGTGGGAGGGTGCGTCACTACGATGGCAGCGCAGCCCTCAAGCTGCCCGGCGTGCGTTTTGTCTTGCCCGTTGAAACGCCCACCCATTCCGGAGTTGCCGTGTTGGCCCTGAACACATGGCAGGCCATGAAGGGCAGGGAAGCGCTCGTCATCGAATGGGATACGCCCGCAAACCCAACCCTGGACACTGCCCAACTGCGTCGCGACATGGCGCAACGGGCAACCACGGGAGAAGGGGCCCGGACCGCTGTGGCGCGCCAGGCGCCTGAAGCCGTGACGCCAGCAAAGACCCTGCGCTCCGTGTATGAAGTGCCCTACCTCGCCCATGCCACCATGGAACCCATGAACTGTACTGCCTGGGTCAAACCCGACGAAGCGGATATCTGGGTGGGCACCCAGGCCCAGGGCCCCAACCAGGCCATTGCTGCCAAACTGACGGGGCTTCCCCCGGAAAAAATCAGGGTCCACACCCAATATCTCGGGGGAGGGTTTGGCCGGCGTTTTGCACCAGACTTTGTGATCGAGGCGGTATCGCTGTCCAAGGCGGTCCAGTCGCCCGTCAAGGTGGTCTACACCCGTGAGGACGACATGCATGCGGCCTACTACCGCCCCATGGCGCTATGCGCCCTGGAAGCAGGGCTGGACGGGAAGGGGCGGCCAGTGCTCTGGCGTGGCACCACGGTAACGGATTCCATTGCGGAAGGTACCGGATTTGAGGCTGCCATCATCAAGGACGGCATCGATCGTACGGCAGTGGAAGGACTGGCTGACATTGCCTATGACATTCCCCAGTTCCAGGTGGACTGGGTCCGGTTTCATCCCGGCATTCGCGTGTGGTTCTGGCGTTCCGTAGGGCACACGCAAAATGCCTTCTTTGCCGAAAGCTTCGTGGATGAGCTGGCCCATGCGGCGCGCCAGGATCCATTTCAATACCGGCGTGACCTGCTCCACAAGTCGCCGCGCCATCTGGCCGTGCTCGAGCTTGCAGCGCGAGAGGCACAATGGGGGCAACCCCTTCCGGCGGGCCATGCGCTGGGGATTGCCATCGTCGAATCCTTCGGCAGTGTCGTTGCCGAGGTGGCTGAAGTGTCCTTACAGCAGGGCAAACCCCGCGTGCACCGGGTGGTCATTGCGGCAGACGTGGGTACCGTGATCAATCCGGATACGGTGGCGGCCCAGATGGAAGGCGCCATGGTTTTTGGTCTCAGCGCTGCGCTTTATGGTCAGATCACGCTGGAAGATGGGCGTCCGCGCCAGTCCAATTTCAACGATTACCCCGTGGTGCGCCTGCACGAAATGCCCCAGGTGTCGGTTCACCTGGTGCCTTCGGGCGAGGCTCCCGGCGGAGTGGGCGAGCCCGGAACGCCGCCCATTGCCCCGGCGGTATGCAATGCCCTGTTTGCCCTGACCGGGCAACGCGTCTACCGTCTGCCGCTGTCAGAACACACCTTCACCGGAGTCTGATGAACCATGCGTAAATCCATCATCGACCTGCATGCCATGCATGCCCGTGGCGAAAAAATTGCCATGCTCACCTGCTACGACTCAAGCTTTGCCCATGTCCTTGAAAAGGCAGGCGTGGAAGTGCTGCTGGTGGGTGATTCCCTGGGCATGGTGGTGCAGGGACATGATTCGCCGCTGCCCGTCAGCATTGCTGACGTGGCCTACCATACCGCCTGCGTTGCACGCGGCTCCCGCTCGGTGTTCATTTTGGCCGACATGCCGTTTGGCAGCTCGCAGATAACCCCACAGGAAACCTTTCGCAATGCCACGGAGTTGATGCGGGCCGGGGCCCAGATGGTCAAGATCGAAGGTGGCAAGGAAATGGTGCCGACGGTGGAGTTTTTGGTGAGTCGCGGTATCCCGGTGTGCGCCCACGTGGGGCTGACACCGCAATCGGTGCATCAGGTGGGTGGGTTCAAGGTCCAGGGAAGGGACAACGCAGCTGCCGAGCGCATCATCGAAGCTGCCAAGGCGCTTGAAGCGGGAGGCGCCAGCATGTTGTTGATGGAGGCCATTCCGCGCGCACTGGCCGATCGCCTGTGCGATGCCATTGCCATCCCCACCATCGGCATCGGTGCAAGTCCCCGCTGCAGCGGTCAGGTGCTGGTGATCTACGACATGTTGGGACTGGGTGCCTACATCCCGCCGCGTTTCGTGCGCCCCTTCATCAAGGAAACCGGCTCCATCGAGGAAGCCGTCACACTTTATGTCACGGAAGTCAAAGCGGGACGGTTTCCCGGCCCTGAACATTGCTATAACTCATGAAATGGCGCGTGCGCGTATTCGGTGTGCTCATGCTGGTGGGTCTTGCCAGCAGCCTTGCTGCTGCGTTACCGCCCCAGGATGCCGCGTCCAATGAGGTCCTGCGGCTTTCCCTCAAACAGGCCAAGTCCCTGGCCGTCGAACACCAGGTCACCGTATTGAGCGCACGCGAACAAACCGTAGAGAGCCTGGCGCGCTCGGATGAGGCGCTGGCAAATTTCCGACCGTCTGTGGATTTCAAGGCTTACCAGACCCGGCAGACGGAAAACCTCATGGCCATGGGTCTTAACCTGCCCGGTTTTCCCACGTTGGTTGGGCCCTTCGACACATTCGATGCACGCGTACGGTTTACCCAGCGTGTTTTCGATCTTGCCAGAATGCGCGAGCTCGATGCTTCGCGGCATGCCGT
Source organism: Ferrovaceae bacterium (assembly GCA_027311025.1). Lineage (GTDB taxonomy): Bacteria > Pseudomonadota > Gammaproteobacteria > Burkholderiales > Ferrovaceae > JAJZRV01. Next base: position 44,569 of record DAICZS010000012.1, read on the forward strand.
GGATGCTGCCCGCCTGCGCGCTGACGCCACGGCGCAGCAGATGGCAGGCGCCGCCGCGTTGTCCTATGTTGAATCCCAGCGGGCGCAACAGGCTGTGGTGGCGGCGCTGGCCAACCATGCCCTGTCGCAGAGCCTGCTGCAGCTCGCCCGTGACCAGCAGGCAGCGGGGTTGGCCACCGGCGTGGACGTAGTCAGGGCGCAGACGGTCCTGGCGCGCAATACCTTGCTGTTGCGCCAGGCCCGCAGCAGTGCCAGCGAGGCGGATACGCGTCTGCACCGGGCCCTGGGCATCGGCATGTCGGTAGCCCTGGAGTTGACCGATGTGTTAAAGGATACTGACGTGCCTGTGCCGGCATTGCCCAAGGCCATCGACACCGCGCTGCATAGCCGCCCCGAACTCCAGGCGCTGGAACAGGTCGTGACCCAACGGGACACCGAGCGCAAGGCTGCCAATGCGGCAAGCTACCCCGCATTGAGCGTCGGCGGGGATATCGGTCCCAGCGGCGTGACGCCGGCGCATAACGACTATCGCACTTATAGTTTTGGTGTCCAGCTCACCATGCCCTTGATGGAGGGCGGGGCCATCACTGCGCGAGAGGACGCTGCGGCAAGCAGAATGCGTCAGGCGGAATTGCAGTTACGCGATACCCTGCAGCAGGTGGAGGAGGATGTCCGTCTTGCGGTGATTGCCATCGAAACCAGTGCTGACCAGATGGCCACCGCTGAAATCAGCCTGACGCTGGCAGAGCGCCTTCTGGAGCAGGCCCGCGACCGTTTCCAGAATGGCGTGGCGGATAATCTGGAAGTGGTGGACGCCCAGGCCACCCTGGCAAGCGCTCGAAGCGCCCGGATCGACGCCCTGGCTGCTCATGACATGGCGTTGATCAACTACGAACTGGCCGTCGGACGCCTGGATTATGGACAACCCTGAGATTCTGGAGCAATTGCATGAGTGACACTCCCGCCCC
>DAICZS010000013.1 GCA_027311025.1 Ferrovaceae bacterium
GCCCACGGCGTCCACCCCGCTCACGCAACGCGCGCAGCACCTGCAACACGATGCGCGCTCCCGAAGCACCCACGGGGTGGCCCACGGCGATGGCGCCGCCATAGGGATTGAGGCGTTCGGCGTCGAGAGGGCCCAGCGCACCAGGAAGGCCCAGCTCCTGACGGCACCACGTGTCGTCCTGCCATGCGGCAAGGCACGCCAGCACCTGCGCGGCAAAGGCTTCATTGATTTCCCACACGTCCAGATCGTTGAGCCCCAGACCATGCCGCTGCAGCAGGGGTGTGGCGGCATACACCGGCCCCAAGCCCATCTGTGCGGGGTCCAGCGCCGCCCAGTGGCTATCGGTGAGACGTGCCAGAGGTTTCAACTGCCAGCGCGCCACGGCCGCTTCAGAGGCCAGCAGCAACAACGCAGCGCCGTCAGTCACCTGCGAACTGTTGCCCGCCGTGATGTTGCCGTAGGGCCGGTCGAATACGGGTTTCAGGGTGGTGAGCTTTTCCATCCGGGTGTCACCGCGAATGCCATCATCCTCGGTAAAGGTGCGCCCTGCCGCATCCACCAACGGCACGATGGCCGTGTCTGCCGGACGCGCGGCGGCAGCGCGGCGATGGCTTTCCACGGCGTAGGCATCCATCTGCTGGCGCGTGATGCCAAAGCGCCAGGCCAGGTTCTCAGCCGTCTGCCCCATAGACAGCCCTACCACTGGGTCAGTGAGCCCCTTCATCAAGCCAATCACGGGTATTAAATGCGCCGGGCGCAGGCGTCCCAGCAGGGCGAGCTTCTGCGTCAGGCTGCGCGCACCACGCCAGTGCGAGAGCCACTGCACCATGGACTCAGAAAGCAGCACGGAGGCGCGCGAGAGCGCATCCGTACCCCCCGCCAGCACGAGGTGGCTGCGTCCCAGCCGGATGTTGGCCATGGCGGAATCGAGCGACTGCATGCCCGAGGCGCAGTTGCGCATCACGGTCCAGCCCGGCACCTTGTCGCCGCAGCCTAGGCGGAGTGCCAGCAGGCGCCCGATGTTGACTTCATCGGGGGCCGGAGCAGCGCAGCCCAGGATTACCTCATCGAGGTCGGAAGGCAAAAAGGGTTGGCGCAACAGCAGGCTGCGACCCGCCTGTACGGCGAGGTCGCACGCAGAAAAAGGCCCTGGTACACCGCGGGCCTTGAGGAAGGGGGTGCGTGCCCCGTCAATCAGATAGACCGTGATGAGCGCTCCTGCACCCTGATCGCTGACAAACCCGGCCTACTCCGGCCAGGGCGCCCCCAGTTCGTTTTGGGTCAGCTGGGGGAGTTGATAGATCGTCCACAGGCCCACAAAGCCCTTAGTCCAAATGCCCAGAGTCAACAAGCCATCCCTGTATTCGCAACGAAATGTTGCGGCGACAGTTTTTTTGGTGTCACCCACCGGCACGTTGAGCAGTTCAGCATCGGTTTCGATGATCACCCCGTCCTGGGTTCTGAGAATCCGTTCACTGATATTTCGGGCTTCTGTGGCCGGCGCGCTGTTGAGCATGGACTGCGGGCAGGCCTTCTGCATGGCCTCGAGGCTGTTGCCGGGCCGGTCCGCAATGAGCCGTTGCTCGGGATGTTCCAGGGTCAGGGTTGTCGGATAATCGGCAGCGTTGGCAGAAACGGCAAACACTAACAACAGCGATGGCATGATCCAGGCAAATCGTTTCATGGTGACAGGGCTCCAGAAAATGAGGGGGCGCAGGTATGGAGGCGATACTAGCAGTGCCGCGCTGCACTGTACAAGTTTTCAAAATCGTCCACCCGAATCACATGGTCGCGCAACTGGTTGCGCCGCTGCAGCAGGGCATGCTCGGCGGGCGTGATGACGCCGGCGGCGAGGGCTGCTTCGGCCATGTCGCGCACATTGGCGCGCGGGTCGTGGGCCATGCGCCCCGCCTTATGCGCCTCACGCATGCGAGCCTCCACCCCTTCCGCCTCCAGCGTGGCCGAGAGCGCCCATTCCAGGGCCCCCACAGGCTCCTCGGCATTGGCGGGCAGATGGCAGCAGGCGGTGAGGCGATCGCGGGTCGGCGAAGGCGTGATCAGCAGTCGCGCCACTTCGTGGCCCACGTCATCGGAGGGCACCACATAGGGATAGCCCCAAGGGAACAGCAGGTGGCGCAACAGCCAGGCCACCCAGCGCACGGGGTAGTTGGCGAACACGCCATCGAAGGCTTGTTGCGCCTGATAGATGGCGTCCCACACGGCCCAGTGCAACAGCGGCAAGTCGGCTTCGGGCCGCCCCTCGTCCTCAAAGCGCTTCAGTGCCGCCGACACCAGCACCATCTGCGAGAGAATGTCGCCTAAGCGCGCCGAGAGTTTTTCGCGGCGCTTCAACCCCCCACCCAGAACCATGAGCGAGATGTCGGAGAGAAAGGCAAAGGCTGCCGAGTAGCGCGACATCTGTTGGTAGTAGCGTCGCGTCTGCGGCGCCACCTTGGGCACGGCCACGGTGTGCGAGCCGGTCAGCCCCATCCACAGGGCGCGCAGGCCGTTCTTGACGGTGTGGGCAATGTGCCCAAAGAGCGCCGCGTCAAACGCCTTGAGCCCCGTCGCGGGGTTGGGGTCACGTGCGGCATTCATTTCGCGCAGCAGGAAGGGATGGCAGCGAATGGCGCCCTGGCCAAAGATGATGAGGCTGCGCGTGAGGATGTTGGCGCGTTCCACGGTAATGCCGATGGGAATTTGCTGATAGGCGCGCCCCAGAAAATTGGAGGGCCCGAGGCAGATACCCTTGCCGCCGATCACGTCCATGCCATCGTTCACCACGCGGCGCGCGCGTTCCGTGACGTGGTACTTGGCGATGGCGGAGAGCACCGCAGGCTTTTGTCCCTGGTCTACGGCGGCGGCCGCAAAGGTGCGCAGCGCATCCATGAGGTAGGTGTAGGCACCGATGCGCGTCAAGGCCTCTTCCACGCCCTCGAAGCGCCCGATGGGCATGCCAAACTGGCTGCGCACGCGCGCGTAGGCGCCCACTGCACGCGCGGTGAGCTGCGCCATGCCGGTGTTGGAGGAAGGCAGCGAAATGGAGCGCCCGGCAGCAAGGCTTTCCATCAGCATGCGCCAGCCCTGTCCTGCCATGGCAGCCCCGCCGATGATGAAGTCCAGTGGCATGAATACGTCCTCACCGCGCGTGGGGCCGTTCATGAACATGGCGTTGAGCGGAAAATGGCGCCGCCCCACGGCCACACCGGGATGGTCGTGCGGCACCAGGGCGCAGGTGATGCCCAGATCCTTCGTGGGGCCCAGCAGGCCTTCAGGGTCATACAGCCGGAAGGCCAGCCCCAGCAGCGTGCATACGGGGGCAAGCGTAATGTAGCGCTTGTCCCAAGTCACACGCATGCCCAGCACCTCCTGCCCCTGCCACTGGCCGCGGCACACCACCCCGCTGTCGGGAATGGCGGCCGCATCCGAGCCCGCCCAGGGGCTGGTGAGTGCAAAAGCGGGAATCTCCTCACCTCGGGCAAGACGCGGCAGGTAATAGTCTTTCTGCGCCTCAGTGCCGTAATGCAGCAGCAGCTCACCCGGCCCCAGCGAATTGGGCACCATCACCGTCACGGCCAAAGCCGAGCTGCGGGTGGACAGACGTGTGATGATCTGCGAATGGGCGTAGGCCGAAAAGCCCTTGCCGCCGTAACGCTTGGGCAGGATGAGGCCGAGAAAGCCCTGGCTTTTGAGGTAGTCCCAGGTCTCGGGCGAGAGGTCAAAATCCTGCTGGGTGACCTGCCAGTCATCCACCAGGCGACAGGCCTCGTTGACGTCGTGATCCAGAAACTGCTGCTCTTCGGGGGTGAGATGCGGGGCTGGCTCGTCCAGCAGGCTTTGCCAGTCGGGTTGCCCGCTGAACAGCTGCCCTTCCCAACCCACGGTACCCGCTTCGAGGGCCTCGCGTTCGGTGTCCGACATGGGGGGCAGCATCCTGCGGTAAGCTCGAAATAGCGGCGCGGTCAGGATGCCCATGATTAATACCCTCGTTTTTGCAACGCCAGCAGTCCCAGGGGTGTGACCGGGTTGTCATGCGGCACAACCCAGTGAAAGTTGGCCAGCCAGTCCGCCAATGCCTCTGCGGGCAGAGGCATGGCCAGCGCATAGCCCTGTCCTTCGTCAGCGCCCAGGAGGCTTGCCACCTCCACCAGTTCGGCGCTCTCAAGGCCCTCCACAATGACACGCAGTTTCAGGCTCTTGGCAAGCCGCACCAACCCAGAGATGAAATCGATGACGCGTTCCGGATCGCGGGCAATTTCCCGCACCAGGCCCTGATCGATCTTCACCGTGCCAAAGGGCAGACTGCGCAGGCGCAACAGCGAACTGTAGCCCGCGCCCAGGTCGTCCATGACGAGGCGCACGCCCAGCCCATCCAGAGTCTGCAGGGTGGTGCGCGCGGTTTCGAGATCGTGAAACTCCTCATCCTCCAGCACTTCCAGCTCCAGGCGCTGCGGGGCAATGTGGTGGCGGCGCAGTGCCTGCTCCACCCATTGCGCGCAGCCCGCCTCGATCAGCACGGCAGGCGGCAGGTTGAGCGAGACGATGAACTCGGGGTGATGCTCCAGGCACAGTCCCAACTGGGACAGCGCCTGATCCAGCCCCAGCTGGAACAGCAGCACCAGCTCGCGCGTGCCAAACCCGGGCAGGAAGGTGATGGGGCGCACGAGCGTGCCGTCCTCGGCGCGCAAGCGGGCCAGCGCCTCGATCTTGGCGGGGTTGCCCGTGGTCAGGTCCACGATGGGCTGGTACTCCAGCACCAGCCGGTCGTTTTCCAGCAGGGTGCGGTACGCGCGGCGCTGGTCTGCCGACTGGCTGACGAGGTTGGGTCGATACAGGCGCTGACGCGCCTGGCTTAGCAGGTAGCCCAACGCCTGAAAGAACAGCCGGGTTTCGGCGGATTCAAACTGGCCAGGGTGATGACCAAAGATGCCCAGCGCCGCCGTGACGCGTCCCTGGGAATCGGTGATGGGCACAAAAATGGCGCTATGGATGCCCGACTGCAACGCCATGTCGCGCAGGTGCGCAAGGTGTGGATCGGTGCCGTAACTGGCATTGGTTTCAATCTGCTCACTCTGCCATACGCGCAGGTGCGCCGCTGGCAATGCCACCCCCTCAGCGTCCGCGAGATGCGGCACCACCCCCTGGGTAGCGAGATCGTTGAGGTAGCGCTCCAGCACCGCAGTTTTGAATTCGTACGCCAGCTTGCCCGAAGGGTCGGGCCGGTTGATGGTGGCGGCCACGCAGCCTTGCAGCGCGGTAACGTCCTCGAGAAAGCCGCGACAGGCGTCCACCCAGCTCGTGGCCTGCGACAACCGCAGCGATTGCCGGGCCAGCCACGACTGGCGCTCCACCAGCAGCTGCTGCAGAGCGTGGATATGGCTTTCCAGTTCCACGCGCAGGCGCATGGCCATCAAATCGGCCACCAACTGTTTTTCGGAAAGGCGCATGCCCTGCAACTCGAACAGACGACGGCGCAACTGGCCTTGATAGGCCTGGATGCCATCGATGAGCGCGGTGAGCTCAAGGCCCACCAGCGTGTTGACCCGCCCCATGCTCTCGGCAAAGCTGCGGTGTTCCGCCTCCGTGAGATCGGGGCGCTGCAGCATGAGGATATGGCGCCGCAGCCGCGCCTTCAACGCCTCGGTTTCGCCCTCGTTCAGGCGCTCCAGAATGCGGGCAATGTCGGTACGACTCGCCCATTCCGACTGGAAGCGCGCCACGAATTCCTCCCCCAGGGGGGCCAGGCTATCCTGCAGGGGGATGAGCAGGGCCGCCGCCTCAGCGCCGTAAGGCGGTACGCTGTGCGGCAGGGAGGCCGTGGCGGTGAGGTTGCCCTCCCCCCAGATCTGCCACCAGTTGGTGCGGTCACGCTTGTGCGCCTTCAACCCATTCATGGCCTCAAAGGCATGGCGCAACAGCAGGCCGGCGTCGCTGCCATCGTTGGGGTAGAAGGTCAGCCCCAGTGACAGCTGCGGGATGACGGGATCGCAACCGGGGAGCGTGATGGGTGAAGTGAGACCCTCGCGAATGCGCTCCAGACGGGGAAAGAGGTCCTCATAGCGCAGCAGGCCTTCCACCACCAGGACGAACTCATCCCCACCCGAACGCGCCACGAGATCTGTGTCGCGCAGCGCCGAACGCAGCCGTTGCGCCACGGTTTTGAGCACCTGGTCGCCCGCCGTCTCGCCACACCGCTCGTTGATGGCCTTGAAGTCATCAATGTCGGCCATGCATACCGCGAGCAGGGTCTGGTCCTTGCGCGCCCGCGCCAGCGCCCCCGGCAGGTGCTGGTCCAGGGCGAGGCGGTTGGGCAGGCCGGTGAGTGCATCGTGGATGGTGAGGTAGCGCTGCTTGTCCTGCTCGTGGGTGAGGCGGCGCTGCAGGAAGATATGCTCGAGGCCGCGCGAGACGCTGTGCGAGAGCTCTTCGAGGAGGCGCTGCAGCTCGCTGTCAAAGACATATTCTTCGGGGTGGTACACCGACAGAATGGCCTTGACGGCCCCCTGGCGCAGGATGGGCAGGGCGGCGCTGGCGCCAAAGCCAAACCGCTCGGCCTGCGCCCGCCAGGGAGCCAGATGCGGCGCGTTGACGAAGGACTGGTTGTAGCGCATTTGTCCGTCGCGCCAGGCCCGGCCCATGCTGCCCTGCCCTTCGGGAATGTCCGGATCGGTGGAAATGTAGAGGTCTTCGAGGTAGCCGGTGTCGCCGGCGGAAGCCAGCACCTTGAAACGCCGGTCGGCATCGGGCACCGCAATGAACGCCAGCTTCAACCCGCCGTACTGCACGGCAATCTCGCAGATGGCCTTGAACAGGTCGTGGGCCTCCATGGCGCCCGCAATAACCTGGTTGACCTGGGCCAGCATGGCGTTGAACTGCAGTGCGCGGGCGAGAGATTCATGCTGGCTCTGCGCGCGCGCCTGCATCTGGGCATAGCGCAATACGGTACCCGTCATGGCCGCGCAGAATTCCAGCAACTCCAGCGCATCGGCGTCGGGCATGCCGGTGCTCTGCCCGGTGAGGGCAAAGGTGCCGGCAATTCGCTCATCCAGCCATACCGGGTAAGACCAGCAGGACTGGAGATTCCAGTCCTGGGCCACGCTGCGCAGGTCGTCCCAGCGCGGATCATGCGCCACATGACTGACGAGGGTGGGTTGGTGGCTGTACACGGCAGTGCCGCACGAGCCGCTGCGCGGTCCGGGTTGCAGGCCATTGAGGGCGGCAATGAGTTCGGGGGCGGCGCTGGGAGCGGCATAGACCGAGAGCGTGCCCTCAGGGCGCACCGACATGATGGTGGCAATACGCCCCGGCGCCACCCGTTCGGCAAACTGACATATGGCTCGTCCCAGGGACTCGGGAGACTTTCCTTCAGCCAGATCGTTGAGGATCTGGGTGGGTAGCTGCAACAGCGCAGATTTCAGCAGGGCGTCGGGCACGCGTCAGTTCCGTCCAGGGCTTAATATGTTCAAGGTCACAAACCCTATTCTGCCACGACTACGGTTTGGAATTCACACTCCTATGCGGCATCCTCTTCGGCATCGTCGAGGGCAAACTGCCCCACTTCACGGATCATGTGGCCGCAGGTATGGGCGTCCATGGGTTTGGCAAAATAAAACCCCTGCAGGGTATCGCATCCCTGATGGATCAAAAAGTTCACCTGCGCCTTGGTTTCCACTCCTTCGGCCACTACCTTGAGGTTGAGGTTATGGGCGAGGTTGATGATGGCGATGGCAATGGCGGCATCGTCCGCGTCATTGGTGATGTTGTTGATGAAGACGCGATCGATCTTCAGGGCATCGAGGGGAAACTGCTTGAGGTAGGCAAGGCTCGAGTAACCGGTACCGAAGTCGTCCACCGACAGGCGCACGCCCAGGTGCTTCAGGCGCCCCAGGATCTGCACCGCCTGCTGGGGGTCGCGCATCAGCATGGATTCGGTAATCTCCAGCTCAATGGCCGCCGGGGGCAGGCCATGACGGCGAATGATGTCGCCGATGCGCAGATCGAGTTCCGGCTGCAAAAACTGGCGGGGCGAGAGGTTGACCGCCATGGACGGCACGTCGATGCCCGCCTCGCGCCAGGCCTGCAACTGCGCGCAGGCGGTATCGAGCACCCACAGGCCCACCGGCAGGATGAGGCCAGTGTCTTCCAGCGTGGGGATGAACACTTCGGGAGAAACGAGGCCCTGCTCGGGATCATTCCAGCGCAGCAACGACTCGACCCCGCAGACCCGCCCGCCCATGGCGCCAATCTTGGGCTGGTAGTGCAGGGTAAATTCCTGGCGGGCCACCGCCTGGCGCAGGCTCGATTCCAGGCGCAGCCGGCCCAGGGCGCGCTGGTTCATCTGCGGCGCATAGAACTGGCAGGAATCGCGCCCCTGCTCCTTGGCCCGATGCAGGGCTGCTTCGGCGTTTTTCAGCAGCTCGTCGGGGTCACGCCCGTCCGCAGGAAAGAGGGCCACACCCAGGCTTGCGGAGAGGTACACCTCGGCGCCGTGGTCCAGGGAAAAGGGGCGCACCAGCGCGCCCAGAAACTTCTGCGCCACCTGGGCGGCTTCTTCAGGTTGCCCCACATCCGAGAGGACAATGCCAAACTCGTCGCCCACGAGGCGGCTGACCGTGTCGCCTGCCCGGGTGCAGGACAGCAGGCGCTGCGCCACTTCCACCAGCAGGCGGTCGCCCACTGCATGGCCATGGCTGTTGTTGATGAGATTGAAGCCGTCGAGGTTGAGGGTCAGTACCGTCATCAGCTTGCCGCTGCGCTCGGCCCGGGCCATGGACTGGGTCATGCGATCACGCAGCAGATGGCGGTTGGGCAGCCCGGTGAGCGCATCGAACTGCGCGAGGTAGGCAAGCCTCTGGTCTGACTTGCGCTGTTCCAGCAGCACCACTACGAGGCGAGCCAACTGGGAGAGAGCCCGGCGCTGCGCCTCATCGAGGGTGCGCGGCTGTCTGTCCAGCACGCACAGGGTGCCCAGGGCAAAGCCTTCGGCATTGTAGAGCGGCACGCCCGCATAAAAGCGGAAATGGGGCGCGTCCAGGACCAGCGGGTTGTGTTCAAAGCGAGGGTCAAGCAGGGCGTCGGGCACTTCCATGATGTCCTGGCCACGAATGGCGTGGGTACAAAAGGAATACGCGCGCGGCGTTTCGTGGATGTCGGATAGTCCCAGGGCGGATTTAAACCACTGGCGGTTGCGGTCCACCAGGCTGATGAGGGCGATGGGTGCGGCGCAGATCTGTGCAGCCAGTTCAGTGAGGTGGTCGAACAGGGGGTCGCGCGGCGTGTCCAGGACGCAGTAGGCCTCGAGGGCCATGAGCCGTTCCTCTTCATCCTGCGGTAAACCCAGTAGATCGGTGTCCATCCCCTGCCCCTTTCTTCTTACTCTTTGTACGACATCATACGGGCCACCTTCCGGTGGCGATGCAGGGAACTTCGGAGACTTGTTGTAGGGAATTCTGGATGCGCCGCAGCAACTAGGCGCAAAGGCTGGCAAGGGTGGGAATCAGTTCGCTCGCGGTGGCGCTTTTGCTGACGAAGGCCACGGCCCCGGCTGCCAGCGACTCTTCGCGATAGATGGGCATGTCGTTGCTGGAGTGCATCACCACGCGGGTGCCCGGGTGGCGTGCCTGGATTTCGCGTGTGGCCTCGATGCCGTTCATGCCGGGCAAGGCAATGTCCATGATGACGAGATGCGGCGCCTGGGTGGCACATAGCGCCAGCGCGTCTTCGGCGCAACCAGCGGCCAGCACGCGGGCACCCGCGAAGGACGCCCCCAGCAGGCCCAGCATGGCGGCCTGCGTGGCCGGGTGGTCCTCGACGATGAGAATCGTCAACGGGTCAATGGAGTATGCACACATGGCCTGCACTGTAGCGCCCTGAGGACCTCGGTGTCTGTAGGGAATTCTTGATGAAAGGGCTCATTCCAGGGTGGTGAGGCCATACTGGATGGCAAACTTGATGAGCCCTGCCAGTTCCGTAATGTGCAGTTTCTGCATCAGGCGGCTGCGGTAACTGTCCACCGTCTTGGGGGAGAGATGCAGCATCTCGCCAATGGCAGCACTGGAATGGCCATCGGCCACCAGCTTGATGATTTCGCGTTCACGCCGGCTGAGACTCTCCAGCGGACTGGTGCCACTGCGCTCGCTCAACCCCTCGGCCACGATCTCGGCCACCTTGGGGCTCAAATAACGGCGCCCGGTCTGCACCATGCGCACCGCCTCGATGATTTCGCGCGCGGCCGATTCCTTGAGCAGGTAACCGCGCGCGCCCGCCTCGAGGGCATGGAACACGTGCTGCGCACCCGAATGCATGGAGAGGATGACCACGGGCAGGCGCGGCCATTGGGCCAGCATCTGGCGCGTGGTCTCGATGCCATCCTGTCCGGGCATGGAAATGTCCAGGATGACCACATCCGGCAGCAGCGCCCTCACCTGAAGGAGGGCCTCCTGGCCGTTGGCGGCCGTGCCCACCACGGTCATGTCCGCCTGGGCCGCGAGCAGCGTCACCAGCCCCTCGCGCACGATGGCATGGTCGTCTGCGAGGAACACGCGAATACTCATGCGGGGCGCACCACGTCGAGGGTGATGGTGGTGCCCGCACCACGGGCCGAGTGCAGCGCAAAGCTGGCACCCACGGCCTGGGCCCGCTCGCGCATGGTGGTCATGCCCATGCCCGTGGTGCTGCCATCGGCCGCCCGGCGTTGCGGGTCAAACCCGCAGCCGTTGTCCGTCACGCACAGGCGCACGCGCCCGTCGCTGCCTTCCACCGTGATGGTGATGTCGGTGGCCTGGGCATGCTTGACGGTATTGTTGAGCGCCTCCTGCACGATGCGAAACAGCGCAATCTCCACCGTGGGGGGCAGGCGGGGCCGGGGCTCGCTGCCCTGCACCGTGAGGATGAAGCCGCTGCGCCGGGCCACCCGTTGCGCGTGGTCCTTGAGGGCGGCCAAGAGACCCAGTTCATCGAGGCCGGGGGGGCGCAGCGTCACCATCACATGCCGCAGATGCTGGGTGGTATGTTCCAGCAGGCGTTGCGAATCGTCCAGGCGCGGTCCCACCAGGGCCGCGGTTTCGGGCGGCAGGGCATTGCGGATCATGCTGAGGTTAAGGCTCAAGGCGGTCAGCTCCTGTCCCACTGAATCGTGCAGTTCGCGCGCCAGCAGGCGCCGCTCGTTTTCCTGGACTTCCAGCAACTGGCGCGACATGGCCTGCAGCTGCCGGGCGTATTCCGCCACGGCGGCATCCGCACGCCGGCGCGCCTCGCGGCGCGCGTAATTGTCGAGGGCAAAGGAGATGTCGGTGGCCACATCCTGCAGCAGCGCCACTTCCTTGTCCTGAAAATAGTTCCGCTCGAGGGCGTAGACGCTCAGCGCACCCGCCACCGCGCCGCGCATACGCACCACAAAGGCCCCCGAGGAACGAAACCCGCTGCGCCGGGCCGCCTCGCGCCACGGCAGGGTGGCCGGATCGTTGAAGATGTCGTTGCAGATGTAACTGCGCTCTTCGCGCAGCGCGGTGCCCAGGGGCCCCATGCCTTCGGGGCGAATGTCGGTGTAGATGTTGATGCCCTGCAGGTAGCCGTGGGTGTCACCGTGCTGGGCCACGGGTTCCAGGCGGGCCGTTGCGGCATTGCACCAGCCCACCCAGGCCATGCCAAAGCCGCCCTGCTGCACCAGTACCCGGCACACAGTGTGAAACAGGTCAGCCTGCGTGGGCATGCGCACGATGGCCTGGTTGACATGCGCCAGTACGGCATAGAGCTTATCAAGCCGCTCGATTTCCAGTTGCTGCGCCAGCTGTGGATCCAGGTCCTGGTTCATGGGGGGGGCCGGGGAAGACGTGGAGCCAGAATACTAGATTTTGTACTGGGACAGTATCTCCGTCTGCTGTTCGGCCAGGTGTTTCATGTCCTCTACAGCGCTGGCCGTCTGGGCCGCAGCAGCACTGGATTCTTCGGTCATCTGCGCAATGCGCTCCACCTGCGTGGCGATGGTGTTGCTGGCCACCCCCTGCTCCTGGATGGCCATGGTGATCTCGCCCACCATGGCGCTGGTGTCCGCTGCTGAAGCACCGATCTGGCGCATGGCTTGGTCAGCCTCATCGGCACGCGCCACCCCGCCTTCCACCAGAGTCTCGGCCGTCTTCATCTGGGCTACGGCCTGCATGGACGATTCACGCACGGCATCAAGGCTTGCCGAAATTTCATGGGTGGACGAAGCGGTGCGCTCGGCGAGCTTGCGCACCTCGTCGGCCACCACCGCAAAGCCACGCCCCGACTCGCCGGCACGGGCCGCCTCGATGGCGGCATTCAGTGCCAGCAGGTTAGTCTGGTCAGCCACCTCGCGAATCACCTGCACCACGTTGATGATGCGGGCGCTCTGCTCGTCCAGACTGCGAATGGCCTCGCCAGCCTGCATCACCGCCGCCGAGATGTGGCGGATGTCCTCAATGGTCTGGCCGATGGTGAGTGACCCCGCCTCGGCCTGCTGGCTGGAGGATTGCGACAGGGTCTGCGCCTCGCTGGCGCGCTCTCCCACATGGTTGATGCTCACCGTCAACTGCTCCACGGTGGCTGCCACCGTGGCTGCGGCTTCACTTTGTTCCTGCGCCGCCCGGGAAATCTGCTGGGCCGATTCATGCATCTGCGCCGAGGCGCCCGACACCTGCCGGGACATGCCGGCAATACCGCTTAAGTTCTGTTGGAGTTCGTTGAGCAGGCCGTTGAAGGCGCTGGCGGTTTTACCCACCTCGTCCTGGTGTCGGGTAGGAGCTCGCAGGGTGAAGTCCTTGCTGGCCCGGACCTGTTCCATGGTGCGCTGGATGCCAGCCAGGGATTCGGTGATGGTGCGCCCCAGCAGAAACCCGCCCACGGCCACGCCCACCACGGCAGCGAGCGAGAAGAGTATTTCCAGCCATTTGGCCCGGTTGTAGGCCCCGAGATTTTTCTGGCTCTGTTCACTCCCCAGGGCATAGTTGTATTCGATGTGATCCTGCAGCTGCTGGCGCAGCTTTTTGGCGGCCAGGTTGACCGTGCCCCGCTCGAGGTTGATGGCCGCACCCACCACTTCACCGGCGCGCGATTTCTCCAGAAAGGCCTGGTTGGCCGTCCAGTATTCGGCCATGATGGCGCGATCGGCCTCCAGCAGGCCGCGATTCTTCTCGTCCAGCGCCATACCCTTTTCATACTGGACGATCTTTTCCTGAAAGGCGTCGTACTTCTCGCGGATCAGCTTTTCATCTTCGGCCTTCTGTTCCGGGTCGCTATCGATCAGGTGCTTGTGCGTCATGATGCGCAGGTCCGAGGCATCGCGCTCGGCGGCTTGCAGCAACTTGATGCTGGGAAAGATGTTGTCTTCCACAAACTGGAAGCGCGCCTGCGCCCCGTGCAGCTGCCACAACCCGATGCCACCCACAGTCACCAGAGCGAGCAGGGCAAGACCCAGCAACACCATGATTTTTTTACGAATGCTCATCAGTTCCCTCCCCCAAGTCCGACCCTCTGTACCATAGCGGCAAATGTTACAAAATCTTTAAATTCTTCTGTACCCCGGGGCCTGTGGCAAAATGGGCTTTGCCCCTTCATCACCCGTGAGGTTTTCCATGCACCGTCGCCCTTTCTTCACGCGCATCGTCTGGATGGCTCTGCTGGGCTTGGCGTTGGGTCTGTCCCTCAGCGCCCGGGCCGAGGACACCTACGACCAGGATTCCATCCTCAAGGACGCCACCGAATTTTTTGGCAGCACCACCGAGGGTCTCGCCAAACTGATCGAGAAGGCCTTCAAGGAACAGGGCCGGCCCAACGGTTACATCAAGGGCGAGGAGGCCAGCGGCGCCATTGCGGTAGGGCTGCGTTACGGCGACGGCGAGCTCATGATGAAGAGCGGCGGCAGCCGCAGGGTATTCTGGACAGGCCCGTCGCTGGGCTTTGACTTCGGCGGCAATGCCTCGAAAGTGTTCATCCTGGTGTACCACCTGCCTTCCGTGGACAAGATCTTCCAGCGCTACCCCGGCGTAGACGGCAGCTTCTACTATGTGGGCGGGGCGGGCATCAACTACCAGCAGCGCGGCAACATCATCCTGGCCCCCATCCGTCTGGGGGTTGGCCTGCGCACCGGAGCGAGTGTGGGCTACATGCATTACACTCCTGAAAAAACCTGGAATCCTTTTTGAGGCCCGCCCATGACCACCATCATTCCTGACGTCGCCCTCATCGATAACAGCGAAGAACGCGCTCCGCTGGTGCTGGTGCTGGACTGTTCGGGCAGCATGTCCGAGGACAACAAGATGGGCCTGCTCAACGAAGGCCTGAAAACGCTGGCCGCTGAACTCAAAGACGACCCCATTACGGCGCGCTGTGGGCGCATTCTTGTGATTGCCTTTGGCGGGGACAACAACGTGGAAATCATGGGGGACTGGACGGACGCCATGGATTTTGTTCCGCCCGAACTCACGGCGGGGGGCATGACACCCATTGGCGCCGCCATGAAATGCGCACTGGACGAAATCGAGGCGCAAAAAGTGCAGATGCGCAGCGCCGGCGTGCCCTACAAGCGCCCCATCGTCATGCTGCTCTCCGACGGCGAACCCACCGACGACTGGCAGGCCACGGCGGTGTCCTGCAAGAATGCCGAAGGCGCGCACAAGGTCAACATCATGGCCATCGGCATCGGCAGCAAGGCCAACCGCGATACCCTGGGCGAATTCAGCAATAAGGGCGCGCTCAACCTCGACGGCCTCAAGTTCAAGGAACTGTTCGTGTGGCTGAGCCGCAGCATCCAGGCCGTGTCCCGCGCGCCCACGGGCGGCACCGTGCAACTCAACCCGGTGGACAGCTGGGCGCAACTCTCCACTTGACCCCGGAGAGCGGCATGGATTGGCGGGTTTTTCTTGCGGCGGCCACCGGCGGGCACCATCTCGACCAGGACAGTCCCTGCCAGGATTTTGCCTGCCACGAAGTCCACAACGGCCTGCTGGTGGGCGTGGTGTGCGACGGTGCGGGTTCGGCCAGTGCCGGGGGTGTGGGTGCTGAATTTTTTGCCACCGAGATCACCCGACTGCTGGCGGCAGCCTTCACCGCAGAGGGCCTGCCGCAGGACCATGCCGAGGCGGCTTACCGCGAGCGCATCGCGCCGCTGCTGGCCCAAGCCCGAGCCACGCTCGAGGCGCGCATCGCCCCCCCGCTCACCCTGCGCGACCATGCCTGCACCCTGGTGGGTTGCCTCGCCTCCCGCTCCGGCGGCGCCTTCTTTCACATCGGGGATGGTTTTGCCGTGCAGCAACCCCAGGCGGGCACCACCATCCTCTCTCCACCGGAAAACGGCGAATACGCCAACGAAACTTACTTCGTCACCGATGCCGACTGGCAGGCGCACCTGCGCGTCACCCTCCTGACGCCCTTGCAGCAGGGCGACCTCATCGGCCTCATGAGTGATGGCACTTCGGCCTTTGCCATCGACCGGCAGAAAACCGGTTTCTACAAACCCTTCATCGATCCCGTGGCCTCTTTCCTGCAGCAGGCCAATGCGACCACCGGCAACGCGGCTCTGCAAAACCTGCTGGAAAGCGAAAAGACCCTGCAGATCACCCGCGACGACAAAGCCCTGCTACTGGCCTTCGTCGGTTAAGCCCCATGTTTGGAAACCCTATCCGGCTGCAATGGCCCGACGGGCAGACCGAGAAGGTGCGCCTCACGCCCACCGGCAAATCGGGCGGCGCGGGGGAGATCTTCGAGATCGACAGGAAGCCAGGCTATGTGGCCAAGCTCTACCACGGCGTCACCAAACCCGCGCAGCTCACCCAGTACGCACAAAAGATTCGCTGGATGGTGCAGAACAAACCCGTCCTGCCCGCCATTCCCGCTGGGCAGGATGCCGTGGTGCAGCTCGCGTGGCCGGTGGCGGAGGTGCTGCGCGGATCACAGTTTGCCGGATTCCTGATGGAAAAAATCGACTTCAGCCAGACGCTGGAGCTCGATTACCTGTTGACCCGCCGGCAGGCCGAGCAGGAAGGAGTGGCGGTAGATTTTGGCAAGCTCATGACGGTGGCCTACAACCTAGCCTCCCTCATCAACAGCCTGCACGGCAAGAAGATTGCCGTGGTGGACTTAAAGCCCATGAACCTCAAGGTGTACAAGTCGCAGTTGTATGTGTCCATCCTGGATTGCGACGGCTTTTGCATCTATGACGCCTCACACCGCTCGGACGCACCCCAGGTCACCCCCGAGTACTTGGCCCCGGAATTCCATGGGGTGGCAGTCACCCATCCTGAAACCCAGGACTGGTTTGCGCTGGCCACCATCATCTTTCGGCTACTGAACTACGGCATCCATCCCTTCGTGGGGGTCTCGGAGAACCGCCTCAAATATCCCACCGAACTTGCCGGGCGCATCAAGGCGGCCCTCTACCCCTACGGTAAGGTGGCGCACCACGGCGTGCGCGCGGCGCCTGCCAGCGTCCACGAGGCCTTTCCCGACGATCTGCGCGCGCTCTTTGACCGCGCCTTTGGCTGGGGCCCCGGTGGGCGCCCCAGCGCCTACGAGTGGGCCGACACCCTGGGCCGCTATGCCCAGAAAAACTCGGGGCGCATGGCCCCCTGCCCCGAGGGCCACCTGCAGTTTGTGGGCAAGCCCTGCCCCACCTGCCTGCGCGGCTCCATCCTGAAACGCCACGTGACCGCGCAGCAGCAATTGCGCAACCGCATCCGCATGGCGCCCCGGCAGGCCCTGCGGCACGTGCAGAAATCCCTGCGCGGCACCCATACCTCGCCCTTCCAGGTGGCCCTGGCCCAGGCCCAGCCCCCGGTGCAGATTACGCGCAGCACGGGGCCGCGCCCTCCTGCCATCCCTCTGGGAGTGGTCACCCGCAACGCCGTGTCCCTGGAGATTCTCTGGATGCTGGGCATGGCAGCCACCCTGTGGTGGCTGAAATGACGCCCTTCGTCCTGCTGGCCCTGGCGCTGGCGCTGGCCTGGTGGTGGCGTCCCCGTGGTGGCACCAGCCCCGCCGCCTGGATCATGGTGGCCGCCTTCATGGTGCTGGGTGGCGTGGCCCTGTGGTTTATGCGCACGGGCACCCCGCAGACCGATTACCCGGTGTTCATGCACTGGAAGCCCACGGTGGTGTACTGGAGCATGAGCCTCATCTTTCTGGGGGCGGCCTTCCTGCACTGGGATTACCCGGTGAAATGGGTGATCGGGTCCTCATTGCCACTGGCCAGCAGCGAATGGCGCTGGCTGAACCTGATGCTGGCCCTGCTCTACCTGTTTCTGGGAGGGGTCAACCTGTTCCTGGCCTACAACGTGGAAGAGGCCAACTGGGTGGGCTTCAAGGAAAGCTGCTACATGAATATCATCATGATCTTTCTCGTGCGCATCAACTTCGTGTGGCTGCCCATCCTGAAGAACATCGCCGAGCTGGCCTACCGCTTCGTGCGGCGGTGAGCGGAAATGGGGGGCTGTTCCCAATTTCCAATGAGCCGACCCCTTTCTGGTAAAATGCGGAGTCTGTCCCCACTTGGCCCCACATAGCGATCCCCTTGAACAAGAAAGTCCATATCCGCACCTTTGGCTGTCAGATGAACGCGTATGACTCGGAGAAGATGGCCGACCTGCTCTACGCCAGTCACGGCCTAGAAAAAACCGAGCATGCCGAAGAGGCCGACGTGATCGTGCTGAACACCTGCTCTGTGCGCGAGAAGGCCCAGGAGAAGGTGTTTTCCGACCTTGGGCGTCTCGCCGAACTCAAGCTGGAAAAACCCCACCTCGTCATTGCCGTGGGCGGCTGCGTGGCGAGCCAGGAGGGTGAGGCCATCGTGGCGCGCGCGCCCTATGTGGATCTGGTGTTCGGCCCGCAAACCCTGCATCGCCTGCCCGCCCTGCTGGACGAGCGCCGTCGCAGCGGCCGCGCCCAGGTGGACATCTCGTTTCCTGAAATCGAAAAATTCGACGCCCTACCCCCCGCCCGCGTGGAAGGCCCCACGGCCTTCGTGTCCATCATGGAAGGCTGCAGCAAGTACTGCAGCTTCTGCGTGGTGCCCTACACCCGCGGAGAGGAGTTTTCGCGACCGATCGCGGACGTGCTGCGCGAAATCACCGACCTTGCCGCTCGCGGCGTGAAGGAAGTCACCCTGCTGGGCCAGAACGTCAACGCCTGGCTGGACATGGACAGCGGCGACGAGGATCTGGACTTTGCGGCATTGCTGGAGGCCGTCAGCGCCATTCCCGGCATTGCGCGCATCCGCTATACCACGAGCCACCCGCTGGAATTCACCCAGCGCCTGATCGAGGCCCACGCACGTCTTCCCAAGCTGGTGGGCCAGGTGCACCTGCCTGTGCAGTCAGGGTCTGACCCCATTTTGCAGGCCATGAAGCGCGGCTACACTGCGCTGGAGTACAAATCCATCATCCGCCGTCTGCGTGCGGTCTGCCCCCAAATCTCCATCTCGAGCGATTTCATCGTGGGGTTTCCGGGCGAGACCGCGGCCGACTTTGCGGCAACACTCAAGCTCATCGACGAGGTGGGATTTGACGGCAGCTATGGCTTCATCTACAGCGCGCGCCCCGGCACGCCGGCGGCCGAGCTGCCCGACAATGTGGATGCCGCCACCAAGCTCTCGCGCCTGCAGCAGCTGCTGGCCAAAACCGATGCGGAAGCCGCGCGGGTGGCGCAAGCCATGGTGGGCACGCGCCAGCGCGTGCTGGTGGATGGCCACGCGAAGCGCGACACCGCAGAGCTGCGCGGGCGCACCGACAACAACCGGGTGGTGAATTTTCCGGGGTCATCGCGCCTCATCGGCCATTTCGTGGACGTCACCATCACCGCCACGGCCCATTATTCGCTGCGCGGTGAAGTAGTCACCGAGGAGCCTGTCACGACATGACCACCCTCGAGCTTGACCTCTCGCCCGTCAACAACCAGAAGCTCGCCAACCTGTGCGGCGTGCTGGACGAAAACCTGAAGCAGATCGAGCGCACGCTCACCGTCTCGATCCGCCGGCGCGGCGAACATTTCAGCGTGGAAGGGGAACGGGACAAAACCGTGCTGGCGGCCGAAGTGCTGCAATCCTTCTACCGCAACGCGCGCCACACCCTCTCGGCGGAAGACATCCACCTGGGCCTCGTGCATGCGCTGGATCAGGCGGGCACGCCGGTGGCCGGGGCGCCGGCAACGGGCGAGCCGCAGCTGCGCACCCGGCGCATGGACCTCAAAAGCCGTTCGGCGCACCAATTGCAGTACCTGCAGCAGATTCGCAACCATGTCATCACCTTCGGAGTGGGCCCTGCCGGCACGGGCAAGACCTACCTCGCCGTGGCCTCTGCCGTGGATGCGCTGGAGCGCGACGAGGTGAAGCGCATCGTGCTGGTGCGCCCGGCCGTGGAGGCGGGCGAGAAGCTGGGATTCTTACCCGGCGATCTGAGCCAGAAGGTGGACCCCTACCTGCGTCCCCTCTACGACGCGCTCTACGACCTCATGAGCTACGAGCGCGTGGGGCGCCTCTTTGAGCGCGGCATCATCGAAGTGGCGCCGCTGGCGTACATGCGCGGGCGCACCCTCAACCAGAGCTTCATCATCCTGGACGAGGCGCAGAACACCACGCCGGAACAGATGAAGATGTTCCTCACGCGCATCGGCTTTGGCACCAAGGCCGTCATCACGGGCGACGTCACGCAGATTGACCTGCACCGCACCCAGAAGAGCGGGCTCATCGATGCGCGCAACGTGCTGCAGCGCGTGGAGGGCATTGCCTTTACCATTTTCCAGTCTGAAGACGTGGTGCGCCACCCCCTGGTGCAGCAGGTGGTCAATGCCTACGAACGCCACGCCCGGCCCCTCGAGTAGCCCATGGACCCCGATCCCAGTCCCTCACTCACGCTCGCCGTGCAAAGTGCCAGCCGCACCACGGGGCAGCCCAGCGCACGCCAGCTGCGCCGCTGGGCCCTGGCGGCACTGCACACCTCCGCGCGCCTCACCATCCGTCTCGTGGACCGCCGCGAGGGTCAGCGCATGAACCGGGAGTTTCGCCACAAGGACTACCCCACCAACGTGCTGACATTCGTGTACGGAGAACGGGACCACGCCCTGGAGGGGGACCTGGTGCTTTGCGCCCCGGTGGTAAAAGCGGAAGCAGAGGCCCAGAAAAAACCCCTGTCGCACCACTACGCGCACCTCGTGGTACATGGCCTGCTGCACCTGCAGGGCTATGACCACGAAACGTCGCGTGAGGCCGACCGCATGGAAGCCCTGGAAATCGAAATCCTCGAGCGCCTTGCCATTCCCAACCCCTATCTACTTTCCCACTGACCGGCCACCACCATGCAAGATGAATCGCATAAACCCTCCCTGCTGGAGCGCCTCAACCAGTGGCTACACCATGAGCCCGAGAACCGCGAGGACCTGATCGCCTTCCTGCACACGGCCCTGGAGCGCAACCTCCTGGACGCCGACGCCCTCACCATGATGGAAGGCGTGCTAGGCGTGGCCGACATGCAGGTGCGCGACGTGATGATTCCGCGATCGCAGATGGACGTGATCGAGGTGGCCCAGGCGCCCGAAGCCTTCATCCCCTTCGTCATCGACACCGCCCACTCGCGCTTTCCGGTGGTGGATGAGGGCAAGGACAACGTGCTGGGCATCCTGCTGGCCAAGGACCTCTTGCGCTACTACGCGGGCCAGGAATTCAACGTGCGCGACATGCTGCGCCCGGCCGTGTTCATTCCCGAATCCAAGCGCCTGAACGTGTTGTTGCGCGAGTTCAGGGCCAACCGCAACCACATTGCCATCGTGGTGGATGAGTACGGCGGCGTGTCCGGACTCGTCACCATCGAGGACGTGCTGGAACAGATCGTGGGCGACATCGAGGACGAATACGACTTCGACGAAACCGAGGACAACATCGTGCCCGACCGCCTGGGCAAGTATCGCGTGAAGGCCATCACCGAGCTGGCCGACTTCAACGCGGCGCTGGGCACCCATTTCTTCAGCGAGGATTTTGACACCGTGGGCGGGCTAGTCCTCAACCGCTTTGGGCGCATGCCCAAGCGCGGCGAGCGCATTGCCATCGACAGCCTCGTCTTCCAGGTGCTGCGCGCCGACAGCCGGCGCCTGCACTCGGTGCTGGTGGAAAAAGTGCCCAACCCCGGGGGCGACCTGTTTTCATGAGTCGCCTTGGCCTGCTGGAACTGCTGGCCGCCCTCTCGGGGGGGCTTGCTGTCGCCGGTTTTGCCCCCTACGGGTTCTGGCCCGCCCCGCTGCTGTCGCTGACCGTGCTGATGCTGCTGTGGCGGCGCACCCGCAGTGCGCTCGCGGCAGCCGAGACGGGCTTCTTGTGGGGCATGGGATTTTTTGTGTGCGGGGTGAGCTGGATCGAGATCAGCCTGCACGACTTTGGCGGCATGCCGCGCGTGCTGGCGATTCTCGCCATCCTGCTGTTTGCCGCGCTGCTGGCCCTGTTTCCCGCCGCCGTGGGCTACCTTGCCGCGCGCTTTTTTGCCGAGCGCCCCAGAACGCGCTGGCTGCTGGCCGTACCCGCCTTCTGGACACTGTCGGAATGGACGCGCGGCTGGTTTCTTACGGGCTTTCCCTGGCTGTCGCTGGGCTATGCGCAGACGCCGCAAGGGCCACTGGCGGGCTATGCGCCGCTGCTGGGCGTGTATGGCGTGAGTGCGGCGTCCGTGCTGCTGGCAGGGCTCATCACCGCCCTCGTCACCGCGCGCCGTGACGACCATGCCATTGCCCCCCTTGCGCTGGGCATGCTGCTGCTGGTGGGCGCTGGCGTGGGCCTGCGCCAGGTGCCCTGGACCCACCCCCAGGGTGACCCGGTCACGGTGAGCCTGCTGCAGGGCAACTTTCCCCAGGACCAGAAATTCCAGCGCGCGTTGACGGCACTCACCGTGCAGCGCTACACCAACCTGCTCTACAACAGCGGCAGCCGCCTCGTGCTGATGCCCGAGAGCGCCCTGCCTTTTTTTCGCCAGCAGATGCCCGAAACCTACGCCGAAGATCTCGAGCGTTATGGCTATGAGCGCGACAGCGACGTGCTGATCGGCATGTTCTCCGAGCCCGCGCGCGGCCGCTATTACAACAGCGTGTTCAGCTTTGGCCACTCGCCCTCGCAGACCTACCAGAAGGTGCACCTCGTGCCCTTTGGCGAATTCATTCCCTTTGAGGATATCCTGAAACCGCTGGTGCATGCGGTGCTGAGCATTCCGCTGGACAGCCAGCAGCGTGGCAGCCCGGACCAGGCGCCGATGCGCGTGGCAGGCCAGTGGGTGGGTGTGGACATCTGCTATGAAGACGCCTTTGGCGAGGAAGTCATCCGCGCACTGCCGCACGCCACGATGCTGGCCAACTTCACCAACGATGCCTGGTTTGGCAACTCCATCGGCCCCGAGCAGCACCTGCAGATGGCCCAGACCCGCTCGCTGGAAACCGGGCGCTACATGCTGCGCGTCACCAACACCGGCATCACCGCCCTCATCGACGAGAAGGGGCAGGTGGTGAGCCGTGCCCCGCGGGGCGAAATCTTCAGCCTCAACGGCCAGGCCCAGGGGTTTGCCGGCGCCACCCCCTATGTGCTGGTGGGCAACACCGGCATCGTGGCGCTCTGCTTACTGGCGCTGGTGCTGTCGATCAAACTGCGGGAGGAATGATTTGGGGACAGCCCCCAATTGAGGGCTGTCCCCAAATCCCCATCAGAACCGGAACCCGAGCTTGAGGCTCAACGAACGCGCCCCGCCCGTCTCATCCCACTCGGCATCAAGATTGCTAAAGCCGAGGTTAAGGTCGGCCCCGGCAAACACCTTGTTCTGGGTAAGGTTCTCGCCTGCCAGCGGCGCGGCATTGGCCGTGCTGCTGACCCACACTTCCCCCACCCCGGCATAGGGCGTCAACATGGCAAAGCCCTTGGACACCGAGATATCCACGCTGCGGGTATCCAGCGACATCTGGTTGACCCCGCTGAGGCGCGTGAAGGCGCCGCGCACGGCCACGGCGGGTTGCGTCACACCGCCGTTCAGGATGGCGTAGCGCAGTTCACCGCCATAGAGCGCGATGTTGCTGGTGGGATCCTTGGCGTAAAAGCCGCCCACATCGATGCCGAAGGGCAGCCCCTTGTCCACCTGCAGCCGGGGCAGATTGATGTTGCCGACCGAGCCGCCGCCGTTGTTGATCTGACTCCACAGCGCCGAGCTTCGGGTCATCTGCGTCTCGGTCATGCCAAAGCCCACGTCAAAGCCCAGGGGGCCCAGGGGGGTTGCCGGTCCCATGGGTTTGTAGCTCAGGGCCGCGCCCAGGTCTTCGGTGAGGGTGTGAAACTCGCCCTGGTTCAAGGTACTGAGGTTATTGATGTTGCTGGCGGCAAAGGTGGCCGGGAGGACAGCCATGAGCGCATAGCCCAGGAGAGGTAAACATTTTTGCATGGTGATTCCTTCAGATCTCAAAAAAATTGGGATGATGCCATGAATGGCCTAGTCTCTCATCCGCACCAAGCTGCCAGGGCAATCGCATTTTAGCCGCAACAGTATCACTCCTTAGTCGGTGTGGAAATTACCGTATGCATCAGCACATGCCTGTAACACATCTTTTCATCTCTTTAAATTTCTTTGCAACATAGTTGTGAACCAAACCCTGATGATATGCGTCGTAGGAAGGTGATTATCATTTTCACACACCACAAAACAATGAGGCGCATCATGCTGAAACATTCCATCGCAATTGCTTTAGTTCCATTGGTTCTTTCGACTGCGGCCTTCGCCGCCAGCGATACAGGCACCTACATCGGCATCTCGGCAGGTCAAGCCCAAATGTTGGGTAATGGGCTCTCCAACGATGCCGGAAACTCTTTAGGCGTGTTCCTGGGTCATGATTTTGCCCGCTGGCAAGGCATCACCTGGGGTGCTGAAGGCGCCTACAATACGCTGGGCAACTTCTCCGGCATGGGGTTCAATGGCCATGCCACTGAAGCGGATATCTCCCTCATCGGTACCTACTACCTTGATCACGCCAACCGGTTTGGGGTCTATGGCAAGCTGGGTTATGACCACACCTGGGTTTCCGTGGCAGGCAACAACAATTCGGAAGACGGGGCCACCTACGGGGTGGGGTTGCGATACTTCATTACACCCAAGGTGGAAACACGCTTCGGTTATCAGTATTATGCCGTCGGCGGTTCCAACGTCATCTCCAACCACGACTCTGCCTGGAATCTCGGTGCTGCCTATCACTTCTGATCAGCAAAATATCTGAACATAATGCCGCCTTCGGGCGGCATTTGCTTTTGTAGCGGACGTTGTCTCACAAAAACATGAAATTCTGCGCCAGCGAGCCAGTTCATGACGCGGGTCACCTCCCCGAAAAGCCAGCAATGACGGGGGGTTTGACACCCCTTATACATAGGGGCATCTTCTCCATTTCCCTACGACATGGGTGCCCCATGAACACCGAAGACAACAACAATGCCGATCCTGAACCCCCATTCCGTTGCAGTTGCTGCGACCGCGAATTGAACCCTTACACAAACATGGCTGAATTCCAGGAAAGCCTGCACATCCACTATCACGCAGGCCCCGGATCAACCTACATCGAGCAAGGCAGTCTCGTGGAGTGTGTGCTTTGCCAGGGTTGCATCAGCGTCATTTTAGGACGCTGGCTACGCGTCACCCCGGGGCATGCTGAGTTGCTACCTGATGCTGAGTTGCTGAGAGGGGAAATGCCGGTGTTTTTCGAGCAGCAGGAGCAGCAATGGGGGGAGAGTGAGGGTGATAAAAAAAAGCGCCATTAATCAGTTCCTGATCCGTTCTGTACGGATTTTTCTCGCTCCTGCGATAGGTGCAATCCGGCAGATGCGCTTTGAACTGCGGCGAGTGGATCGCGACATCCGCCGCAATGCCCACCAGAAAAAAGCGGGCTGAAAAAATCTTTAACACACCCATATCGCTGCATTAAACGCTCGCCCTGCGGGCTCGCAAGCACGCGCGTTGCGCGTAAAAGGACGGCGTTGCCGAGAAGAACGGCGTACCGCCGATCTTAAAGCAGGGGCTCCGCCCCTGCTCAACGCGCTCCCGCGCGCCCCCCGGATGGCGTTCCGCCGCAAGGCGCTGCGCGCCAGCCGCACCCTCTACCCGCCCACCTTCTTTTTTCCAGCCCGTTCAACCATTTGTCCAGTAGCCCCACAGGGGACCAGTGAGCCCTCATGCCCGATCCGCTTCACCGGAATACGCAGCACAGCCGCCCTTTCAGGAAAACCAGCGCAGAAAAGCAGCTGCGCTCAAGGCCGTGAGGCCCAGCAGGAATGAGAGGCCCCAGAGGGGGCGCCCGGTTTTTGCAGCATGAAGCGCCAGGGAAATGCCCAGCACGGCGCAGCCCATCTTGATGACCAGTGCATCCACCGCCACGCCGTGAATGTCCGGCAGTTGATGGTCATAAAAATAGGTCACGGCGCCGAAGAGCGCGCCGCTCAAGGCTTGCAGCGCCCAGAGCGCTGCAAGCAGTAACGCTCTGCGCCGTTGCGGCCTGCCACTCACACCCCAGGCACTGTAACCCGCCAGGGCCACAATCGCGGTGGCCCCGAAGTTGTGGGCCACCTGGATCAGCGCATAAATCAAGTTTTGCACGGACCCCTATTTTGCGGTAACGGCAACGGCGGCCTCCACCCCCGTCGGGCTGTGGCCCGCCGTGGCTTCCTTGATGACAATGTTGTGCTTGCCCGGCGAGAGGCCCGGCAGGGTTAGGCTGCAGGGGCAACCGCTGACCTTGCGCACGATAATCGGATTGCCATCATCCACATACAGATGCAGATGGTTGCCATCGGGGCTCAAGCGGATGTTGTAATCGAGCTTGCTCTCCGCCCCGCTTGGCAGCACGGCCCCAGCCTTGGGCGAGAGGATGGTGATGGAACCCGCATCGGCTGCCCAGACGAGGCTGGACAGCGACATCACTACCCCTGCGAAACACGATATTCCCAATGTTGATATTTTCATAGTCTTCCCCCCAGAAGTTTTCTGCAAAATGCAGGGGAATAGCATACACCCAGACCGACTAAGGCAGATCCGCAATCCCTCACTGGTCTTACCCCTTCATGTGCAAACCACACCAACTGAACACTGATTCCACAGCAAACTGGACAGGCGTGGAAAGCACAACGCACGGTAAAACTGAAGCCGCTCAGCATGGCCTATAAAACCAATTAAAATTGGTTTTAAGCCACGTTTTCCGCCAAGGATGCTTTCCCCTCTTTAACGAAAGATCTCTCGTTTTTAACCCAGTGAATGCCAGCAAACGGGCATTCATAGGCCGGGCAGGCTCGGACAAGGTGTCGGGGCAAGACGGCAAGTTTTTGGGGTGATTGTCAGACAGCACGAGCATGAGACAGCGAAACCTACCGGCAATGGGTCAGTAAAGGGCCAGAAGGGATAGGCTTTGCAAGGCGCGCGAAGCGCTGGCCATAGATCCTCCTGAAACGTGATGGGGACTTGTCCCCATCAGTAGGCCGCCTTTTTGATCCCCTGCTGTGGTTTGCATATAACCCACACAGATCTCTTCGGATTTAGAGCAACCGCACCGGTCCAGGGTAGCCTGCCACCACTGCATCCAGCGTCACCAGGGTGACCCCCTCCACGCAGGCTTGAGCCACCAGGATGCGGTCAAAGGGATCCTTGTGCAGCAGTGGCATGCCCTCAACAAATACTGCATGTTCACCGGTAATGGGCAATTCGTGATAACCGTTATCCAGCAATGCCCGCCAAAACACCCTGGCATCCACCCTAAAGTCAGGGCGATTGAGCGCACGCTTGATGGAGATTTCCCAAAGGCTGGCGGGACTGTATAGCAATTCATTCTGGTGGTCTTCCAACAAGTGACGGGCCTCCACAGACAGGCGCTCGGGGGCGCCCGCCGCCCATAAAAGCAGATGGGTATCCAGCAGCAGTTTCATAGCACCCCAGTGAACAAAACCTCAATGTCCATTCCGCCCATCTGGTCAAAATCATCAGGGACCAACAGTTGGCCGCTCATAAATCCCAGCCTTTTCACATCCGGAGCAGGAGGGGGATCGAGTTTTGAAACTTTCACCAGGGGCTTCCCCGCCCTGGCGATAATGAAACTCTCCCCCTGAAACGCCTCCTCCACGAGTCGCGAAAGTTGGGTCTTCGCTTCGTGCATATTAACGGTTCGCATGGTTTGCCCAAATAGACTTAGTTCTGTTGACTTAGTTTAACATACAACAGTCGGCACCCGCAAATCAAACGCACATAAACCCGGTTTTTTCATCTGGGTTTTTGTGTTGGACGGTCACCATTTGACGCGATACGGGTACCCCCCCCAACACAAATAGATGTTTATGCGATGAGCATACCCCCCCCAACACTGGCAGGCGGCCACCACTTCCAGGCGCGTGAACGGTACCCCCTGCAACACAAATAGATGTTTATGCGTCGTGCCCACCCCCTGCAACACTGGATCTTGACGTCCTCCCCGGCATGAATGCCGTGGATTCCTTCGGCGCTTCGCTTGAGTTGACTGCAGGGGCACCGTCCCAAATACCCCATTGGGGACGTCTCGTTATTGCGTTCCGGAGCGCCTTACTTTATAGTAAGGCAAAGTCAAAAATGGAGGCGACCATGGCTACAGCCACGATGACCAGCAAAGGACAGATAACCATTCCATCTGCGGTTCGGGCAGCGCTGGGCGTTGATTCTGGCGATCGATTGGAGTTCGTGCAGGTTCAGCCCGGACGCTTCGAGATTATTGCAGCAACACACTCCATCACAGCACTCAAAGGCATGATCAGGAAGCCATCAAAACCTGTGAGCGTTGAAGCCATGAACGCAGCGATAGCAGACCAAGGCGCGAAGGCGCGATGATTGGGCTCGATACCAACGTACTGGTGCGATACGCGGCGCAGGATGATCCGGAGCAGTCCCCCAAGGCAACGCGACTGGTCGAATCCCTGACGCCAGATGATCCTGGTTATATAAGCCTTGTGGTGATCATTGAGCTGTACTGGGTCATGACCTCTTGCTACTCAGCCACCAAAGATGAGATCTGTCATCTGCTTGAGACGTTGCTTCGCACCAAAGAGGTCATCGTGGCGAAAACCGATGTGGTGTGGAAGGCCGTTCGACTATACAAAGAGGGCAAAGCCGATCTGGCGGACTGCCTGATCGGGCAAGACGCCGAAAATGCCGGGTGTGCCTACACATGCTCATTCGACCGCGATGCGGCGAAACATTGCGGCATGCGGTTAATTGATTGAACCCACCAAAACTCGTTCTCAACGAGGAACTCAGTACGTTTTGTAGGGCAGAAATTTTCCGGACATGACGATCTTGACTCGGTCTCCGGCCGCATTCGGTTCACGCTGCAGGTCCATCTTGAAATCGATGGCTGACATGATGCCGTCACCGAATTCCTCATGGATTAGCTCCTTGAACGTTGTGCCATAAACGGAAACCAGCTCATAGAAACGATAAATAAGCGGGTCTGTGGGCACCGATGTGGGGAGTGACCCCTTGTAGGGCACCACCTGCAGCAGCGCCACCGCCTCAGGGAGCAGGTCAAAAATTTCCCCCAGGATCTTCGCCTGCGCCTGGTCGAAAGTCATCTGGCCTAGGCAACCGGCAGTGACCCATTCCTTCGAGAGCCCCACCTTTTTGGCGATCTCGCTCCATTTGAGGCCCTTCGCGATTTTGCTGGCAATAATCAGTTCAGTGACGTCGTTGCGGTTCATGGTTGGCTCCTTGTTTAAAAAATGCGCTTTTGCCCTGAATGGCGATTCAGCGAGCGCAGACAATCAAAAGCGCCACACTGAGGCACGCGAGAATGAAGGACACGCCCTGCCAGAAGCGCACCGGGTGCCGCTCAGCCAGGGGAGGGGGCTTCCTGCCCAACACTACCCGGTCAGGATGGCGCAGGTCGTACACGAATTCGGACAGCGTCTCGTAGCGCTTCAGTGGATCAGGGTGGACGGCTTTCTTCAGCACCGCATCGATCCAGGCCGGTATCTCGCGGTGATCTTCTAGAACCGAAGCATAGCGAAGTTTCCGTTGGGCGGCGCGGGTTCTGGCCTTGGCCACCTCGGCGCCGTAGGGCAACTTGCCCGTGAGCATCTGGTAGGTGATGATCCCCAGTGAGAACAGGTCCGAACGGGGGGACCCCGCCTCTCCCAGAAAATACTCCGGCGCCGTGTATTGCGCCGTACCCAGGATTGGGGCGCGTTCATGGGGGCCCGCCATTTCCGTGATGCCCGCCACGCGGGTTGACCCGAAATCAATAATCTTCACGGTGCCCGTCGTGTCGATCATGATGTTGTCCGGCCGCAAATCCTGATGCAGCATCTCCAACCGGTGAAACGCCTGAAGCCCCCGGGCAATCTGCTCAACCAGGTCGCGCACGGTTTCGAGGCCGGGCCTTGGGTTGTCGATCAACCACTGCGACAGGGTCTGCCCCTCGATGAATTCCATGACCACATACAGAAAATGGCGATCGCGGCGCTGCGGGTACGGCTTCAACACATGGGCGTTGTTGATGCGTCGGGCAATCCACTCCTCTAGAAGAAACCGTTCCAGATGGACGGGGTCGACCTGCAGGTCCACGGAGGGGGTCTTGAGGACGACCAACCCATGGGTTTCCGTATCGAGTGCCAGATAAATGTGGCTGCGGTGGCTGGCATGAATTTCCCTGACGATTCGGTACCCATCGATGACCTCCCTTGCCTCGAGCAGTGGGGGTGGCGCGAGCTGGGATTGCTGCGGATGGAGGTCGTGGGCGCCCGGTTCAGGCAATGCATCGATGGCCACAATCTGCACGGTCAGGTTATCGTCGCTGCCCTGTTGCAATGCCGCAGCAACAATTGCGCGGGCCGCCCCGTCCAGATCGTCCCGCCCGCGCTGGATGGTATCGCACAGGAATGCCGCGTCCACATGCTCATACACCCCGTCTGAGGCCAGCAAAAACAGGTCGCCTGTTTCAAGGGACAACGCCAGATAGTCGATTTCGATCTGCGGGTTGAAGCCCACTGCTCGACTGAGATAGCTTTGCCCTTCCGACACACAAACCCGGTGATCCTGGGTCAATTGCTCGAGCGCATGGGCATGCACGCGATAGATGCGTGTATCCCCCACATGGAAGAGATGCGCGGTCGTCGACTTGATGATGAGGGCGCTCAAGGTACACACATAGCCCCGGTCCATGTCGTAGCGGTACGGGCTTTGCCGGGTGCGCGAATGCAGCCACGAATTGGTGGCGCTCAGCACGCTTTCAACCGAGCGCTTCACCGACCAGGCCTCTGAAGTGCTGTAGTAATCGTCCAACACGCCCATGACAGCAAATTCGCTGGCAATCTGGCTGACGTCACTGCTGCTAATGCCGTCCGCCAGGGCGATGGCGATGCCCTTGGAGGCCAGCAGCGGCCCCGTTGGAATCAGCACCCCATGAAAATCCTGATTGATCGCACGGCGTCCCCTGTCGGTGTGTTGGCCGACCGAAATCTGCAACGCCCTGGCCCCGTTCATGTGTAACCGCTCAGCGGCCCTTCGTGGTCAGCCCGGATCAGTTCAACACACGCTTCGGCGCGGTCTTCATGTGCGTGGCATAGAGTGTCAGTCCGGTAAACGACAGTCCTCCCACAAGATTGCCCAGAACCGTCGGAATTTCATTCCAGATCATGTAGTCGGTGATGGAGAATTCACCGCCCATGAGCAACGCCGAAGGAAACAGGAACATGTTGACCACGGAATGCTCGAAGACCATGGCAAAGAACACCATGATGGGCATCCACATGGCCACGACTTTGCCGGTAACGGTGGTGGAGATCATGGCACCCACCACCCCGGTGGACACCATCCAGTTGCACAGCATGCCGCGCACGAACAGCGTCAGCATGCCTGCCGCGCCGTATTGGGCGTACCCCAGGGTGCGCGCTACGCCGATGCCGGCAATCACCTTTCCCACCTTGTCAGGTGGCGTTGAAAACCCATAGGTGAAGACGATGGCCATTAGGAATGCCACGGTGAGCGCGCCCAGAAAATTGCCGATGAAGACTAGTCCCCAGTTTTTCAGGACCCCACCCAGGGTGACGCCCGGGCGCTTGTCGATGAGGGCGAGGGGTGTCAGCACAAACACTCCCGTCAAGAGGTCAAAGCCCAGCAGGTAGAGCATGCAAAACCCCACAGGGAACAAAATCGCCCCGATGATGGGGTACCCCGTCTGGACGTTGACCGTCACCGCAAACACGGCGGCCAGCGCCAGGATTGCCCCTGCCATGTAGGCCCTGATCAGAACGTCGCGGGTGGCCATGAAAATCTTGGATTCACCGGCATCCACCATTTTTTTCACGAACTCTGAAGGCACGAGATAGGCCATTGCAATTCCTCCGTGATGGTCAAACGACACGCGACATGCAGGATGACTAGCAACATTCGGGCCAAACCATTGCCCCTAGCCAGGATTCGCAACCAACCACACGCGCTTAGCGCAGCCACCGTTGGGGCCCCATTTTGGAACGGCATCCATCCACTGCCGCACAGTCTTGGTGCGCCCGACTTGGCAAACCCACCCGCAGTCTCGACTGCAGGGTACAATCCCTCGCATGCTCACCGACATCGACCTTCAAAAAGCCATCCTGAACAACATCCCGGACCAAGCCTGGCTGATGGACCGGGACTCTCGTTACATCCTCGTGAACGAGGCCTTCGTGACGGCCTGTGGCCTCACCGAAACCAACATCCTGGGCAAGACGCCCATTGAAGTGTGGCCTGCTCACTGGGGCCGGGAATATATGAAGACCGATGCCCAGGTGGTGTCGTCAGGGCAGCGCATGCGATATGAAGAATGGCGCCAGGGCCCGGGGGGACAGGCACGCTGGTTTGACATCATCAAGACCCCACTTCGTGACACCCAGGGGCTGGTGGTAGGCACAGTGGGCATTTCTCGCGATGTCACCGACCACAAACAGATGAAGCAGGAACTGCGTGACCTCTCCGCCTACCTGCAATCGGTGCGCGAGGAGGAGCGCACGCACCTCTCGCGCGAATTGCACGATGAACTGGGTCAGTCGCTCTCCGCGCTGCAACTGGGCCTGGGTGTCATGGAAGCGCAACTGCCGGTCGGCTCTGCCGCCTGGGTGGGCCATATGGACACTCTCAAAGCTCTCACGAACGAGACCCTCTCCAGCATCAAACGCATCGCTTCGGATCTGCGCCCACCACTGCTGGACGACCTTGGACTCGAGTCCGCCATGGAATGGCTGCTCGTGGGGTTCAGCAAACGCACCGGATTGGTCCATACATTGCAGTTGCCCAGCAGCCCCCTTCAGTACGATCACGACGCCAGTACGACCCTGTTTCGCATCCTGCAGGAAGCGCTCACCAACGTCAGCCGCCACGGGCAGGCCACCCGGGTGAACGTGGCTCTGGTGGAACGCGATGACGCCATCATTCTGCACATCGCCGATGACGGCCGGGGCATGGACGCAACAACACTGCCCCACCAAAAAAGCCTGGGGCTGATCGGCATGCGCGAGCGCTGTGTCCTGCTGGGAGGGCAACTTGCCATAGTCAGCCTGCCCGGACAAGGCACGCAGATCGAGGCACGAATTCCAAAGTGATCAGCGCCCTTGCAAATCCACAGGGCGGGAGCTAATCTTTGCCCACACGATGCCGCATTGCCATTTCAAGGAGCCCTATCATGCGTCAATGGTGCTTTGCCATGCTGTGCTTGGCGGCGTCCACCTGGAGTTTCGGCGCGGATTATTATGATGGCAGCATCCTGACCATCCCCATGGTCAATGCACTTGGCCACACCTACCTCAACGCCTCTGTCACCGTGACCTCTGTCACTCCTCCGGGTGGTGGTACCCCCCAGGGGCGCTTCGACAACTACACCGGGGGTAACCAGCTCTTCATCCCCTCGGTGTACTACGCGGGCCAGCTGTACACAAATGTGGCCATCACTTGGGGCAAGCTTGTCTATTGCTGTGATGCCGAGGCCACCCCTGCTGCCTTTCTGATCGTGGCCAACCCCAACGACCAGACCATTGCCGCCTACCCCTACACCCAAGGCACCCAGGTGGCCAGCACCATCCGGGATCCAGCATTGTTGAATGCCGACCTCAGCCACCAACCCAAACTGCTGCTAGATAAAACCAACAACCTGCTCTTTGACGTGGTGCGTCTGGCCAGTGGCGGCCTCACGGTGACACCCTTTTCCTTCAACGTGACCACGGGAGCGCTGGCTGCAGCCGGCCCGCCCGCCAACTTCCCAAACGCGAGCCAGGCCAATCTCAACACGTATACCCACCAGTTGCTGGTGCTGAGCAAGTCCGGACCCACCGCAGCGTTGTACTACTACAACCTTGCCAATGGCACCATCAGTGCCAGTCCTTCCGCTTCACAGAGCAGTGCGCAGCTGGCAGAGGTCATCGCCCTGGACAAGCAGGATGGCCAGGCCTTTGACATCACCAGCACCGGAGTGGCTGCTTATCCCTACTCGAGTACCGGCGTCAACTTTACGACGGCCACCGCCGTCACCAGTGCCAACCTTCTCGCCTATGCCGGTGGCAGCAACAATGTGGACGCCCGGATAGACATGACCAACCATGTGCTGCTCACCACGGCCAATGCCAGCAATGGCACCAGCACGGAAGTGATGGCCATTCCCTACTCAGCGGCGAGTGTGGGGCCCGCCGCGGTTTCATTCAACCTGTCCGGCACCGCGTATGCCTGCGGTTATGACCCCACCAACCGTTTTTACTTTGTCTCAGACAACAACTCCCCCATTCTCAACGTCTATTCCTACACCGGCACCGGCGCGATGTCCCAGGCAAAAACGATTGACATGTCCAACAATGGTCTGGGCGGCGCTCTCAATGGCGTGGGGGGCTGCAACGATGTGGATCCGGTCAACCACATGGTGTTCTTCACCAACAACAACCCGGCCACGATCTTCTATTTTCTGTACAAACCCGACGGCACCGTCTCCACCCTGCCGGCCGGGCAGATTATCCTGACTCAGGGCCAGCAGCAGTATTCCATCCTCTCCACCCTCTCGGCCAGCCAGCAGTAAGCCTGGCCGGGGGGTTAACCGCCGGCCCGCTGCACCACGAGGCCCAGCCATTCATGCAGGGCCTCGTGGCTTCTCTCAAATGCGTCGCCTGAAGGCAGCCACTGCGCCCAGAGGGAAGGAGCGCTGGTGGCAAATCCCGTCGGGGCCGGCACTACCTGCAGCCCCTGGCTCTCGAAGAGGGCCACGGCACGCGGCAAATGCCCGGCGTGGCTCACCAGCGCGATGCGCGTGATGCCTGCAGCATAGAGCATGCGTGCGGCAAACTGTGCATTCTGTCCAGTGTCGTTGGAAGCGTCCTCAACCCATCGCACGCTGCCTTTGAAGTCATCTTCGATCACGGCCTTCATGGTCCGCCCCCCCGGGGTGGCCCCATAGGGCGCCCCACCAGTGACAAGTATGGGCAGCCCGGTTTGCCGTTGCAGCCGTACCCCATAGCGCAACCGCTCCAGAGTTTCCCGCCCTACCGTATCACCGCCGTATTCCGGGGCTCCGGGATAATCGTCGCCGCCCAAGATGACGATGGCCTGGGTGCGGGTGAGCGCTTTAGAGGAAGCGGGTGGATAGACTTCAAGGGTATGCATAAGGGCGTCAGCCACCACGGGCAGCGACAGAGCTATGAGCAGGGCGAGCGCGAACAGGATAAAATACGGCCCCCGCCGTTGATGCTGGCTCATCAGCCCCAGACCCAGCAGGGCCAGCAGCACGATGCCAACGGGTGGCAGCACCAAGGCAGAGAGCAGCTTTTTCAAATGGAACAGGGTGATCATTTGTAATACTCATCCCCCGGTAAGTGCCTCATAATACGCTATCGTTGCACTGGAACAGCATGACCGCTTCTTCCCCTACCCCTGTACGACTTCTCCGTTTCGCCTTGCGCGCCAGCGTTATGCTGGCGCTGCTGCACCTCTACATCGGCTGGAGTCTGCTACCTGCCTGGCATTTGAGCGCCCAGGGGTGGACAGTGGGCATCCTGTTACTGGCGGCGTCCGCCCTGTTCGTACCCTTGGGCCTGTTTGCGCGTTTTCTTTTTTCCGAGCAAGCCCTGGTAGACCGGCTCACCCTGGCCGGTGCGCTGCTCATGGGGCTGTTCTCCACCCTCTTCGTCCTCACCCTGCTGCGCGATCTGCTGCGCTGGTCCCTAACGCCAGCCCTCGTGTCCGACACGGCCATGGCCGTACCCCTGCTGGCGCTGCTCATTACCTTCATTGGCTACGTCAATGTGCGACGCCTACCGCGCGTGGTGACTGTGGACATTCCCCTGCCCAACCTGCCCCCGCAACTGGCAGGCTTCACCCTGGTACAAATCAGCGACATCCATGTGGGGCCCACCCTCAAGCGCGCCTATGTGGAAGGTATCGTCCAGCGGGTCAATCTCTTGAATGCCGATGTGGTGGTGATTACGGGGGATGTTGTGGATGGCAGCGTGGTACAGCTCACTGCAGATACCGCCCCCCTCGCCGGGCTGAGTGCCCGCCAGGGCTGCTTTATCGTGACGGGCAACCACGAGTACTACTCGGGGGCTGCGGCCTGGGTGGCAGAATTCCGCCGCTTGGGACTTACCCCACTCATGAACGCGCATGTGGTGCTCACCCATGCAGGGGCTTCGCTGGTGCTGGCGGGCGTCACCGACTTCAACGCCGAACTCTTCGACGCCACCCAGAAAAGCGACCCCGCAGCGGCCTTAGCCGGCAGCCCCGCAGGCATCCCCCGCATCCTGCTGGCCCACCAGCCCCGTTCGGCCGATGCAGCCGAGGCCGCAGGCTTTGACCTGCAGCTCTCCGGGCACACCCATGGTGGCCAGTTCTGGCCCTGGAATCATCTGGTGCGCCTGCAGCAACCCTACACGGCAGGCCTGCACCGCCACGGCCGCCTGTGGGTTTACACCAGTCGCGGCACCGGCTATTGGGGCCCGCCCAAGCGTTTTGGTGCTCCTGCCGAGATTACCCGCATCCGCCTGCAACCGACGAGGACAACCAAGTGAAAACATCGTGGTTTTGGGGACAATGGGGACAGACCCCAATTTGGGGCCTGTCCCCATTGTTGTTGCTGGTCACCCTCGCCCATGCCGAGCTGGGGGGGCGGGCCGATTCCATCGAGGCCGACCGGTTGGCTATGAAGGCCACGCTGCGTCAGGTGCACGCCGCCCAGTACACCATTCATGAGATCACCACCCCGGCCGGGGTGCAGGTGCGTGAGTATCTCGCTCCCAACGGTGTGGTCTTTGCGGTGGCCTGGAATGGCCCGCGCATCCCCGATCTCAGGCAGTTGCTGGGGTCGTATTTTGGCACTTTCAAGACAGCTGCAAGTGCACTCCATGGCCGCGGCCCCCTTCACGTCGAGCGCCCGGAACTCGTGGTGCATTCTGGTGGACACATGCGCGCCTTTGTGGGGCAGGCCTACGCGCCCCTGCTGTTGCCACCCGGCGTGTCCGTGGCCGATCTGCGGTAGGGAGGGCGCACGATGCTGACCCGGATGGGCCTTGTGATTGCCTGCCTGCTAGCCGCCTGGAGTGCTGAAGCCGGCGACACCTACAATGCCACCACAGGCCTGATCAACATTCCTGCCGTGGTAGTAGGCAGCACCGTGTATACCGATGTGGCAGTCTCGCTAGCACAGGTTCTGGCCGTAGACCAGGGCCTGCCCTACGGCACCTGCGACAGCTATGATCTCACAACCAATCAACTCACCATTCCCGCAGTGCAGGTGGGTACCGTGAGCTACAGCAACGTGCTCGTCACCGTCAACCTGCAAGGCCTCAAGGTGGGCGGCAGCCTTCCGGCAGCAAACTCCATCTGCCAGACCCCGGTGCGCAACCAGCTGCCCCTGACGGTGGATGCAGGGCCAGCCGCCGTAATCTCTGCGGGCAGCGCAGAAGTGAACATCCCTTATGTAAGTGTCACCGTCTGCCAACCGGGCACCACCATCTGCCAGCCCATCGATCATGTACTGGTGGACACGGGTTCCACGGGACTGCGCATCATTGCCTCAGTATTGGAACCGGCATTGACGGGCTTGCCGCCAGTGACGGATGGCAGCGGCAATGGACTGGCGGAATGCGTGGTCTTTGCCAGCAATGTCAGCTGGGGTGCGGTGCGCACCGCCGACGTGCAACTGGGGGGTGAGACCGCCCGCGCAATTCCCATCCAGGTGATCGGAGATGGCGCCTTTCCCCCGCCGCCCGCAAGCTGCGCCAATCAGGGTCCAGTGCAGGACACCGTGGTGGCCTTCGGCGCCAACGGCGTGCTGGGGGTCAGCACCTTCGTGCAAGATTGCGGCGATGGCTGCACCAATGCTGCCACCAGTCTTTACTACACCTGCCCGCCTGCGGGCTGCCAGCCCGTAGGGGTGCCCCTCACCCAGCAGCTGCCCAATCCGGTGTCGCAACTCAACGAGGACAACAACGGCGTAGTGCTGGCCCTGCCGGCCATTCCCCTCTCGGGCGCCGTCAGTGCCAACGGTACCCTAACGCTGGGCATCGGCACGCAAAGCAACAACAGCCTGGGCAACAACACCACGATCTATGATCTGGATATGAATCAGGGAAACTTTACGACGGTGTACAACGGGCAGATTTTTTCTGATGCCGCGTTCCTCGACAGTGGTTCCAACGGCCTGTACTTTGCTGACAACCGCATTGCTGCCTGCAGCAACACGGGACCCGCCGCGGGCTTTTACTGCCCGAGTAGCACACTGCTGCTATCAGCCACCAACCAGGGGTACAGCAACGGCAGCATCGGCTCCATCAACTTTGCGGTAGCCAACGCCGAAGCGCTCTTCAGTCTTACCAATGATGCCGCATTCAGCACCTTGGCAGGCACACCAATTCCCGGTATGTTCGACTGGGGCCTGCCATTCTTTTTTGGCCGCCAGGTGTTCACCGCCTTCGAGCGTAGCCCCACCCCCTGGGGCTATGGGCCTTATGTGGCTTATTAGGCAAACGCTCGTGCGTGATGCGTTCAGGCAGGCTTCAGGCCAGCATCAGTTGCCAGGCGTCTGACGCACTGGGCAGCGCGCCTGACGGTACGGCCTCATACAGGGTCTCTCGAAGAAACTGGTCCGGATGGCGGGTAATGGCGTCCAGAAAGGGGGCGATAGTGCGATGCTCGCCGCGACATAAACCGGGAACGGCCTCCATGAAATAACCCCACTCACTCGCGGGAGCTTGGGTGAACTGCACCGCCAGGGCGCGCGTGGCGCGGGCTTCCCGGCTGTGAAGAAACCCGATGTTGAGCGTGGTGACCTGATACCCTTCTCCACCCTCACCAGCTTCAATATCCACACAAAGACCCTGAGCCAGCACGGTACTGATGGCCTCGTGCAGTTGCTGGGTCATCACCAATCGGTTTGCCATAATCACTCCCCCCTTGAAGGGATTATCGGATGCTTTGGGAGGAAGTTGAGGTCGCTTGTAGTAACCCTAGGCAGCGTCCAGATGGTCAGGCTGTTTGATCAGGCTTTCTGCAGGAATACCCAATTGAGAATGCAAATTCCAGATCATGCGAACCGTTAACGGGCGTTTTCGGTTGAGAATTTCATACACGCGATTGGAACGGCCATTGACATCCTCCCCGCCCTGATGGACGGAGATTCCTACTGCGCTCAGGCGGGGCATTGGGCCACGCCTTTGTCGCTTCGGTGGGTTCCTGCTGCTGGCAGCATTACCGCACTGCTCACTTCACAGGCTAACCGGGCGTGTCCCGCCCTTAACACATTGATCGCTCCGACCACATCGGCATTTTTCTCGAAGCCACACGCCACGCACACGAACCGGGCCTGAGTCTGCCGGTTGTCTGCCGACACATGCCCGCAACAGGGGCAGGTCCGGCTGGTGTTCTGGGGCGGAACGGCAATCAGGTGGCCGCCATTCCAGGCCAACTTGTAGTCCAATTGGCGTCGAAACTCGAACCAGCCCTGGTCGAGAATGGCTTTGTTCAAGCCGGATTTGGCCCGAACGTTTCTTCCCGGCTTCTCGGTGCTGCCAGCCGCTGATTTGGACATGTTCCGTACCTGCAAGTCTTCAATACACACCATCGCGTGGTTTTGGCTGATCGTGGTCGTGGCTTTGTGCAGATAATCGCGGCGGGCATTACCGATGCGGGAATGAATCTTTTGGACTTTGGCCTTGGACTTCTTCCAATTGTTGCTGAACTTTGTCTTGCGGCTCATGTCCTGCTGCGCTTTGCGCAGCGCGGATTCATGACGCTTGAAACTGTTGAGTGGCGCGTAAAACGTGCCATCTGAAAGCGTGGCGAGCCGAGCTACCCCCATGTCGATGCCCACTGCATCGCCATGCGGAATGGGCTGTTCGACTTCACGCTCGGTTTGAATGGAAACAAACCACTTGCCATAAGACAAGCTGACGGTGACGTTCTTCACCGCTCCAAGAACGTCGCGGCTGTTGCGGTAGCGAACCCAGCCCTGCTTGGGCAAGAAGATGCGGTTGTTGGCTTGGTCGAGTTTGATCTGTTTCGGATCTGGATACCGGAAGCTGTTGCGCTGGCTTTTCTTCTTGAAGCGCGGAAAATCGGCCCGTTTGGCAAAGAAGTTGATGTAGGCGCGCTCCAGGTCTTTCAGCGCCTGTTGTAGGGGGTGAACGGGCGCATCTGCAAGCCAGTTTGTTTCGGCACTGTTGCGCCAGCCCGTGAGCAGCTTTGCCATGGCAACATAGCCAATGAATTTGTTACCCGCTTCGTGGTTTTCTTTTTGCAACGCCAACGCCTTGTTGAACACAAACCGACAAGCCCCCGCAAAGCGGCGCAGCTTGTGCTGCTGTTCGCCATTGGGCTGTAGCTCGAACTTGTAGGCTTGCAAGCGCCT
Source organism: Ferrovaceae bacterium (assembly GCA_027311025.1). Classification (GTDB taxonomy): domain Bacteria; phylum Pseudomonadota; class Gammaproteobacteria; order Burkholderiales; family Ferrovaceae; genus JAJZRV01. Next base: position 39,862 of record DAICZS010000013.1, read on the forward strand.
CACTTCAACGATTCTCTTTTGGCGAGATCCCGGATTGCAATTTCCAATGCCGAGGCCATGCTAATGCCCTTTGCCTCTGCCAAGAGCCTTAGCAAACGAATCGCCTCTTCAGAAAGGCGGTAACTGACGTGAGTTTTCATGACTGTATTGTATAGCATTACGCCATACATTGCAAGGTGCTAAACACAAAATGGCCCGGCCATTTACGCTACCCTTCCCCGCCCTGAACGGCGAGGTTTGTCGCGTAGTTGGATCATCGGTTCTAAATCTTTTGGTGTTAATCCCTGCTGGTCCATTTGAAATTTTATGGCATCAACGGGGATCCGGCATTTCAAGTGGAAACTTTTTCTTTTCATAAGCCTCGACCAAAGTCACGAGTACATCAAGGCGTTCGCCTTCGGGTGAATTGGTTTTTGCTCCCATGAGGGCTTCGATTTCCTTCAGAGTCGCTTAATAGTCGGTTTTGGTTTTAATCGGTCTGATGTTCATGAGCTCTCCTCAAATCTTTTGCGCATCAATCGCATCATATTGCGCATGCGTTCCAAAAAATCGAGCGATCAGCCCATCGTAAGGACCGATGGGCGTTCCTGCATGGCGGGCTGCTCCGTCGCCGCCTGCTGAAAGTCAGTATCGAGAGGCCCGGCGGCCAGGGCATCGAGCCAGGCCCAATCGGCAGGAATGGGCTCCAGGATGACAGCTGCGCCATGCTGGCGAATGCGGACCTCATTCCCTTCAAAGCGGAACGCCTTGGGCAGCCGCACCGCCTGCGAGCGGCCAGACCAAAATATGCGCGCGGTTTCCATCGCTACCTCCAATTGGTATATGGCAAAAGAATATATCACTGAACAAGCCGGGCCAAGCACGCTAGGGCCTGCCCGCCGGCTCGCCCCGATAGACGATGTCGGTGCGGCGGTTTTCTGCCCAGGCCGCTTCATCATGTTCCGGATTGCGTGGGTTTTCAGCGCCCAGACTCACGGCCACCACTTGCCCCGCCATCACCCCCTGGGCCGCCAGGAGTTTGCGCACGCCATCGGCCCGGCGCTGTCCCAACCCCAGGTTATATTCGCGGCTGCCCCGTTCGTCGCAATTGCCCTGCAGCACCACGGTGGCCGTGGGATGGCGCAGCAGGAATTCGCCATGGGCCGCCACGACGGGCAGGGCCTCGGCGGGCACCGTGAACTGGTTGAACCCGTAATGGATGCTGCGCACGCCAATGGGCCCTCCAACCCCCCGCTCGGGATAGGGCCCCGATTTGCCAGCCTCCGCCATGGCCTCTGCCACATCCCTGGCGGGCAGGGGTTTGGCCATGGCCACGCCATGCGCATCGGCAGGGGCTTCTGCCGTGGGCGGCACGGCACTGCAGGAGGCGAGCAACAGGCTTGCGATACAGACGAGGTACAGTTTCATTTGAGGTCTCCCTTCAACAATAGGCATTATGGCCGTTCACTGCGGGTGACCGGCATGTTGGCGCAGCAAGGGCGCCAGTGTGTGCCACACCGTGTCCAGCAACCGCGGCTGGGCTGCCGCTGTGGGATGCAGGCCATCGGCCTGCATCAATGTGGGGTCGAGGGCCACGCCCTCCAGCAGGAAGGGCACGAGGGGCAGGTGATGCCGCGCCGCAAGCTCAGTGTAGATGCGGTGAAATTGCGCCGTGTACGATTCGCCGTAATTGGGCGGCAGGTACATGCCGATCAGCACCACCCGCGCGCCGCGCGCCTGGGCTCGGGTGATGATGGTTTCAAGATTATGGCGCAGGGCCGTGAGAGGCAAACCGCGCAACCCGTCATTGGCCCCCAGCTCGAGCAGCAGCACTGCGGGGTGGCTTTGGTCTAGACTGGCGTCAAGGCGGGACAGCCCTCCGGCGCTGGTATCGCCGCTGATGCTGGCGTTGACCACCGTGTAGGGCAGCTGCTGCGCGGCTATCCGCTGCGCCATCAGGCTGACCCAACCCTCTCCCGAGGCCAGACCATAGCCCGCACTGAGGCTGTCACCCAACACCAGTACGGTGGCGGCCTCTATGGAGCAGCTGAAGATCAACAGGAACGCAAGAAGGAAGCGACGCATGGCAGCAGTTCTGGAAGCAAGCCCCATTATCACGGCCCAGGGCGTGGGCAAGCAAGTCATGATGCCCGGTGGGGCCCTCACCATCCTCGAGGATGTCAGTTTTACCGTGAACGCGGGAGAGCGCGTGGCCATCGTGGGGGTGTCGGGTTCCGGCAAGTCCACCCTCATCGGCCTGCTTGCGGGGCTCGATCTGCCCAGCACGGGGCGCATCACCCTGGCCGGACAAGACCTGGCGGCGCTGGACGAAGACGGCCGGGCGCGGCTGCGCGGCCAGACCGTGGGCTTTGTGTTCCAGACCTTCCAGTTGCTGCCGGGGCTCACTGCCCTGGAAAACGTCATGCTGCCCCTGGAGCTTGCCGGCACCGCCAGTGCCGAACCCCAGGCTGGGCAACTGCTGCAACGCGTGGGCCTCGCCACGCGCGCGCAGCACTATCCGCGAGAGCTCTCCGGTGGCGAGCAGCAGCGCGTGGCCCTGGCGCGGGCCTTTGCCACGGCACCGGCCGTGCTCTTTGCCGACGAGCCCACCGGCAACCTCGATGCCCACACCGGCGAAAAAATTGCCGACCTGCTCTTCGAGCTCAATGAGTCTTCAGGCACCACCCTCGTGCTCGTCACCCACGACGAGCGCATGGCAGACCGTTGTGGGCGACGCCTGCACCTTGATGCCGGGCGCCTCACCCGCGATGAACGTTAACCGCATGGCCTGGCGGTTTCTGCGGCGCGACGGACGCGCCGGGGAACTGCACATGCTGGTGCTGGCACTCGTCATTGCCGTGGCCGCCACCACGGCCATCGGCTTTTTTACCGACCGCCTGCAGCGCGCCATGCGCCAGCAGTCGGCCGAACTGCTGGGCGCCGACCTGGTCCTGAAAAGCCCGCGCCCGCTGGATGAGGCCTGGCTTGCGAAGGCGCGCACGCTCGGCCTGCGCGACAGCGCCCTGCTGGAGTTTCCCAGCGTGGTGCTGCATGGCGAAGCCCTGCAACTGTGCAGCGTTCGCGCCGTGGCGCCCGGCTATCCCCTGCGCGGGGTGCTGCGCACCGCCACCACCGTGGAAGGGGTGGCAAGCGACACGCACGAGATCCCGGCCGAGGGCGAAGCCTGGGTGGAGGCGCGCCTCCTGCCGCTGTTGCAGGTGCAGCTGGGCGAGCCCATCACCCTGGGGCACCAGGTCTTGCGCATCACGCGCATCCTGGCCTTCCAGCCCGGCAGCGCCGGCAATTTTGCGGCGCTCTCGCCCGCGGTATTGATCCGTCTTGGCGATGCCGAACGCGCCGGGGTCCTAGCCCCGGGCAGTCGCGTCACCTACGGGGTGCAGCTTGCGGGAGGAGCTGGCGCCCTCACCGATTTCAGGCGCTGGCTCACGCCGCAACTGCCCCCCAGCGTGATGCTGCGCGATGTGCATGACAGCGGGCCGGCGGTGAGCGTGGCGTTGGATCGCGCCGAACGCTACCTGGGGCTGGCAAGCCTCGCCACCGTGCTGCTGGCTGGCGTGGCCGTGGCCATGGGTGCGCGTCGCTACAGCGAGCGTCACTTCGACGTCAGTGCCATGCTGCGCTGCCTGGGGGCAACGCAACGGGAACTGGTGGGCCTGTACTTGCGCCAGTTGCTGATGATCGGTTTCATGGGCAGTGCGCTGGGCGTGTTGCTGGGCTATTCCGCCCACTTAGGGCTGTTGCTGCTGCTGCGCACGCTTTTGCCTGCGCTGTTGCCGCCCCCCGGGCCGTGGCCTGCACTGCTGGGATTCTTCACGGGACTGCTGATGCTGGCGGGCTTTGCCATGCCCCCGGTGCTACGCCTGCGCGCGGTGCCGGCCCTGCGCGTGCTGCGCCGCGAACTTGCGCCACTGCCGCTGCGCGCCTGGATAGTGTATGGCGCGGCACTCACCAGCATGACCCTGCTGTTGTGGCGCTATACGGACAGCGCCACGCTGACCTTCACCGTGCTGGGCGGCACGCTGGCGGCACTCGTGGTCTTTGGGGGGCTGGCCTGGGCCCTGCTGCGCGCCAGCCGCGTGCTGGTGCACGGCGTGGGGGTGTCCTGGCGGTTTGGGCTGCACACCCTGTGGCGCCGCCCCACCCTGGCCATCGGCCAGATCCTGGCCTTCGGCCTCGTGCTGATGGCCATGGCACTGGTGGCGCTGTTGCGCGGCGACCTGCTCGCCACCTGGCAGTCCCAGTTGCCGGCCACGGCGCCCAACCATTTCGTCATCAATGTGCTGCCCGAGGCCGTGGAAGGGTTCACCGGGTTTCTGCGCACGCATCACATCGCCAACGCGGACCTGTACCCCATGGTGCGCGGGCGACTCTCTGCCGTGAACGGCGTGCTGGTGGGCGAGCGCCCCGGTTTTGCCGAGGACGAGACCACGCGGCGCGAACTGAACCTCACCTGGAGCAGTACCCTGCCCCAGGACAATACTCTCG
>DAICZS010000014.1 GCA_027311025.1 Ferrovaceae bacterium
GGCGGGGGTGGACGCCCCGGGACGCGGGGCAACCAGAGGTGTCGGTGGAATCGGGGGTGGCCACGCGCCTGGGTTTGGCGCTGGGGGATACCCTCACTTTCGACTTCGGTAATGGCGCCCCGCTCACGGTCACCATCACAAGCCTGCGCAAGGTCCAGTGGGATTCCTTCAAGCCCAATTTCTTCATGATCTTTCCGCCGGGGGTGATTGAGCGCTACCCCGCCACCTATGTCACCAGCTTTTACCTGCCGCCCACCGAGCGCACGCTCATGGCACAGATGGTGCGCCAATACCCTGCCATCACCGTGATCGACATTGCCCCGCTCATGGCAGAGGTGCGCAGCATCCTCGCGCAGGTCACCTTGGCGGTGGAATATGTACTGGTGGGCGTGCTGCTGGCCGGGTTTGTCGTGCTCTACGCCGCCTTGCAGTCCAGCTTGGACGAGCGCCTCTATGAAGGCGCGCTGTTGCGCACCTTGGGGGCGAGTCGCGCCCAGTTGCGCGCCGGGCACTTGGCCGAATACGCCCTGCTGGGCAGCCTCGCGGGGCTTTTTGCGGCGGCCAGTGCCGAGTTGCTGGCCCGGCTGCTCTACACCCGTGTGTTCCATCTCCCCACCCACTTCCAGTGGCCCCTGTGGCTGCTGTTGCCGCCTGCGGGCGCGTTGCTGGTGGGTATGGCCGGGTTTTGGGGCACGCGCCGAGTGGTGGACCAAAGCCCACTCGTGGTGCTGCGCGGACTCTAGGACGGTAGCGAACGGGGCTACTAGTATATGCGCTGCAGACCGAGATAGAAGGAACCCTGATTGCTAGCCGCCACGTTGCTAAGGCCCTGTCCTGCGGAAAACAGCAGGCCATAATCCTTACTCAATGCGTACGACCCGCCAAGGTTGAACCCCAGCGATCCGCGGCCCTCCACGCTGGCTGCGGTCTGGGCAAACAGTTCTCCACCTAGCTGGAGGTGTGGCGTGAACTGGTAGAGGGCCACGGCCCCCGCAGCCCAGGCGTTTTGCCGCCCGGCACCCGGATTGATCCAGTAACCGCCACCCCCATAGACGGTCCAGTGCCCGCGCGTGGTTTGCACCCACACCGGCAGGTAGGTGCTGGCGGCACCAGGACCCAGCGTTTGACTGGCATTGTGCGAGGAGAGCTCATACAGGGGATAGAGGCTGACCATCCAGTCCGCCTCGTCATCAGAGGCCGGGGTCAGCCGGTACTTGACGCCCAGCTCCGTGTTGCCCCTGCTGTAGCTGCGCTCACCGGGGCTGGCGTTGTAGCCCATCTGCGGCATGACGTGCAATTGCACGCCGGGGGCAGCGCCATAGTTGATGTCTTCCTGGGGCAGGAACAGGCCTGTCTCACCGCGCGAGTGGGTACCCGTCAGAGCATTATTCACTTCCCATTGCCCGGGCGCCACGGGTTCGGGATCGTCCGTGATGAAGGGCGGGCCCGCATGGCACCTCGCCGCGATGAACAGCATCGCGGCGATGCCAGCCCACTGAACCCTCAAGGGACCAGCCCTGCCAGAGTCGTTACGGCGCAGGCGCCCATTCAGCCCCGAAACAGGTGAAAGCCGTTGCGACCGGCGCGCTTGGCTTCATACATGGCCTGGTCCGCCATGCCCATCAGGGTTGCAGCATCGCGCGCACCGCTTTGCGGGTAGACCCCGATGCCGATGCTGGCGTGGGCGTAAACCTCATGGCCGGCAATCCAGAGCGGCGGCTGCAAGGTGTCCAGTATTTTCTGGGCCGCGAGCTTTGCGTCGTTTTCAAAGGCCACCTCGGACAGGATGATGATGAATTCGTCACCGCCCACGCGCGCCAGGGTGTCTTCAGCCCTGAGGCTGTTTTTCAAGCGCTGGGCCACGCTCACCAGCAGTTGATCGCCCACCTCATGCCCCAAGGTGTCATTGACGACCTTGAAATTGTCGAGATCCAGAAACAGCAGTGCAAACGCCCGGCCAGTCCTAACCGCCTGGGAAAAACACTGGTCGAGGCGGCTCTCAAGCATTCGGCGATTGGGAAGCCCAGTCAGGCTGTCCACGTTGGCGAGCTCGAGAATCCGGGCCTCATGATGCTTTCTGCTGCTAATGTCCTGAAACACGGAAACCACAGCGCCGGGTTCGGGGCAATACAGGGATATCCCGTACCATTTCTGCAGCGGCTCGAAATAAAGCTCGTAGACTTCAACGCTGCCCTCGCGGATGACACGCCCACAGCGTTCCAGAAAGTCCTGGAGATGTGCTGCCTGGCCGGCAAAAACTTCCGAAAGCCGTTTGCCCTGCACATCACCCAACTGCAGGAGCATTTCAAAGGCGGGGTTGGTTTCCCTGTAGATCAGATCCACCACCTGCCCGGCCTCTTCAACCACCTTGAAGAACACCAGACCTTCCTGCATGTTCATGAACAATGAGCGGTAGCGCCGTTCGCTGGCACGAATCCGGTCATCACTGAGTTTGCGCTCGATGACCGAACCGATCCAGCGCGACATCAGGATGATGAAGTTGCGATCCATGTCGTCAAAGACACGGTCATAGGGATGGGGCGAGCTGAAATTCACGGTGCCGTATACGCGGCCAGCCACCACCAACGGTACGCCGATGTAGGTCTCCAGGCCAAAGACGTCATAACAGGGATGCCCCTGATAATCGGAGGTTCCCATGTGATGGATCGCCAGCACCTCAGTGCCCTGCAGGGTCAGGACACAATAGGTTTGGCCCAGGGCAAAGGCCTGGCCATCGCGCAGGGTGTCGGGTGGCGAGACCTGCGACAGCAGAGTGTAGTCGTTTTCCGTCACATGACTGACGATGCCGTAGGGCAAGCCGAAATGCTCGCAGCCCGCCCGCAACGCTTGACGCAGATGCTCCTCGAGGGGAAGGTCCACCATGGCGGCAACTTCGTTGAGTCGCTGCAGGCTGCTTCGCAGGCGCTGCAGGGTGTCGCTCGCGGGGGGAGGATAGGTAAAGTGACTGGCGTCCATGGGAATGATCTTTTCGCCCAATATACCATTTTTGACTAATCAGTCAAAAATAGGGGGGCTGTGAATCCCGCATTGTGAGTGATTTTTGAGCGCTGCCAGTTTGGTCCGATCCGGGGCCATCACCACGCCTTGCTCGGTGATAAGCGCCGACACCAATTCGGCCGGAGTGACGTCGAAGGCGGGATTGCAAACCGCAATCCCTGCCGGGGCCCAGCGGTATGCGCCAAACCCCAGCACCTCCTCGGGGTTGCGCTCCTCGATGGGGATTGCAGCACCCGAATCCAACGACCAGTCGAAGGTGGACAAGGGCGCGGCCACATAAAACGGAATCTCATGGCGATGCGCCAGCACCGCCACCATATAGGTGCCGATCTTGTTGGCCACGTCGCCGTTGGCCGCCACCCGGTCGGCACCCACCACCACGGCGTCCACTGCACCCTGCGCCATCATGTGCCCGGCCATGCTGTCTGTGATCAGCGTCACGGGGATAGCTTCCTGCATGAGCTCCCAGGCGGTGAGGCGCGCCCCTTGCAGCACGGGCCGGGTTTCATCGACCAGCACTGAAATTTTTTTGCCCATGGCCACTGCAGAACGGATCACTCCCAGCGCGGTGCCGTGTCCCGCAGTGGCCAGCGCCCCGGCATTGCAGTGGGTCAGGACCCGCGCCTCCTGCGGCAGGAGAACTGCGCCATGGGCGCCCAGCGTCTGGTTGACGCGCACATCTTCCGCACAAATGGCATGAGCCTCTGCCAGCAGCCGTTGCGCCACGGCAGCGGGTGCTTCGGTCTCGCAGGTGGCCCATAGCGCGCGCATACGGTTGAGGGCCCAAAACAGGTTGACGGCTGTGGGGCGACTGGCTGTCAGGACTTGAAGTCCCTGGTGCATTGCGGAAGTGAATCGGGCCCGGGGTTGGGCCGCATGCTGCAGCGCCTGCAGGGCCACCCCGTAGGCGGCGGCCACGCCAATGGCCGGCGCCCCGCGCACCACCAGGGTCTTGATGGCCTGCGCCACTTCCTCGGCAGAACTGCAGGCCACATAGGCCACCGTGGCGGGCAGCAGGCGCTGGTCGAGCAGTTCCAGTCGGTGCTCACGCCAGCGCAGGGTTTCTACCATCATGGCCGCGCTATTCTCCCTCGAAGGCCGTGAGCGCAAAAAGCGCCACGCCGAGCTTTTCCAGGCGCGCGCGCCCGCCCACATCCGGCAGGTCAATGGCCACGGCGCATTCCACGATCTCGCCGCCCACGCGACGGATCAGCATCACGGCCGCCTCGGCAGTACCCCCCGTGGCGATCAGGTCATCCACCAGCAGCACGCGCTCGCCCGCAGCGATAGCGTCAGTATGCATTTCAATGCGATCGGTTCCATATTCCAGCGCGTAGTCCTGGCCCACCGTGGCGGCCGGCAGCTTGCCCCGCTTGCGCAAGGGAACAAAACCTACCCCCAGGGCATAGGCCAGCGGCGCTCCCAGAATGAAGCCGCGCGATTCGATGGCGGCTACCTTGTCGATCTTGACAGCGCTGTAGCGCTGCATCAGTTCCTGCACGGTCAGGCGAAAACCCACCGGGTCCTGGAGCAACGGCGTGATGTCGCGAAACAGGATGCCCTGGCGGGGATGGTGAGGGATGGTGCGAATCAGGGATTTGATAGGCATCGGTGGCGGCTCAAGTCCCTTACTGCCCTGGCTGCAAAAGCCGCACGATCTCCTGATGGATCTTTCCCTCGGGAGACATCATGTCGTTGAGAATCGTGTAATGATTGGCGCCGGAAATTTCCTCGTAAGCCACCGGCAATCCAGCGGCCACGCGTGCCTCGGCATACGCTCGGGTCTGGCGACGCATCTCGGGCAATTCCGCCGTTCCCGAAAACAGCGCCAGGGGCTTGGACTTGACGGGCAATTGAAGCAGGGGGGAATTGCGCTCGGCCGTGGCCTCGTCCATGTGCATCTTGTCGTTGATATAGGATTTGAGCAGCGGCTTCAATTCGAAAATGCCACTAATGGACACGCCACCGCGCAACAGGGGATCGTCCAGCACCATGGCCGTCAAATGTCCGCCGGAGGACCAGCCGGACACCACCACGCGGTGGGGGTCCCCCCCCAGCTCTGGCAAGTGCTGCGCGAGATAGCGGATAGCTAGACGGCTGTCCGCCACGATTTCATCCATGGTGGCGTCCGGCCCCAGGGGATACCCCACCATGGCGACGCTGATGCCTTCCTTGAGAAAACTGCTTGCCAGAAAGGCGAAATCATCCTTGGAGCGCATCTGCCAGAAGCCGCCGTGAATGAATACCAACACCGGCGTGTGGGCCCCCGCAGAAAAATAATCAATGCGGTCCCGTGTCCTTGGCCCATAGACGAGATCGAGGTGCTGGGGATACCGAGCGCGCAATGCCTGACTTTGCGCCACCCAGTCACTGAACATCGCCTTGCTCTCCGGCACCGCCAGGGAATTGTTGTAGGCCCGATCCAGGGTGGCGCGGTCCATGGTCTCCCAGGAAGGCTGGGGTTCGGCTGCACCAACCCCGGTAAGACTCAGGGTACAAAGCAGCGTCAATACCGATTTCTTCAACTTCATGGTCATTTCTCCTGATTGCAACATGGTCAATGGACATCCGATGATTTCAGCACGCGCCCTGCCACGGCATCAAGGCGCGCCAAGAATTCGGGATCGCGCGCGTCGGGTGCGGTGAGGATGGCGTGATCCAGCGCGCGGCGGCAGGTGCACGCCGATGCGCCGGCATCGGCAGCCACGGCAGGAATGGCGTGCGTCATCAGGGTTTGCATGCGCACGGTATTGTGGCTGATCGTCTGGAGGATTTCTTCCACGGACACTTCGCCATGCTGGGGGTGCCAGCAATCATAGTCCGTCACCATGGCAATGGTGGCATAACAGAGCTCTGCCTCGCGCGCCAGACGGGCTTCGGGCAGATTCGTCATGCCGATGACGTCCGCCCCCCAGCTGCGATAGAGCCGGGACTCCGCCAGCGAGGAAAACTGCGGCCCTTCCATCACTACATAGGTGCCCCCACGCACCGCAGGGATGCCCGCATCGCGGGCGGCTTGCTGTAGACGATCCCCCAGGCGGGCGCACACAGGGTGCGCCATGGAGACATGGGCTACGCATCCCGTCCCGAAAAAGGAATTGGTCCGGGCCACCGTCCGGTCGATGAACTGGTCCACGATGACGAAGGTGCCCGGTGCCAGGTCTTCGCGCAATGAACCCACGGCACTTACCGAGAGCAGGTCGGTCACACCGGCACGCTTCAGGGCATCGATGTTGGCACGATAGTTGATCGCGGACGGGGGAATGCGGTGCCCGCGGCCATGGCGCGGCAGGAACACCAGTTCCTGGTCGCCCAGCCGCCCGAACAGCAGCGCATCCGACGGAGCGCCGAAAGGGGTTTTCATCTCGACCCAGCGGGTATCGCGCAATCCCGAGAGGTCGTATATGCCACTGCCGCCCAAAATGCCCAGGGTCATGAGGGCCGCCTAGCGGAGCGCCGAGTAGGCCGTGGGCACTAGGAGCTGGTTTTCGATGCGCTCCACGATGATACCGTCGGCCTCCGACTGGGCACGCCGGGCAATCCATTCCGGATCGGACTGGAAGGCGTTCCATTTGGCTTCGCGTTCCGCGAGGCTTTCCCACTGCAGCAGATAGGTCAGCGACTGGTTGGTGGGACCCACGAGGGTGGTCCAGAAGCCCATCTGCCTGATGCCGTATTTTTCCCACATCTTCAGGGTGGTCTGCTCGAAGCGCGCGTTCAGTGCCGGCAGGCGGCCCGGGGCGCAGTGATAAATGCGCAGTTCATAGATCATGCTGGGGTTCCTTGTGCGGGGTTTCGTTCTGGATGTCATGAAAGCGGGTCATGTTAACAATACGCTCGCCTTCTGGCGATTCGCTGATGATGTCCACGAAATGGGCGTCGAAGACGATGTCCTTTGCCTCATAGTTGTGGTGGGCATAGACGGTGGCCGCCATGGTTTCGTCGTGGCCGCTCACCGACACCGTGATGCGCGGATGATGGGCCGTGATTTGGGCGGCATCCAATCCAAAAAACGGGCTCTTCTCGTCGATGCGATGGATCAGCGTCCAGGTGAGGGCAAACACCGGCGTGCGCTCGCGAATCAGCGTGAGGTCGTGAATGCGCACGAAGTGCTCGCCCTGGGCATTGACCTCGAGACGCAGCAATGACAGCGAGGCCGTGGCCTCGACGATGCGGTTGTGGCGCTCGTTGGCAATGCGCAGCATCAGGGCGCGCCCGCCTTCAAAGTTGCGAATCACCACATGGCGGCTGAAGAGGATGCGCGCCGTGGGCTTGGAAAACCGCGCAAACACGAGGCCCGTGATGACGGCCACACCCACCATTCCCGTGAGACTTTCGATCATGGCCACCACGTGGCCCGCCACGGTGGCCGGGGACATCACGCCATACCCCACCGTGGCGAGCGTCTCGGCGCTGAAAAAGAAACAGTACAGAAATGCGCCGTCGTGGGTATTGGCCACGCTGTCCGGCATCAGCCAGTAGACGGTGCCAAACATCAGGTTCAGCACCAGGAACACCAGCACCAGAGACGTGAAAAACCCCGGCCAGGAGAGCGTCAACACCAGGTGGTAGGGATCGCGCAGCCTGCTGTGGTGACCGCCGTGGGTGAGGATCCTGGTGTTGCCCACGCGCAGGGTGCGAATGACTTTTCTTTTGGGCATGGCCTGTGAATTTCGGTTTAAGATGAGGCGAACCTAAACGGGAGAAGACTTCATGCTACTGAGATTTTTCGTTTTTGCCTTGCTTTTTCTCACGGCCACATTCTCGCAAGCCCAGATCATCACGTACGATACCTATGTGGATGCCGTCGATCCCGGCATTCGCCTGTTCGTCAGGAACAAACAGGCAGACCCCGCAATCAGGGCCACCAACGACAATGTGGTACTGTTCATCCATGGCGCCACCTTTCCCTCAACCCCTGATTTTGACCTGCAATACCAGGATTACTCGTGGGCCGACTGGATGGTGCAGCATGGCTACATCGTCTACATGTTCGACAAGCGCAATTATGGCTTTTCCACCCGCGAAAAAGCCATGGACGAACCCGCCGCAAACCATCGTCCGGTCACCCGCTCCTTCCAGGCCATCAGGGACATCGGGGCCGTGGTGGACTACATCCAGAAACAGCATCACATCAGCAAGGTCAACCTGATCGGCTGGTCCTGGGGGGCCACCACTGCAGGATTCTACACTTCCCTTCACAGCGACAAGGTCAACCGGCTGGTGCTGTACGCTCCGGCCTACGCCTATGCCATGCACACCAACCTGGGGGCCGGTACGGCCATGCAAAACAAACGCAAGCCCAGTGATTTCAATTATGCGCTGGGCGCCTACCGCCTGGCTTCCAAGGCAGCCAACGACGCGCGCTGGGACGGCGAGATTCCCGTTGCAGACAAGGACAGCTTCAGGGACCAGGGCGTGCGCGATGCCTTTGCTATCGAAGCCCTCAAGACCGATCCCACCAGCGAATCCCGCAGCCCCGCCAGCCTGCGCGCGCCCAACGGGGTTCTGGAGGACAGCTTCATGCAGGCCACGGGTCGGCGGATATGGAATGCCTCCTCCATCTATGTGCCCACCCTGGTCATTGCCGGCGAGTTTGACACCTGGTCCTTCCCCGAAGACCGGGAACTGCTGATGCGTGACCTGACCAACGCCCCTGTCAAGAAAAGTGTGCTCATCCCCAATGCCACGCATTTCGTCCTGTTTGAAAAGGGTCGCTTCCAGCTCTACAACGAAATCGACACTTTCCTCAAGGCGGCTCCCTGATTTTCGGGGCACGTCGCCTGCCGGGACAACACCCGGGTTGAGCGCGTTGGACTGAACTGACCAGAAGGATTACGATATCCGCGATTTGTATGAAGATTTCGCAGTTCTTACCGCAATCAGGAGTCCCTCATGCTCACCCTCAATATCAATGGGCAAGACAAGCAATTTGATATCGATCCGTCAACCCCCATTCTTTGGGCCTTGCGAGACAATCTCCACCTGACCGGAACCAAGTTCGGTTGTGGCGCAGCATTATGCGGAGCCTGCACCGTTCACATCAACGGGCAAGCCGTAAGGTCTTGTGTAACCCCCATTTCCGCAGCAGTTGGGCAACGCATCACAACCATTGAAGCCATGGACGAGGATCGGATCGGCAAAGCATTGCAATCTGCATGGGTACGGCACGACGTACCGCAGTGCGGCTACTGCCAGAGCGGGCAAATCATGAGTGCCGCCGCGCTTTTGAAGACCAATAAAAAACCCAGTGATGCCGATATCGATAGCGCTATGAGCGGAAACATTTGCCGTTGTGGCACATACCAGCGCATTCGCGAAGCCATCAAGGATGCCGCTGCAACACTCGCCTAAGAACCCGGCCAAGGAACTGCCATGTACATCAAACAGAGCAATCACTCCGCCCCAGCCCTGTCACGGCGGGATTTTCTCAAGACCAGTTCGGCTATTGGAGGCGGCTTGGTCATTGGCTTTTTCATCCCGGGGACAACCCGCTTCGCCAATGCGGAGCAGGCACCGGTTGCCCCCTCTGCGCCCAATGCCTTCCTGCACATCACTCCCGACAACAAGGTGACGGTGCAAATCAACCGGCTTGAATTCGGACAGGGCGTGCATACCAGCCTGACGATGATCATTGCTGACGAGCTTGACGCAGACTGGTCACAGATGAACGCCCAGCTCGCTCCCGCTGGCGATGCCTACAAGGACCCCCTATTCGGGATTCAGATGACCGGGGGCTCCGGCTCCATCAATCATTCCTTTACCCAGTATCGTGAGATCGGCGCACGGGCCCGAGCCATGCTCATTGCAGCCGCCGCAGACCGCTGGAACGTTGCTCCCGAGCAGTGCCATACTGCCAAGGGTATGGTGTTGGGGCCCAATGGGCACAAGGCCACCTATGGGGAACTCGCGGATGCTGCCATGGCCCAGCCTATCCCGCAAAAGATAGCGCTCAAAAATCCCAAAGACTTCCGCATTATTGGCAAACCCATGCCGCGCCTCGATTCGCGTGACAAGGCCAATGGCAAGCAGCAGTTTGGGATGGACTTTGCCCTCCCCGGCATGAAGATTGCCGTCATTGCCCATCCCCCCGTATTTGGCGGCAAGGTTGCCAAATATGATGCTGCCAAAACCCTGGACATCAAGGGTGTGGCTGGCGTCTTCCAGATCCCGACGGATCGGGGCGGCAGCGGTGTGGCGATCATTGCCGATGGGTTTTGGCCCGCCAAGCAAGGCCGGGACGCATTGGTCATCAATTGGGACACCGCCGGCGTCGAAAAAGTGACAAGCGCTGACCAGCTTGCACAGTACCAGGCGCTCGCCAGGCAGACTGGCACCGTGGCGCGTGACGCGGACATCTCGGCGCTCGCCACCGCTCCAAAGAAAATCGTTGCCGAGTACAGCTTCCCCTATTTGGCGCATACCCCGATGGAAACCCTGAATTGCGTCATCGATCTGCAGCAGGACCATTGCACCCTATGGGTGGGCTCTCAATTCCAGACCTTTGACCGTGCGGCAGTGGCAGCAACGGCGGGGCTCAAGCCCGAGCAGGTTACGCTGAATACCCTGATGGCTGGCGGAGGTTTTGGGCGCCGCGCCGTGCCTACCTCAGATTATCTTGTCGAGGCCGTCCATGTGGCCAAAGCCTACCGGGCCAGCGGCAAATCGGGGGCAGTGAAAGTCATCTGGAGCCGTGAAGACGACATCCGTGGCGGCTATTACAGGCCTTCCCATGTCCACCGGGCTGAAATCGGGCTGGACGATAAAGGACAAATCCTCGCCTGGAACCATGTCATCGTGGGTCAATCGATTACCCAAGGGACACCTTTTGAAAGCGTCATGATGAAAAATGGGGTAGATAACACCATGATCGAAGGCATGGGAGACCCCTATGAGATCCCGCTGAAGTTATCCGCCCACACCGTCAAGGCCAATGTTCCCGTGTTGTGGTGGCGTTCCGTCGGCTCAACGCACACGGCCTTTGTCATGGAAACCCTGATTGACGAGGCGGCAACACTGGCCGGAGTGGATCCGGTTGTCTATCGCCAGAAATTGATGGGGCCAAAATCCCAGCGCCACCAGGCAGCACTGAAGATGGCCGTGGAAAAGTCCGGATATGGCACCCGCAAACTACCCAAGGGGCATGCATTTGGCGTGGCTGTGCATGAATCATTCAAATCGGTAGTGGCTTATGTGGTGGAAGCTTCTCTGGAAAAGGGCGTTCCGAAACTTCACAAAGTGACTGCGGGCGTTCACTGCAATCTGGCCGTGAATCCGTTGACCATCGAAGCGCAAGTGCAAGGCGCCATCCTCATGGGGCTTGGCACCACTTTGCCGGGTGCGGCAATCACACTCAAGGATGGCGTCGTCGAGCAGCATAACTTTAGCGACTACACCGTTGCCCGGATGCCAGACATGCCCAGGGTCGAAGTTCACATCATTCCTTCGTCAGATCCGCCCACCGGAATGGGCGAACCCGGATTGCCTCCCCTGGCGCCAGCTTTTGCCAATGCCATTGCCAAGTTGACCGGGAAGCGATTGCGCAGCCTCCCCTTTAACCTGGAAAGTGCTTAACAGCGTGACGGAGGGGCCGGCAGGTCTCTCCGGATTCAATCAAGCAACATTGAAAGAAGCAATGTTGCTCTCCTTAGAGCAGGCCGTTTGAATAACCCAACTGTCCGAATCAAAGCACGAATCGGAAACACCTTTCGCTCCCTGCGCCAGTATAACTTCCGCATCTGGGTAGCAGGTTCCCTGATCTCCAACATTGGCACCTGGATGCAGCGCATAGCACAGGACTGGTTGGTCCTGGCTGAGCTCACCCACCACAGCGGAACATCGGTGGGCGTGGTGATGGCGCTGCAGTTTGGCCCTCCCATTCTACTAATGCCTTTGGCAGGGCTGGTAGTGGACCGGGTGGATCGACGCAGGCTTCTGATCGTGACCCAGGCAGCGATGGCCCTTAGCGCGCTGGGATTAGGCCTGCTGGTCATTTCCGGGCATGTGTCCCTGTGGCAGGTGTATGGTTTTGCCACATGGGTGGGGTGCATCAGCGCGTTCGATTCGCCTGCCCGGCAAACCTTCGTGTCCGAACTGGTCGGCGATAGTGATCTCCCTAATGCCGTGGCGCTCAATTCGTCCAGCTTCAATGGGGCACAGTTGATTGGCCCTGCCGTGGCCGGGGTCCTGATCACCGCAGTCGGCGCTGGTTGGGTATTCATCATCAACGGGCTGTCTTTCATTGCTGTCATTGCATCCCTGATCAGAATGCGGGTTGACCAATTCCATCATGCTCCGGAGGCTACAGCCGCAAAGGGCGGCGTGTTGTCCGGGCTGCACTATATCCAGAAACGGCCTGATCTCATCATTGCTTTGGTCATGCTATTCCTAGTGGGAACCTATGGGCTCAATTTCTCGATCTTCGTATCTACTATGGCGGTGACAACCTTTCATGGCGGCGCACATGTTTACGGCATGTTGTCCTCCATGATGGCGATTGGCTCGGTGCTCGGCGCACTGCATTCGGCGGGCCGGAGCCCACCCCGGCTATCGGTGTTGACCCTCAGCGCTTTTGGTTTCGGGGCTGTCGGGACGATAGCCGCCGTCATGCCCAATGTGCTTTCTTTCGGTATCCTGCTGGTGGCACTGGGTGCCATGGCTCAGCTTTTCACCACCTCCACGAACAGTCTGGTGCAACTGTCAACGACCCCGTCGATGCGCGGGCGAGTGATGGCGATATACATCGGCATTTTTCTGGGATGCACTCCCTTTGGAGCGCCACTCATGGGATGGATCGCCGATGCGTTCGGTCCACGCTGGTCCCTCGCGATGGGGGCCGCATCGGGATTCATTGCGGCATTGGTGGGCGCTGTTTACTGTGCGAGGAAAAGCCTCCGGCCTGATTGATGCCAATGAAGTGCGCAAGCTTCATGCTCACCCGGGTTGAGCGGAGGCGCCACATCATTTATAATAGTCGGCTTGGCGAATTAGCTCAGCCGGTTAGAGCGACGGAATCATAATCCGCAGGTCCGGGGTTCGAATCCCTGATTCGCCACCATTTTCCAGCTTGGGGCAGATCATGCCTCTGCCGATCAACTGGCGAGAAGATAGACAAACGCCAGGAGCTGTCCCACGTTGATCAACACGCTCAAGGCATGCAACCGTCGAAAGCGGGTTGCGTGGTGGCCGTCTTTGGCCCGGTTGATTTGATGAGTGAGGTAGAAACGCAAAAAAGCAAAGAGCAGCGCGCTGATGAGCAGGATGACCAGCGCCTGCGAATCCCGGCTTGCCAACGCAGCAATCAGACACAGGATTCCCAGGCTGGCATAGTATTTCGGGAAAAAATGCCTGACATATTTGCCAGACCACTCCACCGGCAACACTTTAAACACAGTAGGCGCCACGACGACGGTGAAAAACAACATAATGCCGATCATGCCGGCAAGAATGTCCTGTGTGATCATCTCGATTCCTTAATTAGCATTCAACTTAGCCATAAGCCCGTCGGTAGGAATGGGCGGCTATCCCGTCCTTGAGCGCCTCCCTCACGGGAATGGCCACCAAATCAATACACGCCGCCACTGCCAAACGCTCCCATCGCGTGGGAATCGGTTTTTTCAATATGCTGAAAGCCCACTCAGGCAAATTGATGAGGCCCGCCTTGGTGATCAGTTTCACGAAAGGCTTCGACTGCAGATTGCTGGGAAAACCATCCAACAACTGCACGATGCTTTGCGCCCGCTCGCCATAATGAAGCTCGGGCAGATAGGTCTTTACGGCGGCCAGGGTTCCCGCCAGCGTATCGGGCAGGTGGGAAGCCCCCATCATTTCGCCCAAGACTTTCATTTCACGAAAATACTGGTCTTGCTGAGCCAGACTGAGCTTGGGCCGGCGATGGCTCTGATAGGCATTCAGAAAGCTCAGGGTCTCGGTCAAATGGACCCAGGCCAACAGGTGCGGATCCGTTGCACGGTATGGTCGGCCAAACTCGTCCACGCCCTGGATCTTTTCATGAATGGCATTGACCTTGGCAATTACCTGATGGGCCATGGCAGTGGGGCCATAAGTGGTTGCCGCAATGAAAAATGCGGTTCTGCCAAGGCGACCCTTCAAATCTTCCCGGAAGCTGGAGTGATCCCAGACCCCTGCCAGGGCCTGCGGATGCAATGCCTGAAGGGCCAGCGAACTGATTCCCCCGATCATCATGGAAATGAAATCCGCATGCACCTGCCAGGCCATGGATTCTGGCCCGAGCAATCCACGATCGCCCTTGGGCGTGAGAAATGCAACCGGCGGACCGCTCTTGCTGCCCACCATGTCACGGACATTTTTGCGAATCAGGTTTTCAAACATTGCAGCAAAGCTCACAACCTACCCTCAACGATCAATGGGTAAGGAATTTTTTTATAATTAGTCTAGACCCTGCATATTATCATAACTGGCAGGCACCCCCGCCCCCCGCTGGACAGTGCCGCTTCCCTGCCACATGATGCGAAACAAGCAGCCGATCAGACGCGGCAACGCAGGGTACGATTGACGGTATTTGCGGACATTTCTGACATACTGAAGTGATCTACAGCACCCGCTTAATTGAATCAGGAAAATGAGTTCATGCTGATTTCCAGACTCACGCTGCTTGCATCAGCGCTCATGTTATCTGCTTGCGAGCTTAGCCAAAGTGGAAACTTTTCGTTCGCATGCAAGGGAAATTACCAAAAAACAGAATATGCAAATCTTGGTGAAACAAGAGGGTGAAGCAATTAAGTGCCCCCATCACCAAGGATTACACTGAAGTCATAAGATTTAAAAGCAAAAAATACGATACTGGATACGATTGCGACTGGAACTCTGAAAGGGTCATTTGCCAACGAGAAAAAATTGTTGGGAATTTAAAGGCAGAAAGTTATTTGAGGATTGTCAGCAAATCTGGCGACATGTTGAAACAAGAAGAAACCCTTGAAAGCCATTATTTTAACGATCCGTCAGCACCTGATAAATTCACCCTGGAAACGGTTGATGGTAATTGCGAGCGGGTTAAGGATTAGCAGATTCCGGGTTCGAACCCCTGCTTCCCAGCAAAAGAGCCCACTGCTTACGGGCGTGCCATTTTCCTCGTTCACCGGTATCATGCGATGATTGCAAATAGGGGACAGACCCCAAAATGGGGTCTGTCCCCTGTGGTATCCTCGCCACCATGAACTTATTTCCGCGCCGTCGCCCCCTCTACATCCTGGGATTTCTCATCGCCACTGGCCTTATGGGCTTTGCGCTCTACCTGCAGCATGCCCTGGGCGAAGACCCCTGCCCCCTGTGCATTTTCCAGCGCATTTTCATGAGCGCCCTAGGCGTGATCTTCCTGCTGGCGGCCCTGCACAACCCGCGTGACCTGGGCGCCCGCATTTATGCCGTGCTGCTGGCGCTCACCGCAGGCACGGGGGCTGCCATTGCCGCCCGCCAGGTGTGGCTGCAACACCTGCCACCCGATGAGGTGCCCGCCTGCGGTCCCGGACTGTCCTACATCCTGCAGGCCCATCCCTTCCTGAAAGCGCTGGAAGTGGTGCTGAAGGGCTCGGGCGAATGCGCCACCGTGGGCTGGACCTTTTTGACGATCTCCATTCCCCAATGGACCCTGATGTGGTTCATCGCCCTGGGGCTGATCGGGGTCGTCCAGATTTATAACCGCCGTTCATCATGATCACCTTTCAGGAAATCATCCTGCGCCTGCAACGTTACTGGAGCGACCAGGGCTGCGCGCTGTTGCAACCCTTCGACATGGAGGTGGGGGCAGGTACCTCGCACACCGCCACCTTTCTGCGCGCCCTGGGGCCCGAGCCTTGGCGCGCGGCCTATGTACAGCCGTCGCGCCGCCCCAAGGACGGGCGCTACGGCGACAACCCCAACCGCCTGCAGCATTACTACCAGTTCCAGGTGGTGCTGAAGCCCTCGCCCGACGCCATTCAAGAACTCTACCTGGGCTCGCTGGCGGCGCTGGGCATCGACCCCACCCAGAACGACATCCGCTTCGTGGAAGACGATTGGGAAAACCCCACCCTGGGCGCCTGGGGGCTGGGCTGGGAAGTGTGGCTCAACGGCATGGAAGTGACCCAGTTCACCTACTTCCAGGAAGTGGGCGGCCTCGTGTGCAAGCCCGTGCTGGGCGAGATCACCTACGGCATCGAGCGTCTGGCCATGTTCCTGCAGGGCTGCGACAACATTTTCGACCTGGTGTGGACACCGGGCATCAGCTATGGCGACGTGTACCACCAGAACGAGGTGGAACAGTCGCGCTACAACTTCGAACACAGCAACACCGAATGGCTGTTCCGCCAGTTTGCGGGATTCGAGTCCGAGGCGGCACGCCTCATCGACACGGGCCTTGCCCTGCCAGGATACGAGATGGTGCTGAAGTGCTCGCACACCTTCAACCTGCTCGACGCGCGTGGCGCCATTTCGGTGACCGAACGCGCCGCCTACATCGGGCGCATCCGCACGCTGGCCCGCAAGGTGGCGCAGGCCTATTTTGAATCACGCGAGGCGCTGGGCTTTCCCATGCTGGCGCGCGGTGAAGGAGCCGGCGCATGAGGGAAACCCTGCTCGTCGAGCTCCTCACTGAAGAGCTACCCCCCAAATTGCTGGAACGCATTGGCGCCGCCTTTCGCAGCGGCATTGGCGATGCGCTGATCAGTCAGGACTTTGCCCCCGCCGACACCCTGGTGGAGGGATATGCCTCGCCCCGACGCCTCGCCCTCACCGTGGCCGACGTGGTGGATCGTCAGCCCGATCGCACCGTGACGCGCACGGGGCCCGCCCGCGCCGCAGGGTTTACTGCGGCCGGCGCGCCCACGCCAGCCCTGGCCGGCTTTGCCCGTTCCTGCGGCGTTGCCGTGGAACAACTGGAAACCGCGAAGGACCCCAAGGGCCAGGAGATTTTCGTATTCCACTCGGTGCAGCCCGGCAAGACGCTCGCAGAGGCGCTGCCCGGCATCCTGGCCGAGGTGCTGCCGCGCCTGCCCGTGGCCAAAGTCATGCGTTGGGGCTCGGGAGAGGCGCAATTCGTGCGTCCGGTGCACGGCCTCGTGGTGCTGCACGGCAGCGTAGTGTTACCCGTGACCGCCATGGGCCTTCTCGCTGGCAACACCACGCGCGGCCACCGCTTTTTGAGCAGCGGCCCCCTCACCATTGCCCATGCCGATCACTACGCCGCCACTCTCGAGGACAAAGGCCGGGTACTGGCCTCCTTTGCCGTGCGCCGCAGCCGCATCGATGCCGCGTTACGCAGCGCTGCGGGCGAGGCCCGCGTACTGGCGGGTCCGGCCCTGCTGGATGAAGTGACGGCCCTCGTGGAATGGCCCGCCGTCTATGCCGGCACCTTCGATGCCGGGTTTCTGGCGGTGCCCCAGGAATGCCTGATCCTCTCCATGCAGCAGCACCAGAAATATTTTCCGCTGGGCGATCGTGACGGCAAGCTACTGCCGCGCTTTCTCGTGGTGAGCAACCTCGAAACCGCCACACCGCAATCCATCATCCACGGCAATGAGCGCGTGCTCCGCGCGCGCCTCTCCGACGCCCGCTTCTTTTTTGAGCAGGACCGCAAGACGCCGCTAGCCGACCGCATTGCGCGCCTCGAGGACGTGGTCTACCACAACCAGCTGGGCAGCATGCGCGCGCGCGTGCATCGCCTGGAAGCGCTGGCCGGCACCATCGCTTCGCTGCTGGATGTGGATGTGAGCGCCGCCCGACGTGCCGCTACCCTGATGAAGGCGGACCTCGTCACCGACATGGTGGGCGAATTCCCCGAACTGCAAGGCTTGATGGGCCGCTACTACGCGCTGCACGACGGCGAATCAGCCGCGGTGGCCGAAGCCATCGAAGCCCATTACCACCCGCGCTTTGCCCAGGACAGCCTGCCGCAAACGCCCCTGGGCGCCTGTGTGGCGCTGGCCGACAAGCTCGATACGCTCGCCGGCATCTATGGCATTGGCCTCGTCCCCACCGGCGACCGCGATCCCTTTGCCCTGCGCCGCGCGGCCCTGGGCGTCATCCGCATCCTGATCGAATCGCAGCTGCCGCTGGCGTTGCCGCAACTGCTGCAGCATGCGGTCGACGGTTTTGCCGCCAACACGCTGGCCGCCAGTACCGTGGCGGATCTCAACGGCTTCATCCTGGAGCGCCTGCGCGGCGTGCTGCGCGAGCGCGACTACAGCGCCGAGGAAATCGAGTCGGTGGTCAGCCAGTCGCCGGAGCGCCTGGACCGCGTGCTGCTGCGCCTGGATGCCGTGCGCGCCTTTCGCGCCCTGCCCGAGGCCCAAAGCCTTGCCGCTGCCGACAAGCGCATCCGCAACATCCTCAAGAAATCCGCACCGACAGAAGGGTCGGCGCTGGACGGCGGGCTGCTTCCCGAACCTGCCGAAAAGGCGCTCTACGCTGCACTGCTGGCCTGCGAGCCCGTCGTGGACGACCATCTCGTGCGCCTGGACTACGCCGCCGCCCTGCGCCACCTGGCACAGCTGCGCGAGCCCGTGGACACCTTCTTCACCGAGGTGATGGTGAACGCCGAAGATCCGGCGCTGCGCGCCAACCGCCTGGCGCTATTGCAGCGCCTGGGACACCTCATGAACCAGGTGGCCGACCTGTCGCGGCTGGGAGGCTGAGCCATGAAACTGGTGATACTCGACCGCGACGGCGTCATCAACTACGACAGCGATCGCTATATCAAGTCGCCCGAAGAGTGGAAGGCCATCCCCGGCAGCGTGGAAGCCATCTCGCACCTCAACCAGGCGGGCTACCGCGTGGTGGTGGCCCCCAACCAGTCCGGCGTGGCCCGCGGCCTGTTTGACATGGCCACCCTCAACGCCATCCACCAGAAAATGATGGACACCCTGGCACAGCAGGGTGCCACGCTCGACGCCATTTTCTTCTGTCCCCATGCCAACGAGGCCCGCTGCAATTGCCGCAAGCCGGCCACGGGCATGTTTGAGGAAATCCAGCAGCGCTACAACATTCCGCTGGCCCATGTGCCCGCCATTGGCGACTCGCTGCGCGACCTCACCGCGGCGGCCCAGGCCGGCGCGCAACCCATGCTGGTGCTGACCGGCAAGGGCCAGAAAACCCGCGAGGCAGGCCACCTGCCCGAGGGCACCCGGGTCTTTGCCGATCTCGCCGATGCCGTGCGCAATATCATCGGGTTGCGCTCATGACCGCGCTGCGCGCGCTGATCTTCTTCTGCTGCCAGGCCCTCACCACACCCGTCTATGTGGCGCTGATGATGGTCTCCATCCCTTTGTGGAAAGCAGGGCCGCGTTATTTTTCCGGAGCCTGGTGCCGCCTCATGATTCGCCTGGGCTCCCTGCTGCTGGGCGTGCGCTACACCGTCACCGGCTGGGAAAACGTGCCCGAAGGCCCCTGCGTGGTGCTGGCCAAGCACCAGTCGCAATGGGAGACCATGTTCTTTCCGGCGTTCTTTCCGCCGCATTGTTTCGTGCTGAAGCAAGAGATTCTGTCCATTCCGTTTTTTGGCTGGGGCATGCGCCTGCTCGACCCCATCGCTATCGACCGCGACCAGCGCCGCGAAGCCTTCCAGCAGGTGCAAACCCAGGGCCTGGCACGCCTCAAGGCAGGATTGAAGGTCATCATCTTTCCCGAGGGCACGCGCGTGCCCTCGGGCTTTCGCGCGCGCTACGCGCCCGGGGGCGGGCTCCTGGCGGTAGCGGCTGGCGTGCCCGTGCTGCCCATGGCGCACGACGCTGGCGAGTTCTGGAAGAAGGGCATTCTTGCCAAGCATCCGGGCACCATCACCGTACGCATCGGCGCGCCCATCCCCACGGCAGGCCGCGATGGCACCGAAGTGACGCGTGAGGTGGAGGCCTGGATCGAGGCGCAGATGGAAGATCTCACCGGACGCATCGCCAAACCTTACAGCCGCAAGAGTGCCGCCACGGCCGCCCTCACCTCACGCCCGCCGCGACGCCACCGACTGCGCATCGGCGAGGAGGACCTGCACTACAGCGTGGCGCGCCGCGCACGCCGGCGCAGCATCGGCCTGCTGGTGGACCATACCGGGCTGACCGTGGCCATTCCGCCCTGGGTATCCATCGGCTCGGTGGAACAGGCCATCCGCGACCAATGGCCCTGGGTGCAGAAAAAGCTCCAGCACTGGAAAGAGCGCGCCGTGCCCGAAGCGCCGCAGTTTCGCGACGGCGATGCCCTGCCCTGGCTGGGCGGCACGCGCACCCTGCGCTACGCCACGACGCAGCTGTCGCTCTTGCCGGAAGAGGGGGGCGTCATTGAAGTGGACCCCGAGCGGGGTCCGGTGAAGTTTCTGGTGCAGGACTGGTATCGCGCCCAGGCGCTACCCCTGCTGCAGGCCCGCGTGGCGGTGTTCGCCGAAAAACTGGGTGTATCCATTCCCCCCGTGCGCCTGTCCAACGCGCTGGGACGCTGGGGCAGCTGCAACGAGCGCGGCGAGATCCGCCTCAACTGGCGCCTCATCAAGGCCTCGACCGCGGAAATCGATTATGTGGTGGCGCACGAAGTGGCCCACCTGAAACACCTCAACCACAGTCAGGATTTCTGGCGCACCGTGGGAGAGATCTACCCCGACTTCGAGGCGGCAAGCGCCCTGCTCGACCGCAACGATCCGCTGTATCGGAGATTCTGATTTTTTCTAGCGCGGACCCAGAGCCCGTTCCAGGTCGGCCTGCGGCATCACGCCCGGCACCACCTCTCCATCCGCAAAGATCAGCGTGGGAGTGCCGTTGATGCGGTACTTGGCGCCCAGCGCCTGAATGGTGTCGAGCGGGTTGGCGCAATCCTTCTGCGCCGGCAACACGTTGCGCAGCAGATAGTTGTCCCAGGATTTCTGGCGATCCGTCGAACACCAGATCCAGCGCGCATGCTCAGGCGCCTGCGGATGCAGTGACGCGATGGGGAAGACGAATGTGTAGATGGTCACGTCCGTGATGCCGGTGAGTTCTTTCTCCAGCTTGCGGCAGTAGGGACAGTCGGGATCGGAAAACACCACGAGGGTGCGCTTGCCATTGCCCTTGACCTTTTTCAGGGCAAGGTTGAGCGGCAGGCTTTCGGGCTTGATGGCCCCCAGCACCCTCATGCGCGCCTCGGTGAGGTTCTGCAGGGTCTTGGCATCCAGGATGTCGCCCGCGATCAGCACGGTGACGGCCTCATCGGTGTAGAGAATCTGTCGGTCGTCCGTATAGATTTCGTACAACCCCAACACGTGTGCCGGCGCTACACTCTGCACATGGCCCACAAGGCGCGGTACCCGCGTCTCCAGCTGCTTGCGCACCGCATCGGCATCGGCCTGTGCAAACTGCGACAGGAGTACGGCGGTGCAGAGCATCATCCACTTCAAGGTTTTCATTGGTTTGCGTGTTCCATCAAAAGTTGTTTCAGCCAACCCTGTCGGTTGACCGCGTTCATGCCCCAGTTGCGCAATGGGGACAGACCCCAGCGATCGGTGCTAAACAGGCGAAACAGTCCGTCGGTGAGGGCCTGCATGGCGAGAATGGGCTCGCGCCGGGCCCGCGCATAACGACGCAACAGCGACACATCGCCGCAATCGGGCCCAGGGCCGCGGTGAATCAATATCTCCGCCAGTACGGCCGCATCCTGCAGCCCCAGGTTCAGGCCCTGACCTGCCATGGGATGCACGCCATGGGCCGCATCACCCACCAGTGCAAAACGCGCGGCAACGAGCGCATCCACCTGCATCAGACGCAGGTCGAAACCTGCCGGGGACGAGACTTCCTGCAAATGGCCCACTCCGTAGCCCACCACCGCCTGCAATGCTGCAGTCCGCGCTGCGGGCGTCATGGCCAGCAGCTGTTCGGCATGCGCACTCTGGGCAGACCAGACGAGCGACACATGGTTCCCTGGCAGGGGCAACAGGGCCACCACTTCCTGTGGTAAAAACCATTGGCGCGCCACGCCCTGGTGGGGAATGTCCGTGGCGTAATTGGCCACCACGGCCTTCTGTCCATAGCTTTTGAAATGAGCGGTCAACCCCATGCGCCCGCGCAGGCTGGATTGCAGGCCGTCCGCCGCCACGAGCAGACGCGTGCGCAGCGCAGGACCACGCGCCAGCGTGACGGCCACATGGTCCGCCTGCGTCTCCACGGCCTCCAGGGTTACGGGCGCCTCGATAAGATCCGGGGCGCGCGCGCGCACGACCGCGAGCAGGCCCTCCAGCCTGGCGCCGGATTCGGCGATATAGCCTAGCGGGGCTGCGGCCCCAGTGGGTGGCGAAAATTGCAGTTGTCCCTGCGCGTCGCCCTGCACGGTCATGGCCTCGATGGGGACGATGCGTGCGGGGTCCATGCGCCCCCAGCCGCCCACGGCATCCAGCAGCGCGTGGCTGGCGCGACTCATGGCATAGATGCGCTGATCGAATCCAGCAACCGGTTGAAAGCGCGGCAGCGATGCGTGGTCCAGCACGCGCACGCGCAGACCCGCCTGGCGCAGCGCCAGCCCCAGGGCCACGCCGGTGATACCGGCCCCGACGACCAACACATCCAGGATGTCGTCCGCGCGTGCCATGGCTAACGGCCCGCGCCCACGCCAAACATCATCACCCGCGCCAGGGCCCGCCGTGTCACCGGCAACAGACTCATGGCCGTAAGGGCCTGGCCGCGCAGCAGCGGCAAGAGTGGCAGGTGGTTGGAAAAACCCGTCACCAGCGCATGGGTGAGGTTGATGCCGGCACGGCGGTCGCGCGCACGCGCCGCCACATAACGGGCCAGCATCTCGCTGCCCCCCAGCGCGTCACGGGCTACGCCCTGCGCCACCCGGGTGAGGCCCGCGGCATCGCGTAGCCCCAGGTTGAAGCCCTGGCCGGCAACGGGATGCATGGTCTGGGCGGCGTTGCCGATGCACACCGCATGCGGGCGCGTCACCTGCTTCACCACCTTCAGCGTGAGCGGAAACCAGCTGCGTCCGCTCACATCCAGAAACTGTCCTGCGCGGTCGCCAAAATAGTCCTGTAGCCGTGCCAGGAAGGCGGCCTCGGGAAGTGCGATCAACGCTTCCACGGCCTCCTGGGTGCCAGTCCACACCAGGGCATAGTGGCGCGCAAAGGGCAGCAGGGCCACCGGCCCGGAAGGCGTAAAGCGCTCGTAGGCCCGTCCGTGATGGGGCTGGTCGGTATGCACCTGACCCACCAGCGCCACCTGGGTATAGCGCGATTCCTCGGGAGTGCCGAATGTGGCCGCGGTGAGTTCGCGTCCGCCATCGGCCAGCACCGCAAGGCGCGCACGGCACGAGGCGGCACCCTGGTTCCAGTGGATTTCGGCATCCTGATCGCGCGACACCACGCGCTCCACCACGGCTCCCGTCACCACCTCGATGGCGGCCGAGTTGAGCGCACGCGCAAGCGCCTCCACCAGTGCGTTGTAGCGCATCACATACCCCAGTGCCGGCACACCGGCATCTTCCGCCGTGATGATGGTCTGGCCGAAATGCCCGCGCTGGGTGACGTGGATGTTGGTGATGGGCGTGACTTCGTGGGCCTCCGGCCAGGCGCCGAGATCTTCCAGAATGACCTTGCTGCCGTAGGCGATGGCCAACGTGCGCCTGTCGTCCGCCAGCATGGAAGCACGCGCTTCCAGCACGGTGACGCCATGGCCCGCACGCGCCAGTCCCAGCGCTGCCGCAGCACCCACCGGCCCGCCGCCGACGATGACGATGTCTTTGGAAGCCGTGTCGCTCATCGCTGCGCCATCAGGGCTTCGATGTCGGCCACGGTCTTGGGCGCACCCGCGGTCAGCACGGTGTGGCCCCTTGCCGTCACCACCACATCGTCCTCGATGCGGATGCCGATGTGGTGAAAGGCCTTGGGTACCCGGGCGTCGGGGCGCACATACAGGCCCGGTTCCACGGTCAGCACCATGCCCGGCATGAGGCGTCGCGAGCGCCCGGCGACGGTGTACTCGCCCACGTCATGCACGTCGCGTCCCAGCCAGTGTCCCGTGCGGTGCATGTAAAAGCGCCGGTAGTCGCCCGATTCGATGACGCCGTCCACGCTGCCGCGACACAGCTTGAGGTCGATGAGGCCGCGTACCAGCACCTTCACGGCCGCCTCGTGATAGGCCACGAACGGAGCGCCCGGCTTGACGGCCTTCAAGGCAGCCGTCTGTGCCGACAGCACGATCTCATAGAGGTCGCGCTGCGCCCCAGAAAACTTGCCGTTGACGGGAAAGGTGCGGGTGATGTCCGAGGCATAGCCCTGCCATTCGCAACCCGCATCGATCAGCAACAGGTCGCCGTCCTTGAGCGGGGCATTGTTCTCCACATAATGCAGCACGCAGGCGTTGGCCCCGCCAGCCACGATGGAAGGATAGGCCGGCGCTTCCGACCCATGCCGACGAAATTCGTGCAGCAATTCGGCTTCCACATGGAATTCGCTGTGCCCCGGCTGGGTGAACAACATGGCGCGCCGATGCGCCGACACCGAAATGGCGGCCGCCTGCTTCATCAGCCGGATCTCGCCTGCATCCTTGATGAGGCGCATCTCGTCCAGGGCGTGGCGCACCTCGCACACGGCAGTAGGGGCGGTGACGCCACTGCGCACCTTGCTGCGCACGGCATTGAGCCATCCCGTCACGCGCCGGTCCCAGGCGTCATCCAGCCCGATGGGGGTGTGCAGGGTGGGGCAATTGGCCAGCAGTTCAGGCATGCGCGCCTCGAGCTCGCCAATGGGATGGGTTTCATCCATGCCATAGCGGGTGCGTGCGGCCCGCGGCCCCACGCGATAGCCGTTCCAGATTTCACTCTGGAGATCGCGCGGGCGGCAGAACAGCACGGATCGGGGATGCTTGCCGCCCACCAGCACCAGCACGGCCTCGGGTTCGTGAAAGCCCGTGAGGTAATGGAAATGGCTGTCCCAGCGATAGGGGTAATGGGTGTCGGCGTTGCGCAGGCGCTCTGGCGCCGTGGGAATGACGGCCACCCCGCCCTCAAGCAGGCGCGCCAGGTGGCGGCGCCGGGCCTGGCAGGATTTGACGCTGTCGGCGCCATCGGGGACAGACCCTAATTTGGGGACAGACCCCGATCTCGTTTTAGCGACGACGTGACTCAAGTTTGCTCTCCAGGTGAGGGGGCACCATGGGGGTCTGTCCCCAAATTAGGGTCTATCCCCGATGACTGCAGTTGTTCCAGGTCGGCGGCCGTGCCCACATTGGCCCAGCGGCCCTCCAGCCATTCGCCGGAAAGCGCCCCGCGCGCCACGGCGGCATGCAGCAGGGGGCCCAGCTCAGCAGGTTGTCCCGGCGCCAGCATTTCAAAAAAACGCCGACGGAAAACCCCTATGTTGCCATAGGTGCCGGCATCCTGCCCCGCTTTGACCACCCGCTGCTGGTGCAGGGAAAAGTCACGGGGATACCGCGTGTTCTTCACCAGCACCAGATGGGCCTCGGTGGTGCCCTGCGGTTCATGGGTGAGGGCGGCGAGCGGCGCCTTGAGCCGCGCGTAGTCGTAGGTGGTGTAGAGATCAGCGCTCACCAGCGCGAACGCAGGGGCCGTGAGCAGCGGCAGGGCCGTGGCCACCCCGCCCGCGGTCCCCAGCGCCGTGCCCTCGCGCGACCAGCGCACGGTCACGCCCCAGCGCGCACCGTCGCCAATGGCGGCCTCGATCTGATCGCCCAGCCAGGCATGGTTGATGACGAGGTCGGTGAAGCCCGCAGCGGCCAGACGCTGCACCTGCCAGAAGATCAGCGGCTTGCCGTACACGGTCTGCAACGGTTTGGGGACGGTGTCGGTGAGCGGGCGCATGCGCTCGCCGCGCCCCGCCGCCAGGATCATGGCCTGCAGCATCAAAAGGTGTACCCCACAGCAGTCTTCATACCGCCCAGACGTTCCAGGAGTTGCACGAGCGGGCGCAATTCGCGATAGCGCCCACAGACCTCGGTGAGGTAGCGCAGCACGAGCGGCAGGTCCTGCAGGTAGCCCGTCTTGCCATCGCGGTGGTACAGGCGCGCAAAGATGCCCAGTACCTTGAGGTGACGCTGTACGCCCATCCATTCGAAGTCGCGGAAGAAGTTGCCGAAGTCGGCGTCCACCGGCAAATGCGCGGCGCGCGCCTGTTCCCAGTAGCGCACCAGCCAGTCCAGCACCTGCGCCTCTTCCCAGTGCACATAGGCGTCCTTCAACAGCGACACGGCGTCATAGGTGATGGGCCCATACACCGCATCCTGAAAATCCAGGATGCCCGGGTTGGGCGGGCAGACCATGAGGTTGCGCGAATGGTAGTCGCGGTGCACGAATACCCGGGGCTGGGCGAGATTGTTGGCGATGAGGGCATCCACGCACGCTGTATAGCCTTGCTGCTCACTGGGGCTGAGCGTCGCCCCCAGATGGCGCGCCACATACCACTTGGGAAACAGCCCCACTTCGCGGCGCAGCAGGGCCTCGTCATACTCGGGCAGCACCCCGGGGCGACTGGCCCGCTGCAGGGTGACGAGGGCGCTCAGGGCATCGCGATACAGTTGCTGCACGACGGCGGGGTCGGCGTCCACAGCGGAGAGGGCCTCGAGGTAGGTGGTGCGCCCCAGGTCGGTGAGCAGCAAAAACCCCTGCTCGAAATCGGCACGCAATACCTGGGGCACATGCACCCCCGCTTCGGCAAACAGCCGGGCCACCGCCACGAAGGGATGGCAATCTTCCTTGTCCGGCGGGGCATCCATCACGATCAGCGTGTCGCTGCCGCGCGTGAGGCGGAAGTAGCGCCGGAAGCTCGCGTCAGCTGAGGCGGGCGTCAGGGCAGCGACGGGGGCCGGATGGGTTTCGTTCACCCAGGCATGGAGGGCGTTGAGGCGGGGCAAGACAGATACTCCAGAGCGTATTGGTGGCGATGCGTCTTCAGGCCGCTTTTTTGGTCATTTCAGCCAACCAGATTTTGATCAGCGATTGATAGGGCACATCTCTCTTGTTGGCCTCCATCTTGATCTTTTCAAGAAGCGATAACGGAAGCCTGATCGAAATTGACGTCGTCGAAGGTTTCAGATTAGGAAACCGTGCAAGCTCGGCCTGGGACCAGTCGAGGTAGTCGGTAGATGGATGCTTTTCCCAAAATTGCCTTTCTTCGGCTTCCGATGCAAATGCCGGCAACTGCTTAAGTTTTCTGGTCATAGTACCCTCGCTCCTTGCGATGCATATCACGCGCCGAAATGACCCGAATCAGCGATCCCCTGGCCCGCAATGTGAATGTAATATGCAAATACTTTCCACCGTCAGTAGTTCCCAAGGCATGAAACCGTGGCTCAACCCGGCTGTGGACTTGATCTGCAAGCAATAGCAGCGGCTCATTACAGAACACCTGCTCCGATTCAGCCTGGCTTACCCCATGCTTTTCGTTTTTACGAGCATTGCCCTCGTCCCAATCAAATCCGGTGACAATGGATAAATCAATCATTGTCGTATATTACCATCATATACAGCACTTTTGCCAAAGCGATGCCAATCGTCGTAACCTTGAACCTTGAGGTCAACAACCTTTTCATGGATCAGTTTCACACCTTGGCACAAGCTTGACCATTCCATACTGGATTTGAAGGAGCGTTAATTTGGAACCCGGGATACTGCCTGGCTGGCCTCCGTCCGGCAATGATTTCTTGCTCTTTGGTGTCATTCTGCTGGCAGGTGTGGTGGGCGGAGAAATCGCCCACCGAAGCAAATACTTCCCCCGCATCACCGGGTTTGTCGCCAGTGGTTTTTTGCTGGGGCCCAGCGTGACCAGCTTGATCAGCGCCGACATGTTGTCGCAGGCAAGGATTTTTACGGATATCGCCCTGGGGTTGATTCTGTTTCAGTTGGGGCTGCAACTGGATATGACTCACCTGCGCCAGAACCGCACACTGCTGTTATCAAGCATTGCCGAAGGCTTGCTGTCCTTTTCCGCAATCTGCCTCGTGCTGACCATGCTGGGGATCAGCCCATTGCACGCAGCACTGGTGGCCGCGGTCGGCGTTTCTTCATCCCCTGCCGTGGTGCTTCTCGTTGCAAGGGAATTCAACGCACAGGGACCGGTCACCGAACGCGCCCTGAGCCATGTGGCCATGAATAATTTCCTGTCATTTTTCCTGTTCACCCTGCTGTTGCCGTTTCTGCACTATTCGCAACAGACAGGATGGTCGGTCATCATGCTTCAGCCCTTTTACCAGGCAGGCGCGTCGCTGGTGCTGGCATACCTGCTAGCCAGACTTTGCATCAGGATTGCCCGTCATCTGGGGCAAAACGAAAACCAGCAATTCGCGCTACTGGTGGGTGTGATCATTGTCGCCATCGGGCTGTCAGCAATGCTGCATTGTTCCAATCTCCTGACCTTGCTTGCCACTGGGGTACTCGTGCGCAACCTCGATGTGGAAGACGACCTGATGATGGTGGAGTTTGGTCATGCGGGCGACATATTTTTTGTGCTGCTGTTCGTGATTGCCGGTGCAAACCTGCATGTGCATGCGCTCATCACCGTGTGGTGGACCGCCCTGGCCTTCGTTGGGGTCCGGTTCGTCGGAAAGACACTGGGGCTGCTCATCCTGGCCCCGTTTTCGTCGCTCTCATTCAGGCAGACCAGTTTGCTGGGCCTGACACTGGTGCCCATGGCTGGCATGGCCATCGGTCTGACCGATTCCCTGTCCAGCCTGTATCCGGTGTTTTCCCAGGAATTGACGGCCATCGTGTTGGGTTCGGTGACGATCCTGGAAACGGTGGGGCCCATCCTCACGGAATTTGCACTCAAACGGGCGGGAGAAATCTCCCCCGAAAGCCAAATCACCCATTAGCCGAGGGGGCCGGTTGAGATGTCGGCATGCGGAACGCACCACGGCCGCATGCCCAACCGCATTGCTTATTGCTTGAATTTGTGCGATTTTACCGAAATTATTGCACTGACCCCTGCCGATGCACCCGAAACCTTTCCGCGCCTTGACCCTGGTTTTGGCGATGCTCGCCCAAACCGTGGCCGCGGAGGATCAGGTGCGTCCTCCTCCGGCACTCAAATCCGCCCCCAGTTTTGACGTGGCCATTCCCGGCGCCAGCGGCAGCAACGACGCGGTGGTGTTCATCCGTGCCGACAGCATCACCAACCAGACGGATGTGGAAATGGACGCCGATGGCAATGCCGAGGTGCGCCGCCAGGGCGTCGTGGTCACGGCCGACCACATCCGCTACCAGCAGCAGACGCAAACCGTGGAAGCCACAGGCAATGTGCGCCTGGTGCGCAACAATGCCCTGACCGTGGATTCGCCCCATGGCGTGTATGACCTCGACACCCACCAGGGCACCATGGACACCCCCACCTTCAGTTACCCGGCCAACGGCCAGCGCCCCTGGGCGGTGCGCGGCGATGCCAGCCTGATGGAATTCGTGGCCCAGGACAAGGAAAAGCTGTTCAACATGAACTACACCTCCTGCCCCGTGGGCCGCAACGACTGGTACATCCGCTCGGGCGAAGTGGATCTTGACCACACCAAGCAGGAAGGCGTCAGCAAGGATGGTACCGTCACCTTCTTTGACGTGCCCATCGTCTACGCGCCCACCCTGTCCTTTCCGCTGGACAACAACCGCAAGTCGGGGCTGCTGGCCCCCACCTACGGCACCACGGCCACCACCGGGCAGGACATTGCCATCCCCTACTATTTCAACATCGCCCCCAACATGGACGATACGCTCACGCCGCGCACCATGAGTACGCGCGGCCTGCAACTGGGCAACGAGTTTCGCTACATGGAGCCCACCTTCAAGGGCATGCTCAGCACCGAATACATGCAGCGCGACATCGTCACGGGCACGGACCGCTGGATGGGGCAGTGGCAACACCAGCAGGAACTGTTGCCGGGACTTAACTTTGCCGCCAACGTGCAGGGGGTATC
The DNA here is from genome assembly GCA_027311025.1 of Ferrovaceae bacterium. Taxonomy (GTDB): domain Bacteria; phylum Pseudomonadota; class Gammaproteobacteria; order Burkholderiales; family Ferrovaceae; genus JAJZRV01. The sequence continues at coordinate 29,892 of DAICZS010000014.1, forward strand.
GGACCCCAATTACCTCATCGACTTGAGTACCCTGCTGGGCCCGCCCGGGCTGGCCTACATGCCGCGTGACCTCAACCTCACCTACAGCGGCCTGCCCGGCTGGGACATGAGCCTGCATTCGCTGTCCTACCAGACCCTGGTGGGGGCTATCCCGCAGTACCGCATCGAGCCCCAGTTCAACGCCCACTGGGCGCAGGACAACTGGAATGGCATGAACCTCGAATTTGCCTCGCAGTACACGTCGTTTCTGAGCCCCGGCCCCAACGTGACGCCCGGCAACGTGACGGTGAACGGCATTACCTACAACTCCAATTACCAATCCGTGGCGAGCGGCACGCGCACGGTGCTCAACCCCACGGTATCCCTGCCCTGGAGCAACAGTTTCAGCTACCTCACCTTAAAGACCGGGGTCAATTTCACCGAATACAACATGGGCGAATTCAACACCGCGCCCAGCAACCACTACACGCGCACCCTGCCCATCACGAGCGTGGACACCGGCCTGATGTTTGACCGGCAGACCTCCCTCTTCGACAAGTCGGTGACGCAAACCCTCGAGCCGCGCCTGTACTATGTGTACATTCCCTACCGTGACCAGTCGCAACTGCCCGTGTTCGACACGGCACTGGCCGACTTCAACCGCTCCACTATCTTCACGGAAAACCAGTACGACGGCATCGACCGCATCAACAATGCCAACCAGATCACTGCTGCGGTGACGAGCCGCATCGTGGACCCCAACTCGGGCGTGGAAATCATCAACGCCATGCTGGGGCAGCGCTTTTACTTCACGCCCAACGCCGTGCTCTTGCCCGGCCAGTTGCCGGCGGCCGAGCAGACTTCGGACGTGCTGCTCTCGCTTGCCGCCAGCATCACCCAGCGCTGGAGGTTTGACAGCTACTTCAACTTCGACGCGCACGATCTGCACACCCAGCAGATGATGGCCAGCACCACCTACACCCCGGCGCCGGGCAAGCTCTTCAACCTGAGTTACCGCATCGACACGCCCATCCCAGGCGTACCGACGATTTTGACCACCGCCACCACCACTTCCACCTTCGTCCCCGGTGCCAGTACGCCCATCAACATCCTGACCGCCGTCAAACAGTGGGATGTGTCCAGCGAATGGCCGCTTTCGGCACAGACGTCGTTTTTGGGACGGGTATCTTATTCCACCCTGGACAATCAGGTAGTGGAAGGGTTGCTGGGCGTTGAGTATAATCAGGGATGCTGGGCCCTGCGGGTGATCACCACGCGTTTTGCCGTCACCTCCGTACAATCTGCCAGCGCCTTTTATGTACAGCTGGAACTGGGAGGCATGGGTCTGGGTCAGAATCCCCTGCAGGCCTTGCGCCGCAACATCCCCGGTTACATGAAAACCAACGAGATCATTCAATGAAGCGATTTTTGATCGGCTTGACCCTGGCACTAGGGTGTTTGGCCACCTGGACGGAAGCGGCAGAAAACCTGCTGGTGGCGCCAGCGCAGAATGCCAACAAGGCAGGGGTTGTCGCACCGCTGGATGAAACCTCGTTGCCGATGGTGGATCGCATCGTGGCCGTGGTCAACAACAGCGTCATCACCTATTCCGAGCTGAATGACCGCACCAACCTGATTGCCAACCAGCTGACCCGGCAGGGGGTCACCCTGCCCGAGCGCCACATCCTGATGCGTCAGGTGCTGGAAAAAATGGTGATGGATGCGGTGCAGATGCAATACGCCAAGGATGCGGGCATCAAAGTGGATGACATCCAGCTGGACCAGGCCGTCGTGCGCATTGCCGAAGAAAACAAGTTGTCGCTACCCGCCTTTCGCACGGCCGTGGAAAAGGAAGGGGTGACCTGGAAAAAGTTTCGCGAGGAAATCCGTGACGAAATCATTCTGGCCCAGCTGCGCGAGCGTGAAGTAGAAAACCGCGTCATTGTCACCGATGCTGAAATCGACGCGCAGATCGCAGAAGAAAACGAACGCGGCGGCTCGGCCCAGGACGAGTTCCAGCTGGCCCACATCCTGATCACCGTGCCCGAAAACGCCTCACCCGAGCGCTTGGCACAGCGCCAGAGAAAAATCCAGGAGGCGCTGGACCAACTGAAGAAAGGCATGGAGTTTGCCGAAGTGGCGGCCACCTTTTCTGAAGCGCCCGATGCGCTCAAGGGCGGCGACCTGGGCTGGCGCCCTGCAGCCCGCCTGCCCTCGCTCTTTGCCAACGCCGCGAGCAAACTGAAGCCGGGTGAATACAGCGACATCCTGCGCAGCCCCAGCGGCTTTCACATCATCAAGCTGGTCAACCGGCGCGGCTCGGAAGCCCCAGCCCCCATCACCCAGTTTCATGTGCGCCAGATTCTGGTGAAGGTGAATCCCGATGCCGACCCCAACGAGGCCGCCAGCAAGATTTCCAGCCTGAATGCGCGCCTGTTGGGCGGTGAGGATTTTGGCAAACTGGCCACCTTGAGCTCGGAGGATGAAAGTCGCAATCGGGGTGGCGATCTGGGCTTGGTGTCCGAAGGCGAGACGCTGCCGCAATTTGAAAAAGTCGTCAAATCCCTGAAGCCCGGTGAAACCAGCGCGCCCTTCCAGACGCTGTTGGGCTGGCACATCGTCCAGCTGCTGGGCGTGCGGCAGGCCGACGCCACCCTGGAGCGCCGGCGCTTGGCCGCACGTCAGGGCCTGCGCGCCCGCAAATCGGATGAAGCCTACGATGAGTGGATTCGCCAACTGCGCGACCAGGCCTATGTGGACATCCGCCTCGACGACCGCTAGGCCCGTCATCGGCCTGTCGGCGGGCGAGCCCGCGGGCATCGGCCCCGACCTGTGCGTGCTGCTGGCGCGCCACGATTTTCCGGCGCACCTCGTGGTGGCGGCCGATCGTGACATGATGCGCGCACGCGCGCACATGCTGGGCGTGACGGCCGACTTTGCCGAATTCGATCCCCTAAACCCCGTCGAGGCCCGCCCCGGGCAGGCCAGCCTGTGGCACCATCCGGCCCCGGCCCCCGTGATGCCTGGCGTGCTCAACCCCGCCAACAGTCCCTATGTGCTGCAATGCCTGGACAGCCTGATCCAGGCCTGCCGCAGCGGCACCCTGCAGGCACTCGTCACCGCGCCCTTGCAGAAAAGCACCATCGTGGATGCCGGCGTCCCCTTCACCGGGCATACCGAATACCTGGCCCTGAAACTGGGCGTACCCCGCGTGGTCATGATGCTGGTGGGCGGCGGCCTGCGCGTGGCGCTGGCCACCACGCACCTGCCCCTGAAGGACGTGCCGCAGGCCATCACGCCAGAGAGCCTCAGGGAAACGCTGGACATCCTGGCCCACGACCTCGCTACGCGCTTTCACTGTCCGTATCCGCGCATCCTGGTGGCAGGGCTTAATCCCCACGCGGGCGAATCGGGTCACCTGGGACGCGAGGAAATCGAGATCATTGTCCCGGCGCTGGAAGCTGCGCGCGCTCGCGGCATCGATGTGGTGGGACCGCTGCCTGCCGACACGCTGTTCGTGCCCCAGCAACTCGCCGGCGCCGACGCCGTGCTGGCCATGTACCATGACCAGGGGCTGCCCGTGCTCAAGATGCAAAGTTTTGGCGAAGGCGTCAACGTCACTCTTGGGCTGCCCATCATCCGCACCTCCGTGGATCACGGCACCGCACTGGACCTGGCCGGCACTGGACGCATCGCGCGCGGCAGCATGGACGCAGCCATCAACCTGTCCCTGGAAATGACGGGGGTGTCCCATGGCGCATCAGCCGCGTAAGCGTTTTGGCCAGCATTTCCTCACCGATGCCGGCATCATCAACGCCATCCTTGCCGCCATCGATCCGCACACGGGCGAAGCCCTGGTGGAAATCGGTCCGGGGCTGGGTGCGCTCACGCTGCCGCTGCTGGCACGCGTGGACCACCTCACCGTCATCGAACTGGACCGTGACCTGGTAGCCCACTGGCGCGCGCACCCCAAGGCAGCACACCTCACCATCCATGAAGGGGATGCACTGGCCTTCGACTTTGGTACCCTGGGGACGGACCTGCGCCTGGTGGGCAACCTGCCCTACAACATCTCGACGCCGCTGCTGTTTCATCTCGCCACCTTTGCCGCACAGATCCGCGACGCCCATTTCATGCTGCAAAAGGAAGTGGTGGCGCGCATGGTGGCCGAACCCGCTACTGCCGATTACGGCCGGTTGTCAGTGATGCTGCAATACCGCTTTCACATGGATGCGCTGCTGGCGGTGCCGCCCGAGGCTTTCGATCCGCCACCCAAGGTGGATTCCAACGTGGTGCGCCTCATTCCCAAGCTGCCCGCCGAGCGACACGCCCTGAACGAGGCTCGCCTCGAGACCGTGGTGGCGCAAGCGTTTTCGCAGCGGCGCAAGATGTTGCGCAGTACGCTCAAGGGGATGATTCCGGAAAGCACGCTGGTGAAACTGGACATCGACCCCACCCGGCGCGCCGAGACGCTGACACTGGAAGAGTTCGTGGGGCTGGCCAACGCCTGAGGGTTGAAGAGACCTTTGGGAACTGTCGCCAAATTAGGGTCTGTCCCCAAATTCCTTGAGGAAGTTGTCCAGCATGGCGTGGCCATGTTCGGTGAGGATGGATTCGGGATGGAATTGCACACCCTCCACGGCCAGCGTGCGATGGCGCAGCCCCATGATTTCGCCGTCGTCGGTCCAGGCCGTCACTTCAAGGCAGGTGGGCAGGGTTTCGCGGCGCACGGCGAGCGAATGGTAGCGGGTGGCCCGAAACGGATTGGGCAGGCCGCGAAACACCCCGGTGTCATTATGATGCACCTCAGAAACCTTGCCATGCATCAGCTCCTTGGCATGCACTACCTCGCCGCCAAAAGCCTCGCCGATGGCTTGATGCCCGAGGCACACGCCCAGAATGGGATAACGTCCAGCATAGGCCTTGATGAGTGGCACCGAGATACCGGCTTCTTTCGGGCTGCAGGGCCCCGGCGAGATGACGATGTATTGCGGTGCCAGCGTCGGAATCTCTTCCAGGGCGATCTGGTCGTTTCTCCGCACCACCACCGTTTGCCCCAACTCGCCAAAGTACTGCACGAGGTTGTAGGTGAAGGAGTCGTAATTATCGATCATCAGCAACATGTCGCCTAATATCCTTTTGTATTCACTGCAATTGATTGCGGTTTATTGGGGGTTAATTGTCTTAAATTACCATGGTTTTACCACCACCACAGGGTGGAGGACACACTTTTGATCTCGAAAGCCTCAATTTTTCATTCAAACCATTCCGGAATCCAAACAGTCATTGTAAACAAGACGATCAAACGGGTGTGCGGACCACGAATATTGTTGATCGAATACTCAAAAATGATATGATTTCCGAAACACTTTAGGATCGGTCTATGGCCAGACCCGCAGAATTTGATCGCCATATTGTCCTGCAAAAAGCGATGCAAGCTTTTTGGGAGAAGGGTTATAACGCCACCAGTATTGCCGTTCTCTCTGAGACAACCCAGCTCAATCCAGGCAGTCTCTACAATACTTTCCAGTCCAAGGAAGCAATTTTTCTGGAAGCCATCGACCACTATGGGGAAACCGGGGTCAGACAAATGGCGGCCTTTCTATCAAGCTCACAATCCGCGCTTTCTGGATTGCGGCAACTATTCCACCAATGGGCACTCGATGCGCATAAGGGGGGGCCAGAATGCACATGTTTTCTTGTCAACACCGTGCTGGAAGTATCCCGTCACCATCCTGCCGTTCGAGAAAACGTCAATAAGCATTTGGCTGCTGTGGAAACCCTCATCAGGGAAACATTGCAACTTGCCCAGGCGCAAGGTGAACTCGATGCAAACAAAGACGTGGATGCACTGGCTTCATTCCTGATTTGTAATATCTGGGGACTACGCGTGCTCGGCGGTACGCTACCCTCCCATAAAAAAGCCATGGCCATCGTCTCTCAAACCCTTTCGGTTCTGGACTGAACCCATGAAACACCAACCCGCTTACACCCATCGAGCCTGTCACCGCAGACTTTGTCCGTATGGCATAGCAAGACCTTCCAGCATATGAATTCGTTAGACAACACTAATGAATATCCCATACGGGATCTTCATTATGAGAAACGGATGATGGCATTGAGCGAACTCGCATCAATCATCACGGCGCTCGATGCTCATCCGGTCTCCGGACAAAGCTCGGCAGACAGAGGGTTGAACCTGGACAGGTCACTGCACGACAATCTTCTACAAAACAAACTCATCCATGATTTAGATCAGCACCTTGCTCTGGAAAACAGGGTGACGCCGGAAGGCCTCTCCCAACAAGCCCGGCTCATGCTCATGAATGATGTGCGGCTAAAACCCCTCCAGCCAGCTCAGGACACTCCGAATCCATTTTCTCCGTTTCTGGAAAAAATCCCGTTAAATCCTGCCATCGCCAATAAACTTACAGTCATGCGCGACACTCAGCCCAAGCTGTTTGATCGGAGCCTGTTTGTTGCACTCGTGAGCGCCTATGTTGGCCTGAAAATTGGCATGGACGAGGCACGCTTGATCAAATTGACAGCTGCAGCATTGTTGCGTGATATCGGCATGCTACACATACACCCCGATCTTCTGGCAACAGATCACGTCATGAGCGATATTGAGCGGCGACATCTGTATCTTCATCCGGTCACGGCATGGATGATTCTCAAAAACTATCCAGAATATGACCAGGAGATTCTGGAAGGTGTGCTGCAGCACCACGAAACCCTGGATGGGCGAGGGTACCCCCGGGGCCTGCAGACTGACGCGCTGGGTCTGTTTGGACAAATCATAGGGCTTGCCGAAGTCGTGGCAAGTATCGACATGGTCGCGGATCCGGTTTACGGCAGGACCCGCCTGGAAACAATCCTAATATTCAATTCCAATAAATTCCATGAAAATCTGACCCAGCATTTGCGGGTTTTTTATCAGCAGAATGGCGAGAATTCCGCCAGCATCTCCACCGACGAAACATCTGTCAAAGAAAAAATCTCTCGAATTTATACCCTGTTTACCGCATGGGATGATGCGCTGGAAAAAATTGGGGGCAACCATGCAGTCGGTAAATTTATCAATGATCGTGTTCAATGGCTAAGGCGGCTTGTCAATGAAGCAGGCCTGACTCCCGAGCGTATTGCCCAGCAGGTCGGTTCCACAAACGAAGCTCCCGGCACAAGATTGAAGGCGCATGTTTTTCTGGATGAAACGCTTTGGCAAGTTCAACATCTTGTTCGTGATCTTCGTCGTCGCTGGCCGGCATTGAACCAAGAAAACACCAACGTGGGTTTTCGCGAGGTCATGATATGGATTCAGGCAGTGGAACAAGATTCTTGAGGCAGTGTCGATCAGGTCTTTTGTATTGGCTGAAGCAATCAGGTTTGGGGTATAGTAAGGCCAAGTCGGAAAAATGAGAGCCGTTATGCGCACAGCACTTTTCACCTTTGCTTTAGTGAGCCTGCTCATGGGTTTATCAGGCTGTGGCACCACTGCCTTTCAAGTTGGCAGGGAATTTGACCCCAATAGCTTCGCGGTCAAGGTAGAGCGGGGCAAAACCACCCAGACCGATGTCTTGGCATGGATGGGGTCACCCACGAGCGTCGGAGTGCGCGTGGAGACCGATGGACAGCATTACACCGTTTGGACCTACTATTTTGCGAATGGCGATCTGTCTGACCTTTCTGAAGCGCACCTCAAAACCCTGGAAATCAAATTTGACCAGAGTCATCTGGTCCAGGGATATGCCTGGTCCATGCCCAACCGGGTAAAATAGCGCATTGTTCAAGCTAGCCCCTTTCGAGCATCCTTTCGATCCGACGATCAGGCACCAACCACATCAGAGCAACAAGAACATACAGCCCCTGGGCCATCCAGGCAGCTTGGAATGTCGCCAGGATGGCGAGTACATAGAGCAGGGGCGACAACTTTCCTTTGAAATCCTTGCCAACAGCCCGCGCCAGCAACGACCCCCCGCCTTGGCTGACAATGATGGTACGTTGCAGAATCCAATAAGCAATCGAAGCCATCAGCAGTACGCCACCATACAGCGCGGTAGGCCCCCGAGCAAAATGGTTCTGTCCCATCCAGCCCGTAGCCAGTGGGAAGAGCGACAACCAGAACAGCAAATGCAGGTTGGCCCAGAGAATGCCGCCAGTGACCTGAGACAAGGTGTGCAGCATGTGGTGGTGATTGTTCCAGTAAATGCCGATATATACAAAACTGAGTACATAACTCAGAAATATAGGCAACAATGGGATTAGCGCAGAGAAATCCGCCCCCAACGGCACCTTCATCTCCAATACCATGATGGTGATGATGATGGCGAGTACCCCATCGCTGAAAGCCTCCAGCCTTGATTTCCCCATCGTTCTGCTCTCTCCCGAATCAGTGCTCGTTGTGCGTCCTGGGTTCGATTAAGATTACCCGACTTCCGCAGCTTTTGTTGACATCCTCACCGGGCTGAAGCCGCGATGATTCCTTCTGCAAGACGCTTATGTCCAAGCGCAAGAA
>DAICZS010000015.1 GCA_027311025.1 Ferrovaceae bacterium
GCCTTGAGCCTTCCCGCCCGACGCTCCCTTTTTTACCGGCATGGCCGCGCACTGCTGGTGACCGAGGTATTTTTGGGTCAAAACGCACCAACCTGAAGCATTTTTTCGCACGAAATCTGTGCATCCATCACGTTTTGCATTATGTTAGCGGTTTCTTTTGCATGGCCTGCCCTGAGGAGCCCCTGAATCATGGAAACGTTGAAGTCCGGAAGCGATACGCTGTTCATTCTGATGGGGGCCATCCTGGTCTTTGCCATGCACGCTGGCTTTGCTTTTCTGGAACTGGGCACGGTCCGCCATAAAAACCAGGTCAATGCCCTGGTCAAGATCCTCATGGATTTTGCGATATCCACCATCGCCTACTTCTTCATTGGCTACACCGTGGCCTATGGCACGCAGTTTTTCACCGGCGCCGAAACCCTGGCGGCCAAAAGCGGTTTTGAGCTGGTGAAATTCTTCTTCCTGCTCACTTTTGCCGCGGCCGTGCCCGCCATCATCTCGGGCGGCATCGCCGAACGGGCCCGGTTCGAACCCCAACTGATTGCCACCTTCATCCTGGTGGCCCTGGTCTATCCGCTCTTTGAGGGCATCGCCTGGAATGAGCGGTTTGGCATACAGGCCTGGCTCACGGCTCAGACCGGCGCCGCCTTCCATGACTTCGCGGGCTCCGTGGTGGTGCATGCAGTCGGGGGCTGGGTGGCCTTGCCTGCGGTGCTGCTGTTAGGCGCCCGCTACGGACGCTATGGCAAGGACGGCTCGATCTCCGCCCACCCGCCCTCAAACATCCCGTTTCTGGCCCTGGGGGCCTGGATCCTCGCCGTGGGCTGGTTTGGGTTCAACGTCATGAGTGCGCAAACCATCGACAAGATCAACGGGCTTGTGGCCATCAATTCCCTCATGGCCATGGTGGGAGGAACCATCGCGGCCTGGGCCGTGGGCAAGAACGACCCGGGGTTCGTGTATAACGGCCCGCTGGCGGGTCTCGTGGCGGTCTGTGCAGGCTCGGACATCATGCATCCGCTCGGTTCGCTCGTGGTGGGCAGCATCGCGGGGGTGCTGTTCGTGAAAATGTTCACGCTGGTTCAAAACCGCTGGAAAATCGACGATGTCCTGGGAGTATGGCCGCTGCATGGCCTGTGCGGCGCCTGGGGCGGCATTGCCGCCGGAATCTTCGGCTCCAGAGCACTAGGGGGGCTGGGTGGGGTCACCCTGGCAAGCCAAGCAGCCGGCACCTTGCTGGGCATCGTCATAGCGCTGACAGGCGGGTTCATCATCTACGGCACGCTCAAAGCCGTGATGGGCATCCGCCTGGATCAGGAATCCGAATACCTTGGTGCGGATCTGGCCATCCACAAGATCAGCGCAACGCCCGAACGCGACTGATGCGCGCTGGCATCGCCCGCCCCTGGCTGGCTGCCCTGGTGGCCAGCACGATGCACCAGGCCCTGGCCGACGACGAAATCACTACCCTGCACCCCGTCGTGGTGACCGGCACCCGCGTGACGCGTGATCCTGCGGACGTGGCAGCCTCGGTAACCGTCCTGGATCGCAGCGACATCGTGGATGCGCAGCCCCGGGTGGACCTGACGGAATCTCTGGGCAGCGTGGCTGGAATCCAGGGCCTGAATCGCCACAATTACGCCCAGGACCTGCAAATCTCATCGCGCGGTTTCGGCGCCCGCGCACCGTTTGGCACCCGCAGTATCAAGCTCTACACCGACGGCATTCCTGCCAGCATGGCAGATGGCCAGGGCGAGACCTCCACCTTCAACCTGGACCAGGCCCAACGCATTGAAATCCTGCAAGGTCCGCTGGCGTCCATCTACGGCAACCAGGCCGGGGGCATCATCCAGCTCTTTACGCGGGAGGGCCAGGGTCCGCCCACGACTGAAGCCTCTCTGGACGTAGGCAGCTTTGGCCTGTGGAAGCGGGATATGACCGCACTGGGCGCGAGTGGCGGCGTGAGCTATCTTCTGGACAGTTCCCATTTTCATACGGACGGCTACCGCCCGGACAGCCAGGCCAATCGCGACCAGCAGATGGCCAAGTTTTCACTCGCCCCCACCGAGGGCGGCAAGCTGACCATCGTGGCCAACGCCAACCAGCAGCATGACACGCAGGATCCGCTGGGTCTGACCCGTTCGGCCTACCTGCAAAACCCCTTTGGCCCGCTGCCCGCCCGCCAGGGGTCCACCACTTACCCGGACCTCGCTGCCGCGTATGGCACGCGCAAGAGCATCAATCACTTGCAGGGTGGGGTCACCTATGATCAGGCGTTGGGTGATGACCATCTGCAGGCCACCCTCTACTCGGGAAACCGCCATGTCACGCAATTCCAGTCGACCATGGCCTCCTTCAGCAGCAATAGCGGCGTGGTCGATTATGGTCGCGACTTTTACGGCGCCGACCTGCGCTGGACCCGGGTGCGTGCCCTTGGCGACCACGAGACCCTGACGCTCACCGCGGGGCTGGACAATGACCAGTTCCAGGACAACCGCAAGGGTTTTACCAATTTCACGACTACCGAAACCAGTGGCACCCTGGTGTGCGGCGGCAACGCCACCTGCGGCGTGTTCGGCAACCAGAAACGCCAAGAAATGGATACCGTACGCAGCGTCGATCCCTACGCCCAGGCCGAGTGGGATATCCAATCCTGGGTTCTGAGCGGAGGGCTGCGCTACAGCCGCGTCAACTTCAATGTCGCCAACTCGCTCTCCAATGGCCTCACCAGCAGCCAGGCCACGGCTGCCGCCAGCGGTGACGTCACCTTCACTCATACCACCCCGGTGATCTCGGCGCTCTATCGGCTCAACAATGCCACCCATCTGTACGTCAGCGGCTCGCAGGGGTTTGAAACACCCACGCTCAATGAAATGTTCTACTCCCGCAACGGCGCCAATGTGGCCGACGTCTTCAATTTCGGGTTGAAGGCGGCCACCGTCCACGCCCTGGAGGTCGGTGTCAAATCCATGCTCAACGCAGACACGCAGGCCACTTTTGCCGTGTATCACGTCCGCGTGGACAATGAGGTCGTGGTGGACATCAACGTCAATGGCGCTGCAGCCTATAAGAACGCCCAGACCCAACGCGACGGCGCCGAATGGAGCCTCGACAGCCAGCTCTCGCCCACCGTGAGCGGCAAGCTGTCGCTGACCCTGCTGCACGCTTTCTTCACCAACCCGGGCGCCACCACCACAGTGGTCGGCCCTTCGACCACCAACCTGCCCGTAGCCTCCGGCAACATCCTGCCCGGGGTTGCCGAAAAATACGCCTATGCCGAACTGGCTTGGGATCCGCTGCCGGGTTTGAGTACCGCAGCCGAATTCAGCGCGCGAGGCCGTATGTTCGTGGAAGACAGCAACACCCAGATGCCCGCGCCGGGCTATGCCATCGCTTCCTGGCGACTGCAGTTGCACCAGGAGGTGTCTGGCTGGAAGCTGAAGGAGTTCGTCCGAGTGGACAACCTGTTCGACCGTACCTATGTGGGCAGTGTAATCGTCGGCGACGTCTTTGGTCGCTATTACGAGCCAGCCCCGGGACGCAACGGGCTGATGGGCGTCAACGCCAGTTATCAGTTTTAATAGTCAGAACCCGGGCAGTCCGTTACAATTCCTGATACATACAACGAAGGATCGCGGCTGGAAATGATCAACGTACTGGTGGTTGATGACCATTCCATCATCAGGAAGGGTATCAAACAACTGCTTCAGGACACGCAGGACATGCGCGTCACCGGTGAGGCCGAAAACGGTGCCGACGCCATGAAACTGGTCCGTGAACACGTTTACAGCGTGGTTTTGCTGGATATCAGCATGCCCGGAGAACACGGTATTGATGTATTGAAGCAAATCAAGGGCATTCGCCCCAACCTGCCCGTAATGATTCTCAGTATGTACCCGGAAGAGCAATACGCCGTGCGCTCCCTCAAGGCGGGAGCCTCGGGTTATATCAACAAACAGGGCGCCTTGACACAACTGGAAGCGGCCATCCGCCAAGTGGCGGGCGGCAAGAAGTACATTAGCAACGAGCTTGCCATGCAATTGGCAGAAAATCTGTCCAATGGCCACGTGGATCAGCCGCATCACATACTGTCCCACCGGGAATATCAAACGCTTTGCCTGATCGCCTCGGGGAAAAAGTTAAGTGAGATCGCCGAAGCCATGTCCCTGAGCGCCAAGACCGTGAGCGTCTATCGCGCCCGACTGTTGGAAAAGATGAACCTCAAAACCAACGCGGAACTCATCCACTACGCCATCACCCACAACCTGGTGATCTAAGGCCCACAGCCCCTCACTTCAGCGAGAAATCCACCCGGGCCGGACTACTACCCTGGTCTGCTGCGGGGGCTGGCCCAGCCGCTGCCCCGACAATGGACAGCCGCTCGCGGGGCACTTGCCCCTGATGTACCAGCCAGTCACGCACCGCTTCAGCGCGCCGGCTGGCCAGCGCCGCGAGATCATCGTCCTTCACCACCGTATTGGCCATCATAAGTTTTTCCATTTCCGGTACCGGCAGGTTTTTTTCCATGCCGAGCATGTTGCGCGGCTTGGGAAAACTTTCGTTGTGATACACCCTGGCCAGCAAGGCGGGATAATCCGCAGCCGGCACGATCAGTGTTTCGGGATTGACGGATTCACCGCGGGCAATTTTTTGTTTGATCAGCAGAGCACGCACCTTTTGCGCGATGCCGGCACGGCGCAGTCCTTCTTCATCGGTGGCGCGATCTGCGCGCCCGCTAATGTCGAGCTTCAATGCTGGTCGCTCCGTCAGGGCGTGGGCCAGCGACTGCAGTTGCGTCACCCCTGCCGCAGGAATGACGGCCAACCCGGGATCAAATGCCATGAAGGAGGCGGTGGCACCTCCTTCAAAAAAGGATGCAATCAGGGAGAACGGCGCGGTGACGGCCTTGGTGATGAGATTGATCACCATCCTGAAAATGATGCCCCCTACTGAAAACTGAGGATCGTTGAGCGAACCTTCTACGGGCAGATGGATGTCAATGGTGCCGTTGCGGTCCTTGAGCAGGGCAATAGCCAGTTGAACCGGAAGCTGGGTGGCATCCGGACTCTCCACCTTGTTGCCGAAGGTCAGCTGGTCCAGCACCACGTGATTTTGCGCCGTGAGGGCATGGTCCAGTATCTGGTAGGTGACCTCGAAGGAGAGCTTGCCCTTCTGAATGTCATAGCCCATGTATTTTCCAGAGTAGGGGCTGAAGGGGGCCATGTCCATGCCGTTGACGCTGGCCTTGATGTCCAGGAAAAGATTGCCTCGCAACGGATTGATCTTGCCCGTGATGGCCAGTGGCGCATCGTTGACCTGACCGCGCAAATCAACGCTGGCCGCACTGGTGGCGGCTGAAGACAGGCCGCTGATGACGCCGCCCAGCGATTCCAGGTCGGCCGAGTAGTGTGGCTTGATGTAATTGTCACTAAAGTGTACAGCCCCACCTTGCAAGGACACCTTGCCTACTGTGATGGGAAGGACCGTGGCGGTTTCGGCAACGGCCACCTTCACCTTGTCCGAAGCGGGTCCGGGCGGGGCGCTTTGGACGATGTCCTGCAGGTTGATGCGCCCGTCCGGGTTGATGGCCACCCGGGCAAAAAAATCGCTCAGGGCCACCTGCCGGATGGCGAGGGAGAACGGGGCAAGATGCAGGTCCACCCCATCGAAGAAGAGCGACTTCCAGCGCAAAAGATCCGAAGCCGTAGCCCGCTCCAGCAGGGCAAGGCGGGTGAGCAAGAGGCGCCCCTGATACCCTCCCCTGATGTTGCCATCTGCGCCCTGTTCCAGTTTCAACTGGCCCTGCATGGTCAGCTGGCCCCGGGACAACAGCAAGTGGGTGTATTTCGTCAGCACGGGTTGCGCCGGCATCAGGTCGAGCTTCTGCACGTCCACATCGAGGTCAGCCAGAACCGGCATGAACCCGACGGCACCCGCCAGATGCACCTGGCCGCTGCCATTGACCCGGGTGGTGAGATCTGCAGTGCCCTTCTTTCCCGGAGCGGTGGACATGTCCTGCAGCGTCAGCACGAAGTCGGAGAGCGTGGTCACGAGGGGGCGCTGGCGACTGCGATCCTCGAGCTTCGCCGTCGGAATGGAGAGCGATACCTTGGACACCACCAGCGTCTGGTCGCCGAGGTGAAGCTGTGCGCCCTGCAAATCCAGCGCAGCGCTGTCCAGCGCCAGATTCACTCCTGGCAGGTTTTTCACGGCGGACAATTTCAGGGCATGCAGGCGCAGCTGTGCATCCAGGCCCAGCATTGGCGGGGCGCCGGCGCGGCTTTGGAAACGGGCATCCAGATGGATGTCCAGCCGGCCCTGGCCAAGTGCCACAGGCAATGGCGCGGGCAGGTAGTCCAGGTAGCGCGGCAGGTCGACCCCCTCCAGATCCAGATGTGCGCTGGCCTGGGGTTGCGTGGCAAAGGGCAGCGCCTTTCCCTTGAGCTGCAGGTCGGTACCATCCACGCGGGCACTCAGGACCGGTTCGACGAAAATGTCCTCCTGGGTGGGCAGGGTTGAGACGAAGGGAATGCCCAGCTTCAGCCGGGTCACTTCGTGGGTCAGCTTGCGGGGACGATCCTCTAAGGGCAGCGCGCCCTCCTCGACCTGGATGTTGTGGATGGCAAAGTGTGCCGGTCCCGATGCTGCGGGGGCCGTGGGCTGCCGGGCCAGTTGCAGCAGGTCATCGAAGTTGTAGTGATGGGGCGAGAGCAGGACGACATGGAGGCTGGGGTGGACGAGACGCACTTCCCGAACCACCGGTGCCAAATGCAGCAACGAACCGATGGAGGCCTTGACCTGCAATTCATCAAATGCAGCAAAGACCGTTTTCCCGTCCGTCTCATACAGGCTCAATCCGCGCACGGTCAGGGACAGGTTCAGCGGGTTGATGTCCACTTTCTGGAGGGTCAGCCGCCGATGGGTGATTTCGGCGACTTTCTGCTCGGCCTGAGTCTGGAGAAACCCTGGCAATACGAAGTAAGCCAGCGTTGCCAGCAACACAACCACGCCTGCGATGCCCAGCCCGATTTTTTTGATCATGGACATGAGGTCATTGTCCACCCAACTTGCCGCACTGTCCACGGCAAGGGGGCGTTACAGCGAGATGCCGCCGCTCGCCTCCAGGGCAATGCCATTGATGTAGCTGGCTTCGTCGCTGGCCAGGAAGGCATACACGTTGGCCATCTCCTCAGGGGTGCCCAGGCGATGCATCCAGGAACGCTCGCGCATGGTCTCGAGGACATTTTCCGGTATGGTGGAGAGAATCTGGGTGGCGATGAAGCCGGGGCAGACGGCATTGACGCGGATGCCCTTGGCCCCCAGCTCGCGCGCCCAGGTTTTGGTAAAACCGATCACGCCAAATTTGGTGGCCGCATAGTTGGTCTGGCCAAAATTGCCGTACAGCCCCACCACGCTGGAAGCGCTGACGATGGCCCCCTTGCCCTGGTTCAACATGTAGGGCACTGCAGACTGGGTACAGTGAAAGACACCCTTGAGGTTGACGTCGATGACGTCGTCAAACTGCTGCTCGGTCATCTTGACGAGACGCGCATCCTTGGTGATGCCAGCGTTGTTGATGAGGATGTCGATGCGCCCGTGTTGCTGCACCACTTGAGCCATGACGGCGTCCACCCGCGGACGGTCCGTCACGTCCAGCTGGAATCCTTGCGCGCGGCCACCGGTGGCGTCTATCTCGCGCGCCGCATGCTGCACCTGATCCAGGTTGAGGTCGCATAGCATGACGAGAGCCCCTTCTGCCGCAAACTTTCGTGCGGTGGCGAGGCCGATGCCGTTGGCGGCCCCGGTAATCACCGCAACCTTGTCCTGTAGTCTCATTATTTCCCTTTCAAAAACAATCTATTAAAAAATACTGCAATGCAGCATTATAGACTGCTTTGGGGCTTCCGGGGATGCGACTGCGAGTCTGGTTTCAGTCCGGCAAGTCCTTTCCCGTGGTTTCAGGCAGAAACCAGGGCAGGACCAGCCCCAGCAGGTAGATCAGGCCAATGGTCATGGCCGCGTGGGAGACACCGCCAAAGGACTTGATGAGGGTGCCGGCGATGATGGGGAAAATCCAGGCAATCAATCGCGCCGCGTTGAAAATGACGCTGGCGGCAGTGGCCCGCACCGAAGTGGCAAAGAGCTCGGGGGGATAAATGGCCATCCACACATAGGCGCAACCGAGCGTGAAAAATCCGTTGATGGGCGCCACCCAGACCATGGTACCCACATCGCTCACCCACTGGTAGGTCAGCCAGGTCGTCACCAGGCTGCCCAGATAGGTCAGGAACAGAAACCAGCGTCTGCCGATGCGGTCCACGATGAAACCAGCCAGCAGGTAGGCGGCAATGGCACCAGCCGTGTAGATCAGCGCAATGCGAGCGCCCCATGCCACCGGGTTGTCGATGCCGCCTGCCTTGGCGAGGCCAATCGTGTACACGGGCAGCCAGCTGGAGATGGCCCACCAACCCGTGGTGGTGGTCACCGACAGGGCCAGGGCAATGAGTGTCCGACGCAGGGCTTCAGGTTCGCGAAACAACTGGAACAGGGTGAAGGGCCGCTTGCCACTGGTTGCCGGCTGGCCCTCTGCGGTTGCGGCCCAGCGCCGGGCCACGATGGCGTCCTTCCATTTCTGCGATTCGTTCAGGTTGCGCCGGATGTAGAGCACGAACAGTGCGGGCACGGCGCCTACCACAAACATCAGGCGCCAGCTGTCCGCGCCCAGCGGCAAGGCAGTGGAGAGATAAAACCAGATCAGTGCGGCAAGAAAGGTTCCCCAGCCAAAACCCGACTGGAGAAAACCGGCGCCCTTGGGGCGCGCCCGGTTGGGCCAGGTTTCTGCCACGAGCGAGACGCCGGTGGCCCATTCACTGCCCATGGCAAGCCCCGTCACGAAACGCAGCAAGGCCAGTTGACTGAAATCGGAAACCAGTGCCGTCAGCCCGGAAAACAGGGCATACAAAAAGACCGACCAGAGCATCACCCGCTTGCGCCCCAGATAATCGGCCAGAACGCCGCCGACCAACCCGCCGATGCCCCACCCCAGCAAGGTGATGCCGATGGCCGTACCGGCGTAGATGGCCTGCGAGGCCAGCTGGTCTGGCGGCAGCAACATCTTCATGGCCATGGGCAGTACCACCACCAGCGCGTAGGCTTCATAACCGTCAAACACCCAGCCCAAAAAGCTGCCCGTCAATACCTTCCAGTGCTGCGGTGTCAAGCCATCACGCCAGGACGTCGTACTCATCAAAACGCTCCTCAGTCAGGGGGGTGCGGCGCCCTTATGGATTTTTGATTGCCGCAGGATAAGGCGAATTAGGGTAGCATTATTTGCTATCCGCTTCGAGCATCATCACACTGCCGTCATTGACCAAGGACGAAGACCATTCGATGGAGAACAAGCAATCTGCAGGCCCACTGGCGGGGCTGCGCATTCTGGAATTAGGCCAGCTGATTGCCGGCCCTTTCGCCACCAAAACGCTGGGCGACCTGGGCGCCGAAGTCATCAAGGTCGAGCCTCCCGGTACGGGTGATCCCCTGCGCCAATGGCGCATGCTGCACGAGGGCACCTCGGTGTGGTGGGAAGTCCAGTCACGCAACAAGCAATCTGTGGCCATCGACCTGCGTCGCCCCGAGGGCCAGCGTCTGGTCAAGGCGCTCGCGGCGCGCGTGGACATTCTGGTGGAAAACTTTCGACCCGGCACGCTGGAAGGCTGGGACATGTCCTATGATGCACTTGCCGCCGAAAACCCCGGCCTCATCCTGCTGCGCATTTCAGGCTTTGGACAAACTGGCCCCTACCGCGATCAGCCCGGTTTTGGCGTGGTGGGAGAGGCCATGGGAGGATTGCGCCACCTCACTGGCCAGCCCGGTGCGGTGCCGGTGCGGGTGGGCGTGAGCATCGGCGACACGCTCGCCGCATTGCATGGCACCATCGGCATCCTGGCTGCCTTGCACGAACGCACGCGCAACGGGGGCAAGGGCCAGGTGGTGGACGTTGCCCTGTACGAGGCCGTGTTCAACTGCATGGAAAGCCTGTTGCCGGAGTACAGCGCCTTTGGCGCCGTGCGCGAGGCCGCCGGCAGCGCCCTGCCCGGCATCACGCCCAGCAATGCCTATCCCTGCCTCGATGGCTGGGTGCTGGTGGCTGGCAACGGCGACAGCATCTTCAGGCGCCTCATGGAAGCCATCGGTCGCCCTGATCTCGCCCAGGATCCCGAACTGGCCCATAACGACGGGCGCAGCAAGCGTGCCGCCGAGATCGACAACGCCATCGGCACCTGGACCCAGACCCTGTCCATTGCCCAGGTGCTGCAGGCATTGCAGCAGGCCAACGTTCCGGGTGGGCGCATCTACACCGTGGCCGACATCGCCGCGGACCCACACTACCGGGCCCGCGACATGATCCTCGAGAACGAAACGGCGCGAGGCCTGCGGCTGGAAGTGCCCGGCATCGTCCCCAAGCTGTCGCGCACACCCGGCAGCATCCGCACGCGCGCCCCGCTCCTGGGCGAGAACACGGACAGTGTGCTGGCAGAGCTGGGCTATGATGTTCGCGCCATCCAGGCCCTGCGTGATGCCGGAGTCGTGGCATGAGCGCCGCAACCCCGACCGGGCGCGTGTACATCGCCGAAGTGGTAACGCGCGACGGGTTTCAGTCCGAGGCGCAGTTCATTCCCACCGCGGACAAGATTGACCTGATCGATCGCATGAGCAGGGCGGGATACGCCGCGATCGAGGTGAGCTCCTTTACCAGCCCCAAGGCCATTCCCATGCTGGCGGATGCCGACGCAGTATTTGCCGGCATCACCCGCAACCCGGCCGTGGAATACCTGGCCCTCGTCCCCAACGTGCGCGGTGCCGAACGCGCGCTGGCCGCGCGGGCAGACGCCTTCAACCTGGTGATGTCCATCAGCGAGGCACACAACCAGGCCAACCTGCGCATGAGCCGCGAACAATCCTTTGCGCAATTGCAGGAAGTCATCACGCTCGCCGCGTCACATCACACCCCCGTCAACGTCTCGCTCTCCACCAGCTTTGGCTGTTCGCTCGCCGGATGGGTGGACCCGGATGAAGTGATGCATTGGGCCGGCCGCTTTGCCGACCTGGGCGTGCGGGGCATTTCGCTTTGCGACACCACCGGCATGGCCAGCCCTGGCGCGGTGGGCAGCCTGTGTACGCGGGCCGTGGTGGCCTTTCCGCAACTGCAGATCACCGCACATTTTCACAACACGCGCGGCATGGGGCTGGCCAACGTGGTGACGGCGCTGCAGGCCGGCATCCGCCATTTTGATGCGTCCCTCGGCGGACTGGGGGGCTGCCCCTACGCGCCAGGGGCCACGGGCAACATCTGCACTGAAGAACTGGAGCACATGCTGGACTTGATGGGTTACGACACCGGCATGGATTTGCCACTGCTGCTCGAAACGGCCGCGCTGCTGGAACGGCTGGTGGGACGCGCCGTTCCCAGCCAGCTGCTGCGCGCCGGGCCCGTCCCCACGAGGGCTTTGGCATGACGAAGCCCGGGCCCACCCAGGCCTTCTGGCAGGAGCGATTTCTCTCCGGACAGACCGCCTGGGATCGGGGCGAACCCAGTCCGCAACTGCTGGCCTGGCTGGACTCGGGGGCGCTCAAGCCCTGCCGCATTGCGGTGCCCGGTTGCGGTTCGGGGTGGGAGGTGGCCGAGCTGGCGCGCCGCGGCTTCGAGGTGGTGGGCATCGATTACACCGCCGCTGCGGTGGCCCGGGTGCAACAGCTGCTGGCGGCACAGGGACTGCATCCGCCCATCGTCCAGGCTGACGTCCTGCAGTGGCAGCCGGATCAACCCCTGGATGCGGTGTACGAGCAGACCTGCCTGTGCGCCATCCACCCTGCTTCCTGGGTGGCCTATGCCCAACAGCTGCAGCGCTGGTTGCGCCCGGGCGGCACTTTGTGGGCCCTGTTCATGCAGGTGCGCCGTCCCGAGGCCGAAGCCGAAGGACGCGTGCTGGGCCCGCCCTACCACTGCGACATGACGGCCATGCAGGCCCTCTTTCCCACGCCACACTGGCACTGGCCCGAGCCACCTCATCCCGCCGTACCCCACCCCAGCGGATGGCGCGAGCTGGCGGCCCCCCTGACCCGCGTTTAGGCTGCAAGCACCGGAGGCGCCTTGAGCGTTGCGCCCAGGCTGTCCTTGACGGAAACATGCACGGGAATGCCCTGGGCAACACTCTGGCCCACGGTGCAGAATCCTTCGAACTGATCCAGCACACGCTCAAGATGCTCCAGGGCGGCTGCAGGCACGCCAAGCTGCAGCGTGATGTGGATGCTCAAGACCCGCATTCGCCCTGCTTCATTGCGCCCCACCTCGGCGCGCCCTTCAGCACGCAACGGTTCGGGGCGCTGCTTGAATTTGCGCAGGGCAAACAACAACGAGTCACTCATGCAGTTGGCCACGGCCGCCACCAGCAATTGTCCGGGCGTGGGGCCAGCACCCCCACCCAGCGGCGGACTTTCATCGGCAATGAGGGGGGTCTGGTCCCGCTGGGACCCCCAATGGATTGCAAAACGATAATCTTCCTGTTGTTCCAGGATGGCCTGGGGCTCATCACTCACGATCTGTTTCCTCTGGTTTCAAACGCTGGATTGCTTTAGGACCTCGCCGATCAGGGCTTCGAGCTGGGCTGGCGGCAGCGCGCCGGAAATGCGGCCCAGCTCTTGCCCACCCTGGAAGACGCCCAGGGTGGGAATGGAGCGAATGTTGAAGCGCGCGCCCAGGGCCTGTTCGGCCTCGGTGTCCACCTTGGCAAACACCAGGCGTCCGCCGTGTTTTTGCGCTGCTGCGGCAAAAGTCGGGGCAAAACTGCGGCAAGGGCCACACCAGGGGGCCCAGAAATCGACGATCACGGGCACGGAAGACTGGAGCACGGCATCGATGGTGTCGGCATGGAGCGCATGAACGCCGCCCAGCAGGGGTTTCTTGCACGCACCGCAGGTGGGCTGTTCGGACAACCGCCCGGACGGCACGCGATTGACCGTTTGGCAATGAGGGCAGGTCAGCTGGATCATTGGGGCTTTCCGCCCATGTCGATGGCCTTGCCCTGGGAGAGCGAGGTGACGTAGACCACCAGCGCGTTCAGTTCGTCGCTGCCATAGGCCGGGACCTGTCCCTCCAGCGCGCCTCCGACGCAGTTTCTGATCTGGTCCGGCAAGGTAACCACTTTGCCCTGGCGCGGCTTGAAGAGCGGAAACACCGCAGCGGCATTGGCGAGGCTCGGAATGGCCTTACCATCTGGCAGCTTGCCCGGAGCAAGCCCTCCGCTCAAATGGCAGGTTTGGCACACCCGGCCATTGCCGTTGAAGGTGTTGTGGGTAAACAATTCCTTGCCCTGCTGAACGACTTTTTCCAGCTGCGGATCAGTCACGGGCGCTGCAAGCACCGAGACCGCAAGGCATAGCGAAGTGGCCAGCATCACGACGCGCGACCCCTGGAATGACGGACGGATTGTGTTCATAAAGCCTCCCGAAATGAAATGGTCCTGCAACGGAAAAGTGTACCAGCGATCACGGCTTCGGTTATATTCGTCACCATTGAATCCCTGAATTGCCCTATGCCCCTCGGCGGACTCAGACTCTCAGAACTCATTGCCTCCTTGAGCCATGCGCTGGACATGACCGAAGGGCAGCCCGAAGGCCATTGCGTGCGCTGCTGCTGGATCGGGATGCACGTGGGCCAGGTTCTGGGTTTACCCAAGCCGTCCTTGTGGGAACTGTATTACACCCTGCTGCTCAAGGATCTGGGCTGCAGCAGCAACGCAGCACGCATCTGTGAACTCTACATCACCGATGACCTCAGCTTCAAACGGGACTTCAAGCTGCTGGACGGCAGTCTCAAGCAGGCCCTGAATTTCGTGTTCAACCATACCGGCCTGCAGGCCGGCCTCGCGGACCGCTTCAGCAAGCTGCTCAATGTGATGCGCCATGGCGACGAGATGGCGCAGGAGCTGATCCAGACGCGCTGTCAGCGCGGCGCGGACATTGCGCGCCAGTTGCGTTTCAGCGAAGCGATCGCCTCGGGCATCCACGCACTGGACGAGCACTGGGATGGCGCCGGCCGACCGGAGGGGCTGTCCGGCGAGGCCATTCCCATCTATGCGCGCATTGCCCTGCTCTCCCAGGTGGTGGACGTATTCCACACCGTGGCGGGGCCCGAGGGCGCCCTGCGTGAAGCACGCCATCGCGCTGGCACCTGGTTAGACCCCGAACTGGTGCGCGTGCTGGAGTCGCTGGCAGACCAGTCTGAATTCTGGGCCATGTTGAACGCTCCGGAATTGCACCAGGCGGTTTTCAACCTCGCCCCCGGGCATGACGAAGCGCCGCTGGATGAGGACTATCTGGATGAAATTGCTGCCGGATTCGGACAGATCGTGGATGCAAAAAGTCCTTACACGCAGGGGCACAGCGTGCGGGTGGCTCTCTATACGGACCAGGTGGCGCAGGAGCTGGGCGTATCGGAAGCTCGCCGCCGCTGGCTGAAACGTGGGGCCCTGTTGCATGACGTGGGCAAGCTGGGCGTGAGCAATGCCATTCTGGACAAACCCGGAAAACTGGATGACCACGAGTGGGCATCCGTGAAACAACATGCCGCGTTCACGGGCGCCATCCTGGGGCGCATCGGCATTTTCAGGGAACTGGCTGCGGTATCCAGCGCGCATCACGAGCGCCTCGATGGCCAGGGCTACCCCCTGGGCCTCAAGGCAGAGGACATTGCCCTGGAGACCCGCATCATCACCATCGCTGACATTTTCGACGCCATCACCGCCGAGCGTCCTTACCGCGGGGCCATTCCGGTGCCGCAGACCCTGGAGATCATGGCCAAAAATCTTGACAGCGCCATCGACCGGACCTGCTTTGAAGCGCTCCGGAAAGTGGCCCTGCAGCGCTAGGCCGTCGTCCTAGAGCTGGAAGGCCACGGTGCGCGCCAGGCCTTCCACGATATCGCGCCGCCACGACGGCGCTCGGGACTGGAAGGGTCGGGATCGTGCCGTGTGCCGTGCCAACCAGGCGCTCAGCCATTCCATTTCGGCGGCACCGTAAAACGCGGTCATCAACTCGAAATTCAGGAACAGGCTGCGCCCGTCCAGATTGGCCGAGCCGCACAGGGCAAGATCGTCATCCACGATGACTGCCTTGGCATGAATCATGTCCGGATAGAGCAGCACCTCGGCACCGGCATGAACCAGCTCGCGCAGGGCCTGCGCACGGGCCAGGTCGGCCAGTGCATGATTGGAACGCTGCGGCACCAGCAGCGTGAACGCCACGCCACGCCGACAGGCCATGCACAAAGCCAGAAGCAGTGCTTCATCAGGCACGAAATAGGGGGTAACGGCAACGATGCGCCGCCTCGCCTGATACACCGAGGTCAACAGCAGATCGTAGACGGTATCATCCGCAAGGTCGGGACCGCTGGGTACGAGTTGTGCCCGCCCCCCCGTCGCGCCGGGGGCCTGTGCTACCGCTTCTTTCCGGGGCTGGCCGATGCCGCTGGGCATCTTCCAGTCCCGCTCGAACAGTGCCAGCGCCTGCGCCGCCAGGGGACCGCGCACTTCAAAGCTCAAATCCACCCAGACCGGGCAGCCGGGACGATCGATGAAGTATTCTGCAGCGAGATTACGCCCGCCACTCCACAGGCGCGCGCCGTCGACAATGACCATTTTGCGGTGGTTGCGTAGGTTGCTGCGTCCTTTCAGCGGATTGTGAAACAGGGGCATGAACCAGCGTACGCTCACCCCCGCCGCGCGCAACTGGGGGATATGGCGCCGCGATTTCTGCAGCCCCCCCACGGCATCGAGCAACACGCGCACCTTCACGCCACGCGCCGCAGCCCGGGAAAGTGCCGCCACCACCTCGCGACCCACCTCATCCGGAGCCAAGATGAAGCTGCATAGGGCGATCTGATGGGCGGCATCTTCAATTAGGGACAGCAGCGCCGTCCTGGATGCCGCCCCATCTTCGTGAAACCGGATTTCCGCGTTGCTGCAGACGGGAGGCATGTCCATGGCTGCCAGCAGACGCGTGGCCCAGACCGGCTGCTCTGGTTCACCCGGCATCTGACGCAGTCGTGGCAAGCGCCGCGGTCGCGGAAACTTGCGCATGCCAAACAGCAGAAACAGAGGAATGCCCAGATAGGGGAAGAGCCCTATGACCATCACCCAGGCGATGGCGGAGGCAGGAGGCCGCCGCTGCTGTCCGATTTTGGTCAGCAGGAAATAAACCAGCAAACCGCCCAACACCAGCGCACTATGCTCCAGTGCCAGGATTGGATAGGGAAGATCATGAAACATTTGAATCGTCCTTGTAGCGCACCGAACGCAGGTACAACCAGAGTGCTGCGATGAAACCCGCCAGCAGGATGCCCAGCAGAACGAATAGCTCCACATGCTCCACGTCAGCCACCCATACCTCCAGGGCCATGCCGAAATAATACCCGGCGCCCGAGACGACGAGCGCCCAAAGCACGGCACCCAGGAAGTTGAGCACGGCAAACCGGAAAAACGGTAGTTTGGTGGTGCCCATGATGATCGGGCCGGCAATGCGCAGCCCATAGAGAAAACGGATCACCAGAATCAGCACCACATGATACCGCTCCAGCAGGCGATGCACTTGCGGCACCCGGTGCGCCAGGCTGGGAAACCGGGCAATTAGGACAAGCCCTTTCCAGCGCCCCACCATGAAAGCGATCTGGTCTCCAAGGGTTCCCCCCGCGATCGCAATGGCAATCACCACGGGCCAGTGGAGCAGGCCCCGCTGTGCCGCGTAGCCCGCCGCCAGCAGGATCGTTTCTCCTTCCAGCAGCGTGCCCACGAATACGGCGAGGTAGCCGTAAGAAGCGACGAGCGCTGCAATCATTGCCGTCATGACCCCTCCGGCACGGTGACTTCCAGCACCAGGGCAGCATGGTCCGAATAGGCCTGGGGCACGATGCTCAGGCGTGAGGATGCAGCAATCCCTGCGGAACAAAAGCACAGGTCCAGCAGCAGCTGGCGCTTGTGGAAGGTGAAGGTGGGCAGGTCTAGCTGGTTGAGCAGGACGATGTCCGAGCGTTCCAGCAGCACGGAAAGCTCGCCGAGCCCGGACAGGATGTTGAAATCCCCAAGAAAAATCGCCTCACCCGACACGCTGCCCATGAGCTCGCGCACTTCGATGAGCTGCGCGCGCCGCACCGATTTGTTAAGCGACAGGTGGGAAAAAAACAGGGTGAGCCGGGGTGCCAGGAGGATCTTGTATACCAGGCGCTTGGTGCCATGGCGAAAGTAGATCCGTTCGTGAGAAAAATTTTCTTTGGCCATGAATCCGTTGCTTTTGCCGCGGGTGACGAAAAATGATCGCAGCTGGCTGGCGGGGCCATATTTGTTCTCGATGTCAAAATGGGGGTATTTCGCACCGATCAGCGCATGCAGCTGGTTGTATCCCCCGGAAGTGAAGGACCCCTTGTCGATTTCAACAAAGCAGCACAGGTCGGGGTCTTCCCGACCGATGAGCGTACTCAATTGGCCCAGGGCCTGCTTTTGTATCCGGGGTGAGCAATAGAAATGACGGTGCAGATAGCGCACATGGTGTGAAAACTTCCCGCTGATACCGCGGGCATAACCCAAGTTGCTCAGGAGGATTTTATAGGTGCGCGCCATTCCCACAGTTTAACGATTAGCCGCATGGTGCAGCAGGGCGGCGCGCGCCTCGTTATGAAGAAACCAGCCGATGAAGGCAATCCACAGGCCCCCACCCAGATTGCCCGCGGAGATCTGCCAGACCCCCAGGGCGATGAACAGGAACGCAAAGCCCCGCCCCACATGGGCCGCAATCACCGTGGCACGCCCCATGTCGCCGGTGACGGCCCACATCAGGGCGCGAAACACGCGTCCTCCATCCAGCGGATAACCTGGCACGAGATTGAACAGCGCGAGGCTCAAGTTGATGTACGCCAGGTACTCGGCAAGGGCCAGCAGGGGCTGCACCGAAACCAGGGACGGTTGCAGCACATGGAAGAGACCGGCCAGGGCAAAGCTCACCAGGGGCCCGGCTATCGCCACGAAAAACTCGGCCGCTGCACTGGGGGGCTCGTCCACGATCTCTGCAACCCCACCAAACACATGGAGGGTAATGCTGCGCACCCGAATGCCGTAGCGCAATGCCACTACGGAATGTCCCAATTCGTGCAGTAGGACGCTGACGAAAAACAGCATGGCAGTGAGTGCCCCCATGAACCAGTACAGGGACAGCGGCCAGGCGTCAAATTCGGCGGGGTAATAGCTGTTGGCCAGAAGCGCGGTCAGCAGCGCAAAAATCAGGAACCAGGAATAATCCAGGCCCACCGGAATACCCAGGATACGGCCTAGAAAAACCTGCTGTCGAGCCATGTTAACCTCGGTTGGGTCAGGCGCTCATCGCACGCCGAATCTGCAGTTTAAAGGTTTGCGGGCGCATCCGCCGCTTCAATCTGTTCGCTCAAGGCAAGCCAGCGCTCTTCCAGCGGCACCAAGTCGGTTTGAATCGTCTTCAGGCGCTTGCCGATCCTGGCAATCTCGACGGCGGATGGGGGTCCGACCATCTGGGATTGCAGTTGGTCCTGCTCGGCATTGAGTGCCGCAATCTCGCCCTCGATCTTGTCCAACTCGCGGCGCAGTCCCTTGATGGCCCTGGAGGCGTTTGCCGTTGGCTGGGGAGACACAGCCGTGACGGGGGCAGTCCTTTTGGCTTCTTCGCGCTGGCGTTTGGCTTCATCGAGCAGGTAGCGCTGGTAGTCGTCGAGGTCACCGTCGAAGGGCGACACCCCACCACGCGACACCATCCAGAATTCATCGCACACGGCCCGCAACAGGGCGCGATCATGGCTGACCAGCATTACCGTGCCCTCAAACTCGTTGAGCGCCATGGAGAGCGCTTCGCGGGTTGCTAGATCGAGGTGGTTGGTGGGTTCGTCCAGCAGCAGCAGATTGGGGCGTTGCCAGACGATCATGCAGAGCACGAGGCGCGCTTTTTCTCCGCCGCTCATGGATCCCACCGCCTGCTTGATCATGTCGCCACCAAAATTGAAGGTGCCAAGAAAAGTACGCAAATCCTGCTCGCGCGTACTCTGGCCGCTGATCTTGCCTGCAGCGCTCACCGCTTTGGCGAGACGGATCATGTGTTCCAGCGGCGTGTCGGCAGGTTGCAGCACATCCATCTCCTGCTGCGCAAAATACCCGATGTTGAGGCCCTTGCCTTCGGTCATCTCGCCATCCAGAGGCATCAGCGCGCGCGCCACGGTTTTAACCACCGTCGATTTGCCCTGGCCGTTGGCGCCCAGTATGCCGATACGCTGGCCTGCCAGCACGGTCTTACTGACGTCGCGCACGATCACCGTGGGCGTGGTTCCGACAGGCGCATCTGCGGGTGCCGGATAACCGAAGCTCACCTGGTGCATGGTCAGCATGGGATTGGGCAGATGGGATGGCTCCTTGAACTCGAAAGTAAAGTCGGCTTCAGAGAGCAGCGGTGCGATCTTTTCCATGCGATCCAGTGCCTTGACCCGGCTCTGGGCCTGTTTGGCCTTGCTGGCCTTGGCCTTGAAGCGGGCAATGAATTTTTGCAGGTGGGCAATTTTTTCCTGCTGCTTGGCATAAGCATTTTGCTGCAAGGCCATCTGTTCGGCACGCAGGTCTTCGAAGGCACTGTAATTGCCACCATAGCGCGTCAATTTTGCACTTTCGATGTGTACCGTCACCGTGGTGACAGCATCGAGAAATTCGCGGTCATGACTGATCACCAACATAGTGCCGTTGTACCGTTTGAGCCAGGCTTCCAGCCAGACCAGGGCGTCCAGATCGAGGTGATTGGTGGGTTCGTCCAGCAACAGCAGATCGGAGGGGCACATTAGGGCCCGGGCCAATTGCAGGCGCATGCGCCAGCCCCCGGAGAAGCTGTTGACGGGTTGATCGAGTTCGCTGCTCTTGAAACCGAGGCCCAGGATCAGTGCCTGTGCCCGCGCTTCAGCATCATGCGCACCGGCGTCATGAAAATGCATGTAGGCCAGCGCCATGCGCTCGCCGTCTTCGCTCGCTTCCGCCGCCGTCACTTCGACCTGTGCCGCATGCAGTGTCACATCGCCCTCCACCACGAAGCGCGTGGCACTCTGGGTGGTTTCTGGCATGTCCTGCGCCACCTGCGCCATGCGCCACTGGGCGGGAATCTCGTAATTGCCGCCATCCTCGTGCAAGGAGCCATTGAGCAAGGCAAAAAGCGAGGATTTTCCGGCGCCATTGCGACCAACCAAACCTACTTTTTCGCCAGGCTTGATGGAAACAGAAGCGCCATCCAGCAAGACCTTCGCGCCGCGGCGCAATACAACATTTTTAAGGGTGATCATCTGGACCAGTTGTTCAGGGAATTCATTCGGGGCTCGTACGGGAACAACCGAAGAAGGGAGGATTGAGAAAATTCGACGACTGTGTTCATTATATACCGTAACCAGGCATGGCGGTGTTTCGTGGCACCCATGGAATCCGCGAAGCTGCGACAGCACTCAGGACCGGTTTTGGTGAAGCTGCGCCTCATTGTGCCGACGAATGATCATGGTGGACATGATTCCGGCCAGGATGACCGCCAGGATTCCCCACCAGGTGTGGGCATCGAGTTTTTCCTTGAGAAACACGGCGCCTAAAACACAGGAAAACAACACGGTACTAAACGCAAAATTGGCTACCAGCAAGCTTTTTCCCGTGCGGTAGGCCCGAGCCATGGCCCATTGCCCCAGGGTGGCCACGGCCCCCAGGGAAACTAGGAAACCTGGATGGGAAAACGTGAGCGGATGATGGGGCTTCAGTAACACTACGGTCCCCAGCACCAGGGTGGACAGCCCGGAGAAGTAAAACACGATGCGCCATTCCGGCTCACCCACCTGCCCCAGGTGACGTACGCAAAGGTAGGATATTCCAGCAGTGAGCCCCGATAAAAGCCCCGTAAATCCGGACAGCCATTCAGAGCTGGCCACATGGGGTTGCAATACCAGCAACACGCCGATGAATCCGATTCCCATGGCAAACAGCAGCGAACGAGCGACTGGTTCACGCCCCAACACGGTCAGCAAAAATGCAAAGAATAGTGGCGAGGTATAGTTGAGCGTCACGGCGGTGGCCAGTGGAACACGCGCGAGCGTAAAAAAAAAGAGCCATAGAGAAGCAAGGCCACACAGACTGCGCATCAAATGCATGGACCAATAGCGGGTTTTGAGTGTGCACCCCTGGTACAAAGGTAGGGCACCCACCAGGATCAGGCCGAAGAGGGAGCGATAAAACACCAGTTCGTCTGCTGAAAAATAGGGAACACATAGTTTGACCAGCAGGCCCATGGTAGCAAAGCTGGCTCCGGCTACCAGCATCCAAGCAGAACCGAGCTTCACCCCTGCGAATCTCAAGTCAGCTCACCAATGACCCGGGCAATTTCCATTCCCGCAAATCCGTTTCCATAAATCTCTGAGGAGGGATAGCGTTTCTGCTCCAGTTGCTGGCGCAAGGCCATCGAGATCTGCAGGCTATCCCAATCGCAATCCACCACATTTGAAGCACGCTCACGTCCTTGCTGCCTGATCCCGATATTGACCACCGGTGTGCCCAGAAACGCACACTCACGGATGCCTACACTGGAATTTCCCACGACACAGGCGCATTGACGCAGCAAGCGAAGAAACAAGGTGCCTTCTAGATTCTGCACAAAATGGACCGAAGGAGTGCCACCTGCGTTGCGGAACAACTGAATTGCCCGAGATGCAGCATCTGCGCCGGCATCGACGTTGGGCCAGAACACCAGCGTGGGTAAACCGAAGCGAGAAACAACATCCATAGTCATGGACATCTGTGCAAAACTTTGCTCATGCCGGTCTGTTTCGGGGTGCTGCAATACCACAATGAAACCCCGATCCAGGGGCAGATCGGCAACCCCCTGCTGGTGGAGCGCTTGCTGGACATGCGTGAGCGGGAGGGTGAGCGCCTCGCGCGCCAAATCAATGGAGGGGCATCCCGTGACATGGATTGCGCTGCGAATTCCACCCATGCGCTCTACCCGCGTGGCCGCATGCACATTGGACACCAAATGAAAATCGGCCAGCTGGGTTACCGCGTTCCTGACCTTGTCATCTATGTTGCCGGTGATCTCTCCCCCCTGGACATGAATGAGGGGAATACCCAAATAGGAACAGGCCACCGCTGTACCCAGGGTCTCATAACGATCCGCAATGGTGAATAGCAGATCGGGGTTGATTCTGTTCAGTGCCTGGGCAGTCGTCTGGATCGTATTGGCCGTGGTGAGGGCCATGTTGATAGGCTCGTTGCCCTCCACATAAGTAAACAGCTCTTCGGTGACGTTGAAACCATCAGCACGAATCAAATCCACAATCCGGCCATAACGATCCAGCAGTGCCGAACCTGAGCAGAAGATTTCCAGGTCAATGAAGGGAAACTGCGCGATATGCTCCAGCGCGGTTCGGATGCGTGAATAACTGGGACGGGCCGTAATGGCAACACAGACCCGTCTCTTAAAGGACATCATCCAGACTCAGGGCGTGATGGTTGGGTAGAGGCTGTCGTGCCCTGCGCCCTACAATACGTTCGAGATACTCATAGGCAAGCCCCCCACCGGGCTTCTTGTAAGCCACATCCTTCGTTGTGATTTCCTCGCCCACTGCAATCGCGCGTGTTGTGTAGAGGCTTCGTCCAAATATCATGCGTTCATGTGCAAGCGCACCTAACTGCTGGACCTTGTCCACTGTGTGATGGCGCATGCGCCAGGCAAACCGCACGCCGGCCACCAGAGCGGATAGTCCCTCGGGTGTAAGGGAGGCAGGGACATCCGGGCCGTACATCCTAGGATGCAGCGTGAAATGAACTTCGATGATTGAAGCGCCCAGATAGCTTGCCACGATACCCGGATACGGCACGCCAGAGTGGTCAGAAATTCCTATGGGTATGCCGTGCAGAGCATGGTAGAACGTGTCCATCAGATTCAGTCCCACCGCTTCAGCCGGGGTGGGGTAGAGAGCGGTGCAATGCAATACGGCCACTGACACCCCCTGGCTGCGAATGGAGCGGGCAAGCGTTATGGTCTCGGTTGGGGTACTTAACCCGCTGGAGAGAATCACGGGTTTTCGCGTTTCCAGGACCCATTGAAGCAATTCCAGGTTATGAACTTCCCCAGAGGAAATTTTCCAGGCTGGAATGTCGATGTCCTCAAGCCACTGGCAGGCTTCTATTGAAAACGGCGAACTCAGGAAGATGATGTCCCGGCTGTCCGCGTATTCCTTCAATGCCCGCCATTGCTCTCGGGTGAATTCCATGCGCTTCCAGTAGTCATAACGGCTTGCATCCTGGCGACTGAAAGGAGTGCGCCAGGGTTCCGCAGGGGTGCTCTCGGCATTGGCGATATGCGTTTGAAACTTGACGGCGTCCGCACCACATTCCTTCGCCATATCAATGAAAGAAAAGGCGAGGCCCAAGCTGCCATCATGGCTCTGGGCCACTTCGGCAATGATGAAGGGTGGGTGTTCTGAACCGATAATTTTGTCTTTGATCTGCATGAAGCGCAGCCTAACATGGCCGCCCATGCGCACAGATCTCCTTTCGTAGCAATGTGTAAATCAACATATCCTTCAGCATCCCATCGCCAGGTACCCGACTGAAATCACATTAGATATGTCACAGAAACCCTGTATTTGCGCCATTCCTGGACAGGAATCTCCAGAAGCTAATATGAGGAATACGAATACAATTTACTGTTTATACTTACCAGAATTAACACAGTCTGATTTTACTTTCCGACACAATCCGTTGGCACTATCGAAAACCATCCGCATCCATCGCCAACAAATTTATGCAACAAACGACATTTATCTTTCTATCATCGGTCCGGGTTATTTGGGCCAGCTCCTGGCTGTCGAATTCGGTTCGTAAAAGACAGGTGCTTGGGTTTGACAGCAGGAAGGACAGGATTGCCCAGTTGAAGGGGGGTATGACCAGACGCTTGAATTGACTCGAGCAAGGCTTCAGTCCTCCATTAACTTGACCTTTACCACCCAAGCAGAAGATTTGCGCCATTGCAATTGCCACATCGTTACCGTTCCCACGCCAATAGATGCCCACAATCGACCTGAACTGCAACCACTGCTTCTTGCCAGTGAGGCAGTTGCACGCGCTTTGAAGCCGGGTGATATCGTCATCTATGAGCCCACGGTCTATCCCGGTGAAACCGAACAGGACTGCGTTCCGGTCCTTGAGAAAATTTCTGGACTTCAATTTAATCAGGACTTTTTTGGTGGATACAGTCCAGAGCGAATCAACCCTGGAGACAAGACGAATCGTGTAAACAACATAAATATCTCTTCGGAGTCGACACGGAAACGGCGCAACAGGTGAATGGCCTCTATCAGGAAATTATTACGGCAAGAAATCATCTTGCAGAGAGCCTCAAAGTTGCCGAGGCTGCCAAAGTCATTGAAAACACTCAGCGCGACATCAATATCGCCCCGATCAATGAGCTGCCATCATTCCGAACAAGATGAGCATCGATAACGAGGCTGTCCAGAATGCAACAGGCAGCAAATGAAATTTGCTTCCCTCTGTCCAGAGAAAAGCTGATGAAAATGGCAAGGGGACGAGAACTTGAAGTGTTTGATCGCAGCATCGACGTACAAATATTCAGGCTTCGGCGGCTGATCGAAAATGATTCTGAATCACCTAGCTATATCAAGACGGTACGGGGATTGGGTTACTTGTTAGCGCCTGACGATGATTCATGATATTTCACATCTTGACGCCCCCTTTCCAAAATTGTCATGGTCACTTGAATTCCCCTCCGGTTTATTTGTTTCATTGATTGCACGACGATAGGCACGGAATGCGCTTTCTGAGCGCTGCAGCCCCATGATCGATCCTGCACATTTTGCAATAACTCCTTACCCCATTCAAAAACAATGCTGCGTATGATCGAATCGTTACTGTGATTCGCGCGCAAGCGCAGGCCAGAAACAAAACATCAAACTAGAATTCACCAGGGATGTACAGAGCCCATACCGACTTTTGGGTACACCGATACAAAGTTGACCATGACAAAAAAGAATACGGAAACCACAGATCCCGCGCGCCGCGATTTTCTTGGCACGTTCACCATGGCCGTTGCCGGAGGCGGTGTTGCCGCGGCATGCGTACCTTTTGTGAGCAGCATGAATCCTTCTTCAGATGTGCTTGAAAGGGCAACCGTGGAGATTGATCTTTCCGGAATTCCGATGGGCCAGGAAAAGACCTTCCCCTGGCAGGGAAAACCTGTTTTCGTGGTGCACCGGACCTCGGCGGAGATTGCAGAAATGGGGGCCTCGCCAGGCGGCAAGGAGCCGGTTCCGGACAGTCAACGCGTTCAAAAACCGGAATGGCTGGTCGTGATCGGGGTCTGTACGCACCTGGGTTGCGTGCCGAATAAAACAGCCCAGGGTTGGCTCTGCCCCTGCCATGGCAGCGTATACGACAATAGTGGACGAATCATTTCCGGACCGGCGCCACAGAACCTCCATTTGCCTCCCTATCATTTCGTTTCAAACGACAAGATCCTGATTGGAAAGTCGTCATGAAGAAAATGATCGCGTGGATCGATGCGCGTTTTCCGCTGACTCATTTCATTAAGCACGAACTGACCGATTACCCTACTCCAAGAAACCTGAGTTATTGGTGGGGGTTCGGATTTCTGGCCGGCTTCGTGCTTGTCATCCAGCTTGTGACGGGCATTTTCCTGGCGATGCACTACAAGGCGGATTCAAACCTTGCATTCGACTCTGTCCAGCACATCATGCGCGATGTCAACTACGGTTGGCTGATCCGCTATCTTCATTCCACTGGTGCTTCTGCCTTTTTTGCCGTGATTTACATCCACATGGCACGCACGCTTTATTACGGTTCATACCGGCGACCGCGTGAGTTGCTCTGGTGGACCGGACAGGGGCTTCTGCTTCTCATGATGGCGACCGCTTTCATGGGATACCTGCTTCCCTGGGGTCAGATGTCCTACTGGGGCGCCACGGTGATCACCAATCTTTTCAGTGCAACACCCATCATAGGCGACCAGATCGTCATCTGGCTAAGGGGCGGATTCGCGGTCGATGACCCCACCCTGACCCGCTTTTTCTCCATGCATTACTTGTTTCCGTTCCTGATATCGGCAGCGGCAGTCATTCACCTCATTGCGCTTCACACGGTCAGGAGCAGCAACCCTTCGGGCCTCAATTTTGCCGACAAGGACAACATTCCATTCCATCCCTATTTCACAATCAAGGATCTTTTTGGTCTTGGCGTGTTCATGCTGGTGTATTTCGGCATCGTGTTTTTCGACCCAGAGCTTGTCATCGACGTGACGAACAATATTCCGGCCAATCCAATGCAAACGCCGGCAGATATTGTTCCGGAATGGTACTTCCTGCCCTTCTATGCCATCTTGCGCGCGGTACCGGACCTCATCGGCGGAGTTGTGGCCATGGCGCTGTCGGTTCTGATTTTTGCTGCCCTGCCCTATCTGGATCGTTCCAGGATTTCAGGGGGTGCCATATACAGGCCGGTTTACCGTACGATGTTTTATGTATTCATCGTTGACATTTTCGTTTTGGGCTACGTGGGTGCGCATCCGCCGGAAAGTGATTTGAAAGTGGTGGGCGAAGTCGCGACAGCCATTTACTTTTCAACATTTCTGTTGCTTCCCTTTCTGTCGCGATGGGAGGAAGGTTATCTTCTGAAAATAGGGTTACCCGTCGAAGTGATGGAAATGACCCAAAAGGAAATCGAGGAGGCCCGGTGAATCATTTCAGACTCTGGGCACTGTTTGCCAGCCTGGCTTGCACGATGAACGGGACAGCACTGGCCGCAGGGGATAAGGACGCCATTTTGCAGCGCGGCGCCCATGTGGCCACTGAGGTGTGTAACGCCTGTCACAGCCTCAAGTACCTCAAATACAGCGATTTCCTCAAACTCGGTTTCACGAAGCAGCAGGTCGATGTGATGCGAGGCGACAGGAACATGGGCGATCCACTCATCGCGCAGATGGCCCCCGGCGATGCGCTCACAGCGTTTGGCATCGTCCCTCCTGACCTGTCCCTGATGGCCAAAGCCAGGGAAGGCGGGGTGGGGTATATCGATTCAATGATTACCGGGTTCTATACAGCAGCAAATGGGAATACCGACAATCATGTTTTCCCCGGGATCAAGATGCCTGACATATTGGGAATATCACAGGCGGATCCCGCAAGCCGAAAAGCACTTCTTGTGAAGGCCAAAGACGTTTCCACGTTTCTCGGGTGGGCAGCTGACCCCATGGCCGAAGCGCGGGAAAACCTAGGCTATGCCGTGATGGCCTACGTATTTGTGTTGACCGTCCTGCTGTATTTACTAAAGCGTAAAATCTGGGGACGGCTGGAATGGAGCACGCCGGGTCTTCATTGAACAGTGAAACGAAAGCCCTCTCAATAAGTCGTAACAATTCTGCGAGGAACGTAATGTGAATTGATTCCGATAATGAAGCCAAGCGCTCAGGAGGCCCGTCATGAAAATAGACTCTACTGAATTCGGCAGCATTACGGTCAACGGTGACAGTTATCCGTACGATATTTTTATCCGTTTGTCGGGCGAGGTACTCAAGCGCAAGAAACGGTATTCTAGAAAGCATTACAACACATCACACATCATTTCACGCGAAGAGGCAGAGTTCATATACGAAGAAGGGTGCGACACCCTTGTGCTGGGTGCCGGACAGTTCAAGAACCTGAATTTGTCACCTGAAGCCGCAGAATACTTCAAGCATCACGACTGCCGGGTCATATTGCGTTCCACCACAGATGCCGTCACTGCATATAACAAGGCCAGGGGGAAAACCATTGGTTTGTTCCATGTCACCTGTTAAGACGAGGTTCCATTCTTGAATACATATATAAAAAATCTGATGTTGGCGGGCGCAATCATTTTGGCTTTGTCAGGGTGCGGCAACATGCTCGCCGCAGATGGCTACAGCAATTTCAATCCGGGATATGAGGGAATGGGTTATGGCGGCTATGGCGGATTCGGCGGCATGGATGATGGGGGCTTTGGTGGAATGGATGACGGAGGTTTCGGCGGCATGGGCGACGGTGGCTTTGGTGGCATGGATGATGATTAAATTTTTACAAACGAGTTATATGGTGACGCCAATGAAAAATATCCTGAATATTCTATTTTTATTGTTTTCCATCCCAGGGATCGTATTGATTGCGCCAGCTCATGCAGAAGGACTCATGGGCAATGAAGCATGCGCTGCCCCACATCAGCACACAGACCCGGTTGCCAATGTTGAGAAGCGCCTTGCTGAACTCAAGACCGAGCTCAAGATTACCAATGATCAGGAAGAGGCCTGGAATATTTACGCCGACAAGACTGTGCGAAGTGTCAGGGAAATCAGGGACCAGATGATGGGAGCATTGCATGAAAAACCGCAAACGGCGCCCGAACGCTTTGACCGTCACATCGCATTAATGAAAGATCGGTTAGCCAGCTTTGAGAAAATGGACGATGCGCTCAAAGAACTTTACAGGAGGTTAACGCCGGAACAGAAAATTCTGGCAGACCGCCACTTTGCAAAAATTCACCACTGAACCACGATACAGTTTCCTGTCCGTCACGGTGTTGCCGGCCGGTGATGAAAAACAGGCTTGTCAGCCAAACAGCTTGCCGGCAGTTTGCGCAATGAGCTTGCCCTGGTGGCGCGCACCCTCCAATTCAATGGTGCTGGGCTGACGCTGTCCCTGCCCGCCGGCAATGGTGGTTGCGCCGTATGGGCTGCCGCCTACGATCTCGTCCAGGGTCATCTGGCCCTGATGGCTATACGGGAGGCCGACAATGGTCATGCCAAAGTGCAGCAGGTTGGTGATGATGGAAAAAAGCGTGGCTTCCTGTCCACCATGCTGCGTGGCAGTCGACGTGAAGGCACCACCGACCTTGCCATTGAGGGCACCGCGTGCCCACAAGCCGCCCGCCTGATCAAGAAAACTGGCCATCTGTGATGGCATGCGGCCAAAACGGGTTGGGCAGCCCACGATGATGGCGTCGTAATTGGCAAGTTCGGCGACGGTTGCCTCAGGTGATGCCTGGTCCATTTTGAAATGTGCCGCTGTTGCGATCTCCTGAGAAACCGTTTCGGGCACGTGCTTGACGTCAACCGTGGCCCCTGCTGAACGTGCCCCTTCGGCGACTGCTTGTGCCATGGTTTCAATGTGGCCGTAAGACGAATAATAAAGAACGAGGACTTTAGGCATGTCAATCTCCTGTCAGGTGAGCACCGGAGGGCGATCCATGCAAGCGCCCCTTAAGACGCCAGATCAAATACCAGGACCTCAGCGTCGACGCCCCCGGTCAAGGTAATGCTGTTTTCGCGTTCCAGCATGATGGCGTCACCAGCGCTCAATCGCTGCCCGTTGGCTTCCAGAACACCACGCACCAAATGTACATACGCTTTGCGTTCCAGGTCAAGCGACAGTTCTGCCTGCTCGCTTCCATCAAACAGGCCAGAGTAAAGGTGCGCATCGGCGTGAATGGTGACCGAGCCCAGTGCGCCATCGGGTGAGGCGATCAACCGCAGAACGCCCCGCTTCTGGCTGGCGGTGAAAGTCTTCTGTTCGTAGCTGGGCTTGATTCCGGTTACATTCGGTTCAATCCAGATTTGCAGGAAATGCGTGATCTGGTCCTGCGCGTGATTAAACTCGCTGTGCATCACCCCAATGCCAGCGCTCATGCGCTGCACGTCACCCGGGGGAATGCCCTTGACGTTGCCCATGTTATCCTGGTGTGCCAATTCGCCAGAAAGTACATAACTGATGATTTCCATGTCACGGTGGCCGTGCTTGCCAAACCCAGTGCCCGGTTCAATGCGGTCTTCGTTAATGACGCGCAGGTTTCCCCAGCTCATGTGTTCTGGATCGTAATAGCCTGCGAATGAAAAGGAATGATCGCTCTTGAGCCAGCCGTGGTCGGCATGGCCGCGGTCCTTGGATTTGCGAAGGGTTAGCATGAGTAAATCTCCTTTTATTTTGCGATGCAATGAAAGGTGGCGCTGCTCCTGTATGGTGAATTCAAGTGAACGCATACATATCCATTGCCAGCACACCGTATTGATGGCTGGTATGCAACCGTTCAGCTTTCGTGAAATCACCTGCCGCGCCCATGGCCACGAAAAGCGGCAGCACGTGGTCTTCAGTGGGGTGGTTACGCACTGCAAACGGTGCCTGTGTCCGATAGTGTCGCAACGCTTCACGCTGGTTTTCCACAAGTCGGGCATGCATCCACTCACCAAAATCCCTGACCCAGGCCGGTGCGTCCTGATTGAGGGCAGCACCTCTCAGGGCGTAAAGGTTATGCGTGAACGCGCCAGACCCGATGATCAGAACGCCCTCTTCGCGCAGTTTTCCCAGGGCCATGCCAATCCGTTCATGTTCGGCCGGAGATGCACCGCGGCGAATGGAGACCTGTGTGATGGGGACATCGGCCTTCGGATACATCAGGCGCAGGGGCACCCATGCACCGTGATCCAGCCCGCGGTCGTGGCTGCGTCTCACGGCAAAGCCCGCCGCTTCCAGCAAATCCGCAGCACGGGTCGCAATGGCAGGGGCCCCTTGCGCAGGATAGTGAATCTCAAACAGCGCTTCCGGAAACCCACCGAAGTCATGGATTGTTTCCGGATGCGCAGCTAGGCTGACCGCCACGCCATTCACCGACTCCCAGTGGGCCGAGGCCACGACGATTGCCTTGGGTTGCGGCATCGACTTGCCAAGCCCCACCAGAAACTGGTGCGCGGGACTGTCCTCGATCGCCAGCATGGGCGAACCGTGGGAAATGAAGAGTGCAGGCAGGCTCATGGCGTCATTAAACCCTGTTACTGGATGCCGATCCATTTGGGGGCAATCGCTGTTCCTTTGCCCGCACCGTAGCCAAAGTAGATATTCAAGCCACCCAGAGGCTCCAGATAGCGCGCGTTCTTCAAACCTCCGGCATCCACTGCAGCAAACCCGGTGCCCTGAATGATGGTTTTGACGATATCCTTTGCTGCAGCGTCATCGCCAGCATAGTAGACCGGCACGGTTTCGCCGTTCAGTGAAGGACCGGCCGCCAGCGTTTGTGCAAAGACAGTATTGAAGGCCTGGACGACCAGGGCTTTGGGGAAGGCTTTCTGGATTTCTTCTGCTGCTGAGGTTGTGTGCCCGATGGTCAGGCCCATGTAGGCTGCGGGCAACGGGTTGGTGATGTCGATGACGACTTTGCCAGTGAGGTCACCGACGGCACCGAGCGCGGCAATGGCGTCAGGGTAAGCCGTGGCGACGATCACCACATCCGTATTTTCAGCGGTCTGCGTGGTCTTGAAACTCGCGCCGTATTCTTGTGCAAGCGCCTGCGCCCTGGCCGCATCCCGGCTGGTAATCACCAGTGAGTGCCCTGCCTTGGCGATGTGTTTGGCCAGCCCTGAACCCATGTTGCCCGTGCCAATCAATGTGATTTTCATGTGAAGCCTCCGTAGATTGCGTTTGATCTGTGACGGAACCATTCCGTCAGCCGATGGATGCATTTAATCAGTTGCTAATATGTAAATAAATAAGCAAAATATCAATAAACTGTTTACTTTAATAAAACAATAATGGCCATCGACGTTGTCATGAGCATGCGGGTATTCACCACCGTGGTGGATGCCGGCAGCTTTACCCACGCCGCGGACAAACTTGATTTGTCACGGGGCATGGTCACGCGCTACGTGGCACAGCTTGAAGGGCATCTGGGCGTACGCCTGTTAAACCGGAGCACCCGCAAACTCTCGCTCACGGAGGCCGGTACCGACTATTACCAGCGGGCCATCCAGGTGCTGTCGATGATCGAGGAAGCCGAGATATCGCTGGCCCAGGAAGCCTCGAACCCGCGGGGAACGCTGCGCGTCACCTCGTCCCAGGCATTTGGCGTGCTTCATCTGGGCTGGGCCATCACGGAATACCTGCAACGCTTTCCTGGCGTTCAGGTCGATGTCGTACTGAACGACCGCGTTGTGGATCTCATCGAGGAAGGGTTTGATCTGGGCATCCGCATCGCGACGGGCATTGACCCGGGGCTGGTTGCCCGCAAGCTCACCCGCGCACGCATTGTGGCTTGTGCCTCGCCGGGTTACTTGAAGAAAAATGGAACGCCAGAAACGCCCGAAGCCCTCGTCAACCACAACTGCCTTTCCTACGCTTACTGGAGCTTGCATAACGAGTGGTCCTTCAAGCGCGCAGGTGAGGAACGCAAGGTCGTCGTTTCGGGAAACTTGCGCGGCAACAACGGCGACATTCTCAACACGGCCGCCATCGAAGGTCTGGGGGTGATACTGCAGCCCACTTTCATGGTGTATCAAGCCCTACAGAAAAGAGAACTGGTGCGCGTCCTGCCTGATTGGGAAGTCGACGATCTCACCGTGTTTGCGGTCTATCCCCATCGAAAGTTCCTGCCGCCCAAGGTCCGCAGCTTTATTGATTTTCTTGCCGAACGGTTTGGTCCCGAGCCGTATTGGGATTTTGAGGGCAGTCCTTTATAGTATGGTTGCTTATAGTTAGCTTCCTTATTATAATGGGCCATGTTCCTCCTGAAAGAGCTGCCCAGCTCCCAGTCCATTCAACGCTTCATTTCCCGCTACCCCGACGCGGACGTTGAGGCCATCTCGGCCTTTCTCAACATCCTGCGCGCCGGGGCAACCATCTCTGCCGCCCTGGATGCCCTACTCGCCCAGCATGGTTTGCTACAGGGACGCTGGTGGGTTTTGGTACTGCTGATGCGCGAAGAAAGCTTCACCTCCACCCCCTCTGACCTCGCGGACAAGGTGGGTGTGACGCGTGCCACCATGACGGGGCTCATCGATGGTCTGGAACAGGATGGCCTAGTAGTCCGCACCATGGATGCCTTGGATCGCCGCAAGCTACTGATACGCATTACGCCTGCCGGCGAGGCCAAACTGGATCAAGTCATGCCGGTCTATTATCGCCGCGTCAAGGCCCTGATCTCGGTGCTGCCCAAGCGCCAGCTGGCAGGGCTGCAACAATCACTGAAATGCCTCTCCGAGCATACGGGCCTACTCAAGTAAATGAATCACCGAATTGATTACCAGCACCCATTGTTGCTCTTCCTGGCGCTGATCCCGATACTGTCAGGATGTGCAAACATGTCCGGCATCCAAACCCATGCCACGGTCATCGATGCAAACCAGATGGCGCTGGGACAGGACATGCGCCACCAGCCCCATTTGGCGTGGCCCAATGACACCTGGTGGCACGCCTATGGCGATTCACAACTCGATGACTTGATGCAGGCCGCCCTCGCAGGTAGTCCCACCCTGAAGGTGGCGCAAGCACGCCTGTCCCTGGCGCAGGCTTTTGCCGAAGGACGCCGTGCAGAAACACAACCCACCCTCAGTACGGATGTCAGCCTGTCGCGACAACGCTTTTCCGCACTCCAATTCATCCCGCCGCCCTGGGCAGGCAATTACGACTGGTACAACTCGGCCACGGTCTCACTGGCGTACGACCTGGACTTGTGGGGGCGCCAGGAAAGCCTGTGGAAAGGGACCGTCGATGAGGCCCTTGCAACCGCTGCTGAAACACAACAGGTCAAGCTGGCGCTGGAAACGGCCGTCGTGCGTCACTACTTACGCCTGTCCCTCGAATTCACACTGCTAGACATTGCACGATGCCATGAAGCCGATGTTGCCGAACGGGTGGCCATCGCACGACGTGCCCTTGCCACGGGCATCGGCACCGAAATGGAAGTCAATCAGGCCGAGCTGCCTTTGCCTCTGGCGCGTGCGCAGGTCCTGGACACCGAGACCCGCATCGCCCAGGAACGCAACCAGTTGGCCGCCCTGTCAGGCAATGGGCCGGGGGCAGGAGATCACATCCTGCGCCCCAAACTGGCGCTGGCACCGTTGATCGGACTCCCCGACCAGTTGCCGGCAAACCTGGTAGGCCGCAGGCCGGACGTGGTGGCGCAACGCTGGCGCGTGGAATCGGCACGCGAATTCATTGACAGCGCCAAGGCAGCGTTTTACCCCAACATCAACCTGTTGGGGTTTGTGGGATTCCAGGCCCTGGGGTTTGGTCAGTTTCTCAGTAATGGGGCCGCCGTTTCAGGGATAGGCCCGGCACTATCACTGCCCCTGTTCGATGGTGGGCGCCGACGCAGCAACCTGACGGCCAGTTCAGCCGCCTATGACATGGCTGTGGAAAACTACAACGCAACCCTGTTGGGGGCCTTGCAGGATGTATCGGACCAGTTGCTGATGCTGCAATCCCAGGTCAAACAGCTGGACGAGACCAACCAGGCCCTCCAGTTTGCCCAGAAGTATTATGTGCAGGCCCAGGCGCGTTATGATCATGGCCTTACTGACTATTCCCATGTTCTGGATGCCAGGGATTCGCTGCTGCGCCAGCAGGCTGCAGTGGCCACAATGGAAGCCGCTCGAATGGATGCCCATGCAGCCTTGATGCGCGCTCTGGGGGGCGGCGTTTGAATAGCGCATCCATCCTCTTCAACGGCAAGGCCCGCGCCGTCGCAACGGCGAAGTCGGTCTGGCGCGACTGGCTGCGTCTGGACGCGCCAGTCATGACGTATGTTGCCAAGGTATTGCTGGCTGAAATCATGGC
This sequence comes from Ferrovaceae bacterium, assembly GCA_027311025.1. Classification (GTDB taxonomy): domain Bacteria; phylum Pseudomonadota; class Gammaproteobacteria; order Burkholderiales; family Ferrovaceae; genus JAJZRV01. The sequence goes on from DAICZS010000015.1 coordinate 34,718, forward strand.
ACTCTGGCTTTCCTTGCGCTTTGAGTTCGATCAGCCGCGTACCGCCATGATGACCGTTGCCATCGTCATGCAATCCAGGGCCGGAATGGTTTTTTCCAAAAGCCTGTATCGATTTCTGGGCACCCTGGTGGGGGTTGTGGTCTCGTTCGTACTGGTGTCCCTGTTTGCCCAGGAACCCATCCTGTTCCTGTTATGCATGGCCGCATGGATCGGGTTTTGCACGGCCGGTTCGATGGTGTTTCGAAACAACCATGCCTACGGATTTGTCCTGGCGGGCTACACGCTATGCATCGTGGGGCTGCCTGCGGTGGCCAGTCCATCCCAGACGTTTAACATTGGTACGACCCGAATTTCTGAAATCCTGATTGGACTGCTTTCGGCATCACTCATCAGCGACGTGGTTTTTCCGGCACGCTTGTGGGACGTGCTGCGGGATGCCGTTCGGCATCGTTTCCAGGATTTTTCAAGCATGCTGCGCGAGGCGCTTGGCACTGAGGCCGGAAGCGGAGCCACCCGGCCCGCATTGACGCGCTTCATGGGCGATATTTTGAATCTCGAAACCTTTCGGGCTTCTGCCTCACTGGAAAATGATCCATCGCGCCTGCGGCGTTTGCGTCTTGGCCAGCTCAATTCCGGATTTCTTGCCGTGGCCACCAGCTACCATGCCCTGGAGCGACTGCTTTATCGACAGCAACGCAACGGACGCCTTGAAGTTGCTGCTGCCCTGAAAACTTGCTACACCCCGATGGGCGACGCCCTGGTCGTTGAGGGTCGCAGCGCGCGCAATGAACTGGAGGCACGCAAGATTACCTCCAACATCAAGCTGTATGCGGAGGCATTGCCCGGACATCTGGCATCCGCCCGCAACCGCCTGCAAAACCGCCTGGATGCTACAGCACAACTTGACTTTGAAACCGGGGCAGAATTGTTGACCCGATTTGTCGACGAGCTGAAAACCTATTTATCCATTTATACCGCACTGAATCGTCCGGTCGCGACGGATCGTAAGGTAGCGGGGCAGGCCTTGAGCCTGCGCATGCACTTTGACCCCCTGGCGGTGGCTCTGTCTGGCTTGAGGGGCGCCCTGTCGTTGGGGCTGCTGGCAACCGTCTGGATCATAACCGGCTGGCCATCAGGTGTGGAAGCCATCACCCTGGGCGTGGTAACCAGCACGCTGTTTGCCACATCACCCTCTCCCACCCATACCATCCGGCATTTCATCATCGGCGTCATCATCGCCACGGGCATGGCCTCGGCATTCGACTTTTACGTCCTGCCCCAGGTGCATGGATTTGCGATGCTGTGCATGGCCCTGGTGCCCTGGCTGGTTATATGTGCCTGGATGACGACCCTGCCGTCTCTCGCCATCATCGGCACCAGCACATTCATCAACTTTCTGTCACAGGTCGGACTGACCAGCGCCTACAGTACCGACCCCGTCCTTTTCTCCAATAACGCGATTGCCGACCTTCTCGCTATTGCTTTGTCAGGCGTGATGTATGCGTTGATTGACCTCAGCAACAGCCGGTGGTCGCATCGGCGCATTGCAAAGGCGTTACGAAGACTCATGGTGACGGCCTGCCGAGAGCCGCTCATCCCGAGTCGATATCGTCTTGAAGGAGATGCCCTGGATCTGGTGCAGCGATTGGGCAGTCTTCAGCGAAAAGTCAGTGCCCAAGAAAAGGAAGCCGTGGACTGGCTGCTATCAACACTGGAAATTGGTCATGCCATCATTGAACTTCGCAAGCAGATGAAGGAACTGACAGATGTCGCCTTGCTGGCCCGGTTGAATGACTGTCTTGACAGGATTGCCCGATTGCACGAAACACCCACTGTCGTTAATCATGACAATGCCGTGCAGGCCATCGCATCGATTTTGCACGCAATGGAAGACATTCCTGCCGCGATGGCTTTGCCACACGCCACGCGCCACCAATTGAATACCATGTTGCATTTTATTCATGATGCGCTTCTTGATGAAGAATCGGTGCTGTACGTCTCGACGCCATTGATCGCAGAGGAGGGTTCAAATGCCGCGTGAACTTGCCGTCCTGGATGCCCTGGTGCCCACGCTCATGTTTGCCTTTCTGGCCGCTGTCGCAATCATTCTGGCACTAGACATGGCAATGGTACGCTTTGGCCTGTACCAATATGTGTGGTATCCCGCGCTTTTCCGGCTGGCGATATTTGTTTGTGTGTTTTCATCACTTGGATTATGGGTGTACTGAAGAAAATGATTGAGATGAAGAAGCTTGCCAGGCGGTCGCTGCGCATTTTGCCCACCCTCGTTCTGATGGGCGTTGCCCTCGTTCTGGGAAGGATGCTCTGGATCCACTACATGGATTCACCATGGACGCGTGACGGGCGCGTCATGGCAGACGTGGTCAGTGTGGCGCCTGACGTGTCAGGACTGGTAACCGAGGTGGCCGTACATGACAACCAATTCGTACATAAAGGAGATCTGTTGCTGCGCATCGACGACGTGCGCTACCGCCAGGCGTTGGCACAAGCCGAGGCCTTGGTATCGCAACGCAGATCCATGCTGGAAATCAAGCGGCGTGAAGACGCTCGGCGCGCAACCCTGGACGATCAGGTGGTATCG
>DAICZS010000016.1 GCA_027311025.1 Ferrovaceae bacterium
CCCCCAAAAGTGGGCTGGCCCCTATTTCGGTTCTGTCCCCAATTTGTTTAAGCGTAGGCCTTCAGGGTGCGGGAAAAGCGCTGCAGTTCCTGGATGCCGCTCATTTCAGCACGGTGGCACCAGTCCTTGAGCTGAACCAGCAGTTGTTCGCGTGTAGCATTGGTGCGCGTCCACAAGTCGGCCAGTTCGCGGCGCATGGCCACCACCGTCTGCACGGAGCCGCTGGCGGCCATGGCTGCATTCAGGGTGTGCTGGTCGGTTTCGGGCAGATCCTGGGCATCCTTGTGCAGCCAGCGGCCCACCATGGCCATGGCTTCGCGCCGCGAGGGCACGGGTGCCTTGAGGTGCTCGCCCAGGCGTTGCAGCTCGGCGGAACAGGTCTGTGCCAGCTCTTGCGCGTAACGCGCAATCACGTCGTAGCGGTTGAGAATGATGGCCTGCAGGGTGGCCTCGTCGCACTCGGATTTGTCGCGATCAAAGCGCACCGCGGGGGCAACGTTCTTGACGCGCGCCTGCCCCACCATCTCCAGCATGCGGATGTACATCCAGCCGATGTCGAATTCATACCAGCGGTTGGAGAGCTTGGCCGAGGTGGCGAAGGTATGGTGGTTGTTGTGCAGCTCTTCGCCGCCGATCAGGATGCCCCAGGGCACGATGTTGGTGCTGGCGTCCTTGCATTCAAAGTTGCGGTAGCCCCAGAAATGGCCGATGCCGTTGATGACGCCCGCGGCCCAGAAGGGAATCCAGATGATCTGGGTGAGCCAGATCAGCATGCCGGGCACGACGCCAAACACGGCCATGTTGATGAGGGCCATCAGGGTAATACCGAGGCGGCTGTGGCGCGTATAAACGTTGCGCTCCATCCAGTCATCCGGGGTGCCGTGACCATAGCGGGAGAGGGTGTCGGGTTTGCGCGTTTCCTGTACATACAGCACCACCCCGGACCACAACACGCGGTGAATGCCCAGCACCTGCGGGCTATGCGGATCGTCAACCGTCTCGCATTTGGCATGGTGCTTGCGGTGCACCGCTGCCCACTCCTTGGTGACCATGCCCGTGGTCATCCACAACCACAAACGGAAAAAATGACTGATGGCTGGCGCCAGATCAAGGGCCCGATGCGCCTGGTGGCGATGCAGGAATATGGTGACGGAGGCAATGGTGACATGGGTCATGACCAGTGCGGCAATGACGTCTCCCCACCACGGCAAATTGAGCATTCCTGAAAACAGCATGGGTACCACTCCTTCAATCCATTAGGCGCAACCGGACATGCTATCAAAAATTATAACAAAAAGCAAATCAAACCTGGGTGGTCTGTACCCCGTCGCGCAGGGGGACGGCAATCTGTGCTGCCCGCAGGCCCTGCTGGATGGCCTGCAACATGTTGGAGCGCAGCCCGAGGTCGCTCACGCCGGGGTCGGCAATCCAGAACTGCAGGGACAATTCCACGCCATAACCGGTATGGCGCAGCAGCGCCACCGAGGGGGCGGGTTCGGCCAGCACACGCGCCTGCTGGCGTGCAGCGTCTTCCAGGATGACGCGCACCCGTTCCAGATCGGTGCCGAAGGCCACTTCCAGGGTGAGCGTGCGGCATACGCCGCCCCCGCCCAGCGTGTGGTTGGTGATGGTCTGGGTCATGAAGGTTTCGTTGGGCACGATGAAAACCGTGCCGTCCGTGGCGCTCAGGGCAATGCACCGGGCCTCCAGGCGGATGACGGTGCCCTGGCGCCCGTCCACGGTGATGACGTCGCCCATGCGGATGGAGCGATCCATCAGGATGATGAAGCCGCTCACATAGTTGCTGGCAATTTTCTGCAGGGCAAAGCCCAGCCCCACACCCAGCGCCCCGCCCAACACGGACAGGAAGGTAGAATCGATGCCCACCAGGGGCAGGGCAATCACGACACTCATGAACACCAGCAAGCCCCGCAGCAACTTCACGGCCACCACCCTGAAATGCTTGTCCAGGGCGTCGGTGCGCATCAGGCGCCGTTCCATCGCCCCACCCAGCCACAGGGCCAGCACCAGCATCACCGTGATCACCACCACCGCCTGCAACACCTGCAGCAGCGAAATGTAAGTGTTGCCGATGGTCAGCCCGATGTCCTGCAGCAGGTCCATCAACGGCTCGAGCAACCCCGTCACGTGCAGGGCAAACAGCACCCAGACGGTACGCACGAAAAACGCCTGCAGGGTAATGGTACGGCGCGACAGCCCCACCACGTAGTTGAGCACATACACCCCGGTGCGCGCAGCGCCCAGGGCCAGGGTGAGCGAGAGTGCCATGTGCAGCAGGGCAGAGGGGCGGCCATGGCCAAAGTAGCGCCCGAACAGCATCAGGGCTGCGGCGCTGACGAGAGCAAAGGCAATGCCCCGCAGGCGCCGCGAGCGCTCGATGTCCACCCCGGTCGGGTGGCGTCCACGCCCCATGGCGATAGCAGCGCCCGCACCCACCAGCAGCGACACCAGCAGCACAGGCAACTGCCACAGATGCTGTGCCTGCAGCAACGAGGTGACAAACCCCGTGAACCCGGAAAACATTTCTTGAGCTTGGTCCATCCAGTCCATCTCCTTCAACCTGCCTGGCGTTCCCACACCGCCGCAAAAAATCCGTCGGTGTGATGCCGGTGCGGCAATAATCGAAACCGTTCCCCCATCTCCAGCGCAATCTGCTGGGCCGCCAGAATCTCGCCACAGTGTACCGGCTTGAATTGGGGATGGGCTGCGGCAAAGCGATCGGCCTGCGCGTCGTTTTCCTCGTCAAGCAGGCTGCAGGTGGCATACACCAGCCGTCCACCGGGCTTGACCAGCGTGGCGGCCGCCTCGAGGATGGCCGCCTGCTTGACCACGAGTTCGGCCACCGAAGCGTCGTTCTGGCGCATCTTGAGGTCGGGATTGCGGCGCAAGGTGCCCAGCCCGCTGCAGGGCGCATCCACCAGCACCCGGTCAATCTTGCCGGCCAGCCGCCGCACGCGTGCTTCCGTCTCGCTTGCAATCAGCACCGGGTTAAGGTTGGACAGGCCGGAACGCTTGAGGCGCGGCTTGAGGTTGTTGAGGCGGCGCTCGGACACGTCAAAGGCATAAACCCGACCCTGATTATGCATCAGGGCGCCCAGCATGAGCGTCTTGCCTCCTGCACCGGCGCAGAAATCCCCCACCATGTCGCGGCGCCGCGGGGCCACGAGAAAGCCCAGCAACTGGCTGCCCTCGTCCTGCACTTCCACATGGCCCGCCGTAAAGAGTTCGAGGCGATTGACGGAGGGGCGGCCCTCCAGGCGAATGCCGATGGGCGACCAGGGGGCGGGCACGCCCTTCAACCCTGCGGCCTCGAGCGCCTGCAGCACGGCATCGCGCGTGGTCAGCAGCGTGTTGACCCGCAGGTCGAGCGGCGCCTGGGTCTGTAGCACGCGTCCCATGGCCAGCACTTCTTCGGTGGGATACCGTTGCAGCAGCCGCGTGACCACCCACTGCGGCAAATCCGCCTGGACCGCCAGGGTATCGGGCACCGGTTGCGCCTTGAGCGCTTCAAGCCAGGCGCCTTCCTCACCCTGGCACAAGGGCTGCAGCTCGCGCGCACTGCGCCCCAGCACCCGGTAGAGGGTGGCAAGCGCCATGCGTCGCGGAGAGGTTGTGGGTGCCAGGACCTTGATCAACTCCACGCGGCGCAGCAGGGCATAGACCCCTTCCGCCACAAAGGCCCGGTCCTGCATGCCCATTTCAGGATGGCTGCGAAAAAACTGGTGCAGGGCCACATCCGCCGGCATGCTGGCCGGCAGGACCATTTCCAGAGCGGACACCAGGACCCCGAACTGGTTTTCGGTGATGGCCTTGCTGATTGCCTTACTGGGGGTACGACTCATTCCATTTCCACTCGCAGCATGCGCTGCTCCCATTGATGACCCCGTTCGGTCACGCGCATGCGAACGGGAGGATAACGGCGGTCTTCCGGCAACCATAGCTCGAAACGGGACGGCGCCTGTTCGCCCTCGTCCCCCACATACAGCGTCTTGAAGCGACCGGCATCGGTGACGGTCTCCCCTGATTCGTGCGCCACGAGGTGGTGGACTTCCAGCTTTTTTCCGGTGCTCATGGAAATGTCGCGTCCCAGCATGGTCTTGCCTGCCACGCGGTAGAGATACTTGATCGACAGCATGTCCTGGGTGCCCGGTGGCAGCGGCACCGTCTCGGTCTTGCCATCGAAGTGCTGTTCGAGCAGGCCCGTGTCCCAATGAAAATCTGACGCAAAGCGCTGCGTCGCATCGTTGCGGGCATGCTCGAAATACACGGGGCGCAAATCCTGTTCCAGCACGATGCCGCGGCTCGTTTCCTGGAAGGAGGGGGCCAGCCACTGCAGCACCGCATAGGGCTGGGCGGTGCTGCCGATGTCGTAGTTGTCGCCGGTGCGGGTCCACACCTCGACGACCTCGCCCACGGGCACGCCGCTGTAGTACAGCCGGTAGGCCACGCGCAAGGTTTCATGAACCGGGGCGGCGTCTTCGGCATGGGCCCCGATGCCACTCCACAACACCGCCGCCAGAAGCGCCCCGAAGATTGCTCCGGAACGCCGCTGCCCGCTCATGGACCCTCGGGGACGATCAGGCTGCCGGCCCCTTGCAAGGGCACATCGCGAACGCGAATCCGTCCATCCTGCAACGACGCCAGCCGGCCCTCGGCCCACCAGCGCAAGGCGCGCGGGTAGATCTCGTGCTCGCATCGCAGCACGCGTGCACCCAGCAAGGCCTCGGTGTCTTCCACCAGCACGGGCACGGCAGCCTGGGCCACGATGGGGCCATGGTCGAGCTGGTCAGTGACGAAATGCACGGTGCAGCCGTGAATGCGCACGCCGGCCGCCAGTGCCTGGCGATGGGTGTGCAGTCCGGGAAAGGCAGGCAGCAGCGAGGGATGGATGTTGATGAGGCGCCCCTGATAATGGGCCACGAACTGCGGTGTGAAAATGCGCATGAATCCTGCCAGTACCACCAGCTGCGGCGCATGGCGATCGATTGCGGCCATGAGGGCTGCATCAAAGGCCGCGCGCTCGGCGTATTGGCGATGGTCCACGACGGCGGTGGGAATGCCCTGTGCTGCGGCCAGTTCCAGCCCGCCCGCATGGGGCACGTTGCTGATGACCGCGGCCACTTCCAGCGGCAGCCCTGCCGCCAGGATGGCCGCCATGTTGGAGCCCCGCCCCGATATCAGGATGACGATGCGCGCGCGCATGGACCCTCAAACCACCCGCGTGGGGGCCTCATCGGCCGTGCGCGGCACGATGCGGCCGATAGTCCAGGCATCAAGGCCTTCCTTGCGGAGAAAAGCCAATGCTGCGGCCTCATCCTGCGCATCCACCACGAGGGTCAACCCGATGCCGCAATTGAAGACCCGGTGCATCTCGGCGTCGGCCACGCCACCGGCCTGCTGCAGCCAGGAAAACACGGGGGGCATGGGCCAGGCATCGCGCTGCAGCACTGCCGCGAGATGTTGAGGCAGGACGCGCGGCAGGTTGTCCACAAGGCCGCCGCCCGTGATATGCGCCATGCCCTTGAGGGTGACCTGCTGCATCAGGGCCAGGATGGGTTTGACGTAGATGCGCGTGGGCTCCATCAGGAGGTCCGCCAAGGTCTTGCCGGGGGCAGCCCCACCGGGCAGGACTGCGTCAAGCCTGGCGCCGGAATGCGCGATGATTTTGCGAATCAGAGAAAAACCGTTGGAGTGGGGCCCACTGGAGGCGATGCCAATGACCGCGTCTCCCGCCGATGGTGCGGCCGTTGATGAGGCGCGATTTCTCGGCCACGCCCACGGCAAAACCCGCAAGGTCGTATTCCCCATCCGGATACATGTCGGGCATTTCTGCGGTCTCGCCGCCGATGAGGGCGCACCCGGCCTGCTCGCAACCCAGCGCGATGCCCTGGATGACGGTGGCCGCGGTGGCCACGTCGAGGTGCCCGCAGGCAAAATAATCCAGGAAAAACAGCGGTTCGGCACCCTGCACCAGAATGTCGTTGACGCTCATGGCCACGAGGTCGATGCCCACCGTGGCGTGACGCTCAAGCTCGAAGGCAAGGCGCAGCTTGGTGCCCACCCCGTCAGTGCCAGACACCAGCACCGGTTCGTGAAAGCGCTTGCCAATCTCCACCAGGGCCGCAAAGCCGCCGATGCCGCTCAACACTTCCGGACGCAGGGTGCGTTTGGCAAAGGGTTTGATGCGCTCCACCAGCGCGTCGCCGGCATCGATATCGACCCCGGCATCCCGGTAAGACAGCCCCCCTTGAGGCACGGATTGGTTTGACACGAAAAGTCTCCAGAACGATCGCACCAGCATTCGGGGTGCGACCTGCTAAAATGTGTAATCGGGTGTAATGATGCCCTACAGGCCCCAAATTCTATCGCAAATGACCACGACTCGCCCTGCTTCCCGCATCAACCTCTGGATGATGGCCCTGGCTGCCCTGGCAATCTGGCTGGTGTACGCGCTGTCCACCATCCTGATGCCCTTCGTCCTGGCTGCCCTGCTGGCCTACGTATGCCATCCCCTGGCGCGCTGGCTGACACGCCCCTGGTTTCCCCCGGCACTGGCCTCCTTGCTGGTGCTGCTGCTCTTGACGGGTGTAGGCGCCGCCTTTGGCGTGCTGATCCTGCCGATGCTCTACTACGAACTCAATCAGGTCCTGGCCAAGCTGCCCGCCACCCTCAACGGCCTGCGCGACCTCTCCACACCGTTTCTGCAGCAGACACTGGGCATCGACCTGCACACCAACCTCGACCAGTTGCGCGACATGCTGCAGCAAAACATCGGCACCACCGAGGCCGCCCTGCAGAAAGTACTGCGCTCGGCGGGCGAAGGCGGCGCCTGGATATTGAGCGTGATCGTGACGCTGCTGCTGGTGCCTGTGGTGCTGTTCTACCTGCTCAAGGACTGGAGCCGGCTGCTCACGATCACCCTGGGGGCCGTGCCCCCCCGCTACCGCACCCAGGTGGAGGGCTTTGCCCGGGAGATTGATGCGGTGCTGGGCCAGTTTCTGCGCGGTCAAATGGTGGTGATGGCCATCATGGCCACCTTCTACGCCGCGGGCCTGCACCTGGTGGGCCTGAACTCAGGCGTTGCCATTGGCATCACCACCGGCATCCTGGTGTTCATCCCCTACGTAGGCGTGTTTACCGGCCTCGTCCTGGCGATGCTGGCGGCCACCGTGCAGGGCCCGGGCCCGGACATGCTGTTGCCGGTGCTGGGCGTGTTTGCCGTGGGCCACATGCTGGAAGGTTCGCTCATCACGCCACGTTTCGTGGGCGAGCGCATCGGGCTGCATCCGGTGATGGTGATTTTTGCCCTGCTGGCCTTTGGCAAGCTGCTTGGTTTCTTTGGTGTCGTCATCGCCCTGCCCGCCTCGGCCGTGTTGCGCGTGACGCTCTCCCGCCTGGATCGCGCCTTCCTGCAGGATGACGAGCCCGCCTGATGCGTCAGCTGATTCTTGACATCGCCCCGGGTGAACCGCCGCGTCTGGAAGATTTCGTGGTGGGCCGCAACGCCGAGGTTCTGGACACCCTGCAGCAATGGGTGCGTGGGGCGTGCCCCGAGCGCTTCGTGTACCTGTGGGGCGAGCCGGGCGCGGGCAAATCCCATCTGCTGCAGGCGCTCTGCCCTGGGCGTTACGTGGCCTGCACCCCGGACACCCGCTTTCTGCCCGACCCAGACCCGCTGCTGCTGGTGGACGACGTGGCACGCCTCTCCCCCGAGGGGGCCGTGACCCTGTTCCATCGCTACAACGAGCGGCGCGACGAGGGTGCGCGCCTGCTGGCCAGCGGCCCCTGCCCCCCCAGCCAGTTGTCCCTGCTGCCCGACCTCGCCACCCGCCTGGGCTGGGGCCTCGTGCTGCGCGTGCATGCCCTGGACGACACCGAAAAGATGGCGGCGTTGCAGGCGCGCGCGGCGCACATGGGGGTGAGCCTGCCGCAGGAAGCGGCGCGCTACATCCTGACCCACTGGACGCGCGACACCGCATCGCTGTTTGCCCTGATGCAGGAGCTCAACCGCTGGTCCCTTTCAGCGCATCGTGCCATCATCACCATTCCATTGATTCGGGATGCACTGGCTTCCCTTCAACCTCGTCCTTCCGGAATGTAATGCGACTGGTTCTTTTTGATCTCGACAACACCCTGCTGTCCGGCGACAGCGATTTTGAGTGGGGGCTTTTTCTGGCGGCCCAGGGCGTGTACGACCGTGAGGCCTATGAAGCGCAGAACCTGGCCTTCTATGAAGACTACAAGGCGGGCACGCTGGACATCCAGCATTTCCTGCAATTCCAGCTGGGCCCCCTGGGCCGTCACAGCCGCAACCAGCTGGACCACTGGCACCGCCAGTTCATGCAGGAGCGCATCACGCCGCTGATCAGCGACAGGGCACGCCAGCTGGTGCGCGACGAGCAGGCGCGCGCCGATCTCACGGCCATCGTCACGGCCACCAATCGCTTTGTCACCGGCCCCATTGCCACGGCCTTCGGCATCGAACACCTGGTGGCCACCGAACCCGAAATCGGGCCCGACGGCCAGTTCACCGGCAAGCCCCTGGGCCTGCCCTGCTTTCGCGAAGGCAAGATCGCCTGCGTGGACGCCTGGCTGGCCTCGCTGGGACGGCGCTGGTCCGATTTCGACACCACCGTGTTCTACAGCGATTCGCTCAACGACCTGCCCCTGTTGGGGCGCGTCTCCCATCCTGTGGCCGTCAACCCGGACGACACGCTGCGCGCCCATGCGCGCGCGGCGCATTGGCCCATTCTTGAACTGCACGCCTCACCATGATCCGAAAATTCATCCAGAAAGTATTGCGCCGCGGCGCCAGCGGGCCTGTAGCCAAATTGCGCGTGGTGCCCGCCTCACAGCATGGCATCCATCCCGACAGCATCAGCCCCTGCGCGCTGCGCGTGGTCAAGACCCTGCAGGAAGCAGGCTTCAAGGCCTACGTGGTGGGCGGCGCGGTACGCGATCTGCTGGTGGGCAACGAGCCCAAGGATTTTGACGTGGCCACCAACGCCACCCCGGACCAGGTACGCCGATTGATCCGGCGCTCGCGCGTCATCGGCCGCCGCTTTCAGATCGTGCATGCCATGTGCCATGACGAGGTGGTGGAAGTCACCACGTTTCGCGGCTCGGCGCGCGAGGACGATCGCCAGCAAACCGACGAGCATGGTCGCCTGACGCGCGATAACGTCTTCGGCACCATCGAGGAAGATGCCGCGCGGCGTGACTTTACCGTCAACGCGTTGTACTACGACCCGGTGCAGAACGAAGTGCTGGATTACTTCCATGGCGTGGCCGACGTGCACGCCAAGCGCCTGACCATGATTGGCGACCCCGCCACGCGCTATCGCGAAGACCCGGTGCGCATGCTGCGCGCGGTGCGCTTTTCAGCCAAGCTGGGGCTGGTGCTGGACCCTGCCACCCAGGCCCCGATCAAGGATCTGGCCGACCTGCTGCTCAACGTGCCCGAGTCACGCCTGTTTGACGAAATCCTCAAGCTGTTGCTCTCGGGCCACGCCCATGCCTGCGTGTCGCGCTTGCGTGCCGAAGGTCTGCACCACGACCTGCTGCCACTGCTGGACCTGATCCTCGACCAGCCCCAGGGCGAAAAATTCATCCGCCAGTCGCTGGAGAACACCGACCGTCGCGTGCGCGAAGACAAACCGGTGTCACCGGGATTTTTGTTTGCCAGTTTGTTGTGGCACCCGGTACTGGATGCCTGGAAAAAGCGCCAGGCAGACGGCGAGCGTCCCACGCCAGCCCTGTTTGAGGCCATGACCGACATCCTCGAGGCGCAGCGCAAGAAGCTCGCCATTCCGCGACGCTACGATGCGGTCATGAAGGAGATCTGGAGCCTGCAGCCGCGCTTTGAACAACGCGGGGGGCAACGCCCTTTCCGCCTGCTGGAGCATCCGCGCTTTCGTGCCGCCTATGACTTCATGCTGCTGCGCGCCGATAGCGGCGAACTGGATGAAGGCATCGCCGACTGGTGGACCGATTTTCAGCAAGTCGGCCCTGAAGAACGCGAGGCCATGCTGGTGGCGGAAGAAAAACCCAAGCGTGGCGGACGCCGCCGGGGACGCCGATGAGCCACACGGCCTACATTGGCCTGGGCGGCAACCTGCAGGACCCCCAAGGCCATCTCGCCCAGGGATTTGATGAACTGGCCGCCTTGCCGCAAAGCCGCCTGACGGGTCGCTCGCGCCTGTACCGCAGTGCGCCCATGGGGTATCTCGACCAGCCCGACTTCGTCAACGCAGTGGCCCGCATCAGCACGTCGCTCAGTCCCGATGCGCTGCTCGAAGCCCTGCTGGCCATCGAAGTGCGCCACGGACGGCGACGCGAATTTCCCAATGCGCCGCGCACGCTCGACCTCGACATCCTGATGTACGATGCCGTGCAGATGGCCACTGCGCGACTGACCCTGCCGCATCCGCGCATGGGCAGCCGCGCCTTTGTGCTGCGCCCGCTGCAGGAACTGGCCCCCGACCTCGTGATTCCAGGCCAGGGGGCAGTGGCGACGCTGCTGGCCGAATGCACTGACCAGCGGGTGACGCCGCTGGCAGGGGGTGAACCGTGACGAACCTTGCCGAAAAATATCGCTACATCGTGGTGGAAGGCCCCATTGCCGTGGGCAAGACAAGCCTGGCGCGCCTGCTGGCCACGCGCCTCTCGGCACACCTGATGCTGGAGGACGCCCAGTCCAATCCGTTTCTGGAACGCTTCTACCGCTCGCCGGAACGCTATGCCTTCGCCACCCAGATGTTCTTCCTGTTCCAGCGCGCCCTGCAGGCCGGCGAACTCAAGCAGCGCGACCTGTTTGACAGCCCCACCGTGGCTGATTTTCTGCTGGACAAGGATGTGCTGTTTGCGCGCATGAACCTCGCCGACGACGAGTTTGAGCTGTACCAGCGCATGTACCAGTTTCTGCAACCGCGCACGGCCACCCCCGACCTCGTCATCTACCTGCAGGCTCCGGCCGACGTGCTGGTCGAGCGCGTGCGCCGACGCGGCTGGACGGTGGAACGCCCCATCTCGGAACGATACCTGCGCGAGGTGGCCGACATGTACGCAGAATATTTTCACAATTACGAAGCCTCGCCGCTGCTCATCATCAACAGCGAAAACCTCAATTTTGTGGACCAGCCCAAGGACTTCGACCTGCTGCTGGAGCGCATTGGCAATTTGCGCAGCCGCCGGGAATTCTTTAATCGCGGTTAGGCGTGAGACAATCCGCCTGTTACCGACTTTGAGTTTTGGGAGCATTCATGGATGTGATTCACTCCGTGGCCGAACTGCGCGCACGGTTGTATAACGAGCGACAGGTGGCCCTCGTCCCCACCATGGGCAATCTGCATGATGGCCACATTGACCTGATCCAGCTGGCCAAGCCACGGGCAGCCTGCCTCGTGGCCAGCATTTTCGTCAACCGCCTGCAGTTTGGACCCCATGAGGATTTTGAGCGTTACCCACGCACGCTGGCTGCCGACTGCGAACGGCTGGCCCAGGCGGGTTGCAACGTGGTATTTGCGCCGGACGAGCAGGAGGTCTATCCTGAACCTCAGGAATACACGGTAGACCCCTCCGGCATCCAGAACCTCCTGGAAGGGGCCTTCCGGCCGGGACACTTTCGGGGTGTGGCCACTGTGGTGCTGAAGCTGTTCAACATGGTGCAGCCGCAAATTGCCATCTTCGGCAAGAAGGATTATCAGCAGTATCTGGTGTTGCGTGAAATGGTCAAGCAGTTGGCCTTGCCCATTGAGATCATCCCGGCAGAAACGGTGCGTGCACCGGATGGGCTGGCGTTGAGTTCACGCAATATGTACTTGAGTCCGCTGGAGCGCGTCGAGGCCATCGCCCTGTATCACCACATCAATACCATTCGCGAGGCGCTGCAGTCCGGGCGCCGGGACTTTGCGGCACTGGAATCCCAGGCCGTGGACGCGCTCAACGCGCGGGGGTGGAAAACCGACTATGTGGCCATCCGCCGACAATCCGACCTGATGCAACCCGATGCCCACGCGCACGCACTGGTCGTGCTGGCCGCAGCGCGCCTGGGAAACACCCGATTGATCGATAACCTGGAAGTGGATCTGTCCTGAAAACCCAACCGCGGGGAGGAAAGCAATGGAAGCATCCGTTCAAGATCGCATCAGCCGCCTGCAAACCGAGCACCGGAACCTGGATGAAAAAATTCTCAACAGGGTTCGCAATGCCCAGCCCGACCAGATCGAACTGCAACGCCTCAAAAAACGCAAACTTCAGTTGAAGGACCAGATCGCCGCACTGCAGGCCAGCCTCGTGCCCGACATCTCTGCCTGACCCTTACAAACGCTCCTTCACCCAGGCGCCCACCGACGCGAGCGCCTGCGGTAACCCGGCCGGGTCGGTGCCGCCAGCCTGGGCCATGTCCGGGCGTCCGCCACCCTTGCCGCCCACCTGTTGCGCCACGAAATTGACCAGTTCACCCGCCTTGATGCGTGCAGTGAGGTTGGGCGTCACCCCGGCGATCAGGCTGACCCTGCCCTCGGCGTCGGCCCCCAGCACGATCACGGCAGAAGGCAGGCGGCCCTTCAGGGCGTCCAGGGTGTCGCGCAGGGTTTTGGCGTCGGCCCCCGGAAGGCGCACGGACAGCAACTGCACTTCGGCAGTCAGCGGCACGGCCTGGCCGATGAGGTCGGCACTTTCGCTCACGGCCACTTTGGCCTTGAGGCGATCCAGTTCGCGTTCCAGGGCGCGTACGTTGTCCAGCACGCTGGCCAGCTTGGCCACGATTTCCTGCGGCTGCGCCTTCAGGCGGCCGGCCACCTCGGCCAGCTGGTCCTGCTCGCGATGGGTCCATTCCAGCGCACCCTCACCGGTGACGGCTTCGATGCGGCGCACGCCCGAGGCCACGCCCGATTCACCCACGATGCGGAACAGGCCAATGTCACCCGAGCGGTGCACATGCGTGCCCCCGCACAGTTCGGTGGAGAAATCGCCCATGCCCACCACCCGCACCTCATCACCATATTTTTCGCCGAAAAGCGCCATGGCCCCCTTTTTGACGGCGTCATCGTATTTCATGATGCGCACCTCCACGGGATGGTTGCGACGGATTTCCTGATTGACGAGGTCTTCAATGGCACGCAGCTCGGTTTCGGTGACCGGCTTGTCGTGCGAAAAATCAAAGCGCGTCTTGAAGGGATCCACGAGCGACCCCTTCTGGGCCACATGCGCGCCCAGCACGGTGCGCAGGGCCGCATGCAGGAGGTGGGTGGCGGAGTGATTCCAGGCGGCACGCTGGCGCGCGCCGGTATCCACGCGGGCATCTGCCCTGTCCCCGGCCTGGATGCGTCCGGTTTTGACCTGGCCGTGGTGGCCGAACACGCCAGCCTGGATTTTTTGCGTATCCGCCACCGCAAAGGTGCCATGCGAGGTGGCCAGTTCGCCACGATCACCCACCTGCCCGCCTGATTCGGCGTAAAAGGGCGTGCGGTCCAGCACCACCACGCCCGTATCCCCGGCTTCCAGCGCGGTCACGGCAACGCCGTCGCGGTACAGCGCCACGATGCGCCCTTCCACCTGCAGCGACTCGTACCCCAGAAACTCGGTGGCCTCGCCGCGGTAGTCCACCGCACCCTGCGCGGTAAACCGGGAAGCGGCGCGCGCGCGTTCGCGCTGCTGTTCCATGGCGCGCTCAAAGCCTGCCAGGTCGACGGCCACGCCGCGTTCACGCGCAATGTCGGCCGTGAGGTCCACGGGAAAGCCGTAGGTGTCGTACAGGCGGAACACGGTTTCGCCGTCAAGCATGCGGTCTTCCTGGTGCAGGGCCGCTTCCAGAACCACCATGCCGTTTTCGAGCGTTTCGGCAAAGCGTTCTTCTTCCTGGCGCAAGACTCCAGCCACCGATTCCTGTACGGCCACGAGCTCGGGGTAGGCCTCGCCCATCACGATGGCAAGGTCCGCCACCAGCTTGTGGAAAAACGGCTGTTGCTGGCTCAGCTTGTAGCCATGGCGGATGGCGCGCCGGATGATTCGGCGCAGCACATAGCCGCGTCCTTCGTTGCTGGGGATGACACCGTCCACGATGAGAAAGGCACAGGCGCGGATATGGTCGGCGATGACCTTGAGGGAATTGCTGGAGAGATCCTGCGCGCCGGTGTAGCGGGCCGCGGCGGCGATGAGCGCCTGGAACAGGTCGATCTCGTAGTTGCTGTGCACGTGCTGCATGATGGCCGAGATGCGCTCCAGCCCCATGCCGGTATCCACCGACGGCTTGGGCAGGGGGTGCAGCTTGCCCGTCTCGTCACGGTTGTACTGCATGAACACCAGATTCCAGATTTCGATGTAACGGTCGCCGTCCGCTTCGGGCGTGCCGGGCGGCCCCCCCGCCACTTCGGGGCCGTGGTCATAGAAGATTTCGCTGCATGGGCCGCACGGACCGGTGTCGCCCATCTGCCAGAAATTGTCTGCGGTGCTGATGCGGGTGAGGCGCGAGGCGTCCACGCCGATTTCCTTCAACCAGATATCTGCCGCCTCATGGTCGTCGTGGTACACCGTCACCCACAGTTTGTCCTTGGGCAGATGCAGCACTTCGGTGAGGAACTGCCAGGCAAAGCGGATGGCGTCGCGCTTGAAATAGTCGCCGAAGCTGAAGTTGCCCAGCATCTCGAAAAAGGTGTGATGGCGCGCGGTATAGCCCACGTTTTCGAGGTCGTTGTGCTTGCCCCCGGCGCGCACGCTGCGCTGGCTGCTGGTGGCGCGGGTGTAGGGGCGCTTGTCCTGCCCGAGGAACACGTCCTTGAACTGCACCATGCCGGAATTGGTGAACAGCAGGGTGGGGTCGTTGCCTGGCACCAGCGGGCTGGAAGGCACGATGGTATGGCCATGGCTGGCAAAGTATTGAAGAAACTTGTCGCGAATTTCGGCAGATTTCATGGAACGCCCTCAAACCCCGGCCACGGCCTGGGCTGCATGTAGTGTGAAATAACCGTGAATTCTACCAAAAGCGGGGCCAAAGGCCCCATCAATCGTCGCTGCGCAGAATCTTCTGGATGATGGCGAGCGAAAAGCCGCGGTTTTGCAGGTAGCGCCCCTGGCGGGCACGTTCCTCGGCATTGGTGGGGGGATGTGCAAATTTTTTGCGCCAGACGCTGCGTGCGGATTCCAGCTCGCCCTCGCGGGCCGCCTCCAGCGCGGTACTGGCCACCTCGGCGGGGACGCCGCGTTGCTGAAGTTCCTGGCGGATTTTAAGCAGCCCGTGGCGCCCGGTACGCGTGCGCAGGATGGCATCGGCAGCGCGCTGGTCGGACAGCAGTCCCGCTTCGGTCAGTTCGTCGAGCAGGGCCTCGATGGCCCCTTCGTCATCGCTATGGGCTGCCAGTTTTCTGGAGAGTTCCCGCCGGGTATGTTCCCGGCGGGACAAGAGTTGCAGCGCGCGTGACCACAGGTCAGCGCCGTCCATCTGTGACTCAGTCTTCGTGGACATCGGCCAGTGCGGTGGTGTCAGCCGTCTTGTCAGCCACCTTGATGCCGCTGATGGCGCGAATCTTGGCTTCAATTTCCTGGGCCACTTCGGGGTGCTCACGCAGATACTCGCGCGCGTTATCCTTGCCCTGGCCAATTTTTTCGCCCTTGTAGGCATACCAGGCCCCGGACTTGTCGATGAGCTTGGCCGTCACCCCCATCTCGATGACTTCCCCAAGGCGGGAAATGCCCTCGCCATAGAGGATGTCGAAATCGGCCACCCGGAACGGTGGCGCCACCTTGTTCTTGACCACCTTGACCCGGGTTTCGCTGCCGATGACTTCATCGCCGCGCTTGATGGCGCCCACGCGCCGGATGTCCAGTCGCACGGAGGCGTAGAACTTGAGCGCATTGCCGCCGGTGGTGGTTTCGGGGTTGCCGAACATGACACCGATCTTGAGGCGAATCTGGTTGATGAAAATGACGAGGGCATTGGAACGCTTGATGTTGCCGGTGAGCTTGCGCAGGGCCTGGGACATCAGGCGGGCGTGCAGGCCCACGTGGGAGTCGCCCATCTCGCCCTCGATTTCGGCGCGCGGCGTCAATGCCGCCACCGAATCCACCACCACGATGTCCACCGAGCCGGAGCGCACCAGCATGTCGGCGATTTCGAGCGCCTGTTCGCCGGTGTCGGGCTGGGAGATGAGCAGGTCTGAGACGTTGACCCCCAGCTTCTGGGCATAGGCGGGGTCGAGCGCGTGCTCGGCATCGATGAAGGCGGCCACCCCACCCTTTTTCTGCATTTCGGCAATCACCTGCAGGGTCAGTGTGGTCTTGCCCGAAGATTCGGGGCCGTACACCTCGACGATGCGCCCGCGTGGCAAGCCGCCCACGCCTAGTGCCAGGTCGAGCCCCAGCGAGCCGGTGGAGACGACGTCGAAGTCGCGCACCACTTCGGTTTCGCCCATGCGCATGACGGCGCCCTTGCCGAACTGTTTTTCGATCTGCGACAGCGCTGCTGCCAATGCCTTGCTTTTGTGGTCATCCATGACGTTCGTCCTTCAGTATTCGATTCGGGATTATGATAGCGCCACCGAAATGCTGCCATTCGAGAACAGTGACGGACCCGGCCTGTTTGAACCGTGTACTGTAATTATATACAGTATCCGGAAATTTACAACCTCACGCGTGCAACAGCTGCAAGACGCCTTCCAGGGCCCGGTGCACGGTATGCGCCCGCACTTCATCGCGGTTGCCATGAAACAGCATGGTCTGTACCACTGGCGCCGCACCGCGACGCTGCCATGCCAGGCACACCGTACCCACGGGCTTTTCTGGCGAACCGCCGCCCGGCCCCGCAACGCCGCTGACCGCCACGGCAATGTGCGCCCGGCTGTGCGCCAGCGCGCCTGCGGTCATGGCGCGCACCACCGCCTCGTTGACGGCCCCTTCGGTGCGCAGCAGCGCCGGATCCACCCCCAGCAGTTCCACCTTGCTGTCGTTGCTGTACACCACGAAGCCCCGATCCAGCCAGCCCGAGCTGCCGGGGATGTCCGTCACCGCCGCAGCAATGCCCCCGCCGGTACAGGATTCGGCCGTGACCAGCATGAGCCCGGCACGCTGCAAGGCTTCACCCGTACGCTGCGCGAGCGCGCGCAGCGACTCAGACATGAAACACCCCGCGCAGGTGCCAGACCGCCAGCATGGCGTAGCCCGCCGCCAGCACGTCGTCGAGCATGATGCCAAAGCCGCCCTTGACGTGCCGGTCCACCCAGTTGATGGGAAAGGGCTTCCAGATGTCGAACAGGCGAAATGCCGCAAAGGCGCCCAGATAACCCAGCGGCGATCGGGGGGCCACCAGCAGCACCAGGGCAAAGGCAACCACCTCGTCCCAGACGATGGCGCCGGGGTCACCACCGCCCAGTGCGGGGGCCGTGCATTCGCACACCCAGACCCCCAGCACGAACAGGGCCAGCAGCAGCACCAGTTGCAGCCACAGCGGCCCCAGCGAGAGCAACCAGAACAGGGGAAAGCCCAGCAGGGTGCCCACGGTGCCGGGCGCCACGGGAGAGAGCCCGGTGCCAAAGCCCAGGGCCACCCAGCGCGTCCAGTGGCCGCGCATGAAATCGGAAGTGGGCATGGGGCTCATGTCAGTCCGGCCTGAAGTGATCAAAACCTTGCCATGCAAAGGACATGGGGGCGCCCGTCGCGTCGCGCAGCACGCGTTCGCGCGCAGCAGTGATGGTGCCGATGCAGGTGACGGCAACGCCGGCCTGCGCGGCCGCCTGCTGGATTCGGGAGTCGCTGCCCGGCGCCGCGGTGAAGCACAGTTCGTAGTCATCACCGCCGGCAAGCATCAAGGCGTCAGCGCCCGGGCTTGCCTCGCGTTGGCGCATCGCCGCCGAGCGGGGCAGGCGTTCGAAGTCGAGGGTGGCACCCACGCCGGAGGCATCGAGGACATGCCCCAGGTCGGCCAGCAGGCCATCGGACACGTCGATGGCGGCATGGGCAAGGCCCCGCAGTGCCTGCCCCAGGGCCACCCGGGGCGTGGGCGCCTCGAGGCGGTCGAGGCAGAACTGTCGCGCTTCGGGCGTGAGGGCAGGGCCTTCCTGCAGCAGGCATTGCAGACCGAGGGCAGCATCGCCCAGCGTGCCCGATACCCACACGTCGTCACCGGGCACCGCCCCCGTGCGGCGCAAGGCCTGCAGGGGGGGTACTTCGCCCAGAATGGTGACGGAAATGGTCAGGGGCCCGGCCGTGGTGTCACCCCCCACCCAGTCCACGCCATGGGCTGCGAGCAGGCCGCGGAACCCGGCAGAAAATGCGTGCACCCAGGCCTCATCCACTTGCGGCAAGGCCAGCGCCAGGGTAACCCAGCGCGGCGTGGCGCCCATGGCGGCGATGTCCGAGAGATTGACGGCGGCCGACTTGTGGCCCAGGCGGCGCGGGTCTGTCCCCAAAATGAAATGGCGGCCGGCCACCAGCATGTCGGTGGAGACGGCCAGCGCATGCCCCGGCGTGCACGCCATCAGCGCGCAGTCGTCGCCCACCCCCAGCATGGTGTGCGGCGTGGGCGTGGTGAAATGGTGGCGGATGAGGTCGAATTCGCCGGGCACGCTAGCCCCTGCCACGCACGCGGGCTGCGATCTCCTCGGGGCGCTCCTGGGCTGCCAGGCGATCGAGGACGCCGTTGACGTACTTGTGGCCATCGGTGCCGCCAAACAGCTTGGCCAGCTCAACGGCTTCATTGATGATCACCCGAAAGGGCGTTTCGGGGTGATGCCGCAACTCGAACGCGGCAATCCACAGGATGGCGCGTTCAATGGGGCTGACCGCTTGCGGCTCGCGATCGAGGAAGGGGCGCAGGCTTTCGTCAAGTGCCGCCGTCTCGGCAATCACGGCGGGCAACAGCTGGGCAAAGTAGGCCTGGTCCGCACGGGCAAAATGTTCCTGGGCCACGATGTGGTCCTGAATCGCCGCAGCCTCATGCCCCGTCAACTGCCACTGGTAGAGCCCCTGAACCAGCCCTTCGCGGGCGCGGCGACGGGCGGACTTCACAAGACCCCGCTTTTGATTTCGCGCAGCAGGTGGGCCATTTCAATGGCCGCCAGGGCGCAATCCTGACCCTTGCTCTCGGCGCGCGCAAAGGCCTGCGCATCATTTTCCGTGGTCAGCACGCCATTGGCGATGGGCACGCCGGTGGCCATCTGGACGGCAGCGATGCCGGCTGCAGATTCGTTGGACACCACCTCGAAGTGGTAGGTGTCGCCACGCACCACGCAGCCCAGGGCGATGAGTGCATCAAACCGCCCGGTCTGGGCCAGCGCCTGCAGCGCCAGGGGCAATTCAAGCGCGCCGGGCACCCTGACGACGGGCATGTTGGCCTCTTCCACCCCGCGCGCCATCAGCATCTTGCCGGTGGCCGCCAGCAGCTGTTCGCCGATGGCCTCGTTGAAACGCGCCAGGGCAATGGCGATCTTGAGCCCCTTGCCGTCACAGGAAATGTCGGCCATGCCGGTATCCCAGGATCTATTCATCGGGTGTGACATAACCAGTAACCTCCAATCCAAAACCCGCCATGCTGGGCATCTTGCGCAGGCGCGATAACACTTTCATTTTTCCCACCCCGACGTCATGCAGGATCTGAGCCCCCACGCCGTACAGGCGTGGATCCCATTTGCGTTCGGGAGGGTGTTCGTCAATCGTGGCGTCGGCCCATGCGATCAGGTCTTGCGCCGTTTCGGCGCCGTGCAGCAGCACCAGCACGCCCGAGCCTGCAGCGGCGATTTTTTGCAATGCCGTCTGGATGCGGTAGGAATGGCGCCCTGCGCCGTCATCAAAAATATCCACCACTGAAAAGGGTTCGTGCACCCGCACCAGGGTTTCGCGGCTGCGCTCGATGTGCCCGTACACCAGGGCAAGATGCGTGCGGTTGGCCACCGCATCGAAGTACGCCACCACCTGAAACTCGCCAAAGGGCGTGGTGAGCTGGCGCGTGGCGGCACGCTCGATGAGTTTTTCGTTCTGGCTGCGATAGTGGATGAGGTCGGCAATGGTGCCCAACTTCAAACCGTGCTCCTGGGCAAAGACCTTGAGATCGGGCAGGCGGGCCATCTCGCCGTTGTCCTTCAAGATTTCGCAAATCACGGCAGCCGGTTCGAGGCCCGCCAGATGGGCGAGGTCGCACCCGGCCTCGGTGTGGCCCGCACGGATCAGCACCCCGCCGCGTCGCGCCATCAGCGGAAAGATGTGCCCCGGCTGCACCAGGTCTTCGGGCCGCGCAAAGCGGGCCACCGCCGCCTCGATGGTGCGCGCCCGGTCTGCTGCGGAAATGCCCGTGGTGACGCCCTGGGCCGCTTCGATGGACACGGTGAAATTGGTGGTCATGGAGGAACGGTTGTCCGACACCATGAGCGGCAGGTTGAGCTGACGGCAGCGCCCCTCGGTGAGGGTGAGACAAATCAGGCCGCGCCCGAAGCGGGCCATGAAATTGATGGCTTCGGCATTGACGTGCTCGGCGGCCAGGACGAGATCGCCTTCGTTCTCGCGATCTTCATCGTCCACCAGCACCACCATCTTGCCGGCCTTGAGGTCGGCAACGATGGCCTCGGTGGAGGAAATGCCTTCGGCGAGGGTACGAGCAGGGGGGGTGACCATAATTGCAACCTAAAGAGCGCAGAAAATCAAAGCGCCATTCTACAGGAAATCAGTCCCCACCCCACGTTCTTGCGCGTTCTGCGTAGCGCGCCAGGAGATCCACCTCCAGGTTGACCGGGTGGCCTGCCCCAAGCTGGGCAAACGTGGTGACGGCCCGCGTGTGCGGAATGATGTTGATGTCGAAGACGTCGCCGGCGACGGCATTGACCGTGAGGCTGACCCCATTGACCGTGATGGAACCCTTGCGCGCGATGTAGCGCGGCAAGTCGCCGGGGGCGGCGATGCGCAGAAACCAGCTTTCGCCGCGAGGCTCGAAGACCATCACGGTGCCCACTCCGTCCACGTGGCCACTGACGAGATGTCCGCCGAGGCGGTCCGAGAGGCGCAGCGCCTTTTCCAGATTGACGAAGCCGCCCTCGACGAGACCGCAGGTCACCTCGAGCGTGGCGGCAGAGACGTCCACCGCAAATTGCGACGCATGGCAATCCACCACCGTGAGGCAAACGCCGTTGACGGCAATGGAGTCTCCCAGGGCCACATCGGCGAGATCCATGGCCCCGGCATCCACGGTGAGGCGCACGCCCTCCTCCAGCGGTTTTGCCGAGACGATTCTGCCCACTGCGCTGACGATGCCGGTAAACATGATTTATGCCGTGCCTCCACTGCTGGTTTTATTGCGCGCCACGATGCGCCAGTCGCGGCCCACCGGGGTCACGCTGATGACGTCGAGGTCGAAGCGCTGTGACAGATCGGTCAACGGCTGGATGGCCATCACGCCGGCGGCCCCCTCCCCCAACAGGGTGGGCGCCACATAAAACACAAACTCGTCAAAGACGCCGGCTTCCAACAGCGGGCCGTTGAGGCGCGAGCCCGCCTCCACCGTCACCTCGTTCAAGCCGCGTTCACCCAGGACGCGCACCATGGCCGAAAAATCCAGGCGGCCATTGGCAGAGGCCGGCAGCACCACCACCTCGACGCCGCGATCCTGGTAGGGACGGGCGCGCGCTGCATCCTCGCACACCGTCAACAACCAGGCATTTCCACCGGCAAGCACCCGGGCGTCGAGCGGCGTTTCCAGGTGGTTGTCCACCACGATGCGAATGGGCTGGCGGACACTCTCCACGAGGCGCACCGTCAACGCCGGATCATCCTTGCGCACGGTGCCCAGTCCCGTCAGCATGGCGCAGGAACGCGCACGCCAGCGGTGCGCGTCCGTGCGCGCCTCGGTGCCGGTAATCCACTGGCTGGCGCCATTGCCCAGCGCCGTGCGGCCATCGAGGCTCATGGCGATCTTGCTGCGCATCCAGGGTCGGGCACGCGTCATGCGCGAGATGAAGCCGATGTTGAGTTCGCGCGCTTCCCGCTCACGCAGCCCCACTGCCACGGCAATGCCCGCGTCCCGCAGGCGCGCCAGTCCCTGCCCTGCCACCAGCGGATTGGGGTCCTGCATGGCCGCCACCACGCGCGCCACCCCCGCCTTCACCAGGGCATCGGCACAGGGTGGGGTTCGTCCCGTATGGCTGCAGGGCTCGAGCGTGACGTAGGCGGTGGCACCCCACGCCGCTGCGCCCGCATCACGCAGGGCGTGCACTTCGGCGTGCGCCGAACCGGCGCGTTCGTGCCAGCCCTCACCCACCACCTCGCCTCCCTTTACCAGCACGCAACCCACCCGCGGGTTGGGCATGGTGCTGTAGAGCCCGCGAGCAGCCAGCGTCAAGGCGCGGTCCATGAAGCGCTGATCGGCCTCCGAAAATTCAAAGGTCACGAATCACGTCCCTGAAATCGTCCACGTCCTGAAAACTGCGGTACACGGAGGCAAATCGCACATAGGCCACCTTGTCCAGGCGGCGCAGCTCTTCCATCACCATCTCGCCCACGCGCAGCGAGGGAATTTCGCGTTCGCCGCGCGCCAGCAAATGCTGCTTGATGCGATCGATGGCGCCATCCACCAGCTCGACGGAAACCGGGCGCTTGTGCAGGGCGCGCATGAAGCTGATGCGCACCTTGTCTGAGGAATAGTCCTCGCGCTGGCCGTTTTGCTTGACCACCTGGGGCATGCGGATGTCTGCCGTTTCATAGGTGGTGAAGCGCTTGTTGCAGGACATGCAGCGGCGCCGACGGCGAATGCTGTCGCCCGCTTCGGACACGCGCGAGTCGATGACCTGGGAATCGAGCGTGCCGCAAAAAGGACATTTCATGAATCTCCCCTCCTCCGCACGACCGCCGCCTAATCTCCGGCGATGGTCATTTCTCCCACCAGAATCGATCCGGTGATCTTGGAACCGCGAATGACCACGTCATTGCCCACGGCCACGATGTTGCGAAACATGTCCTTGAGATTGCCGGCAATGGTGATTTCATGAACCGGATACTGGATCTCGCCGCGCTCCACCCAAAAACCGGCTGCACCGCGCGAATAGTCGCCGGTGACGGCATTGACCCCGTGGCCCAGCAGTTCGGTGACCAGCAGGCCCCGGTCCATTTGCCGCAGGAGGTCTTCAAAGCCGCCACCAAAGGGGGCCAGTACCAGGTTGTGGTTGCCGCCCGCGTTGCCCGTGGAAGCCATGCCGAGCTTGCGCGCCGAGTAGCTGCCCAGAAAATAGCCCTGCACCACGCCATCCACCACCACATCGCGCGCCCGGGTGGCCACGCCGTCATCATCGAAGGCGCTGCTGGCCAGCCCCTTGAGGCGATGGGGGTCTTCGCGCAGCTGGATCTCGGCAGCAAACACCTGCTGCCCCAGGCTGTCGGGCAGGAAACTGGATTTACGGTACAGCGAGCCACCACTCACTGCGCCCACGAAATGCCCGATCAGGCTGGAGGCCAGGGTGGCCTCAAACAGCACCGGCGCATGGCAGGTTTTGAGCTTGCGCGCCTTGAGGCGGCGCACGGTGCGCATGCCGGCTTCACGCCCCACCGCTTCCACCGACTGCAGGTCATGCGGATCGCGTGCCGTGGTATACCAGTAATCGCGCTGCATTCCGGAATCGGCACCGGCAATCACCGAACAGCTGATGCCATGACTGGAGCCCGCGTAACCGCCCATGAACCCCAGCGAGTTGCCGTAGGCAAACTGCGACTCCTGGGTATAGACGGTGGCTCCTTCCGAATTGGAGATGCGCTTGTCGCATTGAAGCGCTGCGTGCTCGCAACGCTGCGCCATGGCGATGGCGTCATCCACCGACAGGGGCCAGGGGTAGTAGAGATCGAGGTCGGGCAGGTCGGGGCCGGCCAGGAGGGCCGGGTCGGCAAGCCCGGCAAAGGGGTCGGACGCCGTATAACGCGCAATGCTGCAGGCCTTTTCAACGGTGTCGCGCAGGGCTGCCGGCGAAAAATCGGAAGTACTGGCATGCCCACGTTGATGGCCAAACAGCACCGTGATGCCGATGTCCTTGTCGCGGTTGTATTCGATGGTTTCCAC
The DNA here is from genome assembly GCA_027311025.1 of Ferrovaceae bacterium. Classification (GTDB taxonomy): domain Bacteria; phylum Pseudomonadota; class Gammaproteobacteria; order Burkholderiales; family Ferrovaceae; genus JAJZRV01. The sequence continues at coordinate 24,041 of DAICZS010000016.1, forward strand.
TTCATCCAGGCGTACCGTGACGGAGTGTCCAAACCCTTCGCTCACGTCCGCCTCGGCGGCACTGGCCCCATTACGGCGGGCGTGATCGAGCGCATCCTGCACCAGGGCGCGCAAATAGTCCTGGCTGTAAGAGAATCGGCTGTTGTCTGGCACCTGGGAATCCATTGCAATTTAATCCGGTATCATAGCAACATTGATTGCCCCATGGAAAAGCTGTGTCCATCGAAGAACTGCCAGAACCCCCAAGTAAAACCCAGCGCAAGAACGAGATGCACGCCCTCCAGGACCTGGGGACCGCCCTGAGCGCCTTGAGTCCGGAGCGGATTCGTTCGCTGACGCTGCCCGAAAGCCTGGAACGCGCCCTGCTGGAGGTGAAGAAACTCAAGGCCCACGGCGCCATCCGGCGCCAGTTGCAGTACATCGGCCGGCTGATGCGCGAGGTTGACCCTGCCCCGCTGCAGGCCTACCTGGACGCGCTGGCGGGCGTGTCGCGCACGGCCGTGGCCGCACACCACCTGGTGGAGCGCTGGCGTGATCGCATGATGGAAGACCTTGCCGCCGTGGACGAATTTGCCGCCACCCATCGCGAAGCGGACCGCCAGCAACTGCGCCAGATGGTGCAGGCCGCCCTGCGCGAGCGCAGTGCCCAGAAACCGCCGCGACAGTACCGCGAACTGTTCCGGACCATCGCCCGCATCCTGGGCACGCCGGCGTCCCCTGAACCCATCCCCCCCACCGACCATGACTGACCCCTTCGACCCCATCAAGATCGGCCTGCTCTCCATCAGCGATCGCGCCTCCAAAGGCATATACGAAGACGCCGGCATTCCGGCCCTCAAGGCATGGATTGCCGAGGTCCTGCTCAACCCGGTGGACATCGACGCGCGCCTCATTCCCGACGAGCAGCCCGAGATCGAGGCGCATTTGCGCCAGATGGCGGATGAGGCGGGCTGCAGCCTGATCCTCACCACCGGCGGCACCGGCCCGGCGCCCCGCGACGTCACCCCCGAGGCCACGCTTGCGGTAGCCGAGCGGGTGCTGCCCGGCTTTGGCGAGCAGATGCGCTTCAACAACCTGCGCTACACGCCCACGGCCATCCTGTCGCGACAGGAAGCCGTCACCCGCAAGCAGTCCCTCATCATCAACCTGCACGGGCAACCCAAGGCCATCCGCGAAACACTGGACGGCATCTTTGCCGCCGTGCCCTACTGCGTGGACCTGATCGGGGGCCCATACATCGAAACCCGGCCGGAACGCATCCAGGCGTTTCGCCCCAAATCTGCCGTGCGCCCGCCGCGCGCCTGAAGGAAACCATCATGTCCCTGTTGCCCGCCCTGGAACTTGCCACCAACCACAACCCCACCGCCAGCGTCATCTGGCTGCACGGCCTGGGTGCCGACGGCCACGATTTCGTCCCGGTGGTGAAAGAACTGCAACTGCCCGACACGCTGCCCGTGCGCTTCATCTTTCCCCACGCGCCGCAACAGCCCGTCACCATCAACAATGGCATGGTGATGCGCGCCTGGTATGACGTGTCCTACGACGGCCTGGAGCGTCGCACGGATGAGGCCGGCGTGCTCAAATCCGTGCAAGCCGTCAACGATCTCATCGCCCGCGAAATTGCGCGTGGCATACCGGCGCGGCGCATCATCCTTGCGGGGTTTTCGCAAGGGGGGGCCGTGGTTCTGACCGCGGGAACGCGCCATCCGCAACGCCTGGGCGGCATCCTGGCGCTCTCCACCTACCTGCCCATGCCCGAACAGCTGGCCACGGCCGGCAGCGAAGCCAACCGCAGCGTGCCCATCTTCATGGCCCATGGGCAACAGGACACCGTCATTCCGCTGCGCATGGCCGAAGCCTCACGCGCCGCGCTGGAAGCCCAGGGCTATGCCGTGGCCTGGCACACCTATCCGATGGCGCATTCGCTGTGCATGGAGGAAGTGGAAGCCCTGTCGCGCTGGCTGCAACAACACCTGGGCTCCTGAAACGTTACTGGCGGTAAGCGGCCTCGACCCCTGCCACCGACTGCAGCGCCTCGAGCGCCCGCGCCATCTGGTCGAGTGAGGTAATCTGCACGGTAAAGCGCATGCGCGCGCGATCACCGCGCGACTGGGTGTTGACGGCCGTGACGTTGATGCGCTCGCGGGTGAAGGTTTCAGAAATGTCGCGCAATAATCCCTGCCGGTCCACCGCATCCACCGCAATGTCCACGCTGAACACGCCCTGGGAGGTTTTACCCCAGGAGGCCGGAATCATGCGCTGCCACTGGTTGGTGGTGAGGGCCGCGAGACTGCGGCAATTGGCCCGGTGGATGCTGACGCCGCGCCCGCGCGTGACAAACCCGACGATGGGCTCGGGCGGCACCGGCTTGCAGCATTTGGCCATGAATGTGGCAATGTTGGTGACGCCCAACACCAGTACGCCTTCGCTGCCGGTTTCTGCGGCACGGCGCAGGGTGGGGGTGAGGTCGGCTTCGACAGGGGGCGCCTGGGGCTCGAGCAGCAATTCAATCTGGCGCGGTGAAACATCACCGCGTGCCAGTCCCACCCAGAAATCTTCCACGCGCGGAAAGCCCGACTGGGCGGCGAGGCGCTCCAGGTTGGGGTGGCCCTTGCCGAGGCGTGCCAGGATCTTTTCCAGGATGGCGCGCCCCTGCGCGATGTCCTCTTCCAGGTGCTGCTGCTTGAACCATTGCCGCACCTTGGCCTGGGCGCGCGGGCTTTTGAGGTAGCCGTACTCGGGATTGAGCCAGTCGCGGCTGGGGCCGCCCTGCCGCACGGTAATGATTTCCACACGCTGCGCATTTTGCAGCGGCTGGTTGAGGGGCACGATGGCGCCGTCCACCTTGGCGCCGCGGCAGCGATGACCCAGATCGCTGTGCACATGATAGGCAAAGTCCACGGGCGTGGCCCCACGCGGCAGGTCGATGACGCGTCCCTGCGGCGTGAACACGTAGATGGTCTCGTCTGCCGGGGCCTGGGCCGCACCCCGTGTGGCGGCATGGGAGACCTCCTTCTGCCATTCCAGCATCTGCCGCAGCCAGGCCACGCGCTCGTCAAAACGGCGGTCGGCGCGAGACCCGCCTTCCTTGTAGCGCCAGTGCGAGGCGATGCCGAGTTCGGAATCGCGGTGCATTTCGCGCGTGCGAATCTGGATCTCCACCGCCTTGCCTTCCGGCCCGATGACGGCGGTATGCAACGAGCGGTAGTGGTTGCCCTTGGGGCGCGCGATGTAATCGTCAAACTCCCCCGAGATGGGGGTCCAGAGATGGTGGACGATGCCCAACACCGCGTAGCAGTCGCGAATCTCTTCGACGATCACGCGCACCGCGCGCACGTCGTAGAGCCCTTCAAAATCCAGGCTTTTGCTGCGCATTTTCTTGACGATGCTGTAGATGTGCTTGGGGCGCCCCTGCACGGTGCCGGTGATGCCTGCCGTTGCCAGTTGTTCTTCAAGGGTCTGGATCAGGGTGGCAATGTAGCGTTCGCGGTCCACCAGGCGCTCGTCCAGGCGCCTCGCAATGGCCTTGTAGGTATCGGGTTCGATGATGCGAAACGACAGGTCCTCGAGCTCCCATTTGAGCTGCCACACGCCCAGCCGGTTGGCCAGCGGCGCGTACAGATCCATGGTCTGGTGGGCCACGGCCAGCTGCTCGGCAGGATCGCGTTGCTGGAGGCTGCGCATCAGCCACACCCGCTCGGCCAGCGCCACAATCACCACGCGGATGTCCTGGGCCATGGCCAGCAGCAGCTTGCGCACCCCCTCCAGGCGCTGGGCGTCGTTGGCAAGGCGGTCGCGGGTGCGGAAAATGCCCGCCAGGGTGGTGTCGATCCGGTGCAGGTCGGCGGCCAGGGCCGCAACATCGGGGTCGTAACTGTGGGCCAGATCCAGGCGTTCCTGCTGCTCCCAGGTCAGTGCGCGCAAGAGCGCCACCACGATGCAGGCCGGATGCGCCTCGAGGTCGCTCAACAAGCGCGCCGTGGTGAGCGCGCATTGCAGGGACTCGGCGTCTCCTTCCTGGGTGCGTTCCTGTTCGGTAACCTGGAGGAAGGCGCGCTCGATCAGGACCGCGTCCGGCTGGAGATAACGTTGGTTGAGCCCCAGCCCGGCCAGCCCATGGCCTGCGTCGGAAACCTCCAAAACGTGTGTGCGTGAAACCATGAGTCATCCTTGCACTGATGCCTGTGAGTATAGCCCAAGCGGAAAGGCGCTTGACGCACCGGTTTGGAGCATTCGCCCGCGGGGCCGCACCATGAAAGCCCCCAGCGCGCCAGAATGCCCCAAAACGCCCGGGGTTTTGATGGCACGCTCCTTGCTGCTCTGTTGGGCAAGTGCAAACCATTGAGGGGCCTTACCCATCATGTCGCTCCAGCAACGGCAAGCCGCGACCCCGGGCGCTCACGACGAGATGCACCGACCCGACGGGAGCATCCACACGGCCTACTCAGACTATGCGCGCTGGCTGGGCGAGGTTTCGCCCGAGGTGCTCAACCAGCGCCACAGGGAAGCCGAGCTGCTGATTGCCCGGCTGGGCATCACCTTTGCAGTGTACGGCGATGAAACTGGCGTCGAACGCTCCATTCCCTTCGACGTCATCCCCCGCATCCTCTCGGCGCGTTCCTGGGACACCATTGAACGCGGCTGCATACAACGCATTCGTGCCCTGAATGCGTTTTTGAAAGACATCTACTTCGACCAGGAAATCATCAAGGCCGGGCTCATCCCGCGCGCCCAGGTCACGGGCAACGCCATGTTCCGTCCGGAAATGATTGGCATTGCCCTGGCCCAGGACATCTACGCCCATGTGGCGGGAATCGATGTGGTCAAGGTGGATGAGGAACGTTTTTACGTGCTGGAGGACAACCTGCGCACCCCCTCCGGCGCATCCTACATGCTGGAAAACCGTCGCATGATGATGCGCCTGTTTCCTGATCTTTTTAGCCGCATGCCGGTTCTGCCCCTGGACCATTACCCGGACCTGCTGGTGGAAGGATTGCGCGCCGTATCCCCGCGCCACATCAGCAGCCCCACGATTGTCCTGCTGACACCGGGATCGTTTAACAGCGCCTATTTCGAGCATGCTTTCCTGGCGCAGCAAATGGGCATCGAGCTCGTCGAGGGCCAGGACCTGTTCGTCAAGGGCGACGTGGTGTACATGCGGACCACGCAGGGACCGCAGCAGGTGGATGTGATTTACCGGCGCATCGACGATGACTTTCTCGACCCGCTGGCATTCCGCCCGGATTCCGTGCTGGGCGTGCCCGGACTGCTCAATGCCGTGCGCGCGGGAAGTGTCACGCTGGCCAACGCCGTGGGTACCGGGGTTGCGGACGACAAATCCACTTACGTGTACGTGCCCGAGATGATTCGCTTCTATCTGGGAGAAGAGCCCATCCTGTCCAACGTGCCCACCTACCGCCTGTCGCGACCAGAAGATCTCGTCTATGTCCTGGCCAAATTACCCGAACTGGTGGTGAAGGAAGTGCAGGGATCGGGTGGGTATGGCATGTTGATCGGCCCCAGGGCCTCGCAGGCGGAACTTGCGGCGTTTCGCGAACGCATCAAGGCCAACCCCGATAACTATATTGCGCAGCCCACCCTGGCACTGTCCACCTGCCCCACGCTGGTGGCGGATGGCATTGCCCCACGTCATGTGGATTTGCGCCCCTACATCATCAGCGGCCGGGACGTGCGGATCACACCCGGCGGGCTGACGCGCGTGGCCCTCCAGCAAGGATCGCTGGTGGTTAATTCGTCCCAGGGTGGTGGTACCAAAGACACCTGGGTACTGGGGAGCTGATCATGTTAAGCCGCACTGCCGATCATCTGTACTGGATGGCGCGCCACATGGAACGCGCCGAAAACACGGCGCGCATGCTGGATGTCACCTCGCGCATGATGTTGCTGCCCAGCAGCATGAAAGTGCCTGAACAACCCTGGGCCGCGCCATGGGCGGTTCCCCAGATCACCACGGGACTGGCTTCCCACTACTACGCACTCTATTCCGACCTCAGCGCACAGAACGTGCTCAAGTTTCTGGTTACCGACATCGACAACCCCTCCAGCATTTGCGGCAGCATTTTTGCCGCACGCGAAAATGCACGCTCGGTTCGAGGGGCCATCACCTCGGAAATGTGGGAGAGCATCAACGCCACATGGATCGAATTTCGCAACGTCAGCCCGCAGTCGCTGGAGGCAGGTCAGATCGGCAATTTTTTTGACCGCGTCAAATTAAGTTCGCACATGTTTCGTGGCGTATCGGTAGGCACCTCGCTGCACGACGAGTCCTATCACTTCATCCGTCTGGGCACCTTCCTGGAACGGGCCGACAACACGGCACGCATCCTGGACGTCAAATACCACATCCTCCTTCCATCGCCAACGGACGTGGGTGGGGCCCAGGACTACTACCAATGGGGTGCCTTGCTGCGCTCGGTGAGTGCCTTCGAGGCCTATCGCAAAATCTACCGCGATGTCATCGTGCCGCTCAAGGTGGCCCAGCTGCTGATCCTGCGCATGGACATGCCGCGATCGCTGCACGCCTGCATGGACGAAATTCACGACATTCTTGAAATCCTGGTGGGAAACACCGGTACGGAAGCGCGACGCATGGCCGGGGAGTTACACGCCCGACTGCACTACGGACGCATCGAGGACATCATGACTTACGGCCTGCACGAGTATCTCACCGATTTTCTTGAACAGACCCATCGCCTGGGAAGCCACATCAATCAGAGCTTTTTCTCCCATGAGCTTCAATAAACCCGGCTTGCCTTGTACGAGCGGCTCCATTACAGTCGGCGCTTGGCTGAATTTCCGATTTTTGGAGTGGAACCCCCATGACTTACTGCGTTGCCGCCAATCTCAATGCCGGCATGATCTTCGCTTCCGATTCGCGCACCAATGCAGGCGTGGACAACGTGGGGCGCTTTTGCAAGATGCGAATTTTCGAAAACCCGGGCGATCGCGTCATTGTCACGCTCACCTCCGGAAACCTGGCCATCAGTCAGGGCACGGTCAATCTGTTGATCCAAAACGCACGGCTTTCGGACCGCAAAAATATCTGGAACTGCACTTCGATGTACGAAGTGGCCATCCTGCTGGGCGATTGTCTGCGCGAAATCCAGCAACGCGACGGCCCCTACCTGACGCAACGCAATATCGACGCCAGCGCCTCCTTTCTGGTGGGGGGGCAAATTCAGGGCGAAGAACCCCGACTGTTCAACATCTATTCCGAGGGGAATTTCATCGAAGCCTCGCTCGATACACCGTTCTTCCAGATTGGCGAAACCAAATATGGCAAGCCCATCCTGGATCGTGTGCTGGTGCCACAGACACCGCTGCGCGAAGCATCCAAATGCGTGATCGTTTCTTTCGATTCCACCATGCGCAGCAACATCTCGGTGGGCCCACCCATCGATCTTCTGGTTTACGAAAAGGACGCCTTGCGCGTGCGGTTGCACAAACGTTTCGACGAGAACAACCCGTATCTCTCCCTGGTTCACCACCAATGGGGAGAGGGGTTGCGCCAGGCCTTTGGTCAGCTCCCGGACATGGACTGGACTGACGATGGCCATCCGCGTAACACTGAGCCATAAGACCTTCTATCGGTTCGATCGCCCCACCCAGATCTTTCCCCACGAAATCCGCCTGCGTCCTGCGGCGCACTGCCGCACACCCGTGAGCGGGTATGCGCTGCACGTTGCCCCCGGACACCATTTCGTCAACTGGCAACAGGACGGCTACGGCAACTGGGTAGCCCGGCTGGTGTTTCCGGAACCGGCCAACGCGCTGGAAATTGAAGTGGGCCTCGTGGCAGAGATGACGGTGATCAATCCCTTCGATTTTTTCATCGAGCCTTACGCCGAACATTTCCCCTTTGCCTATCCCGAGCCCCTTGCAGGCGAACTGGCCCCCTTTCTGGAAACCCTGCCACCAGGCCCGCTGCTGGAACGGTATGTGCAGTCACTGAAGCAGGACGTGTCGGCAACCCCACCGCTCACCATCGATTTTCTTGTCGCCATGAATCGCCGGTTGCAGCAGGATATCCGTTACAACATCCGTCTGGCGCCGGGCGTACAGACCCCTGAAGAAACGCTATCGCAACGGCTGGGCTCGTGTCGCGACAGCGCCTGGCTACTCGTGCAGGTTGCCCGACATCTGGGCCTTGCAGCCCGGTTTGTCTCGGGATACCTGATTCAGCTTGTGGCCGATCAAAGGCCGCTGGAGGGGCCGTGCGGACCTGCAGAGGATTTCACCGACCTGCACGCCTGGGCCGAAGTCTATCTTCCCGGGGCAGGCTGGCTGGGCCTTGACCCCACCTCCGGATTGCTGGCCGGCGAAGGTCATCTCCCGCTGGCCTGCACGGCCTCGCCCCAATCGGCAGCGCCAGTGACAGGCGCCACGGGCCCATGCGAAGTGACGTTCGGCTTCGCCATGACGGTCACCCGTATTGATGAGGCACCACGGGTGACGAAACCCTACACCGAGGCCCAATGGACCGCCATCGATGCCTTGGGACAGCAAGTGGATCAGGAGCTGGCAGCAAACGGGGTGCGCATGACCATGGGAGGCGAACCCACCTTTGTCGCCGTGGACCATCTGGAAAGTCAGGAATGGCATACCCAGGCCCTGGGCCCCCATAAACGACAGCTGGCCGGCCTGTTGTTCCAGCGACTGGCGGCCCATTGGGCTGCGGGTGGGGTGCGGCATCATGGCCAGGGCAAATGGTATCCGGGTGAGCCCTTGCCCCGATGGGCACTCAATCTGTTCTGGCGGACGGATGGGCAACCGCTGTGGCACAACCCACAGCTGTTGGCCCATGACGATCCTGAGGTTGCAGCAAAACCCGAAGCGGCACAACGGTTTGCCGCGGCACTGGCCACCCGCCTGGGGATTGTTCCGGCGCGTGTGATCGCGGCTTTCGAAGACCCCCTGCAGTTCCTCAAGGAAGAGGCCGCCCTGCCGGCAAACCTGGACCTGTCGCGCGCAGCGTTACACGACGATCTGGAACGCGCACGCCTGGTCCGTTTGCTGGCGGGTGATCTGCAGCAACCGGCAGGTGCCGTCATTCCCCTGCAGCCAGCCCCACGGCTCGACCCCCGGCAGCCCACCACCTGGA
>DAICZS010000017.1:0-232 GCA_027311025.1 Ferrovaceae bacterium
CCTCGATCCCCGCCTGCGCGACAATCTTCCGGCCTACGGCACGGCAGGTGCGGCAGGCCTTGATTTGCGTGCCTGCATCGATGCCACCCTGACGCTCCAGCCAGGGCAGACTGAACTGATTCCTGCCGGCCTTGCCATCCATATTGGCGACCCGGGTTTCGCCGCCATGATCCTGCCCCGCTCGGGCCTAGGCCACAAGCACGGCATCGTGCTGGGCAACCTCGTGGGGTTG
>DAICZS010000017.1:242-33069 GCA_027311025.1 Ferrovaceae bacterium
ACCAGGGGCAGATCTTCGTGTCGTTGTGGAATCGGGGTCAGACCCCATTTGAGCTCAAGCCCATGGAGCGCATTGCACAGCTGGTGGTGGTGCCCGTGGTGCAGGTGGCGCTGCAGGTGGTGGAAGACTTTGAAGCCAGCGCCCGCGGTGCCGGCGGCTTTGGCAGCACGGGGCGGCACTGATGACGGCTCCTGTCTCCAGCGCTGTCGTTCTCTTCGCGCACGGCGCGCGCGATCCGCAATGGGCCGAACCCTTTCAGCGCATCCGCGAACAGGTGAAGGTGCTGCGACCTGGCGTGCCCGTGGAACTGGCATTCCTCGAACTGATGGAACCGGGCCTTGCCGAATGCGTGGCAAGCCTCGCAGCCCGGGGCACGCATCGCATCACGCTGGTGCCCTTGTTCATGGCGCAGGGCGGACACCTCAAAAAAGACCTGCCACGCATCGTCCAGGCGTTGCAGGCAGATCACCCGGGTCTTTCCATCGCGGTGACGCCGGCCATTGGCGAATCGGCCATGTTGCTGGCTGCCATCGCCGCCTGGGTGGTGCAGCAGGTTCCTTGAGCTGCCGGTCAAGCCGGCCCGTTGACTGCCCGCACCACGGGAATGCCCCACAGGCGTCCCAATCCCGCCAGCATCTGTTGCTGCACCCAGGGCTCCGCCATGCCCCCGGTCCACCACAGGTTGGCCATGCCAACGATCACCTTGGGGACAGACCCTAAATTGGGGACAGATCCCAGTATGGGGTCTGTCCCCAATTTAGGGTCTGTCCCCAAATCAGCAAAGCCGGCGCTGACAAGCTGCGGCAGCACCAACAGGTCCTCATAGCAAAACGAAAACAGCACGCGCGTGCCATCGATGTCGGTCATGCCGCTGTTGAGCCCTGACGCGCCCGCAAACCAGCCCGAAGGCGCCATCCGGTCCGAGAACGGATTCCATTCCGCCAGGGGGATGGGCTGGCGCGCCAGTTGCCAGCGCGTCTGCGTGGGCGTGACGATCAAGGCGCCATTGTGCAATCCCCAATCCTCCACACGCTGCGCCCCGAGGATCAGGGTGATGCCCCGGGCGCGTGCCGCCGCAAATACCGGTTGCCACCAAAAATCTTCAGCTGCGGTCCAGGGCCCGGCAATTTCTTCGGGCAACAGCAGCACGGAAGGTGCGGAGGGCAGTTGCCGTGCCACCAGCGCCATGAGCGCCGCCTGGCGTTCCATGCGGCTTGCGGCGTCGGATGCGGCCATGCGCGGCAATTGCGTGGCGAGCGCCACCCAATGGGGCAGAACGGGGGGCGGCCGGAACAGGGCATTGGTGCACAGGGCGGCGAGTGTCAACGAAAGCGCCCAGCCCCTGGCACCCAACGCCAGGGACAGCAGCAATACCGTGGTGGCGGCAAGCCCCGCCCAACCCAGGCGGGATACAGCCACCCGCTCAGGGTGAGGGGATGCAGCCAGCCCAGGAGGCCCCAGGGTGGCACCAGCCCCCACAGCAGGGCCGCCAGAAAGCCCAGGGCGCGTCGCATGGCGGACTGTTGCAGCGGAGCCCAGGTGACCAGCCAGGGCAGGGCGAGGAAGGCGCCATGGGCGAGCCACAGCGTCACGGCCACAAGCGGGGCGCATTGCGGCAGCACCCTGACGATGGCGAGCGGCTGTTCGCGCGCTGCCAGAAGATAGAGCAGCCACACGGCAGCGCCCGCCGTCATCCGGCGCGGTGCGCGCGACCAGGCCGGCGGTATGAAAAAACAGCAGAGGAATTCCAGCATGGACCGCCACGGTAGTGCAGTGGCGGTCCGTGGCGTGATCAAACAACCCTACGCTGCAACCCAGTTCCGTCAGTCAGCCATACCCATGGCGCGCGCCTTGGCGAGCAGGCCTTCGGCCATGCGGATGCTGGCGATGTCGATCAGACGACCATCCAGCGACACTGCACCGCGCCCATCGCGCGCGGCTTGCGCCATGGCCTCCATGATGCGTCGCGCCTTGGTGACTTCTTCCTTGGAGGGCGTGAACACCTGGTTGGACAGCTCGATCTGCGAAGGGTGAATGGCCCACTTGCCCTCGTAGCCCAGCACCGCCACGCGGTTGGCCGCGGCCACGAAGCCCTCCGGATCGTTGAAATCACCGAAGGGGCCGTCGATGGGACGCAGGCCGTACGCACGGCAGGCTACCAGCATGCGCGTCTGGGCCGCGTGCCAGGGATCGGTCCAGTAGTAATGGCGCCCACCTGCGTCATCCTTGTCAGTGAGCACGCCCGAATCCTTGTTGACGCCACCGATGACCGTGGTGCGCGCGCGCGTGGAGGCTGCGTAATCGGCCACGCCAAAACTCATGGCCTCGAGGCGCTTGCTGGACTGCGCGATGGCCTCCACGTTGGCCATGCCCAGCGCCGTTTCGATCAGCACTTCAAAACCGATGCGCTGGGTGCGTCCCGTGGCATTTTCGATTTGCGTCACCAGCATGTCGAGGGCGTACACGTCCTGGGGCACGCCCACCTTGGGGATGAGGATCATGTCCAGACGGGGACAGGTCTCCACGATGTCCACCACGTCACGGTACATGTAGTGGGTATCAAGACCGTTGATGCGAATCATCATGGTCTTGTTGCCCCAGTCGATGTCGTGAAGCCCGGCGATGATGTTCTTGCGTGCCTGTGCCTTGTCGTCGGGGGCCACCGCATCTTCCAGGTCCAGAAAGATGACGTCGGCCGCCGAGCGTGCGGCTTTTTCGAAAAGACCGGGATTGGAACCGGGCACGGCCAGCTCCGAGCGGTGCAGCCTCGGGGTGGCCTGGGGGATGAGGGTAAAGCTCATGGGCAGATTCCTTATAGGGAGGCCAGGGCACGCGCCACGGTGCTGCCGAGTTCAGCAGCGCTGGGCGAGACGAACAACCCGTAGGACTGCATGATCTCGGCCTTCTCTGCCGCGGTGTCGCCTTCGGCGGAAATGATGGCGCCGGCATGGCCCATGCGGCGGCCCTTGGGGGCAGTGAGGCCCGCCACATAACCCACCACCGGTTTCGTCATGTGCTCCTTGATCCATTGCGAGGCTTCGGCTTCCTGCGAGCCACCGATTTCACCAATCATCACCACCGCGTGGGTTTCAGGGTCTTCTTCGAAGAGCGCCATGTGGTCCAGGAAGGAACTGCCATTGATGGGGTCGCCGCCAATACCCACGCTGGTGGACACGCCAATGCCCAGCGCCGTCATCTGGGCGGCTGCTTCATAGCCCAGCGTGGCCGCGCGCGAGACGATGCCCACGTTGCCACGCTTGTAGATGTGGCCGGGCATGATGCCCAGCATGGCCTTGCCGGCACTGATGATGCCGGCACAGTTGGGGCCCACCACCATGGTGCGCTTGTCCTTGGGATAGCGCATCAGGTAGCGTTTGACCCGCATCATGTCCTGGGCCGGAATGCCGTCGGTGATGATGCACACAAGGCGCAACCCGGCATCGGCCGCTTCCATCAGGGCGTCGGCGGCATAGGCGGGCGGCACGAAGGCGAGGCTTGCTTCTGCGCCGGTGGCAGCCACGGCATCCTTGACGGTATCAAAGACGGGGCGTTCCAGATGTTTTTGATTGCCCTTGCCGGGGGTGACGCCACCCACCACATTGGTGCCGTACTGAATCATTTCCCTGGCGTGAAAGGTGGCCTTGTCGCCGGTGAATCCCTGCACGATCACGCGTGTACGTTCATTGATGAGAATGCTCATGAATCCAGACCTCCTCGGGCGGCAGCAACGGCTTTTTCTGCGGCTTCTGCCAGCGTGTTGGCACTGATGATGGGCAGGCCGCTCTCTTGAATGATTTTCTGACCTGCTTCCACGTTGGTGCCGGCCAGGCGCACGATGAGCGGCACCTTGAGGCCACGGGCCGCCTGCACCACCCCTTCGGCCACCCAGTCGCAGCGGTTGATGCCGGCAAAGATGTTGACGAGGATGGCCTTCACGTTCTTGTCCGACAGCACCAGGCGGAAGGCTTCGGCCACGCGCTCGGGCGAGGCGCCGCCACCCACGTCCAGAAAGTTGGCGGGTTCGCCCCCAGCATACTTGATCATGTCCATGGTGGCCATGGCGAGTCCCGCGCCATTGATGATGCAGCCGATGTCGCCTGAAAGTCCCACATAGTTCAGTCCATGCTGGTTGGCCTGGGCTTCACGCGGATCTTCCTGCGAGGGGTCGCGCATTTCGGTGATGCGGGGACGGCGGAACAGGGCGTTGTCGTCGAAGGACATCTTTGCGTCGAGCGCCAGCACCCGGTTGTCCTTGGTGACGACGAGCGGATTGATTTCCACCATGGTGGCATCGAGGTCGCGGAAGGCGCGATAGCAGCCCATGATGGCCGTCACGGCCCGGCTGACCTGCTTGATGTTAAGACCCAGTCCAAAGGCAAGTTCGCGTGCCTGGAATTGCTGCAGGCCCACGGCTGGCTCCACCTGCACCTGGCGCAGTGAATCCGGATTGGTTTTGGCAATTTCCTCGATTTCCATCCCGCCCTGGGCCGAGGCCACCACGCGGATGCGCTGGGCGCGCCGGTCCAGCACGAAGCCCAGGTAGATTTCACGCTCGAAGGGCTCGGCCACTTCGATGTACAGGCGCTGCACGGCCTTGCCTTCCGGCCCGGTCTGGTGTGTGACCAGCGTCTTGCCCAGCAGGTCCTTGGCGGCCTGCGCCACTTCGCCATAGGTGCGGCACAGCTTGATGCCGCCTGCCTTGCCCCGCCCTCCGGCGTGGACCTGGGCCTTGACGACCCAATGCCAGCCACCCAGTTCGGTGGCCACATAAACGGCCTGGTCGGGACTGTAGGCCACACTGCCACGGGGCACGGGAACCCCAAAGCCAGCCAGCAACTCCTTGGCCTGATACTCGTGAATATCCATGAAAAACGCCTCCTGTTATCGTTACGGCAATGATAGCAGGAGGCGCGTGAGGAAAACCGCTTGATCGCGTGTTGAATCAGGTCACGAGATGTTGCGGCGTTCCTTTTTGCCAGGCTTCGATGTTGTCGATGAGCTGATCGGCCAGAAACTGCATGGCGCCATCCGAAGCCCAGGCCACGTGCGGGGTGAGGATGAAGTTGGGGCGACGAATGTCCAGAAACGGATGGCCGTTCTTGGGCGGCTCGCTCGTGATGACGTCAAACCCGGCCCCGGCAATCAGGCCTTCGTCCAGCGCCTGGATCAGTGCGGCCTCGTCCACCAGGCCACCGCGCGAGGTGTTGATCAGGATGGCACTGCGCTTCATCTTGCGCAGTTCGTTGATGCCGATGATGTTCTTGGTATCGGGGGTCAACGGGCAATGCAGCGAGATGACGTCGGATTCGGCCAGCACCTGTTCCATCGGGGTGAAGGTCACGCCTTCCATCTTGGGGGGCACGTGGTCGGCATACAGCACGCGCATGCCAAAACCCTTCTCGGCGATGTGCGCCGTGGCCCGACCCAGCACGCCTTCACCGATGATGCCCAGGGTGGCGCCGTGCAGGTCGCCGATGGTGTGGGTGAAGAAGCAGAACTGGTCAGACTTCTGCCAGACGCCCGCTTCCACATCCTCACGATAGGCGAGGATGTTGCGGCGCAGGGCCAGGATCAGCGCAAAGGCGTGTTCCGGCACGGTATGCGTGGCGTAGTTGCGGATGTTGGCCACGGCAATGCCATGGGCCTTGCAATAGGGAATGTCGATGACGTCATACCCCGTGGCGGCCACGGCAATCATCTTCAGGCGCGGCAACTGCTTGAGGGTTTCCTCGCGCAACGGCACCTTGTTGGTGATGGCCACCGTGGCGCCCTGCAGGCGCTCCACGATTTGCTGGGAAGTGGTTTTCTCGAACTCCACGTACTCATCCGCAAAGGCCGGCTTGCGCACCTGCGCCTTCAATGAGGCGCGATCGAGAAAGACGACTTTACCGGTCATGCTGCCGCCCGTGCCTGGTCCTGGTTCTTGCGCCAGTAGGCCGAAGCTGCGGCCACACCGCTGCCTGCCTTGACGGGAATGCCGATGTCCAGCATGGCCATTTCGGCCCCGGCGATGGCACCCATCAACATCAGTTCGTTGAGGTCACCCAGGTGGCCGATGCGGAAGACCTTGCCGGCAACCTTGGACAGGCCCGCACCCAGCGACAGGTTGTAGCGTGCGTAAGCGCGTGCAATGACCTTGGCAGCATCGAAGCCTTCAGGGACCAGGATGGCCGAGACGGTATCCGAGTACCACTTGGGATCCTTGGCGCACAGCTTGAGCCCCCAGCCTTCCAGCACGGCAGCGCGCACGCCGCCAGCGAGGTAGGCATGACGGGCCAGGATGTTTTCCAGGCCTTCTTCCTCGATGGTCTTCAAGGCTTCCTTCATGCCATAGAGCATGGGGATGGAAGGGGTGTAGGGAAAGTAGCCCGAGGCGTTGTTCTTGACCATGTCGAGATAGTCAAAGTAGCAGCGCGGGTGCGTGGCGGTCTGGCGAGCGGCCAGGGCTTTTTCGCTGACGCAGGTCACGCCCATGCCGGCGGGCAACATCAGGCCCTTTTGCGAACCGGAGACGCACACGTCCACTTTCCATTCGTCCATGCGGAAATCGATGCTGCCCAGGGCGCTGACCGAGTCCACAAACAACAGGGCGGGGTGGCCGGCGGCGTCCATGGCCTTGCGGATGGCCGGCACGTCGCTGGTCACACCGGTGGCGGTTTCGTTCTGACACACCAGCACGGCCTTGATCTTGTGGGCCTTGTCGGCCTGCAGGGCGGCGAGGTAACGATCGGGTGGCGCACCTTCGCCCCACTCCACGTCGATGATTTCCACATCAAAGCCCAGACGCTGGCACATGTCGATCCACAGGTGGCTGAACTGGCCAAAGCGCGAGGCCAGGACCTTGTCACCCACGTTGAGGCAGTTGGTCAGCGCGGCTTCCCAGCAACCGGTGCCCGAAGAGGGAAACACGATGGGCGTGCCCTTTTCGGTTTTGAACACCTTCTTCAGACCCTGAATCACTTCCAGGGTCAGTTCGGGGAATTTGGGCGAGCGATGGTCTTCCATCGGTACCATCATGGCCCGCTGGATGCGGGCGGGTACGTTGGTGGGTCCGGGTACAAACAGAAAATTCTGTCCAGCCATGATCTCAATCTCCTCAAGCGCTAAATATTGTGTCGATCTGTAGGGTGAAAGGCGTGTTGCTTAGCCGTAAACCGGGAACTTGCTGCACAGGGTGCTGACTTCGCCAATCACGCGTTGCGTGGTGGCGTCGTCGCCTGGCGCGTCCAGGACATCGGAAATCAGGTGTGCCACCTTTTGGGCTTCGGCGACACCAAATCCCCGGGTGGTCATGGCGGGTGTGCCAATCCGGATGCCCGAGGTGACGAATGGCTTTTCCGGATCATTCGGAATGGCATTCTTGTTAACGGTGATGTGGGCACGACCCAAGGCGGCCTCGGTGTCCTTGCCGGTAATCTTCTTGGCGCGCAGGTCCATCAGGAACAGGTGGCTTTCCGTGCCGCCCGAGACGATGCGCAGCCCGCGCTCGATGAAGGTGGCTGCCATGGCCTTGGCGTTGGCCTTGACCTTCTGCTGGTAATCCTTGAATTCAGGCTTCAGCGCTTCGTGGAAAGCGGTGGCCTTGGCCGCGATGACATGCATCAGCGGGCCGCCCTGGATGCCCGGGAAAATCATGGAATTGAGGGGCTTTTCAAATTCTGCCGAAGACAGGATGACGCCGCCGCGGGGGCCGCGCAGGGTCTTGTGCGTGGTGGAGGTGACGAAATGGGCAATGCCGATGGGGCTGGGGTATTCGCCCACGGCGATGAGGCCGGCGTAGTGGGCCATGTCCACCATCAGGTAAGCACCCACGCTGTCGGCGATTTCGCGAAAGCGCTTCCAGTCAATGACCATGGAATAGGCAGAGGCGCCAGCCACGATCATCTTGGGCTTATGTTCTTCGGCCAGGCGCTGCACTTCGGCGTAGTCGATCTGTTCAGTGTCGGGGTTAAGACCGTAGGCCACGGACTTGTAGAGTTTGCCGCTGAAGTTGACGGAGGCGCCGTGGGTGAGGTGGCCGCCGTGGGCCAGCGACATGCCCAGCACCGTGTCGCCGGGCTGCAGCATGGCCATGTACACGGCCGCATTGGCCTGCGAACCCGAATGGGGCTGGACGTTGGCGTATTCGGCACCGAAGAGCTTCTTGACGCGGTCGATGGCCAGCTGCTCGGCGATGTCCACGAATTCGCAGCCGCCGTAGTAGCGCTTGCCGGGATAGCCTTCGGCGTATTTATTGGTCAACACCGAACCTTGTGCCTGAAGCACGGAAGGGCTGGTATAGTTCTCAGAGGCGATCAGCTCGATATGGTCTTCCTGGCGGCGGTATTCCTTCTGTATTGCGCTCCACAATTCGGGATCAGTATCGGCGATGAGCTTTCTGGAATCAAACACGGTCAAACCTCCTGGATGTTGCGCCGCAGCGCAGTCTTTGGATATGTCCTGATGGCTCAGGGTAATCCGCAATTAAGCCACAAACCGGACAATTTTAAAATTAGTAAAGTCTTTTCATATCTATAAGTGATACTGTTCCCAATCTGCCGCTGGTATAACTACAATTCGACTTTCGATTATCTCACAGACCCTGACCATGAATTCTGAAGCTTCCCAGGCGCTGCTGCGCGCGCTGTTTGACGCTGCCGTCGCGGCAGCCGATCCTTTCCGCTGCCTGCCGGCCTATTTGCCCGAGCCGCCCAAGGGTCGGACCATCGTGATCGGCGCCGGGAAAGCCGGGGGCTCCATGGCCCGCGCCCTGGAAGACCATTGGCCCGGTCCCCTGGAGGGCCTCGTGGTCACCCGTTATGGCCATAAAATTCCCACCGAACGCATTGAAGTGGTGGAAGCTGCCCACCCGGTGCCCGACGAGGCCGGACGGGCTGCCGCGGCGCGCATCCTTAACATGGTGCAGGGATTGAGCGCCGATGACCTCGTCATCTGCCTCATCTCGGGTGGCGGCTCGGCCCTGCTGGCCGCCCCTGCCGAGGGGCTGACGCTGGCGGACAAGCAGGCCATGAACAAGGGGCTGCTCAAAAGCGGGGCCACCATTACCGAAATGAACTGCGTGCGCAAGCACCTCTCGGCCATCAAGGGCGGGCGCCTGGCCGCAGCCTGCGCCCCGGCCCAGGTGGTGACCCTGCTGATCTCGGACGTGCCCGGCGACGACCCCTCCGTGATTGCTTCTGGCCCCACCGTGGCGGACCCCACCACCTGCGCCGACGCCCTCGCCATCCTGGACAAGTACAACCTGCGCGAGCCCGCGGCGGCTTACGAGTACATCAAGCGCGGCCATGACGAAACCCCCAAGCCCGGCTATCCGCGCCTTGCGCGCGCCACCACGCGCATGATCGCCACGCCGCAGGCCTCGCTGGAAGCGGCTGCCGCCCTGGCGCTTGCCTCGGGGGTGACCCCGGTCATCCTGGGCGACAGCCTGGAAGGCGAATCGCGCGACGTGGCCCTGGTGCATGCGGGCATTGCCAAGCAGGTGGCGCGGCACAACCAGCCCGTGGCGGCACCCTGCGTGCTGCTGTCGGGGGGGGAGACCACCGTGACCGTGCGCGGCAAGGGGCGCGGGGGGCGCAACGCCGAGTTCCTGCTGGCCCTGGCGGTGGCCCTGGAAGGCCATCCCCGGATTCATGCGGTGGCCTGCGACACCGACGGGGTGGATGGCACCGAAGACAATGCCGGCGCCATTCTCACCCCGGATACGCTGGCCCGCGCTGAAGCCCTGGGCCTGCGCGCCAAGGATTTTCTGGCCAATAACGACGGCTATACATTCTTCTCAAAATTAAAAGACTTGATCCATACCGGGCCGACCCTCACAAATGTGAACGATTTCCGAGCCATTCTGGTAAGGTAATTTCCGGGTTTTGAACCACCCCTTCGTGGTCAAAAAATTGACTCAAATCAAGATTTAACAGGAGAAGGTTGTCATGGCTTCAGATATCGAAATTGCTCAGGCTGCAAAAATGGAACGCATCGCCAAGGTGGCCAAGGATAAATTGGGCATCAGCGATGAGCACCTCGAGCCGTACGGGCATTTCAAGGCAAAGATTTCTCTGGAATACCTTGAAAGCATCAAGGATCGTCCAGACGGCAAACTGATTTTGGTGACGGCCATCAGCCCCACCCCCGCAGGTGAAGGCAAGACCACCACCACCGTGGGTCTGGGTGACGCCCTGAACCGCATCGGCAAAAAGACCATGATCTGCCTGCGTGAGCCTTCCCTGGGTCCCGTATTTGGCGTCAAGGGCGGTGCAGCAGGCGGCGGCTATGCCCAGATCGTCCCGATGGAAGACATCAACCTGCATTTCACGGGTGACTTCCACGCCATCGCTGCAGCCAACAACCTGTTGGCCGCGTTGATCGACAATCACATCAACCATGGCAATGAGCTGCGCATCGACCCGCGCCTCATCCAGTGGAAGCGTGTGGTGGACATGAATGATCGCGCCATGCGCAAGATCGTGGTGGGTCTTGGCGGTACCGCCAACGGCTTCGTGCGTGAAGACGGTTACGACATCGTGGTGGCCTCCGAAGTGATGGCCATCCTGTGTCTGGCCAGTTCGCTGATGGATTTGAAGGATCGTCTGGCCCGCATCATCATCGGTTACACTCAGGGCGATCGCAAGCCGATTTACGCGCGTGACCTCAAGGCCCATGGTGCCATGGCCGTCCTGCTGAAGGACGCCATCAAGCCCAATCTGGTGCAGACCCTGGAAAACAACCCCGCCATCATTCACGGCGGCCCGTTTGCCAACATCGCCCACGGTTGCAACTCCGTCATCGCCACCAAGGCTGGCCTCAAGCTCGCTGACTACGTGGTGACTGAAGCCGGCTTCGGTGCGGATCTCGGCGCCGAGAAGTTCATCGACATCAAGTGCCGCATGGCTGGGTTGAACCCTTCCGCCGTCGTTCTGGTGGCCACCATCCGCGCCCTCAAGTTCCATGGTGGCGTGAAGAAGGATGAGCTCAACAAGGAAAACCTGGCCGCGCTGGAAAAGGGCATGATCAACATCGAGCGCCACCTGGAAAACATCCGCGACAACTACGGCCTGCCTTGCGTGGTGTCGGTCAACCACTTCACCTTCGATACCGAAGCCGAAGTGGCCCTCCTGAAGGAGCGCATCGAAGCCATGGGCGGCAAGTTCGTCCTGGCCCGTCATTGGGCCGAAGGGGGCAAGGGTGCGGAAGAAGTGGCCCGCACCGTGGTGGACCTGATCGAAAAATCAGGCAAGAAGCACACCTATGTCTATCCTGACAACATCACCCTGCAGGAAAAGATCACCACCATCGCCACCAAGATTTACCGCGCCGGCCAGGTCACCTTCAGTGACAATGCCCGCAAGCAGCTTGACGAGTGGAACAAGGACTACGGTCACTTCCCCGTCTGCATGGCCAAGACCCAGATGTCCTTCACGTCTGATCCCAACGCCAAGGGCGCTCCTACCGGGCACACCCTGAACGTGCGTGAAGTGCGTCTTGCCAACGGAGCCGGTTTTGTCGTGGCCATCTGCGGCGACATGATGACCATGCCTGGCCTGCCCAAGGTGCCGTCTTCCGAGAAGGTGGACATCGACGCCAACGGCAGCATCGTCGGCCTGTTCTAAGCCCATGCGGGCCAGCGCTCATTCCTGAAACGTCATGAGCATGGCCCGCAGTTCCTTGCCGCCCGCCGCGGGGCCAAAAACCCTTGCGGAGTGGCTGGCACACACCGAGCAGCTCCATGCGCTGACCATCGACATGGGGTTGGCCCGCGTGTCACAAGTGCGGGATGCAATGACCTTGCATCCCAACTTTCCCATCATCACCGTTGCCGGCACCAATGGCAAAGGTTCCACCTGTACCCTGCTGGCCGCCTGTTTGAGCGCTGCGGGCTATCGCGTGGGTGTCTATTCCTCGCCGCATCTTGTGCGTTACAACGAACGCGTGCGCGTGGGGTCTTCTTTCGTTTCCGATCAAAGTCTGTGCGATGCCTTCGCCAAAGTGGAGGCCGCGCGCGGCAACCAGTCGCTCACCCCCTTCGAGTTTGGCACGCTTGCAGCGATGCAGGTTTTCATCGAGGCCGGTCTTGATGTCGTCATTCTGGAAGTGGGGCTGGGCGGCCGATTGGATGCCGTCAACATTTTCGATCCCGATTGCGCCATCGTCACCAGCATCGCCATCGACCACGAGGCCTGGTTGGGCAGCACCCGCGAGGCCATCGCCACTGAAAAGGCCGGCGTGTTTCGCGCCGGGCGTCCGGCCATCTGCGCCGACCCCGAGCCTCCCGTCACCATTGCCGAAACCGCGGCACGCCTGGGTGCGCCGTTGTTGCAGATTGACCGTGATTTTTCCTATCAGGTCAGCGCCGGGCAGTGGTCGTTTACCCTGGGGACGCGCACGCTGGCAGGGCTGCCGCGCCTCAAGCTTGCCGGCGCTTTCCAATACCGCAACGCAGCCGCTGCCCTGGCGGCATTGCTGACCCTGGAGGCGCGCCTGCCGGTCTCGCTGGAAGCGCTGCGCGAGGGACTGCAGACCGCGGCACTGGCGGGACGCTTTCAGAAAGTGTCCGAGGCGCCACTGGTCATCATGGACGTGGCGCATAACCCGCACGCCGCGTCAGAACTGGCGGCCAACCTGCGCGCCGAACCCTGCGACGGCAAAACCTGGGCCGTGTTCGGGATGCTCAGCGACAAGGACATCGCCGGCGTCATCGCCCTGATGGACCCGCTGGTGGATTGCTGGTGCATTACCGGCATCGAGGAGGCGCGTGGCGCCAGCCTGGAAGCCCTGCAGGCGCTGCTCTCGGGCGTGCGCGGCAGCGTGACCGGTTGCGCCTCGCCTCAGGCGGCGTTTGCCGAGGCCCGAAGCCGCGCACAGGCGGCTGATCGCATCGTGGTGTTTGGATCTTTCATCACGGTGGGTGCCGTGATGGCTGCCCTGGAAGGGGCGGCTTAGGCGGCTTGCACTGCTTTGCGAATGCAGCGGTCCAGGGCGTTGAAGTATTCGTTGGCAAGGTCGGAGGGCTGCAGAAACTTGAAGCGGTTGTCCTGACCCGAGACGATTTCAATGAACCCGCGCGTGCGCAGTTCCTTCAGGCGTCCATGCAGCGTGGCGGGCGAGGCCAGTTCCGTCATTTCCAGAATGTTGCTGACGGTCAGCATCTCGTCGTTCAGGCGGCTGGTGCCAATGGCCATCAGGATTTCAATCTGCACCGGGTCGAGGCCCTTGAAGGAGGGTTGGGCTTCCACCGACTCGGCAAGCTTGTGGTATTTGAACAGCGCTTTCATGGCATTCCCAAACTGGAGTGGAGTGGCAAATTTTATTCCAGAAGCCGCATGCAGTGGCAAGAAATATAACTTTATTAAGTTATAGCAACGATAGCGTAATCCTGATAAAAATCGCCACCCGTGCTGCGGCGCCTGTGCCGGCGGTATACTGCGCCGATGCCCCTCAAACATCCCCTTGCCGCGCTGATGCTGCTGCTGGCGCTCTGTGGTGCCATGACGGCCCAGGCCGCCGATGCCCTGCCCGCAGCCGAAGCGCTGCCCTGGTGGGTGTGGCCCCTGGGATTGTTTGTGGTGTGTTTTTTTCTGGGCATCGTGGCAGTTCCCGCCGGGGTGGGGGGTGGCGTGCTGTTCGTACCCATTGTGGGCGGCTTCTTTCCCTTCCATCTCGATTTCGTGCGCGGCGCGGGCCTGTTGGTGGCCATGGCCAGCGCTCTCGCCGCCGGGCCTTCGCTGCTGAAAAACGGCATGGCCAACCTGCGCCTCGTGATGCCGCTTGCCCTGTCCGCCTCACTCAGTTCCATGGGCGGGGCCATGGTGGGGCTGGCGCTGCCCGCCAACATCATCCAGATCATGCTGGGGCTCATCATCCTCGCCATTACGGCGCTCATGATCATGGCCCGCAAGTCCGACTACCCCCACGTACCCCAACCTGACGCACTGTCGCAGCGCCTGGGCATCCATGGCGTGTTTCACGACCTGATTTCGGGCCGGGAGATTTCCTGGCAGGTGCACCGCACGCCCACCGGAATCATGTTGTTTCTCGTCATCGGTTTTCTGGGCGGGGTGTTTGGCGTGGGCGCAGGCTGGGCCAACGTGCCCGCACTCAATCTGCTGATGGGCGTGCCACTGAAACTGGCCGCGGCTTCCTCCAGCCTGATCCTCTCCATCGCCAGTGCCTCGGCCACCTGGTATTACCTCAACAATGGTGCCATCCTGGCCATCATTGCCGTGCCCGCGGTGGTGGGCATGATGATGGGCGCGCGCATCGGCGCCCATTTGCTGACGGTGCTCAATCCTGCCGTGATCCGCAAGGTGGTGATTTCCATGCTGTTATTTGCGGGCGTGCGCACCCTGCTCAAGGGTTTGGGAATCTAGCCACCATGAGCCACCAGCGCCTGCCGCCCGAACAGCTGCGCTATGCCACGGTGCTGCATTGGGTCACGCTCGTGGGGTTTGTGACGCTCGTGATCACCTTCGTGCTGTACATGACGGGGCTTGCCACGGCCGAGGTGCCGCTGCACCAGTTGCCACAGTTGTGGAAGCTCTCTGCTGCGGATTATGCGAAAGCCACGGGGCTGCATGAGGGCTGGAGCTGGCTGTTTGCCATGGACAAGGGCGATTTTTTGAGCCTGCTGGGCATTGCCATGCTCTCGGCCAGCCCCATTCTCAGCATCGCAGCGGTGGTGCCGGTGTATCTCAAGGAAAAAAACTACATCTATGCAGCCCTGGGGCTGATGGCGGTGCTGGTGCTACTCTATGCCGCCTCGGGCCTGAGCGTGAGACACTCCTGAATCATGAGCCATCCTTTCCAACGCATTTTACTGGTCACGGAACACACCGAGTTTGACAGCGGTGCCGAGCGACTGGCCTTCGACATTGCGCACCATTGCGGTGTGGGTCTGCGCGCGGTGTTTCCTGTGGCGCATCATGTGGAATACGAAATCGCATCGCCGGATCTTGCCCTGCGCAGTGCCCGCGAGTTTGCCGCCAAGGCCGAGCAGTTGCGGACTGCAGCACGGGAGGCGGGCGTGACGCTGGACCTCGTGGTACGGCAATCCGAAGCGCCCCACGAGGCCATCCTGCAGGAGGCGCGCGCCTATGGTGCCGACCTCCTGATCGCGCGGCGGCGGGGCCGACGCAGTTTTCTCTCCCACCTGCTGATTGGCGAGATGGTGGGCAAGGTGGCCATGGAGGCCCCCTGCAGCATGCTGTTTGTGCCGCGTACCGCGCGCCTGTGGTCGCACGCCATTCTCGCCGTGGTTGATCCCGGGGAGGGGGATGTGCCCGTTGCCGCCATGGCCGCCGAGGTGTCGCAGGCCTGCCAGCTGCCGCTGTCCCTCATGACGTTGGGCCCGGGGATTGCGGGCAAACCCCATGACGCCATTCTGGCCGAGGCGCAGGCCCGGGAGGCGGACCTGATCGTGATGGGACGATACCGCAACAGCACCACCCAGAACGTCATCGGTCAGACGGCACATTCCGTCCTGGTGATCCAGGGCAACGCCTCATCTTTCAGTTAGGAGCGACGCCTATGTACCAGCGCATCCTGGTGGCAGTGGACGGCAGCGATACTTCCGAGCGCGCCTTGCGCGAGGCCATGCTGCTGGCCAACAATCAAGGGGCCTTGCTGCGCGTGGCCTACGTGGTGGACGAAGCCAGCATTTTCAGCGATACCGAATTCGTGGACCGTAGCGCCATCGAGCGCGCGGCAATCCACGCGGGGCACCGCGTGCTGGAGCAGGCCCGCAAGACGGCCGAGGCCGAGGGGGTGGCCATTGAAACGAAAATGCTGGAAACGGACAGCGTTGGCGAAAAGGTGGCCCACGCCATCGTCGAGGAGGCACGCCAGTGGCCGGCCGACCTCATCGTGGTGGGCACCCATGGGCGCAAGGGGCTGCGTCACCTGTTCATGGGCAGCATTGCCGAAGGCGTGATGCGCGACAGTCCGGTACCGATACTGCTGGTCAGGAAATGATCTGGTAGTACAGGTTTTGCGGGTGGTTGGCTTCGGCGAAGAAAAACCAGCGTTCGGCCAGCAACCCCAGGTACTGCAACACAAACACCAGCGGCAACAGCCACGGACGCGACAGCCCGGCCGCCAGTAGCGCCAGCGGCACCACAAAGGCGAGGGTGATGAATGCGGGCTTGATGGCGCGGATGAACGCGTCGCTCTTTCCATGAAAAAATTCCCGCGTATTGAAGGACCCGCCCATGGCGCCCTGCGCTTTCTGCACGATGCGCGGATGGCGGATGCCGATGGCGCTTTGCAGCGTGGTGGTGGGCTTGAGCCGTGCGTTGCGGATCAACGCAGCGCTGCGCCCCAGCAAGGCCAGCAGCGTGGCGATGAGGGCCACCTCGATGAAGTGCGGCACGAGGTCAGGGGCGCCCACGAGTGCGTAGGCTGAGGCTAGCGTAGCCCCCGAGGCACAGCCCATGAGGAAGAAGTTGGCAACCGTGAGGGGGCTGACCCATTCCTTCATGACCTTGATGGCCACATACACCATGCCGGTGCAGACAAACAGTCCCAGGGCCAGCACCGAGGCCATGCCGCCCAGCACGGCGGTGAGCCCGAGGCCACTCCAGTGCGCCAGCAGGTAGAGCAGCACCATCCCCAGAAATCCCATCAGCACGATGACCTCGCGCGACAGCCAGGAGGTGCGCCACATGGTCATGGCGCGCCAGCTGCGGCTGGGGTGGCCGAGGTGAAAGAAGGAGGCCAACAGGCCCAGGGCGCTGAGCCCCAGCACCAGCAGGCTGCCGCCGATGTAGAACCCGGGCGTTACTGCGGCGTGCAGCATCTCGGTGGCGTAGAGCAACAGGAACAGCCCCTGTCCGGCACCGGTCAGGGTGGTGAGAAAAATGATGGAAAAGGCAGGACGCATGGGTATTGTGTTCAGGTGGCAAAATCTTCGGAAGAAGGCGGCAGGGGGGCGGTTCCCTCCACCTTCAACGGGTTGGCGCTGCGATAGAGCTGCTCATTCTGAATCTTCAGCGCCGTCTTGCGTCGCGGCAGGTAATGGTTGGCGGGCTGGGTGCCGCATTCGGGCATCAGCGCGTAGCCGCCATTGTCGCTGATGGCCACGGAGGCTTCGGATTCGGGGTCATGCACGTCGCCAAAGATGCGCGCGCCCGCAGGACAGGCCAGCACGCAGGCGGGCTTGCGCTCTGACTCGGGCAGCGCCTCATCGTAAATGCGGTCCACGCACAGGGTGCACTTGGTCATGACCTTGCGCTGCTCGTCGAACTCGCGCACGCCATAGGGGCAGGCCCAGGCGCAATACTTGCAGCCAATGCACTTGTCGTAATCCACCAGCACGATGCCGTCCTCCTTGCGCTTGTAGCTTGCCCCCGTGGGACACACGGGCACGCAGGGCGGGTCTTCGCAATGCAGGCAGGACTTGGGGAAATGCACCGTCTGCGTGTTGGGGTACGTCCCCACTTCAAAGGTTTGCACGCGGTTGAAGAAGGTGCCGGTGGGGTCGGCTTCGTAGGGGTTGGCGTCGAGCAGGGGGCCGGCAGAGCCCGAGGTGTTCCACTGCTTGCAGTTGGTGACGCAGGCGTGGCAGCCCACGCAGACGTTGAGGTCGATGACGAGGGCAAGCTGGGTCATGTCACTGGCCTCCCTTGCCGGCAAAAAAGGACAGCCACGCCGGCAAGCGGCCCATGCCGGGAATGGCTTTCATGGTGTCAAACTGGGGCCAGGAGTGTTTGGCCTCATCGGGTTGTGCGGGGTAGATGCGCACCTTCACGTCGTACCAGGCGGCCTGCCCGGTGACGGGGTCGGAATTGGAAAAGCGCTGACCCTCGCCATTGGCGGCCAGTTCTTCCGAGATGAGGTGGTTGAGCAGAAAACCCTTCTGCGATTCGTTGGCGTCCGCCGCAAGTCCCCAGGCCCCCGACGATTTGCCGATGGCGTTCCAGGTCCACACCGTGCCCGGTTCGACGGCCTCGGAGTAGCGGCACAGGCAGCGCACCTTGCCCCATTGGGATTCCACCCACAGCCAGCCACCATCTTCCACGCCCGCGGCCTGGGCGGTGGCCGAATTCACATACAGATAGTTGTGCGCGTGGATCTGGCGCAGCCAGGCATTCTGCGAATCCCAGGAGTGGTACATGGCCATGGGGCGCTGGGTGATGGCGTTGAGCGGATAGCGCACGTTGTCGCTCTGGTGCTGTTCCAGGGATTCATGCCAGAAGGGCAGCGGGTCAAAATAGGTGTCCACGCGATGGCGCAGGTTGTCCGGCGGCTGCTTGCCAGGACGCTTGCCCTGGGCCGCGAGGCGAAAGCTTTGCAGAAACTCGGAATAGATGTGGATGACGATGGGGTCGTTGTCGCGCCGCAGGCCCGCCTGCTGCGCCCATTGCATGTAGCCCCTGTTCCAGTTGCGCATGTACTGGTAGGAGGGCGGCAGCGTTTCGTGGTGAAAGCAGTTGTTTTTGGCGTACATCTCCCACTGCATGGGGTTGGGTTCGCCGCGCATGGACTTCTCGCCGTGCTTGCCGCGCCAGCCTGTGAGAAAGCCGATGCCCGAGCCTGGCGCCGTTTCGTAGTTGACGATGAAGTCGGGGTAGTCCTTGAACTTTCTCTGGCCTTCTGCGGTGGTGAATGCGGGAAACTGCAAGCGGCTGGCCAGCTCGATCAACACTTCCTGAAAAGGACGGCATTCGCCCTTGGGCGGCAGCACGGGAATGCGCACGGCGTCCGTGGGCCCCTCGTATTCCGAGATGGGGCGGTCCAGCATGGACATGCAGTCGTGACGTTCCAGGTAAGTGGTGTCGGGCAGGATGAGGTCGGCAAAGGCCGTGGTCTCGGACTGGAAGGCATCGCACACCACGATGAAGGGAATCTTGTATTCGCCGTCTTCGCGTTTGTCCACCAGCATGTTGCGAATGTTGCGGGTGTTCATGCTGGAGTTCCAGGCCATGTTGGCCATAAACAGCAACAGCGTGTCGATGGGGTAGGGGGCGCCACGCCAGGCGTTGGTGATGACGTTATGCATCAGGCCGTGGGCAGAGAGCGGGTATTCCCACGAGAAGCCCTTGTCGATGCGCACGGGTTGCCCCGCTTCGTCCACGAACAAATCGTCAGGGCTTTCAGGCCAGCCCAGCGGCGCGCCGTCCAGCGGCGTATTGGGCTTCACTGCCTGCGGGCCCTTGGGCGGGCGGGCATTGGGCGGAATGGCGCGCGGGTAGGGCGATTTGTGGCGAAAGCCGCCGGGGCGATCGATGGTGCCCAACAGCGACATCAGGATGGCGAGCGCGCGGATGGCATGAAAGCCGTTGGAGTGGGCGGCGAGGCCGCGCATGGCGTGAAAGGCCACGGGGCTGCCGGTGACGCTCTCGTGCTGCTGTCCCCAGCAATCGGTCCAGGCGATGGGCAGCTCGATTTTCTGGTCGCGTGCCGTTACGCCCATTTCGTGGGCGAGGCGCCGGATGGTGTCGGCTGGAATGCCGGTGATGCCCTCGGCCCATTCGGGCGTGCAGGCATAGACCCGCTCCTTCAGCAACTGGAAGGCGGGTTTGACCGGCGTGCTTCCCATGAAAAACTCGCCGAAGAGCGCGGGGTCTGTCCCCTCGGTGTGCGTGGCCACGGGCGCTGCGGTGTGGCGGTCCCACCAGTAGAAATTGTGGGGGCGCAGCGGGTTGATGACGTCGCCTTCGGGGTTGCGCATCATCATGCCAAAGTCGTTGCTGGTGGGGTCCTGGTTGACCAGCTGTCCGGAGTTGGTATAGCGCGTCAGGAAATCGCGGTCATAGAGGCCCAGCGCAATGATCTCGCGGATGAGGGCCAGCATCAGGGCGCCGTCGGTGCCCGGCTTGATGGGCACCCATTCGTCGGCGATGGCGGCATAGCCCGTGCGCACCGGATTGATGGCGATGAAACGCCCGCCGTTGCGCTTGAATTTGGCGATGGCACTCTTCAGCGGATTGGAGTGGTGGTCTTCGGCAGTGCCGATCATGAAAAACAGCCGGGCGCGCTCGAGGTCGGGGCCGCCGAATTCCCAGAAGGAGCCGCCGATGGTGTAGATCATGCCCGCTGCCATGTTGACGGAGCAAAAACCGCCGTGGGCTGCGTAGTTGGGTGTGCCAAACTGGCGCGCAAAGAGGCCGGTCAGGGCCTGCATCTGGTCGCGTCCAGTGAAGAGCGCAAACTGCTTGGGGTCGGTGGCGCGCAACTTGCGCAGCCGCGCCTCCAGCAGCGCGTAGGCCTCGTCCCAGGAAATCTCGGTGTATTCGTTGGCGCCGCGCTCGCTGCCGGGCTTGCGCAGCAGGGGCCGGGTGAGGCGCGCGGGCGAGTACTGCTTCATGATCCCCGACGAGCCCTTGGCGCAGATCACGCCCTTGTTGAGCGGATGCTCGGGGTTGCCTTCGATGTAACGCACTTCGCCGTCCCGCACATGCACGCGAATGCCGCACCGGCACGCGCACATATAGCACGTGGTGGTGCGGACAACACAAGGCTCCTGCGATGGCGGCTTGGCCATCGGGTCATGCAGCGGTCTCATGGTCATGAGGGTGGCCTGGTTTTGATTTGTAATTGGGCTCTCGTGCATTAAGAAGAACGAAGGGATTTTCGTCTATAGTCACTTTGGGGGGGTGTGGCGTAGCTCATGTGGGTTATTTCAGGCCGGGACGGCATGCGGGCCGAATCGGGTATACCATCCCCAGATGAAGCCTTCCCCTGACCTTTTGCCCCTCGAATCCGAGCGTGATCAGATCACCCAGAATCTCGAGGCGATCCTGGAGTTCTATACCCGCGAAGATCTCAAGATCAGCCATTCGCAGCGGGTGCTGGAACATCTCAGCCATATCATCGGACAGCCGATCTTTGTGGGCTTCATCCTGCTTTTTGTCACACTCTGGATCCTGGCGAGCCTGACATTGCACGCCCTGGGCGTGGCGGAATTCGATCCGGCGCCCTTTTTCTGGCTGCAAGGCATTGTGGGGCTGGGCGCATTGCTGACCGCCACGGTGGTGCTGACCAAGCAAAACCGGTTGGCCAAGCTGGCCGAACAGCGGGCACACCTGGACTTGAAGGTGACGCTGCTGACCGAGCAGAAAGCCGCCAAACTGATCGACCTCCTGGAAGAACTTCGGCGTGACTTACCGAACGTCAAAAACCGTCATGATCCCGAGGCTGCGGCACTGCAGCACTCCATGAGCCCCAATCTGGTCCTGGCCGCGCTGGATGAAGGCGGGGGCAATGCAGCGAGCGCAGAGGGGGATGCCGCTGAGGGTGATGCGTAGTCCAGCTTTCCAGCAGCATCCTGGCCATCGGCACTCTGTGTGCCGCCGCACAGAAATGTTGTGGGAGTCCCCGTAGGTTAGAGGCGTCTGACCTGAAAGGAGGATTCAAATGGAAACGCTCATGATGCACCCCTTGGCGCATATTGTGGCCCTCGTGATCATTACCACCATCGTTACGGTATCTGATAACGCCATGTGGGATCGCAAAACGCTCACCGGCGCCTGGAAGTTGATGCCGTTGTTCAAGTGATATGCTTGTTTGATATACGAATATGCTTCGATAGTATTTTTATTCATAAAGCGCGCCCTATACCATTCCAGTCATACAACGGAATGGCATAGGGTGGCTTTTCATGGCGTCAACGCTTTCAACAGCCCAGCCTGCGGGCTGGCGCGAACTCTTCGGCAAGGAAGACTGGTGGGCCATCTGGATTGGCCTGGGCCTGCTTGCGGCCTCGGTACTACTGTTCGATAACGGGGGCAGCATGAAGTGGCTGGCCGTCACGCCCGCCAAATGGCACACCCTGCAGGACCTGGGTGCCCAGCTTGCCGCCAACGGGCCGCGCTACGCAGCGCTGTTTCTGCTGTGGGCAGTCATCCTGGGCGTGTCGGTGTCAGCCCTTGGCATTTCCCTGCGGCAATTCCTGCCGTCTTTCGGCTTCATCTTCGCGGTCTCGGTGGTCATCTTCTTTCTGGGGGAATGGGATGAAGCGCACCACTACAACCTGGAGCCACCGCTGGTGGCGCTGGCGCTGGGCATCATCATCGCCAACACGTTTCGTCTGCCCGCCTGGCTGGAATCGGGCTTTCGCGTGGAGTTCTACATCAAGACCGGCATCGTGCTGCTGGGGGCCACACTTCCCTTCACGCTGATTCTGTGGGCGGGGCCGGTGGCCATCGCGCAGGCCACGATCGTGTCGCTCGTCACCTTTGGCACCATCTTTCTCGTGGGCAAGCGGCTGGGGCTGGACCGTCGCCTGGCGGCCGTACTGGGTGTGGGTGGTGCGGTGTGCGGCGTATCGGCTTCCATCGCCATTGCAGGGGCCGTGGGTGCCCGAAAGGAAGATGCGCCGGTATCCATTTCGCTTGTGGTGCTCTGGGCCATCATCATGATCTTTGCGCTGCCCATCGTGGCGCGTGCTCTCGCCCTGCCCACGGGTGTGGCCGGTGCGTGGATTGGCACCTCCGAATTTGCCGATGCGGCGGGGCTGGCCGCCGCCCAGGCCTATGGCGGCTATGCGGGCAACGTGCCGGGCATCACCGGCACCCCGGATGCTGCCGTGAATGCCTTCACGCTGATGAAGGTGATTGGACGCGATGTGTGGATTGGCATCTGGGCGCTGGTGCTGTCCATCGTGGCCACCACGCGCTGGGAAACCACGGGCATCAACGGTCGGGCAGGCGTGGGCGAGATCTGGCGGCGCTTTCCAAAATTCGTCATCGGCTTTCTGGTGGCCTCGCTGGTGGTCACAGCCATCTCGCACGGCTACAGCTTTGCCGATTACAAGAAGCTGGTGGAGCCGGGCCTCGTGGCGCCCATCAAGAACCTGCGCACCTGGGCCTTCATTTTCTGCTTCTTCAGCATCGGGCTGACCACGCGCCTTTCTGACTTCACGCGCGGCGGCGCCAAACCGTTTTACGCCTTCACCGCAGGCGTTGCCGTCAACGTGGTGTTGGGCTACGTGCTCTCCACGCAGGTGTTTGTGGGCTTCTGGACGGCACTGGGCCAATGAGCACGGCAACCTATCTGCGCGCCTGCTGTGGACAGTGCCAGCATTTCGACAATGCGCCCCAGACGCTGGAAGCGATGCTGCCGGGGTTGCGGGTAATGGGGTCGGGGTACAGTTCGGTGCGGGTCAATGACGGATTGTGCACACACCACGACCGCTATCTTTCGGCGGATTATGTGTGCGACAGTTTTGCGAAGGTGGCGGCGCGAGACTAAAAACGGATTGGGCGTACAATCCCCGCATGTTCACCCACGCCACCATGCAAAAAGCCATTCTGAACAATATTCCTGATCAGGCCTGGCTGAAAGATCTGGAGTCCCGTTACATCCTGGTCAACGAAGCCTTTGTTGCGGCAAGCGGCCTGACCGAACAGGACATCCTGGGCAAGACCCCCGCCGAAGTCTGGCCCACAGACTGGGGCATGCGCTATATGGATACCGACCGCACCGTCATTGCATCGGGCCAGCGCATGCGCTACGAAGAACAACGTCAGGGGCCTGACGGTCAGTTGCACTGGTATGACACCATCAAAACGCCCATGCGAGACCTTCAGGGCATGATTACGGGTACCGTGGGTATTTCACGCGACATCACTGACCGTAAACTGATGGAACAGGAATTGCTGGAATCCCGCACCCGGCTTCGCGAACTTTCCGCCTATCTGCAATCTGTCCGGGAAGAAGAGCGCACGCGCATCTCGCGCGAACTGCACGACGAATTGGGGCAGTCGCTCACCGCCATCCGATTGGGGCTGGGCGTCATGGAAGCGCAGGAGCCTGCGGTGTCTGAGGCCTGGAGAAAAAACCTGGATTCACTCAAGGCCATCACCGACACGACGGTGGTGGCCGTGCAGCGCATCGCTGCAGATCTGCGGCCCCCGCTCCTGGATGAATTGGGGCTGGCTGCCACCATGGAATGGCTGCTGGAATCGTTCACCAGCCGAACCGGCGTTGTCCACGAACTGCTGTTGCCTGCCAGCCCCTTCCAGTACAGCGCCGAAATCAGCACGGCACTTTTTCGCATCATGCAGGAAGCCCTCACCAATATCAGCCGTCATGGCCAGGCCACCCAGGTGGTGGTGGACCTGGCCGAATCCGATGAAGCGGTGACGCTCAAAATCATCGATAACGGCAGGGGCATGGACGAAGCTGCGCGTGCTTCTGGCAAAGGGTTGGGCCTGATGGGCATGCGGGAGCGCAGCATCATGCTGGGAGGCCGGTTGGACATCACCAGCCGACCGGGAGCGGGCACTCGCATCGAAGTGCGGATTCCGAAATGACGATTCGCGTATTGATTGCCGATGACCACGAGATCATCCGGGATGGCTTGAAGCAGATCATTGCCATGCAATCCGACATGGCCGTGGTAGGCGAGGCCGCCAACGGCCATGAGCTGCTGGTGCTGCTGCGTGACACCAAGGCACATGTACTGCTGCTGGACATGTCCATGCCAGGGAAAAGTGGGATCGCCCTGATCCAGCACATTCGCAGCAGCTACCCCACGTTGCCCATCCTGGTGTTGAGCATGTATCAGGAAAGCCAGTATGCCGTGCAGGCCATCCGGGCAGGGGCCTCGGGTTACGTCACCAAGAGCACGGCATCGAGCCAGTTGATCGATGCCATCCGCCAGATCGCCAAGGGCGGTACGGCCATTCCCCAGGGTGTGGCCGAGAAGCTGGTCAAGCAGATGCACCAGCCCACACCCACACTGCCGCACACCTTGCTGACTCCCCGGGAATTCCAGATTTTCCAGCTTCTCGTGGAGGGGCATGCAATCAACGACATTGCCCAGGCCCTGGCGCTGAGCAACAAAACCGTCAGTACCCACAAAGCCAATATCCTGGAAAAAATGGATATCCCCACCACGGCGGGGCTGGTGTACTACGCGCTGAAACAGGGCCTTATCCACGAGGCTCCCTAGGAAAATCCCTAGACGCAAATCAGGTAATTCCGATTTCAATTCGCATCCGGGATGCGCATGCTTGAATCCATTGATCCTTCCTGAGGGAGATGTGATGAGAACCACCCGGCCCGTGTGCCTTGCCGAACGTGGCATGGTTGCCACCGCACATTACCTGGGCACTGCTGCCGCACTGGATGTGCTCAAGGAAGGAGGCACTGCGGTGGATGCGGCGATATGCGCTGCAAGTACCCTGGGCGTCGTGCTGCCGCACATGATTGGCATCGGTGGGGATGCTTTCTGGATGATCTACGATGCAAAATCCAAATCACTCTCGGCGTTGAATGGCAGCGGCCCCTGCGGAAAATCCATTTCCCTGCAGGACTACCGTGGGCAGGACGCTATCCCCAGTCGCGGCCCGCTGTCTGCCATTACGGTGCCCGGTGCCGTTGACAGTTGGGGCCTGGCGCACCAACGTTTGGGCACCCTGCCGTTGCAGCGGCTTCTGGAGCCCGCCATTCACTACGCACGCCACGGCGTACCGGTGACTCAGGATGTTGGCCAGTGGATTCAGGACGACTTGAAAACGCTGGCAGAAGATCCGGGCTCGGCGGGCATTTTTCTGAACCAGGGTCGTGCGTACCGCGCAGGGGAGCGCCTTTGCCAGGAAGCCCTGGCAAAGACTTTGGAAACCATTGCCCAGCAGGGCACGCGCAGCTTTTATACGCAGACTTCACAGCACATTGCCCGATATTTAAAGGCGCGGGGCGGACTGCTTACGGCAGAAGATTTTGAAGGGTACGGCGCCAAATGGGTTGCTCCCCTCACGTCCACTTACCGTGGTTACCAGGTCTGCCAGGTTCCCCCTCCCTCGCAGGGGATTGCCGGACAGCTCATCCTGAATTTTCTGGCAGGGGTGGATATTCCCGCCCTGGGGCCGCAGTCGCCCCAGTATTACCACGCCATGATTCAGGCCATCAAATGGGCTTTTCAAAAGCGGGACAAGTACCTCACTGATCCCGACTTTCATGACATACCCATCGCCCGGCTACTGGATCCTGCCCTGGCCCATGCCGAACGCAAGGCGTGGCTTCAGGATAGCCGGCGCAACCACGATAACCGACAGGGTGGCAGTGACACCACCTTTATCAGCATTGCCGATCAGTACGGCAATGCGGTGGGACTGGTACAAAGCCTCTACTTTGATTTTGGCGCCTGCGTCACGGACCCGGAGACTGGCGTGCTGTTGCAAAACCGCGGGAGCTTTTTTTCCCTCGACCCCACGCATCCCAACGTGTTGCAGGCAGGCAAGCAGTCCGCTTCCACGCTCATGTCAGGCATGCTGTTCAAGGAAGGCCAGCCCTATCTGGTGTATGGAACCCAGGGGGGCGAAGTTCAGCCCCAGACCCAAACCGCGCTGGCAACACGCATCGTGGATTTTGGCATGGATGTGCAATCCGCCATCGAAGCGCCGCGCGTGCTCTATGGGCGCTCCTGGGGCGACACTTCCAACAAGCTGTTGTTGGAGTCCAGCGCTCCACAGCATGTGTTCGATGCGTTACGCGGGATGGGCCACCCGGTGGAATCAGCCGCTTGGCCTTATCCCCGCATGGGCACCGCGCAAGCCGTTCGGCTGCGCGGGCCGTGGTCGCCATTTTTTGAAGGGGGGGCCGATCCGCGTGGTGAAGGAATAGCCCTGGGATTTTAAGAGGAGCGTGAGCGATGGAAATGGATCTTTTGATTCGCAACGTCCGGGTGTGGGATGAAAAACCCCTACAGGACATCGGTATTCGCGGCGGCCGGATCGTGGCCCTGGAAGAAGGCATCGAGGGCGTGGCCGCAGAAATCATCGAGGCCGGTGGGCGCGCCGTGATCCCGGGGTTTGTGGAACCCCATTTACATCTCGACAAGGCTTTCCTGCACCGGCGCCTGCCGGCCCGCCTGGGCACGCTGGAAGAGGCCATTAGGGTCACGGGCATCCTGAAGGCAAAGCAGGAGCGTGCGGATGTGCTGGAACGTTCACGGCGGGTTCTGGATATGGCCATCAGCCACGGCACCACGGCCCTGCGCGCCCATCCTGATGTGGACCTGATTCAGGGGTTGATCGGCGTGGAAACCTTGCTGGAATTACGAGAAGAATATCTTCCCCTCATCGACATCCAGATCGTGGCCTTTCCGCAGGAGGGCATTCTCAAATCCGCAGGCACTTACGATTTGATGGAAACCGCCATGAACATGGGGGCAGACGTGGTGGGCGGCTGCCCCTATAACGAGCTTAACTGGGAAGACACGAAGCGTCATATCGACATGGTGTTTGAGATGGCCATGAAACACGATGCCGACGTGGACATGCACGCTGACTTTTCTGACGATACCAGTGACCAACGTTTCGCCTCGTCGGCATATGTGGCCCAAAAGACCATCGAGACGGGCTACCAGGGTCGTGTCTCGCTGGGCCATGTCACAAGCCTGGGTTCCCTGGACCCCGAAGCCCTGCAACCCATCATCGAGCAATTGCAGAAGGCGGACATCAGCATTGTGACCTTGCCTGCCACTGACTTGTACTTGAGTGGGCGCAAGGACCAAAAAAACCAGCGTCGTGGCCTGACGCCGGTTCGGGCGCTGCACGGCGGGGGGGTCAACGTGGCTTATTCCTCCAATAACATCCGCAACGCCTTCACGCCTTTTGGCAAGGCGGACATGTTGGTCATCGGCAATTTGCTTGCCCATGCCGTGCAATTTGGCACGCTGGAGCATCAAGCGGCCATCCTCGACATGGGCACGATCAATGCTGCCCGTGCCATCGGCATCTCAAAGGACTATGGCATAGCGGTGGGCAAACAGGCCGATATGGTCATCCTGGATACCCAACTGGTGGCTGACGCCCTGCTCGATATCCCCGCACGCTCATGGGTGATCAAGCGCGGCCGCGTTGCTGCCGTGACGCAACATTCCTGTGAAATTCGTCATGCTGCACCCTGCAATGTTCCACACCATCACCATTAGAGGAGAGCTTCATGAAAAAACCACCCGCTGAAGTGGTCGCATCCCTGCTTGCCGTTACGACCATCTTCATTTCCATGCCGCCCTGGCATTTGCCCCCTTGGGCCATTTTCATCAGTTGGGCGGGCACCTTCGCCATGGGCGGGCCCAGCGCACAGAATCTCAAGCGCATCTGGATGGCCATGCCCGTGGGCTCGCTGGCGGCCTTTCTGATCGTGCTGTGCTTTAATCAGGCCGCGCTTCATTTTTCAGGGGACAGCTTCACGATGGCGCAGGTGGTGATTCTGTTCTGCCTCAACGGCAGCATGATGTTCCTGGCGCGGATCATTCCGGCCCTGAGCTTCATCCCCGGGATGTTCTTTGGCTTCGCATCCTACTTTGCAACGGTGTTTGGCGGGTTTGGGCCCGTGCCACACGACCCCGTTGCAGCGTTGGGCGCCGTCATCTTCATGAACGCCCTGGGGCCAGCTTACGCTTGGATGACTGCCCGGTGGTCCGCCCCGCACGGCGACCACCATTAACATCAGCGGTCATCCTGCACGGTTCCACAGTGCGTCCTCATTGGCCCGGAGCGCCTTCCAGCGCCCCGGGCCTTTTTTGTGGCATCGATGCTTTGGGCAGGCTGTTATAGGAAATTCCTTAGCCCCTAATCAGCCGAATCTGATTCTTTAATAATTTTTTGTTACGCATTCTATCTCCTGCACATGCAGTTCCAATAACCATGTCCAGGAGGCCATCCATGTTTGTTTTGAGTCGTACCCATGAACCACTTTGCGGTCTGTTGTCAGGGCTCGCGTCAGCCTTGCTTCTGTGTGCTGTCTCGACCGCCCATGCCGACGATGGCAGCACATTCAACGATTTGATCACCCAGGGGAAGGTGAGTGGCTACCTGCGCTCGTATGAGTGGTCGAACAATAATTTTTATAACAGCAATATCAGCAATAACATCTTCGTGGTGGGCGGCAAACTCAAGGCGGAAACCGGGACTGTCGACGGATTTTCAGCGGGCGCTGCGTTCTACACGTCGCATACGCCCCAGTCCACTTATAACGACCCCACAAGCTATGACCCGACGCTGGGCACCAACATCGACACCCTGGGTGAGTCTTATCTCAATTATCACAATGAATCGGTCAATGTGCGCGTTGGTCGTCAGGCCATCGATACGCCATTTGCCAATAGCGCCGATTATCGGATGATCCCCGCCCTGTATCAGGGCGAAACCATGAGCTACACCCCTTCACAGGATTTCAGCCTGACCTTCGGGAGAATTTCGCGCTACAAAAGCTGGACGAGCGCCACATTTGATCGAACCAACAATGAAACCGCAGGCCCATTTCAAAAGTCTGGACCTGGATTCACGAATTTTGCCGACATGGTGACGGGCGGTTTCTGGTACGCAGGCGTCCACGATGTGCTGGACATGAAGGGCGAGAAGCTCAACAGCCAGGTGTGGTACTACGACTTCTTTGACATTGCCCATCTGGTGTTTCTGGATGAAAAGCTGACCTTCAACCTGCAGAGCGATTTCAAGCCATTCGTTGGCTTGCAGTATGCCAACGAACAAAATGAGGGCGCTGCACTGTTTGGCACCATCAACAGCACGCCCTATGGGCTGCAGCTGGGAGCTGATTTTGGCAAGAACAATCTCACGGCTGCTGCAATTCACATCCCCGCCCATCCTGGCACGTTCAACAACGGCGGGCTGGCCTCACCCTACACCGACGGCTATGGTTCGGCTTCGTTGTTTACCGGCAACATGTTGTTCCCTACGGAAGGGTTGGGTAGCGGAAATGCCGTTCAACTGTCAGGTAGCCACACGTTCAACGAAGACTGGTCTTCGTGGGCGTCATACAACCAGTTCAACCAGACTTCATCAGCATTTGCTGCGGCCCAAACCATCAACGAATACGTGGTGAGCGTCAACTACAATGCGCACGGCTATTTCAAGGGCTGGAAGATCAGCGATATGCTGGGATATGCCACATTGGCAGGAAACAGCAACCATTTCACCCAGAACCGTCTGATGGCTCAGTATGCGTTTTGAGTGAACAGGGTCGTGGAATATCCTGAAAGAAAAGGGGACGGGTAGAACAGCACACCCACATCAGGAAAAGACCAGGTCGCCGTCACTCAAACGAAAGGTGCCGCCTTCCTGGTCTTTGTTGGCATGAAAGTGCTTGGTGCCAATGCTGATTTCGACGCCCGCAAAAACGCGTTTTAGCGCAATGACTTGAGCTCCCTGGGCGAGTTCAATTTCCCGGTTCAATTCGGTTTCTTCTTCCCTGAGGGATTCAATCTCGGCATTGAGTGCATCGCGGGTTGCGATGGCTGTGGCCACCGTTTGGGGTGGGATGCGGCCGGGATTGCGTTGCGCCAGTTCAAGCAGCTTGATGATGTCTGCAAACTTGTGCACAGCCGCGTTCTGGGTATTGGTCAGGACCTCGAGGCGCTCGTGCAGCGCTTG
Organism: Ferrovaceae bacterium; assembly: GCA_027311025.1. Classification (GTDB taxonomy): domain Bacteria; phylum Pseudomonadota; class Gammaproteobacteria; order Burkholderiales; family Ferrovaceae; genus JAJZRV01. The sequence goes on from DAICZS010000017.1 coordinate 30,575, forward strand.
TGCTGCCCCGGCCATGACAATGGTGTTGAGGTAGGCAGAAGAACCAATATGGTTGGCCTTGACCAGCATTGTGGCGCGCGCGGTGCCGCCGATGATGTCGCCCCTGCGGCTGCCTTTGTCGCCAACGATGATCTGGTGCCCTGCGGTGAGTTGGCTTTGAACGGCAAAGTCGTTGATGAAAATGCCACTGCCCGCGGTGATGTGGGCGTTTTGCGCAAAGCGGGCGGTGAAGGACCCATTGCAACGAATCTCGGCAAGGAACGCCTTGTTGCCATGGGCATGCGGGTTGGAATCTCCGATCACCCCGTTCTTGACGACAATGTCGGTCTCCGCTTCCAGGCGCGCGTTTTCGACGGTGCCATCCACATGGATCTCGCCACCGGCCTTGATGGACATGCCCGCATGGACGTCACCGGTGACGTGCACGGAACCGATGAATGAAATATTGCCGGTGTGAAGATCCACATCCTTTACGGTATGGATCGGCAACACGGTAACCCCGTTTTTTACGATGACCGGGCAACCGGATATTTCGGCCACCAGCAAGTTGGGATCGCTTTGGTCCACCCTCACGCCATCGAGCTTTGCCGAGAACGCGATGGATTTTCCGGGTTTGACCGGAATGGCCTCACCCGTGACCCTTTTTCCCGGCTCTCCGCTGGTGGGCAAAATGCGCCGCATCAGCCCTTCGTTGGCCTGAACCACAATGATTTCGCCGAGATCACGAAAGTCGGTCAGGCCATCCTCGTCGATGTGGGGCCTTTTCGCTTTCATGGCGGGGATGAGGCTTTCAAATCGGCCGTCTACGCCCGCCACGGGGGGCTGGCCACTGCTGATGAGCACACCATCGCCGCCTTCCAGGAGCGCCTTGTCGATGGCTTCAACATCCAGCGGCAGGATGACCCCCATCTTCCGGGTTTCCTGCAGGACGGCATCTGCCTTGACTGGCATGCCGCCCTGCGGCAGCGTGCAGCTTAAATAAACGCCCATGTGACTGGCATCGATGCGTACGGAAAACTGGCCATCCAGGGCCTCGCCCACCACCAGGTCAAAGGCTTCGCCAGCGTTGTATTTTGCGGCAGCTGCTTCCAGTGCTGGCTTCTGGATGTGGTAGCCGCCAAATCCTGCAGCCTCGATGGCGAGGGCAAGATCGTCGGGGGAAATGGCTTCCGTGCCGCCCTCGGGTGTGAATGAAGCCATCACTTTTCGACCTTCCCCATCGAGATGGAAGGACAGATCTTTCAAGTGCGCAATTTCATCCATCGAGTACCCAGGCCGTTAAAAGCGGGTGGAGATGATTGGTGGGCGATACTGGGATCGAACCAGTGACCCCTGCCGTGTGAAGGCAGTGCTCTACCCCTGAGCTAACCGCCCAATGCATCCATAGAAGGACCGGCATTATACCGCAAATTATTTCTTCCGGGCGGCTTCATCCAATCCGCGCAAGAAGGCGAGCTTCTCCTTAATCTTCTGTTCCAGCCCGCGTTCGGTGGGTTGGTACCAGCCCGGTTCCTTCATGCCTTCGGGCAGGTAGGTCTCGCCCGCCGCATAGGCATTGGGCTCGTCATGGGCGTAGCGGTAGGCGTGGCCGTAGCCCAGCTCCTTCATCAGCTTGGTGGGCGCATTGCGCAGGTGCACCGGCACTTCCTTCGACTGGTCCTGGCTGACGTACGCGCGGGCCGCATTGTAGGCGTTGTAGCCCGCGTTGGATTTGGGGGCCACCGCCATGTAGATGATGGCTTGCCCCAGGGCCAGTTCGCCTTCGGGCGAGCCCAGGCGCTCGTAGGTGAGGGCCGCTTCATTGGCGATCTGCATGGCGCGCGGGTCGGCGATGCCAATGTCCTCCCAGGCCATGCGGATGATGCGCCGGGCGAGGTAGCGGGGGTCGGCCCCGCCGTCCAGCATGCGGCACAGCCAGTACAGCGCCGCATCGGGGTGCGAGCCGCGCACGGATTTGTGCAAGGCCGAGATCTGGTCGTAGAAATAATCCCCGCCCTTGTCGAAGCGACGCGCGTTGAGGGTGAGGGCGTTTTGCAAAAACGCTGCATCGATTTTGGTGGTGTTGGAGGCCTGGGCCGCGGTATCCACCTGCTCCAGCAGGTTGAGCAGGCGCCGGGCATCGCCATCGGCGTAACCGATGAGGGTGTCCACTGCTGCATCCTCGAGCGTGAGCTGGCCCAGGGCCAGGGCCTGGGCCCGCAGCGCCAGTGCCTTCAGGTCCTCGGGCGTGAGGGACTTCAGCACATATACCTGGGAGCGCGACAGGAGTGCTGAGTTGACCTCGAAGGAGGGGTTTTCGGTGGTGGCGCCGATGAAGGTCACCAACCCTGATTCCACGAATGGCAGCAGGGCATCCTGCTGCGACTTGTTGAAGCGGTGGATTTCGTCAATGAAGAGGATGGTGGCGCGGCCGTGCTGGTTCAGCGCCGCCTGCGCCTGCTCCATGGCGGCGCGGATGTCCTTCACCCCCGCCATGACGGCGGAGAGCGCGATGA
>DAICZS010000018.1 GCA_027311025.1 Ferrovaceae bacterium
CCTTTTCATCTGTGTAGTGCTTGTTAATTCAACGTTTATGAAGCATAGCGCGTTGACTTTGAAAATTGTCACGAGTAAAAATGGTACGCCATATCTGTGAAGTATTCACGCCACCAACGAAGGACATGACTGTCATGGACGCCAAACCACCACTTCCGCCTTTCACACACGAAACAGCCACACAGAAAGTTCGCATGGCTGAAGATGCCTGGAACACGCGCGACCCCGATCGCGTAGTTCAGGTTTACACCGAGAATACGCGCTGGCGTAACCGCTCTGAATTTCCGGTGGGCCGCGAAGCGGTGCGATTGTTTCTGCAGCGTAAGTGGGCCCGCGAGCTGGACTACCGCCTGATTAAGGAACTGTGGGTAACTGCGGGGCATCGCATCGCCGTGCGATTTGCTTATGAATGGCATGATGACTCCGGACATTGGTACCGCAGTTATGGCAACGAAAACTGGGAATTCAACGAATACGGTCTGATGCAAAGACGTTTTGCCAGCATCAATGACCTCCCCATTAAAACTGAGGACCGCTTGTTTCACTGGCCTCTGGGCCGGCGTCCAGATGACCATCCAGGATTGTCAGAACTCGGCTTGTAATTTTTGATTTCAGGAAACCGGGAAGTTGGTGGAATCTGGGGACAGACCCCAAATCTGGGCCTGTCCCCTTTTCTTCATCAGAATGTGACCGTCGCCGCGCCATTAGCCATTGGATGAACGCCAATTGCTCCAATGGTGTGATCAAGGTTGATGTGAATGAGCGTCTGTCCGGTCGCCGCATTGTCAACCTCTATCGACGTCGAAGTCACGGCAACGCTAAGTTGACCAGACTCGATACCGTGCATGACGTCAGCACTGACGGTGACCATATCATGGTGACTAAAGTTGGACACAGTGGTGTTGGAGGTTTGTGCCGTCAGCTCTACATCGGTAGAAACAGTTCCATCGAGAATGACATCAGAATGCGCCGCTGCCGAACCCGTGTTCAAGAGTACGACAGCCTTATCCATAGAGGGGGTTGGACTCGAAGTCGTCGTGGTCGTACTGGTAGTACCGGTGGTGCTGGTAGTTCCTGTGGTACCAGTTGTTCCGGTAGTACTGGTAGTTCCTGTCGAAGTCGTTCCGGCGGTGATCGTGCCAGTACCCGCTGCGATAGCATCATCACCGGTCGCTAAATTCTCCACGTCTGTGCTCGTGCCGATGCCCGTGGTCGTAGTCCCGGTAGTCGATCCGGTGATCGGAGCGCCAGAGCCATACCCAGCCGAGTCTGGAGTTTCAGCATCAGCATGAACTGGCGCGATGGTCACGCTGGAACCGCTGGAAGTCGTCGTAGTGCCTGTGGTTGTCGTAGTACCCGTTGTGGTGGATCCCGCCGTGATGGTTCCGGTGCCGGCGACCTGGGCGGCGTCGTCATAACCTTCGCTGATATCGCTCATATTCCAAAACTCCTCAAAAAGGTGATTTTGTCGAAAGGGGACAAATTCCCATGTACGTTCCGGAATTTGTTATGGGAAATTTTCCCATTATAGCGATACCAATGCAAGTACTATTTTTTTGACCTTGAAAAGGCTTTTTTTCAATGTGTTAAGTTATAGTCCGCTCCTTTAACCGGTACAGATACAAACGTGTGTTCCGACGATCTTCCACCTGAATGATCCGCTCAGGGGGGACGTCTGGGATAACAAAACTGTTGCTTACAAGGAGTGATCCCGGGCGCATTTCGGCACAGGCCTTCTCCCATATTCTGGGCATCGGTACAGGTGATAGAAACACATAGACCAGATCCTGCCCTGCGAAGGACCAAGACCAGAAGCTGCTTCTGTGCACCTGTGCGTTGGACAGTTGCCGCATCCTGACCCTCGCTATCAGCCAGGGAAGTGGCGCAATCTCCACTCCCTCAAACCGGCTTGCGGGCCGGGCCCGCGCAAGCCTCACCAGTAGGCTTCCCGTACCACAGCCTGCATCCGCCACAGTCCACGTGGCATCGACAGGAATCAGTTCCAGTATTGCCTGTGCAGTGGCTGCATTTGACAAATATAGTGGCACGCGGCTCTGGAAAGTACTCCAGTAGGTCAGTGCCAGTATCAAAAATGCCGCGAGATACCAGCCTGAGTCCACATGCAGTCCACTGACCAGGACCACCGCCGGTAGAAAAACCAAATGGATGGGAAGCCACCACCGCGCGCCCCGCATCGCAATGCTAAACGCCGCAGCGCACAAGCCTTGTAGCAGGGCAAAGGTCAGCAGGGAGTGAATGGTCAGCAACTGGAACGACACCAGTACTGCCATTAAGCCCGCTCCCAATACTTGCGCCACAAAAAACCAAAGTATCATCAGGGTCCGTTTTCCAAGGCTAAATTCACGCAGCGTAGCGCGACGCTGACAGGGTCGCAATAACTTCTGGCACAGCGCCATGCGCCCACTCGCAAAACGGCGGCAAGTATCACTTTCGCAGGAGAGACCGGTCTACTACACTACCGATGTTCGTGGCGATGGATGTTGCAGCGCTGGATAATACCCAGCACGCAACGTGCGTTATGCATTTTATAGAAAGAGGTCCGAGAATGGTTTCAACTGGTTTCATTGGCGTTTCCGGCTTGCCCCGCTCCGGGTCAACCCTGCTTTGCCAACTCCTGGCAGAACATCCGGACATTCATTGCGAGGGCCATAGTTCACCACTATGCAATGCACTGCTCAACACTCGGCGTTCCATCAGCGACGACGCCTTCTTTTTGTCCCAGCTCGACGTTCAGTTCGACCGCACCTATCAGCACCTGCAGGCCGCCATGTCAGGCTTTCTGAAGCATTGGTATCATGACTGTCAGAAACCCTGGGTTGCGGACAAGAATCGCGCTTGGCTGCACTGCATTGAAATGCTGCTGCAACTCGATCCCAACGCTCGCCTCTTGGTCAACATCCGCGAACTAGGGCAGGTGTATGGTTCCATCGAAGCACAACATCAGCGCACGATACTGGTGGACTTCGTAGACCACTTGGCCGATTATGATCGCTATAATCGCGCCATCCAGCTGTTTTCGCCTGGAAAAACCGTCGGGACCCCGCTAGCGTCCATCCGTGCCGTGCAGAACCTGCCTGTGACGATTCGAGATCGTTTATATTTCGTGAAATTCGAGCATCTGGTCAGCGACCCTGTGACTTGCATGAACCATGTCTTCGAATGGTTAGGGCTCGCCCCGCACACCATCGATCCTCAACGCCTCACGATGACACCGCAGGAAAGCGACAGCCACTACCGCTACAAGTTTTCGCATCGACGCAATCCACAGATGGTGCCGCCCGTACCCCATGCCATCCCGCCTGCCATCCAGCAGCAGATCGAGTCCACTCACGCATGGTATTACCAGGCGTTCTATCCCAAATAGGGGACAGACCCCAAATTGGGTTCTGTCCCCATAATCAAAGCTGCGTTGGTGTCGCGAGACCCGTCAGCCCTATCAAAGTGTCGCCCGAGCCAAAGGCCGTTCCAGCAGTTGCCGCCTGCTCGACGAGATAGGTATTGCCCTGAAACTGGAACGACGCCGTGGCGTGAGTGGCGAGGTCCAGCCCCCCGCTGGCGAGAGCATAATTTACCCAGGTGGCGAGCTGGCCAATGTCCAGTCCGTTTGATGTGGCATAAGTGCCAACGGACGAGGCGGCAATCGTTGTCACCGCAGCCGCCGCATGCGGGTCGGCAGCCAGCACCAGTTGGTCCGCTGCATTGGGATTAAAGCCCGCAATCATCAGGTTGGCCGCATTGCCCGTATAGCCCGTAGCGCCTACCGTGATGGTATCCACAGTATTACCCGCATGTGCACCCAAAGTGATGGTGCCCGACACCCCGGCCCCTGTCAGCACAATTTGGTTGGCGCCTGTGCCCACGACAATATTGACCTGGCCTTGCACGCTGTCATCGGTAATGTGGTTGGCGCCATTGCCCAGGGTAATCGAATCGGTATGTCCCGCTGATGCACCCGCAAGCAGCACCAGCGACACAGCCTGATTGTCGTTTGAACCATTCACTGTCACACCGCTGGTTACCATGTCTGCTGACATGGCAAAGGCCACGCTGCCATTCAGATTGAGATTGGCCAATTGGGTGCCTGCGTCCTTTGCATCGCCCACCGTAAGGAGGCCAGCGCCCGATTGCGCGAAAGTGGCAGCGGTCAAATTGGGCGCGGTGAGTGTGTGAATGGCGCTATTGCCATCAACATTGTCCGTGACCGACAAACTACTCGCATCATCAACCAAGGTGTTCAGTACCAGAGACTGCGTTCCTGCAAGGGACAATTGCGTCAGCCCCACGTCATTGAACTGCCCTACGGTCTGGCTATATCCTGCCTGCCCCAGTGACTCCATGGTGACGGAGCCGATGCCGTTGAGGCCACTGTCCTGCAAGGACAACGCCTGGGTTACTGCCCCGCCATTGGCACCGGCAGTACCGAGGCTTACCGTCATGCTATCCGTAGCGCCCGAAGCATCGCCAAGCTGATAGGTGATGGCGCCTGCGTCTCCGGCATCCACTTGCAGCACCGTTCCCGCTGCGACCTGGGTGAAAGCAAGCGAAGCTGAGGCCACCCCGCCCTGCACATCAAGCGTGCTCAGGTTATCTTTTGTAAAGTAAGACAGGTCAATGGTTTGGGACCCCGCGCCCAGAGCGCCCGTCACTCCCAGTGTTTCAAAACCGGAGATCAGTGATGCCGTCTGGGCCGATAGGGCCCCGCTAAATGCGTAGTTGAGAACAACCTCATCGCTGTGACCACTACCCCCTGTAATTGCCTCATTGGCACTGCCATTGAGGGTGATGATGTCCGTGCCCGTTCCACCCATGAAAACCTGCTGCTGTGTGCCGTCCAGCCAAAGCGTAATGGCCCCGGAAGACTGCGATGCATCGACGGTCGTAGTCCCGCTACCCGCATTGGAAAGATCCGCATTCAGCCCGGCCGTCCCCGTCACGGTGACCTGCGCCAAATAGACGGGGTCCTGCAGCGGTTGTACCAGGCTTAGCATGCCCGATCCGGACACGTTCAGGGCGTGCAGGCTGCTATACGGCACGGAAGGATCGTTTACAAAGCTCAATGCAGCATCGCCAGTGGTGGAGACGTTCAGGGTCTTGTAGATGCCGACCTGGTCATAAATGCTGATGACGCCGCTCACGGCATTCAAGGTGAGATTGAGCGCGGTCGCCTGGCCGTTGATATCATACAGATCGACCGTTGCCCCTCCTGTCACGTTTTCCAGGGTCAAGTCCGTGAGGGAAGAGACGCCTTGGAGTTGGGCGTAAGCCCCGTTTGCCATATTGTCGATGATCAGATGCTTCAGGGCACCTGCATTCTTGATTTTAAGATCGCCCCCATAGAATTGCCTCACCGACGAGCCGTAGCCGTAACCATAGCCGTAGCCCGAACCGGAACCGAGTCCGTAGTACACGACGGCGTTCCAGGTGACGGCATCCAACCCGTTGATGGAGACGGATTGTATGGTGCCGTTGTTGTCATCAATGACCACGCCCTGCATATGGCCCGAAGATGTCTCGGTCTGGGTGACCGAGACCTGAGTGGTTCCCGAGCCACCACTGACCAGAATGGAATGCTGGCTGTTGCCATACCCGTTGCCGTTGGCCTCGGTGATGGCCACGGTGGACCCTCCCGAGATGATCATGCTATAGGCGCCGTAGGGGGTACTGCCCAACCCGGCCTGGGACTGGTCGTTGACGACGACGGCAGTGCTGGGGCCCACCATGATGTCGTCGAAGAACCCGTTAGAAACACTGGTGACATTCACGCCCGCCAACCCGGAAAATCCCATGGAGCTGGCCAATGGCGCAAATACCACAGCCTCCCCAGAAACCAGATTGAGGTTCTGGATGCCGGAAACCGTCGCATTCGCTATGGCGCTGGGATTCCAGTATCCCCCACTGGCGAGGTCGGTGAGGTTGAGGGTATCGCCTGTGGTCCCTCCCCCCGAAATGGTATCGCCCGCGTTGAAGGTGGGCTGTACACCCGATGGGGCCTGGCTGTTTCCGGAAAAGCTTGTGCCGTCGATCACGGCATTATTGCTGGATACGACGATATGGTCGGTTCCCGTCGTTAGCGTATAGGTCGCTGTGGCAGGAAGCCCGGCCAACTGCTGCAATGAAATGTTGCCCGAGGATGAAGCGCTTTCGCTATAACTCACCGACTGAGCCACCAGCGCAGACCACGCTGTGGCGGCAGCACCGAAAACGGCATCCCCGGTGAGCGCGTCAAACAGGTTCAGGATGCCTTCCACCGCTGCTCCCCGCGCGTTGGGCGCGGTCGCATCCAGCACGGAAGTCACATAGGTCTCGGCTTCGGCAAGCGCCGTCCCCGTCAGCCCCAGATTCGTGGCAATGGTTTGCGCAACGGAGGCGGTACTAAGGCTTCCAAACTGGTAGGCGTATGTTGCGTTCAGAAATGCGTCCATGCCCTGTGCATTGACATCAGACAGGATGGTCTGCAGGGTCGCGTCGTCGATCGACAGGTCATAGAGCGCGCCGGCAAACTGGGCGATGATGGTACTGTTGTTTGAAGGTATGGTCACATTGACAGTCTAAAAGTTATATCTTCACATAGGTGTAACAAAAGTCTTCAGTGGAAACTGCCCTATGTGACAAAATGATGACAAAACGGGGGCTGTCCCCAAGCCCCCGGATTTCCACGCTCAGCTCACTTCGGATCAACATGGTCAACGAATGCCCTCACAAAGGCAAAACCGGGTTGCGGCGCATCTGGAATGCGCTGGGCCATTCCTTTGACGGCTTCGCGGACGCCCTTTGTCATGAGAGCGCATTTCGCCAGGAAGTGGTCCTTGCGGCGATCCTGATTCCATTGTCCGTGTATGTACCCACTTCGGGCGTAGGCCATGCCCTACTGGTGGGAAGCTTGCTGGTGGTCCTGCTGGTTGAATTGCTCAACTCGGCCATCGAGGCGACTGTGGACAGGATTTCCCTGGAAAACCACCATCTGGCCAAACGCGCCAAGGATTTTGGAAGTGCCGCCGTACTGGTCAGCTTGATCAACGCTGCCCTGACATGGGCACTGATTTTGATCTTTCATTAATGGCAGTTGCACAATTTATCTAGAAGAACTCTTAGGACTTGTGTTTAATATACTGATTTATATATAATAGATTCATGGATGGACACGATCTCAAGGACAGCAAGGACAGCCGGGTCCCCGATGACGTGGGGCACCTGATGGCACATATCAGGGGCCATCACTTACCCTATCAGGAAATCGTCCAAAATCAGAAAACCCTCTCAGCAGCATCCCGCTGGTCATTGATGCAGGAAGCCCTGGAATCTGGCGGCCCTGAAGGCCATTCCACACCCGAGTGATGAAGGTTCTGTGCGTCACAGGCATCGGGGGTGGCACGGGCGTGACGACCGTGGCCGCTCAGCTTGCTACTGCCTTGAAAGCCCAGGGCCACCCCGTGGTGGCTTTTGATTTTTCTCCCGACAATACGCTGCGGCTGCACTTTGGCATGGCCCTGGGCGATGACAGCGGGCTTGCCCCTCAGGTTGTGTCGGGGCAAGCCTGGAACGAAGTCGCCTATCGCAGTGCCAATGGCGTGGATTTTGTCCCCTTCGGGAACATCGATGCTTCAGGCCTCAACCATTTTGACGAGCTCCTTACTCAGCAGCCCGACTGGCTTTCAAGGCGCCTGGATGAACTCGACCTTCCCGCCGACGCCCTCGTCGTGCTCGATTGCCCCCGCACCTTCGGCCCGCTATGGCTGCAAGCCCTGGCTGCTGCCACGCTGGTGCTGATTGTCCTGGCACCCGATGCGCTCTCTTTTGCAAGGGCTAGGGCCAACGAGCGCGCAATGCGCCTGCCGGGCAACGCCCGGATCAAATACCTGTTCAACGGCTTTGATGCCTCGCGGGCTCTTGACCGGGATGTAGTAGCGGTATTCCGCTACGAATTGCGGGAGAAGCTCGTACCCGTCCTGCTGCATCGGGACGAACATCTGAGAGAAGCACTGGCGAGCAAGCGGGACATCTACGAATACGCACCATCCAGTCAGGCTGCCCAGGATTTTTCTTCTCTCGCCCAGTGGCTTGCCACGCCCCCGGAAGTCACCCCTCGTCCATGAACCAGCGGGCAATTGATACCTTTCTGCGCGCTTGCGGGGTGACACCGCAACCATCCTGGCCCAGGATGTTGCTGTCGTTGATTTTTGTGAACCCACCACAAAAACCTGCCGCCCTCTTTCCGCACATTGATTTCACCCACCCCCATCTGGCAGACGTGGTGCGTATTCCGTTGCAGTTGCTTTGGCTCATTCTCGTCCGACCCCGTCGCGCGCCGCCCGCTCACGCGCGCCCCTCCGTTGCACATCGATATCGTGTCCGCGCGGTCCGCCTGGCCCATCAGCTCTGGCAGCGCGCCGCGCCCATACGATTGCGCATGGCGCGGCTGCTCACTCCCAACTTGCGGCATGCGCAGAAAACGCTCACGAAGATGGCCACCTCACACGAGTTCTGGGACCGCAGCTTCATCCGGTACAGCGCCTACGGAGCCTCGGTGTTGATGGCTTTTCTTTGTGTCACCACGCCGTTTGGCACGCTCTCCCAACTGGTCTTCGTCTTACTCCTGCTGGCCACGGCCCTGCTGATCCGGCGCATCCCAGGCAGCACCGTCACCCTGTTGCTAACCGTGCTTTCAGTCACGGCCTCCTCACGCTATCTGTGGTGGCGCATCAGCGCCACCCTCAACTGGGATGAGACCTTCGACCTGATGTGGGGCGCCCTGTTGCTGACCGCAGAAATCTACACCTACTTCTTCCTCGTAATGAGTTACATCCAGACATCCTGGCCGCTTTATCGCAAACCTCTGGCCATGCCGGCCAACACCACGCTATGGCCAATGGTGGACGTATTCATTCCGACCTACAACGAACCCCTCAAGGTGGTCCGTTCCACTGTGTTTGCTGCCATGGGCATGGACTGGCCACAGGACAAGTTGCGCATCCACCTGCTGGATGACGGGCGTCGCGAGGAATTCCGCTACTTTGCAGAGAACCTTGGCGTGAACTACATCACGCGCCTCAACAACGACTTTGCTAAAGCCGGCAATCTCAACCATGCGCTGGCTCACACCGCCGGGGAGTACATTGCAATATTCGACTGCGACCACATCCCTACCCGATCCTTCCTGCAAGTCAATATGGGGTGGTTTCTTGAAGACCCCAAACTCGCTCTGGTCCAGACGCCCCATCATTTTTATTCCGCCGACCCCTTCGAGCGCAATCTCGACACGTTCAAAAAAATCCCCAATGAGGGCGAACTGTTCTATGGCCTGATCCAGGACGGCAACGATTTGTGGAATGCTGCTTTCTTCTGCGGCTCTTGTGCCATTTTGCGGCGTACGGCCCTGGAGGCCGTTGGCGGCATTGGCGTTGAAACCGTCACGGAAGATTCCCACACGGCCCTGAAGCTGCACCGGAAAGGCTACAACTCTGCCTACATCAACATTCCCCAGGCCGCAGGGCTCGCCACGGAAAGCCTATCGGCCCACATAGGACAACGCATTCGCTGGGCCCGCGGCATGGCACAGATTTTTCGTCTGGATAACCCGTTTTTTGGAAAAGGGCTGAATTGGGCACAACGCGTCTGCTACAGCAATGCCATGCTGAGTTTTTTCAGCGGCATCCCCCGTCTGATGTTTCTCACCTCGCCGCTGGCATTTCTGCTGTTTCACGCTTACGTGATTTATGCCCCCGCAATTTCAGTGGTGCTCTACGTGCTACCCCACATGGTCCATGCCACGATCGTCAACTCGCGCACCCAGGGCAAATACCGCCATTCATTCTGGGCGGAGGTCTACGAAACCGTTCTGTCCTGGTATATTGCCCGACCTACTCTGGTGGCCCTGATCAATCCCCGCAAGGGAAAATTCAATGTCACCGCCAAAGGCGGGCTGATTGAAAAGGATTTTTTCGACTGGACCATCGCAACGCCTTTCATCATCCTGATCCTGCTCAACGCCACCGGTCTCGTGGCCGCAGCCATACGCCTGTTCTGGGGCCCGCAGGACGAGGTGCCCACCGTCATCATCAATCTGGTGTGGACGCTGTATAACTGTCTGATCCTGGGAGGCACCCTGTTTCTGGCCTCCGAAGTCAAACAGATCCGCTTGTCGCATCGCGTGCGCATCAAACTGCGCGCCATCCTGCATCTGCCAGATGGCAAGCTTATCCCCTGCGAGACCGAAGACATCTCGGAGGGGGGCGTTGCCCTCCGGACCAGCGTCAGCACCTTGCCCGCCATTGAACCCAACCAACACCTGCAGGTGTCCCTGTGGCGCGGCAATGAAGAACTGATATTCTCGGGGCTTGCGGTTTTTTCATCGACCTCGCAACTGCGCCTGCGCTGGCAGTTTGAAAACGAAACGGACGCCATGAACCTGATACAATGCACCTTTGGACGGGCGGATGCCTGGGTTTCATGGGCCGAAAACACCCAACATGACAAGCCTCTGGAAAGCCTGAAAGAAGTGGTCAGCATGGGCATCACCGGCTATCGCCGCGTCATCGAACAATTCTTCCCAAAATTCACCCCCGTCTTCAGGCAACTCGCGCGGCTGCGCGAGGGCATTGTCTGGTACCTGCCCCGAACGCCCACTCAATCACTGGAACATCGCGCATGAAACGCAGCCTCGCCGTTCTGCTCGCGCTGTGCAGCCTTGCTGCCGCTGCCGCCCCCGTCCCGATAACCGCGAGTGGATCACGTGGTGAAACCCGCCACCTGACCCTGCAGCAACTGGGCAACAAGGAAGTGTTCAAGCTGCGCAATACAGATGGGCAAACCACGGTCAACTTTGGATTTCGCGCAGATGAACTGGCCACCCGCGCAGTGCTTCACCTTCACTATACCTATTCGCCCGCGCTGATTCCGCTGCAGTCCCATATCCGCGTGCTGCTCAACGAGCAGGTGGTGGGGGTTCTGCCCATTACACGCGAAAGCGGCGGGCAACCCCTGGTGCGCGACATTCCAGTGGATCCCCGACTCATTTCCGATTTCAACCGGCTCACGCTGCAGTTCATCGCCCACTATACCAACGACAGTTGCGAAGACCCTCTCAATTCCACCCTGTGGGCAGACATCAACGGCGACAGCAGCCTTGACATCACTCTCGAACATCTTGCCCTGAAAAATGACCTGGCCCTGCTGCCAGAACCCTTCTTCGACCATCGCGACCTGAACCGGGTCACCCTGCCTCTTGTCTTTGCAGCCACACCCTCGCGCCAGACGCTGAGCGCTGCAGGGATCGTGGCCTCCTGGTTTGGAAAACTTGCCGATTGGCGTGGTTCGCGCTTTCCGGCCCATCTCGATGAGGTTCCTGCCGGGCACAGCATCGTTTTTGCCACCAACGACGCCCGCCCCACCTTCCTGCGTGACCATCCTTCCGTCACTGGTCCCTCGCTTGAAATCATGACCAACCCCACCGACGGCTACTCCAAGCTGCTGGTACTCTGGGGCCGCAATGATGCCGACCTCAAGACAGTCGCCCTGGCATTGGTGCTGGGCCATACGGCGGCCTCGGGAGCGCGTGTGGCAGTAACGGACGTCAAGGAAGAAATTCCGCGCACACCCTACGATGCGCCGCGCTGGGTCAGAATCGACCGGCCCATGAAATTTGGCGAGTTGGTGAACTCGCCACAAGACCTGCAGGTGTTTGGTCATGTACCCAACCCTATCGTCCTCAACCTGCGCATTCCCCCGGACCTGTTTGCCTGGCGCAGTCGCGGCATTCCCGTGGACCTCAAGTTCCGTTACACGCCGCCGATTCGATCCAGCGAATCGCGGCTCGTCATGAGCATCAATGATGAAATGGTGCAGGCCTTCAACCTGATGACCACGGGCCAGGGTGGCGAACATCGGATTCGCCTGCCCCTCATCGACAGCGCCCTGTTCGGCGCCGGAGACGAGGTTTTCATTCCTGCCTACAAACTTGGCGCGCGCGATCAGTTGCGCTTTGACTTTACGTTTGCCTACCAGAAAGAAGGCTTTTGCAAGGACACCCAGGTGGAGAATGTCCGTGCCATGGTGGATGACGACTCGACCATCGACATGACCGGTTTTCCGCATTATGCGGAAATGCCCAACCTGGCCCATTTTTCGACATTGGGATTTCCGTTCACCCGATACGCCGACCTGTCACAGACCGTGATCGTGCTCCCTGAAAAACCAACGGTCTACGACCTCGAAACCATGTTCACCCTGCTGGGGCGCATGGGCGAAGCTACGGGCTATCCGGCCACGCGTTTTACCCTCGCCTCCCCCACGGACGAACGCCTGTTCGCCAACGCCGATCTGCTGGTCATCGGCGAGGCCTTGCAACAGGGCACTTTCAAAGGCTGGCATGAGCGGATGCCGGCTGATGTTTCGGCCAGCTCGCGACGCATCAACCAACCCCAACGTGGCGTCAATCTGTTTTACGACTGGCTGGGATTTGGCACGAAACCCGACACGACCACTGCCAGCGAGGAACGCCTGACGGGAAGCGGCCCACTTGCCGCCATGATCGGGTTTGAATCACCGCTGACTTCCGAGCGCAACATCGTTGCCGTCACCGCCACCGGCCCAGAACAGCTCCGGCTGGTTCTCGATGCCCTGGAAAAACCTGCATTGATCCGGGATTTTCGCGGTAGCGTGGCCTTTGTTCACCCCGGCCGGGTGGACAGCCTGCTGGTGGGCAACACCTATTTCATCGGCCATCTCCCCCTCTGGACGGCCATCTGGTTTCCGCTCTCCGGTCACCCCATCCTGCTTGCCATCATGGGCAGCCTTGCCGTGCTGGTATTTGCCTTTGCCCTGCTGCGATCCCTCAGGGTCATTGCAGCTCGACGGCTGAAAACAAAAGGCAAGGTGTGATGCGCTGTTCACGCATCCTGTGCTGTTGCATGGCAATTTTATTCATGCTCCCGGCCGCACGGCCAGTTCACGCGGAGAGCTGCAATAAGCCTTGGCCCGCCTGGAAGGAGTTTCGCGAGCATTTCATCAACGAGGGCGGTCGCGTGATCGACCCCTCGTCCAAAACGCATTACACCACTTCGGAAGGACAAGCCTATGCCCTGTTCTTTGCGTTGGTGGACAACGACCCGCAAACATTCTCGCGCCTCCTGGAATGGACTGAGGCCAACCTCGCAGGCGGTGACCTCACCAGCCGACTGCCTGCCTGGGAATGGGGTCAACGTCCTGATGGCTCCTGGGGAGTTCTGGACGAAAATGCGGCTGCCGATGCCGACTTGTGGCTAGCGTACACCCTGTCAGAGGCGGGCCTTCTGTGGAAGAACCCAAAGTATGCGGCGCTGGGCGAGCTGCTTGCGGATCGCATCCTGCGCGAGGAAAGCGCCGACATTCCCGGACTGGGCCGCACCATCCTGCCGGGCCCTCAGGGATTTCATCCCGACAATGACCGCTGGCGCCTCAACCCCAGTTATGTGCCGTTGCAGCTGGTGCGTCGCCTAGCCACGCTCTATCCCGAATCGGGCTGGTCCCAGCTTGCCGCCCCAGCGCGCCAGATGTTGCTGGGGTCGGCCTTCCACGGTTTTGCGCCCGATTGGGTTATTTATGGCACTGGACACGGATTTGAACCCGACCCAGCCAGTGGCGACCTGGGCAGCTTTAACGCCATCCGGGTATATCTGTGGGCGGGAATGCTGTCATCCGCCGACCCCGATCAGGCGGCGCTGCTCAAGACGCTGGCGCCTATGGGCCGCTATGTGGCAAGCCACGGCACTCCCCCGCTCCAGACGCACCCCATGGCTGGGGCTGCCGACGGCAACGGCTCCGTGGGGTTTTCAGCGGCCCTGCTGCCGCTCCTGGTTGCCCTGCACCAGCCGGACAGTGTAAGACAGCAGCGCCTGCGACTAGAGGCCAACCCTCCACAGGGACATCTGGACAACTACTATGACCAGGCCCTGGCCCTGTTTGGATTGGGGTGGCTGGATGGTCATTACAAATTTGCCCGCGATGGAAAACTCGTTCCCCACTGGACATGCAAAACGGAATCGCGCGCCTCGCATTGAGTCTGCTGCTGGGCAGCGTTCTGGTTCAGGCCGCTGCCCAGGCGCCTTCCGGACCGGATGCCGCCGTGACCGCGCTGCTGGGACAGGCGCGTTACTGGCAGGGACGCAACCGTCCCGATCTTGCCCAAGAGGCCCTGGACAAGCTTTTCAGAATCAGCCCCGACATGCCGGACGGGCTGGCAGCCCAGGGCCTGCTTGAATTGCAGAATGGCCAGCCCGATAAGGCGCGCAGCACCCTGGAACACCTGCGCCACGTACGCCCCAATCATCCAGCCATTTCACAGATCGAACGCCTGCTGCAGATCAGCGGTCCGGACAAAGCCCAGTTACGGCAGGCCCGACAAATGGCCAAGAATGGCCAGGTGGACGAGGCGCTGCGCATTTTCCGGAAAATCTTTCCGTCAGGGCCACCCGAAGGCAGCTATGCGGTGGAATACTGGCAGCTCATGGCACGAACGGCCCGCGGCCGCGGACCCGCGTTGCGGGCCTTGGAAAAACTGGCTCATGACAATCCGGACAACCTGTCCTATCGCCTTGCACTGGCCCGGCAACGCACGTCACGCCCGCCCTGGTCGCACCAGGACCTGCAAACCCTCATTGACCTGACCCGCCTGCCAGAATTTTCGCAGGAAGCCCGGAACGCCTGGCGCGATGCGGTGATGGGACTTGACCTGCTCACGCCGTCGAGCGTACCTCTGCTGTCAGAATATCTGGCCCAGAACCCTGGCGATCTGGGGGTCAAGGAGCGCCTCAACAACACCTCACAAGCCCTGAAACACCAGCAGGCGTTATTGGCGGACCCCTACTACCAGGCCAAATTGCAGGGACTGGCGCTCCTTCAGCAGGGTCACTTCGAACGTGCCCGGAAGCTGCTGTTGCAATCCCTCAACAAATTCCCGCAGGATGTGGATGCCGTGGGTGGCGTGGGCCTGACCTTCATGCGGCAGAGTCGCTACCGCGAAGCCTTGCCCTGGTTCCGCCAGGCCCTGCAGATGCAGCCTGCCGAACGCAGCAAATGGAACGCGCTCCTGCAGTCCTCACGCTTTTGGGGACTAATGCAGGAGGCCCGGGCCCTGCGCGATGCGCACCAGTACGATGCCGCCGAAACCAAAATCCAACAGGCTCTGGCGCTAGAACCCCTGCAGGTGGACGCACTGGCGGCCCTGGCGCGCGTGCAGTCAGACCGGATGAAAGCCGAAAATCATCCGGAGGAGGCGATACGCATCCTGGCGGCTGCGCTGCCGCTGGACCCCGACGACCCGTGGATACGCTACGACCTGGCAGGCCTGTATGCCGAAGCCGGCAACAGGGCTCAGGGGGAAGCCCTGTTTGAAGAACTGTTGCACCGCCACCCCCAGGATGCCAGCGATCTGTATGCCTATGCGCTCTACCAGTCGCAACAGGGCGAGCCTGCGAAAGCGCTCGCGACCCTGGAGCATGTGCCCAAGGCGCAACGCCCTGGCAAGATTGCCGCGTTACAACGGCGGCTGTGGGTCGAAGTCCAGGTGCAGCAGGCACGCCAACTCGCTACCGAACATCATCTCGACGCTGCGCGGCAGATGCTCTCCAAAATCGAGAAGGCCGTGGGCCATGACAGCAGTCTCGCCACCGACGTGGCCTTCGCCTGGGCGGCCCAGGATGATGTGGCCCGTGCTCAGTCCCTGTTCGACAGCATCCTGGCGACCCACCCCGACGAGTCCGCGGCCTGGCATCTGCGTTATGCGAATTTCCTTGCGGACTCGGGCCCCTCTGACAAACTGCAAAAGGAACTGGCCCTGCTCGATGCCTCGAAACTCACCGGCGAAGAGGCCCGTGATCTCGCGCACCTGCACGAACGCGTGACCCTCAAAACAGTGGAACAGCGTATCGATGCCGGCGATGCGAAAACGGCCCGTCGCCTGCTTGATCCCTTGCTGGCAGGCTCGCCGGATTCCTCTCAGATGCTTGAGTTGTCCAGCCAGATTGACAGAATGAACGGTCAGCTCGACCAGGCCATCGACACCCTGCAACGCGCTCTGGGGGAGAACGGCAGCACCTATCAGTACAAGCGGCTCGCACAGATGCTAGACCAGCGCAACGACTGGCTGTCCTCAGCCTATGACCGGCTGACGCGTGGCGGCACTCCAGGCCAATCCCAGTTTGATTCCAGTGAAATACCGGTGGAGTGGAAAACCCCCTGGGGTCCGGGTGGCCAGTTGATGTTGCGTTCAGACCAGGTGGCCGTCAGCGCGGGAACACTCAACCTGCAAGACAGTTATGCCACGCGCACCTTCGGCAGCATGCTGCTGTGTCAGCCTAACTGCTCTGCGGCCCTGACCCAGCAAACCGCCCTGGGTCGCTCCTACACCGCGGGTTATTCGGAGGGAGATCTGCGCATGGACCTGGGCACAACGCCCCAGGGATTTGCCGTAACCCACTGGGTTGGCGGCGTCCGGGAAAAGGGTGACTTGGGGCCCATCTCCTGGTCCATCGATGCCTCGCGCCGCCCCATTACCAGCACCCTGCTGTCCTATGCCGGCACAAGAGACCCGCGAACCGGGGCCGTTTGGGGCGGCGTGGTGGCCACGGGCACCACTCTGGGCATGAGCCTGGACAAAGGGGGAACCCTGGGGTTTTGGGCTAACCTCGGCGCTCACCAACTGACGGGCGACAATGTGGAAAGCAACAACCGCATCCAGTTCATGTCCGGCCTCAACTGGCGGGTCATCAATGAAGACGACCGGCTGTTCTCCACCGGTCTTGGCACCATGGTGTGGCATTTCAAGGAAGATGCCGGCGAATTCACTTTCGGTCACGGGGGCTACTACAGCCCGCAACAATACGCCTCGCTGTCGTTGCCCCTCACCTATGCCCAGCGTTACACGCGCTTTTCTTATGTGGTGCGCGGATCCGTCTTCACTTCCTGGTCGCAGACCAACGCAGCCCCTTACTTTCCCACCAGCAGCGCATTGCAGGCCGCAGCGGGCAACCCCACCTATCAGGCAAGCTCGGGGCCTGGCAGCGGTTATTCCGCCATTGCTGCCTGGGAGTATCAGGTCACCCCGCACCTGTTTGTCGGCAACCGCCTGGAAATCGAGCGCTCGCCCTACTATGCCCCCAACAGCATGATTTTCTATCTACGCTACGCGCTTGACCGCGCCGCGGCACAGCCGGTATTCCTGCAGCCCGAACCCGTAATCCCCACTTCCCAATTCTGAGACCCTCATGCGCCCCGCCATTCTGCTGCTGATAGTCACTGTTCCCGCTGGCGCCGCAGCGCTGCCACCCTATGATCATTACCAGCCGGAGGTATTGCGGGAGTATGCAAAATACTGGCAGGAAGCACGTGACCCCGGCACGGCCCGCATCCTGGAAGAGCGCGCAAGTTTGCTGAACCCGCACCCGCCTGCAATCCGCAAGGGCAAGGAAGCGCCGCCACTCGCAAAACCCGCGCTACCCATGGAGCAGGTCCCCGCGCTGTGGGATCTGCCTCAGGGCCCTCCCGGGTCGTAGGGTGTCCAGGGCCCATTGCTCTCTTGGCGCAGGTAGTACTGGTTGTTGTAACGCATCATGGTCACATCGCCATTTTGCGAAAGCAGGGGCGTGACGGGTAGATCGGCCAGATAATCGCCGGCATTGAAACTGTCGCCGCTGAAGGGTGACTTTTTCAGGAGGTTGGCCACGATCTGGGAGAGCGCCAGATAACTTGTGGACTCTGCCACCACGACGGGTTCTCCCACACGCCGTGCATTGCCTCCCACCACCTTGATGCCCACGGGCACCAGGGTGATGGCCGGACTGGGTATTTCGCGCAGGCCCGCAATCTGCATCTTGTCGCCCCGATAGGCTGCGCCATGCTCAGGAACCAGCACTACGACGGCCTTCGTCCCCGAGGTTTCCAGCACACCCATGAAATGGTCGAGGTCGTCGAGCAAGCGTTCAAGACGCGCCTTGTAGGTGTCATGGCTATTGCGCCCCATCCCGGAGCCATTGGTCTTGTTGCCATCATGCAGGCTGATGGTGTTATAAAACAGCGCAGCACGGGCGGTATGGTCCTTTTTTCTGTCCTGCAACCAGCGCGAGAGCACCGCAAAGTCGTCAAATATGGGCGAATCGTCAAACGCGTGCTGGGTCACTGGCATGTTGTCCAGTGACAGGGGGGCCTGGTTGATGCGTTGCTGCTGCACCAGTTTCAAAAAATCCTCAAAGTGACCATCGTGATTGAGCGCGAGATTGGACTCAAAACCCGCCTGCCTCAAATCCTCCATCAGGTAGCAACCCTCAGGTGCCGGAGCGTAAAGCGCTTCATGACGAGGCTGGCCGCAGGGTGCCCGCAGCATGCGTATGACGGCGGGCCCGCTGTAAGAAGCTGCCGAATTAAAATGCGTGAGGGTGATGTCGAGATGTTTCCAGAGCGGATGCGTGTCAAGCCCCACGGCCCGAAGGTCGTCCCAGGACAGCGAACAGATATGCACGAAAATAATATCGAAGGGGGTTGCGTTCGCTGCAGGTGGCATAAAAGTCACCCGGCGTTTAGCTTCGCTTGCAAAGAAATCGCGGTCCACATCGTCCAGGCTTTGGGGTTTTGCCGCAGCCTGCGGCGGTGCATTCACATTACCCGCCACTGCTATGCCCTGCAGCGGGTTGACGCTGGCCTGCGGATGCGTGAACAGAAGCGCGACCATGACCCCCAGCACCAGCACACCCACCCGGACCCATTGGGAAACCAACCGGTAAAACACCGCAATGATGATCAGCAGGGCCACCACCTGCACATTGATGAAACGACCGATGAGTTCCACGAGGTAGGAAAGATCGAACTGTGCCAGTAACGAAGCCTGGGAAAACACCCGGCTGACCGGTGGCAGCCAGGAATCGTGATAGAGCAGTCCTATCGCTATTGGAACAGCGGCAATGCTGCGCACGCGACGCCACCGCTGCGATTGCAGGGGCAGCAGCAACAGCGCTGCAAACGCCAGATTTTCCAGGGGTTGAAAGCCGATATAGCCCATCCAGTACAGGGCAAGCTTTCCCAGAAAATAAACATTCCATCCCCCCAAGGAGATTCGTGCCGCCGATGCGTGGTTCATGAGACGCGAGAACGCCGATAGGGCCGCAATACCCGCGGTTCGAATTTTTTTTCCTGCCGTTGCTCAAGCCAACGTGGCAGCCGCAGGCCCACGACCAAGCCAATAGCCATGCCTAAGCCCAGCAAGACAAGAATTTCGGTCACGGCAACGGCTCCTTACGGGCAGCGCGCAACGGCAACGGGCGTCTTCGGGCGGGAACAGGCGGACGCTGGGGTGCAGCGCTCATTCTGTTGGTGGAAGTTATTTGCACGGGCGCCGAAACTTTTTCCGTGGCCCGTTCGTGCTCACCCTGCCGCCGGGATAATGCATCGATGGCCTGAGCAATGGTTTCCAGCGACAGAAAGCGCACTTCCCCTTCGGAGAGTTCGCTTACTGGAATTCGGAACAGGCGGTCCATGGCCATATCCACATACTCCTCGCGACAGGAATAAAAGAAAACATAAATGCTTTCATCATCTGCGGTATATAAATCGCCCATCCGTTGCGTTTCCAGTCTCGTCAGCACCTCCAGCGGTTTCAGGCCGGGTGGAGGCAACAGGCGCACCAGCGCATGCGCGACCGACAGCTGGTTCCCATGCCCGATGGCCTGGCGCACCATGGCCACAAACTCTGGCAATGGCTGAAATCCGTGGGTCCTGGGCTGCCTTACCTCACCCAGGAACGCGTCGATATCGGCGGGCAGGACGCGCGCATACACTTGTCCCATCAGGGCATCGAGCAAACCGCGTACGCGATTAAAGTTCACTTCGGCAGGAATCACCAGATTGGCCCCCACTTGGAATAATAGGAGTTCCTGATTGTAGCGCAGGTGAGCATTCACTTCGCGTACCACGATCTTGACGCGCGCGCCAAACATCTGGCGCAGGGTGAATACCGTCTGCGCCAACGATTCCAGCGACATGGTCGAATCAAAATGCAGCAGCAGGGTTGCGGCCACCAGCCCGGAAAGTCTGGCGCTGAATAGATCGTTGGATTCCAGCACCTCCCAGCCTACGGGAGCAGTAGGCCCCGTCAGCGCCGCACGCGAGACCACCACACGCCCCTCATCCAGAATCCCCGATTGCTCGCCCACCCCCACCAGGGACAGCGCCTCCTCCTTGCACAACCACCCATCCTTGCGAATGCCAAGACGGTAGGCCTGATGCGCTACCACTGCTGCGTCTGCAAACCAGTAGTCCACAGTCCAGTGCGGTGACTGCGACTGCATCTCCAATCGGGCAACCCCTGACAGCAAGGGTACGACAGCGGGCTGCCCACTGCCTGCTGGCACCAGCAGCAATACGGAACAGCGGTGCTGCCTTGCCCATTGGCACAACTGCCGCAACGCCACATCAATGCCTGGAGACTGCGGAGCAAAGAGAAAACGGTCGGCCTGCTCGATCAGGATGAGCTGGTCGTCCATACCCGTAAAATAATCGAGTTCCTCCTGCACCCTGGAGATGCCTTCGGGTGTGCCGGCCATGAACGTGCGGATATTGCCAAGGTCCATAGCCGCCGCCAACTGCTGCAGCAACGGTCCGCCTGCGACCAGAAGAGGTTCGGGATCGGTCGCGGTAATCCAGACCGTCCTTCCCATCGCCTCACTAGCCCTGACGAGCGTTGCCCAGACGAGGTTGTCCAGGGGCGCATCGTCCGCATACGATACCCAGTACACGCCCCCGGGCGAAACCCGCAAGACGGCCTCGGGAATCTGCGCAATGGCTATGAGGGGGACGGACCACATGACGGGCCCCAAGCCACT
This sequence comes from Ferrovaceae bacterium, assembly GCA_027311025.1. Lineage (GTDB taxonomy): Bacteria > Pseudomonadota > Gammaproteobacteria > Burkholderiales > Ferrovaceae > JAJZRV01. The sequence goes on from DAICZS010000018.1 coordinate 20,865, forward strand.
ACCTGATTGCGGCCCTGCCTTTTGGCGGTCAAGAGTGCCTGATCGGCCGCATCGAGAAGTTCTTCGTAGCCTGGCAAATCAAGCGTTTTTTCGGCCACGCCAAAGCTGGCCGTAATTGAGATGGTTGCGCCACCTATCTCCATACAGATCGACTCGCAAGCCTTGCGGATGCGATCCGCATGTTGTCGCGCACCATCCAGTGTGGTGTCCGGCAGTATCAGCAGAAATTCTTCGCCCCCTATCCTGCAAACCAGGTCAGGCAAGCGGGAATGATTACGCAGGATTTGCGCAAAATGTTTAAGTACCCCATCGCCCGTGGCATGGCCGTAACGGTCGTTGACCTGCTTGAAATGATCGATGTCCATCACGATCACACTCAGATGTCTGCCCACGCGATTGGACTGCGACCATAACTCGGTAAGGCGACGGATGGCATGGCGCCGATTATAGAGACCAGTCAACTGGTCAGTAAGCGCCGCCTCTAGCGCTTCGAGATGGAAGGCTGACAACTGTTCGATATCACTGCGCAAACGGTCGCGTTCTGCGGTAAGGTTGCAGCGGGTCAACAACGTATGCTTGCCGGATGAAAGCCGTGCCTGCAGGGTGGCGCTTTCAACAGGTTTGATCAGGAAATCATCTGCCCCCGCTTCAACTGCCTTGAGTGACTGGTCCTTGTCTTTTGGGTGGGTGAGCATAACGATGTACATGCACTCACAGGCTTGGGTATTGCGCAATGTGGCGACCAGCGTCAGCCCATCAGCGGCGGACATCGTGGCATCCACGATGAGCATGTCTGGGGCGCTTTCCTGGATCACGCGAACGCACTCAGGACCATTCACGGCAAACAGTACGGTGTAGCCCGATGCCAGAAGCTGTTCTTCCAGAAACTCCCGCTCCCCTCCCTCATCGGCCACAACCAGCACCGACATCACCTTGGCTGTCACAGTGGCCGCATTGGCGAGATCGGATGACGTGATGACATTGAACGGACGCACGGCCAGCTCGAAAGTCTTGCTCCATGTGGCCCAATCTTCATGCATATCCTGGCTCAACGCTACCAGTTTTTCGTTGTCCAACCCCAACGCACTAGCCACAGGCAACAGGGCAGCCAACCCATCAGTGACGGCATTCTTGTCGGTACTACCCAGCAGGGTGGCAGCCAAACCTTCCGCCAGTTCAAGGCTGTCCCTGATGCGTACGGCACGGGGGTTGGCCGTGACCGGGCCCGGTTCACGGGGCAACAACACACTCGTGAACAGGGCAGGCATGCCCCAATCCGCCAACATGGCCGCAGACAGCATGGGGCTGGTGAAACCAAATGTCTTTTGTTCCAGATCGATTCGTCCCGGCAGGTCTGCCCGGACCTTCAGCACTTCGCTGTATTCAAGAGAAAATAGGGAAGCCAGGCCCAATTCTCCTATACGAGCCAGCAAACCAAAGGTAAACAGTTCAGCCGCAGGAATGACGTTGATCTGGGAAGCCAGACGCTGACAGACCAGGGCACGCACCAGAGAATGCGCCCAAAATCCTTCATAATCGAATTCGCGGCAATTACCCTGACGGTGATTGGCCAACAGCGAAAAGGCCAGAACCACCTGACGCAGTGCCCGGATGCCAATGGAGAGCAGCACATCGGGAGTGACAGCAACGGCGGGGCGGGGACGCCCGTAGACTGCGGAATTGGCCATCTTGAGCAGGCGCCCGATGCTTGCAGGATCGGTATTGAGCAGAGCGATAATTTCAGATACGGGGGCATCTGCGTCTGAGGTCAGCTCCATCAGCCTTAGCGCAACGCCACTGGGGGAAGGTAAATTGTCGCTTGATTTCAGCGCGTCGAAGCGGTCCCTGCCCAGGCCCCACATGGCACTTCCAGTTACATCCATCCCAACCCCCTGAAGACCCGCTCCATCATACAGGACAACGCCATTTTATTGGGATTGGCCACTTTCCTGATCATCGAGGCTGGTTTACCAAAGGGGTTATCGTCGGGGCAGCCACCCCAAGTAACTCAATGACCGCATTGGCGTCCATGTCGGCCACCCACAGATTGCCACTTCTATCAATTGCAACTCTGGTGGGGTGGGAAAAATAGGGGTTGGTTAAAACCGTACACCCCAAGGAGCAATCACTGGTGGCGTTCGGCGCAATCTTGATAATATTGGCGCCAACCCCTCCTGCCACCCAGACATTATTGGCACCATCAACGGCCAGACCTTCAGCGCTATTTAGCGCAGCACTGGAAAAATTCAGACATCTGCTGGCACAGTTGGCGGGGGCACCATTCTGAATTTCCGTCACGGTGGCAACACCGGTGCCATACACGCTGTTTTCATTGACCACCCATACGTTGCCATTGCCATCAGCAGCCATGTCTCCTGGAGAGAGAATGCCAGCACCGGAATAAGTAACCATATTCGAGGTGCCGCCCACATATTCCAGCACTGAGCCGATATTTGAGGAGTTCGTTCCAGAAACCCAAACATTGTTGCCTGCATCTATCGCGATGCCTGATGAATATCCGAAAGGAAAGGGGTAACTGGATAATAGTGTCCCGTCTGTGCCGAACTTCTCCAGGGCAGACTTCAATGAAGCAACCGTCCACAGCGCCCCGTTGCCGTCCACAGCAACGTTGCTTCCCACAACATGATTATCATTGTAGTTGGTTGGGACAATTTCCTGGACCACACCTGCGTTCGTGATCTGCATCAGAATGGTGCTGTTCGGGACCCAGACCGTATTATTGGGATCTACAGCAAGCCCTACAAGATTCCCCGTGAGGCCACCATAACCTCCTGGGTTCGTTGGGTAGGTATACGCTGTACATCCCACTGTGCAACCAGAGTTGGCTGTCGCTGGGTGTATTCGGGTTACTCCAGAAAGATTCCCGTTGGCCACCCAAACGTCGCTGTTGCCATCAAGGGCGATGGCGTCCGGCATGCTCAGGTTTCCGCCGCCATACACGATCACGTCTGTACTGCTCCCACCGACTTCTTTGACTTGGCCAAGGGTTACCGTCATGACCACGTTGTAGTAGGTGTTGCCAAGAGCCGAAGCCGCCGGAATAAAAAGCAGCCCGGAGGCTGCGTCATAAATGTCGTACGTCCCTGCAGCAGGTGCCGCCCCAAAAGATTTGATGGGCCCTAACGTCACAGCCACATTGGTATAGGTTTTACCACCTACAACCACAAAAGGTATAGATAGAAGTTGGCTTGAGGAACTGTAAGAATCCTCCGCATGCGCACTCATGTAGATTGGCAAAAGACACAACGAAGTGAGGCAATAAATATAACTTCTCATTGAAGTTACCGTATCAGTTAGGACACGACATTGCGGGTGCAATTTTTATACTATGGGCAGTTTGTTGGCGTTACCGTGGTCGTCTGGTAGTCCACGTAGACGCCCCCAGGGATGCTCGCTGTCCCACTCGGAAAATTATAAGTTTGCCGAATCCCCGTGACGGAACCCACTAGGTTAGATGAAAAATTAACTTCCCACGTGCCTGTCCTGAAGTACGTGGAGGTGGTTTTTGAACCACTGAAAGTGCCTTCCAACGTGGCGCCAACCAACTCGACCTCACCTACCAGAGCATAGGAGATGCCGTCGCCATCATCAAACAACCCGGTATAAGTGTAATGATTCATACCGCTCTGGGTAATAGAAAATCGCAGCAGGCTTCCCTTGGCGGTCAGCCAGCACAGGTCTCCTAGCTCGGTCGCCGTTGCACTCGTCGCAGCCAGGCAAAGGCCGCTCAATGTAGCAATGCACAACAAAATACGCCGGTACACTTTCATGATTCACCCTTTGGTTAGAAGATGAGCGGCCAGTGCTGCAATACGTTGGCAAGTATGGATTTGACTGCTTCTAAATCCCAATAAACCTCCTGTGTCTTAGTATGCTCTTCGACCTGAACCGCATTAAAGTTGTTTGAGGGCAAATCTGACCCACATCCTGTACTCAAGGCGTTGACTGGCCTTATTTCCAGAAATCGGGGCCATTTCTATACAATGGCACTGAGTTGACCGCTCCCCGACGTACCGGAAGATCCTTAACGGACATACCCACCCTATGTCAGAACACAGGTTTCTTGATGCCATTCCAATGCCGCTGGCCTTGAACGACGGGCAAGGGCGCATCACTCATCTCAACAAGGCGTTTAGCCTGATCATCGGATACACTCTCGACGAAATTCCCGATCTGGACCGCTGGTGGAGCCTGGCTTACCCTGATCCGGAATATCGTCGTCAAGTCACTGACACCTGGTTAACGGCCCTGGAAAAGATGAAACAGGGGAGTGACCCTATCTCCCCCATGGAAGTGCGCATTGTCTGCAAGGATGGGACAACCCGGATTTTCCAGGCAAGCCCAGCCCTTCTTCCGGGTGAAGACCAGTCCCTGCATCTGGTCATCCTGTCCGATGTCACCGCCCGCAAGAATGACGAGTTGCGTATCGAAAACCTAATCAAAATTTACCGTGCGCTAAGCGAAGTCAACCAGGCCATTGTGCGTATGGAGTCCGAAGCTTCCCTATTCCCGCTGGTATGCCGCATGTCTGTGGATTTTGGCGGCATGGCGTTGGCGTGGATTGGAAAACTGAACGAAGCCACCGGTTTCGTGACGCCTGAAATTACCTATGGCTGCGGTGCCGATTACCTCAATGGGATCATCCTGTCTGCCGACGAATCGCTGCCTCAGGGCCGCGGCCCGGTGGGCCTGGCAATCCGTGGGAAATGCAACATTATTGTCAACGATTACCTAGGCGACCCCATCACCAAACCCTGGCAAGATCAGGCCCGGCGATTTGGCTGGGGCAGCAGCGGCACTTTCCCAATCCTGCGGAACGGAAATATTTTCGCCGTGATGGGGGTCTACCATCCCCAACCGGGCGCGTTCGACGAGGAAACTTTGGCGCTGCTGGATGAAATGGTTCGGGATGTCTCCTTTGCGCTGGAAAGCTTCGACCGCAACTTTGCCATTCAAAAGGCACAGGTGGAACTGGCCGCCAGCGAACGGCGTTTCAGGGCTTATTTCGAACGTTCCATGGTGGGCATGGCCACTACCAGCCCCACCAAGGACTGGCTGGAAGTCAACGACGCCCTGTGCAACATGCTGGGTTACTCGCAAGAAGAACTGCTATCCCTCACATGGGAAGACATCACGCATCCCGACGACTTGGGCGAAGGTAACGACGTCTTCCAGAAAATCTTGGCCGGCCTGATTGATGAATACGAACTGGACAAGCGATATATCAGAAAGGACGGTGAAATCCTCTATGCCCACATCGCCGTGCGTGCCGTGCGTCAGGTCGACGGCACCATCGATTACTTCGTGCTGCTGGTGAACAACATCACTGAATCCAAAATCCAGCAACACCAGCTCGAACTGCTGGTGCATCACGATCCGCTCACCGGCTTGCCCAACCGCACCCTGCTGGGCGACCGCCTGGAAATGGGCATCGCGCAGGCCAACCGCTCAGGCATGAGCATGGCTGTCTGTTTCATGGACCTGGATGGGTTCAAGGTTGTCAACGACACGTTCGGCCACAGCGCCGGCGACCTGCTGCTGGTGGAAGTTTCCAAACGGCTGATGAAAATATTACGCGCCACCGACACCGTGGGAAGGGTTGGCGGAGATGAATTCGTTCTGATTTTTTCCGAAATCGTCAACCCAGAAGAATGCAACCAGTTGCTCAAGCGCATCACGGAAACCCTCAACGAGCCTTTCCTGATCAACGCCAACCCCGTCAAGATTTCTGCCAGCCTTGGTGTGGCCCTCTATCCCGACCATGTCAATGATGGCACGCTGCTGATGCGTCACGCAGACCAGGCAATGTACATTGCCAAGCAGTCCGGGCGAAACCGTATCCATTTTTACGACGCCTCTCAGGATCACCTCGTCCAGGCCCGCTCGGAAGTGTTGTCACGCATTGAAACTGCCCTGGAAAACCGTGAGCTGACGCTGCATTACCAGCCCAAGGTGAACATGCGCAGCGGACAAGTGATCGGCCTGGAGGCCCTGCTCCGATGGCATCATCCTGAGCGTGGAATGCTCTACCCTGGAGAATTCCTGCCGCTCATCGAAAACAGCAATTTCGAAACTCGCCTTTCCGAATGGGTCATTTCAGAAGCTGTACACCAGATCAACACCTGGCAAAAATCAGGCCTTAACCTGACGGTGAGCGTCAATGTTCCAGCAAGCCATCTGAATTCACCAGGTTTCATTGATTTCATGGGCGGTATCATGAACGCTCACCCCAGGCTGGCCAACCATTCGCTGGAGCTGGAAATTCTGGAAACAGCCGCTTTGGGAGACATGGCTGCCGCCATTCGCAAAATGGAAGCCTGCTTCAGGCTCGGCATCCGATTTTCCATCGACGACTTCGGCACCGGTTATGCGTCGCTCGCCTATCTACGAAGACTGCCCGCGGATATCGTCAAAATCGATCAGGTATTTGTGCGCGACATGCTGACTGACCCTAACGACCTGTCCATCGTCAAAGGGGTCATCGGCCTGGCGGGATGCGTTCCAGAAGGTAGTGATCGCGGAAGGCGTGGAGACCGAGGAAATCGCAACCATGCTGCTGCAACTGGGCTGTGAAATCTGCCAGGGCTACTTCATCGCCCGCCCCATGGATGCCCAGCAGGTGCCTGACTGGGTCCGCAATTTCCAGATCGCGAAAGCATTATGAAATGACAACCATATCCATTAGCTCCGGTAGGGACAGCACAGGTTCCGGCCGATTCGCGTCCTGCAATACCAGAATTCCTTAAACTCGAGAGAATTGAGCGGCAGGGTGTTCATTACGCTGGTGTATAAGCAAGACCGTGTTGCGCAATCCCGACCAAATTCACTTGCGATTGATTTGGGCTTGTTCCGGCAGCGATAGAGAGCAACTGGGTCTCGGTATAAGTTCCGCTGTTGAGATAACCCGTAAATGTGGCCAGGTCTGCAGCATCGATTGGCGCCCCCATCACGTTCTGCCAAACGGTTTGAACAAATGATGCGTTGTTCGCAAATGACAGCGCACCCGAAGTCATCGCAGCTTGCGCGAGGACTGACAAGGAAGATGCTCCCTGATCTGCCAATGCCAGGATATGACCGACAAGCACCCTGTTACTCAAGCCATATGAACCGTCTGCTGCATTCACCAGTAGCGCTGTTTCGCCGGCGTTCTGGGTTGGCCCAAGATCAAAGGCCACCCCTGCATCGGAAAACTTTACACGGTTAATACCTACCAGCGTATCTGTTACCCCAGATCCGGATACCGTGATTGTTCCAACATTTTGGTTGTTGGTCACGGAATAATCATAGGAAGGGTTGGAATACGTCACAGCGCTGACATCACCTATGGTGGTCACGGGGGAAAAACTCAGTCCGTTCTGGGACAGTCCGGTCAGATTGATGCGGGTTTGGTTTTGGGTCACTCCGGCAGCCAAGTCTAGAAGCGATGCTTGGGTAAAAACGCCATTGGCCAGATCATTTGTGAAGGTCGTGAGGTTGCCAGAATCAATGGGGGTCCCTACGACGTTTTGCCATATGGTTTTTACAAATGAAGCATTGTCTGCAGCGCTAACATTGCCACTAGCCACTAAATCATGAGCGGCTTGCTGCATGTTGCCCCCATTGTCAAAAAACCTGATCCAGTCACCCATCAGGGCTTTGTCGGTAACGGCTTGGGGCCCAAAGGCGGCACCCAGTAATTCGGCAGCCTGCCCCGTGGACTGGCCCGTACCCAGATCAAAAGCGATGGACTGATCCGTGAACTGCAGCCGGGCGACGTTTGAAAACGCTGCAGCGCCATCCCGCATGGCCACTGTGTCCTGGACCGTGATAGTGCCTGGGGTCAAAGTCGTGTTGATGTGATATTGGCTTTCTGAGCCTGAAAACGCCACGGTGTCGCCCCCGTCACCAGTGAAAGTTGTGCTAGCTGCAGTGTGGGTCATGGTGTTCGGTGCCAGCGTGATGGCGTTTGTGGCCACGGCGAAACCGAGAGCCTGAAGAATCTGCTTATCCAGAAGCGTCAAACTAGTAGCACTAGAATCTGTCATCTCCGAGAATGGATCGCCTGATCCGGTCGAGGATGAAAAATCCCCTGCGTCTGCTAAAGAAAAATTGCCGAGGTTCGTGACTCCTCCATCCAGCGAAAAATATCCTGGTACCGTAGCGTTGGGGGCCCACAATTGCCCGGGTGCAGAATAGGTATACATATCCAGAGTCGTCAGCCAAGTGCCGCCACTCACCCATCCATTCACACGACCCAATGCGTGAGTGAGCTCGTGAATGGCGCCGGCCAGAAAAACTGAGGATGGAAATGAAGTCGCAAAACCTATTGCCCCATCATAAGAACTCGAAGCGGTATAGGGAATGCCCAAGATCTGTGCCTGGGCTGTTGAAAGGACCAGGGTTCCAGAAGGCAGGTTCGAAGATGTTGCTAGTGCGATGTCGTTTTTGGCTAATTGACCCGACAGGCTGGCCGTGATTTGACTGTTGTTCTGCTGTATTTGGCCTAAATAGTAGTCGGCCATGACGCTTTGCGAAAAGCCACCTAGTGCACCTGATGTCATGGGGCTGCCGGCATCTTCTCCCCAGCCCACCTGAATGCTGACGGTGATTGGGTTCAATATGGATTGGCCAAGAAGGGTTGCCGCCTGCTGAACTGCTGCCTGGAAACCTGCTGGGGCACCGCTGACGCTGGAGTCCCAGGAAAGATTAATCTGCATGACAAGCCCTTCGCGGAAATCGTCTGTTAAAAGCGAATTTTTCCCTGAATTAAGTCAGGTTCGAATAAAAAAAATGAGAGTGCTGCGCTCAGTGCGATGTATGCCCCACTGCCAGGGCATCATTCAACGCCTTGCTATAAGCGTTGCGGGCGGTCTGCAGAACAGCCATCTGGGCTTCCAGTCGCTGGATCTCGTTATCCACAAACTGCAGGCTTGCCAACTGGTTCTTAGCGACCTGAGACAGTAAGTCGTAGTCGTATTCCTTCTCGTCAATCATGATCGTCGGCATTTCTGGATTCCTTGAATTAAAAAACCCCACCGCCTTTTGAGCAGTGGGGTTTGATTTGATACAACCCACGATGGTCTGTGGGCATCTCCGGTTGGAGATTAGGAGGCGAGGGTAATCACATGGCTGGTAACTGTTGTTCCCAGCGTATGTGTACCAACCAATTCAATCAACGTGTTACCTGCCGCCATTGTTCCTGCATTCGCAGCTCCACCAGCAACCGTTTCCAAAACGTAAGTATTGGCGCCATAAGTAAAGGCGGTTGCAGCGTGTGCGCCCAATGCAACTAGAGCGCCATCGACATAAGCAACAGCATTTCCAAGGCTGGTTTCAGCAGATACGGTGGTTTGCTGAGCGGACGTCAATGCCACAACAGAAGTTGCATCTGCTATGCGAATCATGTCACCTGCAACAGCTCCGGTAATCACCGTGTTGGCTGTTGTTGCACTCGCAGCCACAACGCCCACCATGATCTTATCAGGGCCACCGGAATTGTGCGTGCCCAAGGTGACCGTTGCAGTGTAGGTTCCTGCTGAACCCGTATGCAGGTCGATCACATTGGAGCCCGTACCAACAGTCACGTTAACCGTTCCGAGTGTGGAACCATCAGCAATGTAGTTATTACCATTACCAAGCGTGATGGTGTCCGCATTTGCCGAGCCTGCAGTGCCAGTCCCTGCCAAGTTAATCTGGTTGTGAGCGTTATCAGTGGAACCAGCAATCGTAACCCCAGTGGTTACGGTGTCTGTCAAACCACCGTAGTACGCAGCGATGGCTGCTGCATCAGCAGAGGCTGAACCTGTTTCATTAAACGTATGTGCAACACCATTCAGTGTAACGGTAAGAGTAGCAGTATTCACATCTGTTCCAAGTGTCACAGAATTGGAAGTTGATGTAACACCACCACCAGTCCCGCCAACCGCCGCAGTGAAGCTGCTATCTCCAGTAAAGGTGACAGTCGACACACCATCGGAAGTCACATAACCGTTTGTTCCCAACTGAACATTGCCTTTCAAATTAAGCGTGGCAAGTGCTGCAGAAGAGAAGGTCTGGATTGAATCAGTTGCCGAACCAGTATTATTGAACGTAATGGTTGTAGGAGTAGCGTCAGACAACGTTGTGATATTTACGGCACTTGTGCCGGTAAATCCCAAAGTTGTAAGCGAACTATCTGTCAACGTTGTAATGCTTGCCGCATCACTGCCAGTGTTTCCAATCGTGAGGTTTGCAGACCCGAGGGAACCGGTGCCTACAAAGTCACCAATAGTAGTGGAGTTCGAACCGGCAAAATTCAGGGTGCCCAGGTTGGAGTCGCTCAAGTGAGTGATGGTAAGCCCAGTCGAACCGGCTTCGTTGTTATTGATTGTCACTGAAGTGGCTGCCGTATGTGAACCCCCGGGGTTTTCTTCGAGGGTTGTTATCGTCAAACCAGCTGTACCAGTGACATTTAGTGTTGCGACGCCACTGTCAGTTAGGGAGGCAATAACGTTTGTATCACCTGAGGTTGTATCATTAGAAACTACATTAACAGTGCCAACACCCACTCCGTTTGCGTCTGTCAGAGTAAGTGCGCCTCCCGTAATGGGTGCCGTGTTACTTGCTGTACCATAAGTAACAGTTACTGTATTACTCGGGCCACCAGAACCGGTTGTCTTATACGTGACTGAAGCAGACGAGGCATCCACAGCCAAAGAAGCACCCGGATTAACATTAATAAAGGATTGAGTTACGCCAGTTACAACATCAAGCCCGGTGTAAGTGCCGGTCAGCTGACTCATGTCAATTACGCCTGCATTCGCGCCGATTTGGACCGCACCGCCAGTGACGCCTAAGGTGCTAAAGCCTGTCACATTCGTGCCAGTATTCGCTTGGGTGTAAGTACCTGATGAGAGAATAATCTCGTTATTGGTAGCAGACCCACCGTTAATGGCTTTGAGTGCGTCAGTCGTAATGGTGATGATGTCCTGACCAGCGCCACCCGTAAAGCTTTGTGTTCCTGCGTTCAGTGTTGCGGTTGTTGCTCCGGTGGACGTGGGTGCGAAGGCTGTAACAGCTGTACTCGAAATATTCCCGGTAAAGCCAGCACCGCCAGTAACGGTAAGGGTAGCCAAAGAAGCCGGGATGGCGCTCAGTGTCAGAGTATTGGTACCGCTTACATTCAAGGTGGTCAGGGCAGAATCCACAATCCCTGACAGCGTTGAATTAGCCGTTGACGTGGTAACGTTAATGGTCTTGATCTTGTTGCTGCTATCCGTGATGGTGTTGTTTGCTGCAGTTGGTGCCACGGACAGTCCATTAAGATTCAAGGCCAGGGTTGTGCTTGCAGCTGTTGCATCGGTAATGCCCAAGGAGCCACCCGTACCCGTTAGCGACAGCGTGGTCAGCGCATTTCCAGAGAAGGTCGAAACATCGCCGTAGTTGTTCAGAGTGACGCTTGTCACTGATGCATTCGCATCGGTGATCGAAACAGCACCATCCACAACACCCAGTGTGCCAGGAACCAGCGCAGTTGCAGCGGTCGCAGCGCCAGCAGCTACGGCATTAATACCGGGGGCTGCAACAACAGCAGCCGAACCAGAAGATGCAGGTGCTGCTGGCGTACCAGCGGCGGCTGAAACAGCAGCGGTTTGGGTTACTGAAACGGACGTCGTTGCTGCGCCACCCGTAACAGTAACAGCGCCTCCAGTAAGGGTTGGACCAGCCAAGGCGCTACCAGCAATAGTCGTCGCTTCGGTTGCGGAAACGCCCAGGGTCTCTGTAACAGCAACAGTCGAACCACCTGTTACGGCTACTGAACTTGCAGTGCCACTACCGCCAAACGAACTCGAAAGATTGACAGCTACAGCGCCAGTAGGGGCTGCTGTATTTCCGACTTCGACGGTGGATGCATTACCAGCAAGTCCAGTCGCGGTCACAGTCACCGCAGTTCCACCGTTTACAGAGATAGCATTCTGGTTAGCACCACCTTGCGCATTAGCCACAGTGATCGCACCAGCAGCGCCGGAAGTCGTCACTGCGCCCGCATTGGTGATGGACACAGCATTACCACCTGTGGTGGTTACAGCACCAGCTGCAGCTCTGGAAACTTCAGTAATGTTGGTGGTGCCAGCAGCGTTAATGAAGTCGCCGGCCGACCCTGCAGAAGTTACGCTAACTGAGGTGACTCCCGTAATTCCAGAAACATCGAAGT
>DAICZS010000019.1 GCA_027311025.1 Ferrovaceae bacterium
CAGCACCCCCATGTAGATCACCGCCATGCGGATGATGACCTGGGCGCAGCGCATGGCCCAGGCCTTGTCCCCCGCGCCGATGGATTGTCCCACGAGCGTGGTCCCGGCAAGGGCGATGCCGATGGCCGGCAGGTAGGACACCGAGGTCAACATCATGACGATCTGCGTGGCCGCACCGTCCACGGGGCTCAAGCGCACCTGCATCAACTGGAACAGCGCCAGCCCGATGACGTCCATGGCGGGAAAGAGGCCCGTGGGCACGCCCAGTGCCACCACCCTGCGTACCCCAGGCCAATCGGGCCTCCAGGTGTGACGGGTATCAAACTCGGACTGGAAGCGGCGATCCAGAAACACCATCAGGGCCAGCAACGCACCCACGCCCAGCGCCACGCTACTGGCGATGGCTGCACCGGCAATGCCATACCCCAGCTTGAACATGAACACTTCGTTGAGCACGGCATTGGTGAGCGCCACCACCACCATGTTCCAGAAGGTGTAGCGCGGACGTCCGATGCCGTTGAAAAAGGAATTGAGGGAATACAGGATGGCCGACACCGAACCACCCAGCATGCGCGGCACCCAGAAATCCCCCGCGAGGCTCAGCACCTCGGGTTTCAGTCCAAACCAGGACAAAAGTGCCGGACCCTGCCAGGCCGCGAGCATGAACAGCGGCGTGGTCATCAATCCTCCCCACACGCCGCACCAGGCCGCATGGGCAGCATCGCTGCGGCGTCCGGCACCAAAGGCCTGGGCCACGAGGGTCTGCACCCCCATGCCGACGCCCCCCAGCACCAGAAAAAACACGAAGATCAGGAAATAGCAGGCCCCCACCGCTGCAAGGGCGTCGGTGGAGAGGCGTCCCACAAACCAGGTATCGGTGAGATTGAGCACCACCTGCAGGCTGCTGTTGAGGAACAGGGGCAGGGCGAGTGCCGTCACGGCCTTCAAATCCACATGGCGGCGGCCCTGGGCATCCAGACGCACGGCTGGCAGCTGCACCTCACCCATGGTGCAGCAGCTTCGGGCTTTGCAACAGCATGCCCCCCAGCACCCCGGCATTGAGCACCCCGGTCCACAGAAACAGTTGGGGGATGGTCAGGCCGCGTGCCAGCAGCAGCATGGCCAGCAGGGAAGCCATCACCATGAACAGGGCGTTGAGCATGTTGGTGGTGCCCATCATGCGGGCGCGTTGCGCTTCCCGGGAGCGGGTTTGTATCAGCACATACAGCGGCACGATGTAGGCCCCGGCACATAGTCCCATCAGGGCGGTGTCGGCCATCACGTGCAGCCCGCGAAAGCTGGCCGTGAAGGCCTGCACGTCGTAGGTGCCGGGACCGGCGACGGCCCCGTGGGCCGTGGCCAGATCCATGGCAAAGAGCGTCATGCCCGCCCCGCCCAGCGGAATCAGGCCAAGCCCCAGCCGTCCGCGGGCCAGCCCGCCCAGCAAGGAGCCGGCTCCCACGGCGAGCGTCAATACGGTCCACAGCAGGTTCACCACCGCTTCGGTACCACCCAGGGTGTCGCGGGTGTAGGCAGGAAACTGGGTCAGGAAGGTGGCGCCGTAAAACCAGAACCAGGAATTTCCCAGCATGGCCACCAGCACCACGCTGTCCCGAGCCGCCTCACCCAGATGGCGCCAGGCTTCGCGCAACGGGTTGAAACTCAGGCGCAGTTGGGGCATCAGCGAGGGGGCCGGGGGAATCAACCGGCTGAGGCCATAGCCTGCCAGCGCCACCCCAACCACCAGTCCCGCCACCCACCAGCGCCCGGCATCGCCCTGGGCCATCAACAGCCCACCCAGATTGGTGCCCAGCAGGATGGCGGCAAAAGTGCCCATCTCGATCCAGCCATTGGCCGGCATCAAGGCCTCGCCGGGCAAGTGCTGTGGCAACAGGGCAAATTTGAGCGGCCCGAAAAAAGTGGAATGGCAGCCCAGGAGAAAGATCACCAGCAGGATCCAGCCCACCTGGTGCGTCAGCAGGGCAAGCGCCCCCACGCCCATCAACCCGATCTCGAGTGCCTTGATGAGGCGAATGAGGCGCGCCTTGTCCCACTTGTCGGCACATTCTCCCGCCGTCACGGAAAACAGCAGGAAGGGCAGGATGAACAGGGCCGCGATGGCATTGACCAGCAGTTCGGGGGCGACGCCTGCAAAGGACCGGCCCTCGAAGGCCACCATCAGGATGAAGGCGTTCTTGTAGAGGTTATCGTTGAAGGCACCGCAAAACTGCGTGGCAAACAATGGCCCAAAGCGACGCTGCCACAACAGGCTCAACGACAGACCACTCGTGCAAATTTGCGTTTGCCCACCTGCAACACGCCGCTCATGCCGGCCTTCAGACAGAGCGCCTTGTCCGAGACGCGTTCCCCGTCAAGTTTCACGCCGCCCGCCTCGATCATGCGCAGGGCTTCGGAGGTGCTGGCCGTCAACCCCGACTGCTTCAACACCTGGGCGATGGGCAGCCCCGCCGCACCCACGGCGAGGTCGATTTCAGGAACGTCGTCGGGAATTGCGTTGCCGCGAAAGCGTGCTTCAAAATCGGTGAGCGCCTGCTGCGCGGCTGGCGCACCATGAAAGCGCGTGACGATTTCCTGGGCCAGCAGCACCTTGATGTCGCGCGGGTTGCGTCCCCCGCCCACCTCCCGCTTCCAGCGCGCCAGGGTTTCCAGCGATTCGAAGGACAGCAGTTCCAGATAACGCCACATGAGCGAGTCCGAGATGGACATGAGCTTGCCAAACTGGTCTTTGGCAGGCTCGTTGATGCCAATGAAGTTGTTCATGGACTTGGACATCTTGTTGATGCCGTCGGTCCCCTCCAGCAGCGGCATGGTCAGGATGCATTGCGGCGTCTGCCCGTAATGCTTCTGCAGCTCGCGCCCCATCAGCAGGTTGAACTTCTGGTCGGTACCCCCCAGTTCGAGGTCGGCCTTGAGCGCCACCGAGTCGTAGCCCTGCACCAGCGGATAGAGAAATTCGTGCAGGGCGATGGGCTGCAGCGCCTTGTAGCGCTTGGAGAAATCGTCCCGCTCCAGCATGCGGGCCACGGTGTGGGTGGCCGCCAGCCTGATCATGCCCGCCGCCCCCAAAGGGTGCATCCAGGTGGAATTAAAGGCAATCGTGGTGCGCGCCGGGTCGAGAATCTTGAACACCTGCTCTTGATAGGTGGTCGCATTGGCCGCAACCTGCTCGGGGGTGAGCGGCGGGCGCGTGGCATTGCGCCCCGTGGGGTCGCCGATCAGGCCCGTGAAGTCACCGATCAGAAAAGTGACGTCATGGCCCAGATCTTGCAGTGTCTTGAGCTTGTTGATGAGCACGGTGTGCCCCAGGTGCAAGTCGGGCGCGGTGGGGTCAAACCCCGCCTTGACCCGCAGGGGTTGCCCCTTTTGCAGGCGTTCCACCAGTTCGGCTTCGGGCAGGATTTCATCGGCGCCGCGTTTGATTTCGTTGAAGGCCTTATCGAAACTCATCGCACCGATCCTTGATGAAAAAAGCGGTAAATTTTTCTTACACCTTGATATTGCATGGGAATTTGTGATGAACCCTGGTTTCTGATAGACTCAACGCGATGAAATACATCAAAATTTGCGCCCAAGCGCTTAATCGTTGGATTTTAACGCAAAAATCGACCGTTAAGGCTTCTGATTCCCGCCTCAGCGGGATGGTGGCCACCGTGTTGATGATGGTGTTTGGCGTTGCCACGGCCTTTGGCATCACCCCGGGCACCACAACCCGGATGGTGCCCATCAGCCCCGTCATCGAGGACATCACCCAGGCCAACCTCACGCCGGTGGCCACCCCGGGCATCTATACCCAGCAGGAACAAATCCGTAGCGGTGACACCCTGGCTGCCCTGCTGTTCCGCATGGGCGTGGACGATCAGGGTGCCCTCGAATTCATCCGCACAAACCCCGTGGCGCGCAGCATCTACCAGCAAATGTCGCCGGGCAAGCCCATCCGGGTTCAACGGCGCGCCAACGGCGATCTCGTCACCCTGCGCTTTCCCCGCTCTGAAAACAAAACCCTGGTCATCGAACGCGTGGGTGAACAGTTTCAGGCCTCTGAAGTGCCCGTGGGCAGCCTGCACCGGGTGGTCCAGGCTTCCGCCACCATCCAGAGCTCCCTCTTCGCTGCGGCAGACAGTGCAGGCATACCCGACAGCGTGACCCACCAGCTGAGTCGCCTGTTTTCCACGGACGTCGATTTCCGTAATGACCTGCGCACCGGCGACACCTTCTCGGTGATTTATGAAGCGTCCCAGGATGACTTTGACCAGGTCAAGGCCGGTCGCATCCTCGCCGCAGAATTCGTCAACAAGGGTGTGGTCACGCGTCGCGTGTTCTTTGACGGCGCCAATGGCGGCGACTACTACACGCCTGATGGCAAGGGTGTCCGCGCTTCTTTCCTGCGTTCGCCCATCGAGTTTTCACGGGTCACCTCGGGCTTCAAGGCCGAGCGCTTTCACCCCATCCTCAAAACCTGGCGCGCCCATCAGGGCATCGATCTTGGCGCCCCCACGGGAACACCGGTGGTTTCCGTGGCCGACGCCACCGTAGCCTTTGCCGGATGGCGCAATGGTTACGGCAACATCATCGAACTGCGCCACGCCAACAACATCAACACGGTCTATGGCCACCTCTCGGCATTCGCCAACGGATTGCGCACAGGCGCACGCATCCGCCAGGGCGAAGTGATTGGCTATGTGGGCATGACGGGGCTGGCCACCGGCCCGCACCTGCATTACGAATTCAAGATTGGCGGCATCCAGCATGACCCGCAGGGGCCCGATGTGCCGCGTTACGCCAGCGCCAGCCTGACGGGACGCACCAAATCCCAGTTCCTGGCCGCCACAGCCCCCATGATTACGGAACTCGACGCCATTCGGGGCACCCCGCTCGCCAAGTTTGAATAACGCATGAGTGGGGCACGGTATGTGGGCCTCATGTCCGGCACCAGCCTCGATGGCATTGATGCCGTTGCGGTGTCTTTTTCCGACAATACCCCTGCAGTACTGGCCCATGTCAGCCACGAGTTCCCGGCCGATTTGCGTGCCACGCTGCTGGACCTCAACACCCCGGAAGGATCAAACGAACTGGAACGTGCGGCCCTGGCGGGTGTGGCGCTGGCCCACCGTTACGCAGCGGCCACCCATCAGGTCATCAAACAGGCCGGATGGACGCCCCCTCAGGTGCAGGCCATCGGCTGCCACGGGCAAACCGTCCGGCACCGCCCCGAGCAGGGGTTTACGCTGCAGTTGGGCAACGGCGCACTGCTGGCCGAGCTGACGGGCATCACCGTGGCGACGGATTTTCGCGCCCGTGACGTTGCCGCGGGGGGCCAGGGGGCACCGCTCGTCCCCGCCTTCCACGACGCCATGTTTCGCTCGCCGCATCATCCGCGCATCATCCTCAACCTGGGCGGCATCGCCAACCTGACCGTGCTGCTGCCCGGACAGGAAACGCGCGGATATGACTGCGGGCCAGCCAACGCACTGCTGGATGGTTGGGTGGCACGGCATCGGGGAGAAGCTTTCGATCGCGATGGGCAGTGGGCGCGTTCCGGAACCGTGTCCACAACGCTGTTGGCCGCACTGCTGGAACATCCCTTTTTTCTGCGCAAGCCCCCCAAAAGCACGGGGCGTGACGCGTTTCACCTCGCCTGGCTCGATACCGTGCTGCGCACCCAGGGCCATCACGCCGCACAGGACGTGCAGGCCACCCTGATGGCCCTGACGGTACAGAGTATCGCCCAATGCATTGCGCGGGAGACTGCAGAAGCAGGACTGGAAATCTATTGCTGCGGCGGAGGCGCCAAAAATACAGCACTCATGGAACAGTTGCAGGGCTTGCTGCCCCGCGCCACCGTGCATCTGACCGACGCGCTGGGAGTGCCTGTCCTGCAGGTGGAGGCCACTGCCTTTGCCTGGCTTGCGCGCGAGCTGCTGCAAGGACGCCATGCCAACCTGCCCGCCGTCACGGGCGCGCGTCGGCGTGTGCCGCTGGGGGCCATCTACCCCGCTTGAACGCCGGGCCCCCGGTTGGCGGACGCGCCACGGATCAGGGTGCCAATGCCCTCGTCCGTCAGCACTTCCAGCAAGAGCGCATGGGGCACCCGGCCATCGATGATATGCGCGGTTTTGACGCCGTTCTGCACGGCATCCAGCGCACAGTCCACCTTGGGCAGCATGCCGCCGAAAATGGTGCCATCCTTGGTCAGTGCCTGCACCCTGGCCGCCGTCAGCCCGGTCAGCACCTTGCCTTCCTTATCCAGCACGCCCGTGGTGTTGGTGAGCAACAGCAGCTTTTCGGCCTGCAAGGTCACAGCCAGCTTGCCGGCCACGAGATCGGCGTTGATGTTATAGGCCTCGCCCGCTTCGCCCACACCCAAGGGGGCGATGACGGGAATGAAGTTCTGGTTGCACAGCAAAGTGACGATGCCCGGATCGATGCTCACCACTTCGCCCACCTGGCCGATATCGATGGCCTCGTCCGACTGGTCGGGTATGCGCAGCATGAGCTTGCGGGCGTGGATGAAATTGCCGTCCTTGCCGGTCAGCCCCACGGCATTGCCGCCAGCGCGGTTGATGAGGGTCACGATGTCCTGATTGACGAGCCCACCCAGCACCATCTCCACCACGTCGAGGGTTTCTTCGTCAGTCACCCGCATGCCCTGGATGAACTCGCTTTGCTTGCCCACGCGTTTGAGCAATTCGCCAATTTGCGGGCCGCCGCCGTGCACCACCACGGGGTTCATGCCCACCAGCTTGAGCAGCACCACATCGCGCGCAAACCCCTCCTGCAACGCCACGTCGGTCATGGCATTGCCGCCGTACTTGATGACGATGGTCTTGCCGTGAAAGCGCTGGATGTAGGGCAACGCCTCGATCAGGACGGCGCTTTTGTGTTCGGGGGAAATGGCCTGGGTCATGAAAAGCTCCAAAAATTTCGCGCCATTTTAAGCGAAAACCGCATTCAAACCCAGTACACCGTGCGGGTCATGACTTTGGAGGACAACGCCATGGCCCATTTGATGGGCTGCGGAAACTCCGCGGCCCCCAGGGACTGGGCGAGATCGGCGTGTCCCGCTTCATCCGTTTTCATCTGCGCGAGCACCGCACGGGTACGCGCATCGGTGGCCGGAATCCGGTCCAGATGATGCGCAAGGTGGCCTTCCACCTGACGCTCGGTTTCCTTGAGGAAGGCGAGGTTCCAGCGGTCACCCGCCACCCCGGCCAGCACACCCAGCGCAAGGGAGCCCGCATACCAGAACGGATTGAGATAACTCACGCGTCCGCCCAACTCCTTGATGCGCGCTTCGCACCAGGCAAGGTGGTCTTCCTCTTCCCGGGCCGCGCCCTGCAAGGCTTCACGGTTGGCGGATACGCGCGCAGTCAGGGCTTGCCCCTGGTAGAGGGCCTGGGCGCAGACTTCACCCGTATGGTTGATGCGCATCAGTCGCGCCACATGGTCTTTTTCGGCAGGCGACATTGCCGTATCCGGTACGGTGCGGGCCGGTGAGGGGCGGCATTCGCGCGCCGGTGCCGCAAGGGTGCGCAAGGCGCGATCAAATCCGATGATGAGTTCGTCGAGTGTGGGCATGAAATGAGCCTACCATAAAAAAACCGCCCCCGAAGGGGCGGTTTCAAGGTACTGCCAGTTTCAGGTCTGAATCCCGCAAGCGGGGTCAAGATTAGAAACGATGACGGATACCAAACATGGTGGTGGTGTTCTGGTCAGCTGAGGGATGGGTACCGTTCGCCCCGAGGTTGTAGAACCCAGTCACGCCACCCGTGGTGTTCTGGTCCGAAATACCGGCATACAGATCGGTGCGCTTGGACAGATGGTAATCCAGCACCAGACCGTAGGACTGGATGAAACCTGCACAACGGGTCTGGTTGCCGACGCCACTGGCACACCCACTGACCGGGTTGGAGCCGGTGTAGTCGGAGTTGCGGGCATTATAAACTGCGCCGATCAGGTCCAGAGCGGGGGTGACTTCGTATTTTCCACCAAAGAACAGCAGGTTGGTGACCTTGTTCTCTACATTATAGGCAGTGGTGTTGACCGCACCATACTGACCGATCTGATAAGCGCCAATGGGCAATGCACCGGCCATCGCCAAGCCAGGATCGGACGGGGCATAGTACAGGATATGTTCCGCACCGCCCGAGATCGTGAGCTTGTTCATGGTGTATTTGGCATTAATACCAAACGCCTTGTTATCCGAAACGACCGCCAGCATGGAATTGGTGGCAGTAGGATTGGAAGTGTTGGGGTAGGTGCCCATGCCGTCGTTCTTGAAGCTGACGAAAGCATCCGTAGAGAAGTTGCCGATGTCGGTACCCAGGGCAAACTGGCCTGCGGAGTTAGCCGTGTTGCTGCCGGCTACGCCACCAAACTGGTATATGGCGCCAACGCGTACGGGACCAAACTTGCCTTCGTACTTGATGGAGTTGTCCAGACGCGCATCTTCCGTCCAGCCGCCGCCGCCGTAGCTACCGTAGAACCCGACCAGCGAGAAGGCGTAGGAGCCGCCCATGGGATCGTACTTGATGATCTGGTCAAGGGAGGTGCTGTACTGACGACCAAAAGACACGGTGCCGTACTGTCGGGAGGACAGGTACACAATGCTGCGCTGGTTGAACAACTGGCCGGCACGGGAGCTGTCAGCTCCGGTGCTGGTCTTGAAATTGCCTTGAGTGAGGCCGCTGAGACCATCGGTAATCGTGCCCGAATTGGGATTGATACCGGCTTCCAGGATGAAGCCGGCCTTCAGGTCACCATTGATGTCTTCGCTGCCCTTAAACCCCAGCACGGACTGGCTCAAGCCGTTAGGCGCCAGCGTCGTCACCGATCGGCCACCACCGTTGGTCACGTAGATCTGGGTCGGGACACCCGCAGGCATGGAGGGGTTGGCGGTTGCACCAGAGGTCAGGTGAGCCACACCCATATCAAGAAGGCCGTAAAGGGATACATCCGCCTGGGCTGCACCAGCCACTGCGCTAAGCGCCGCCGCCGCGAGTAACGATTTTTTCATTGGGAACACTCCATGTGTTTGTTTGGTTTTTGTCTTTCCAGACATTTCCGCTGGAATTGCAGACATCCAGAGAACCTCTTGTCGGGACTTCAGGTTAATGCAGCCTGTCAAAGCTCATCCACCTTGAGTTGGGGATATTACACATTTCTTACGCTATTCTTTCCAAATCTTTGAATCACATGGGGGTTAATCTGCTTTTTTGTCGCATTTTTGCAACAAAAAAAGCCACCCCGAAGGGTGGCTTGAAGTGGAGTGCTGCTGAAATGCCGACTGGCGCCGGATATCGCTTAGAACCGATGCACGATACCCACACCGTAGGTGTTGAAGTTGGTCGGGGTGGTCGCCAGGGGCCCGGGAATCTGACCGCCGGACTTCTTGTCGAACATCACGCCAGCATAAAAATTGGTGCGCTTGCTCAGGTCGTAATCTGCCAGAAGCGAGAGATACTGGTCTGAACCATCAGGATGGGACGGGGTGGCGCCTGCGCCCGTGAAGCCGTTCACCGTATTGTAGTTGCCAGCCTGCAAGGCGGCATCATAGTAACCGGCAGAGAGACGGAACTCGTTCGTGACTTGCCATTTGCCACCGACCCAATAGATGTTGTAAGTCTTTTGTCCGAGGAATTCCCCGGTCGTGGCGTTGGTTGGGTTGATGGTGTAACCGTAAATCTGGGTCAGGGTTGCATCCGCCCCGGGGTTGCTCGGCTTGTCCCACTCAATGCGTTGGTAGCCTGCGGTCAGTTTCACGGGATCCATC
Organism: Ferrovaceae bacterium; assembly: GCA_027311025.1. Taxonomy (GTDB): domain Bacteria; phylum Pseudomonadota; class Gammaproteobacteria; order Burkholderiales; family Ferrovaceae; genus JAJZRV01. The sequence continues at coordinate 9,791 of DAICZS010000019.1, forward strand.
AACTGGTAGCGCAGCGCGGCCGTGAAGGACTTCAGGTTGAGGAAGCTGGCGCCAACGGTGTTGGCCGACGGATCAGAAAAAATATTGGTGCTGTCCTGGGCTTCCTGCGCAGCCAGTTCAAAACCAAAGCGCTTGCCTTCGTAACCGAAGCTGACTTCACCCGTGCTGCGGGCCGAGGTGTTTCCTGCCATGCCGCCAATACCGTAGAGCGCATTGAACACAAAGTCGTTAAAGGTCTTGGAATACTTCACGGAGTTGTCGACCCGTGCGCTATCCGTTGCGCCACCGCCACCATAGAAACCCGAAAAGTTGATGGGAGAGAACATCTGCGCATTGACAGGGTCATAACCGCCAGAAGTGGCTGTAATGATGTCCAGTTCCAGGCTGTTTTGACGACCCAAGGTGATCGTGCCCCAGTTGTTGTTGGACAGCCCGACCAGCGCGGCGCGGCCAAACAACTGCCCGTTCAGGCTCGTGTCCACCACCATGCTGGCAGACTTGTTGGGCAACCCGGCACCGGCAAGGCCAGAAGACGAGATCATGCCGTTAGCCGCACTGATGGCCGATTCGAGACGGAAAAACGCCTGATTTCCATTACCCAGATCTTCCGTGCCTTTGATGCCCCAACGGGTTTGGTATTCGCCGCCGTTCATCATGCCGACGGTGGTACCCAGTTTCTGGTAAGAACCAGGACCCGTAGGACCAGCACCCGTCACGAAAGTAGAGCTGAAATTACCCGCGTGGGTCAACTCGGCCACACCCAGGTCCAGAATACCGTACAGCGTCACGTCAGCTTGTGCAGAACCAGCCACTGCAGTCAGCGCAGCCAGTGCAAACAGGGATTTTTTCATTCTAAATGCTCCAATAGTGTCGTTCGATGATGATCCTTCAACGAAACTCCGCACGGCGAAGCTTCGCGACTAACCGAAGGCGATACTAAGGAGTGAATGTGAAACTTTTGTTAAACCGACATGACGACAGGATTCCCTGCGCGGGTGTTGTTGTTTTTACAACAGCGCGTCCGAATCGAAGTCGTCATGCGCATGCACCAGGCTGAACACCACGGGCACGAAAATCAAGGTGGCCACGGTGGCCAGTAACAATCCGCCAATGACCGCGCGCCCCAGGGGAGCATTCTGTTCGCCCCCCTCCCCCAGCCCCAGCGCCATGGGCGCCATGCCAATGATCATGGCCAGCGCCGTCATCAATACCGGGCGAAAGCGCGAAAACCCAGCCTCCACTGCGGCTTGCACGGCATTGCGTGTTTCCGCCAGGCGCTCGCGGGCAAAGCTCACCACCAGGATGCTGTTGGCAGTGGCCACCCCCATGCACATGATGGCCCCGGTCAACGCAGGCACCGAGAGCGTGGTATGGGTGGAGAACAGCATCCAGACGATCCCTGCCAGGGCTGCCGGCAGGGCCGTGATGATCACGAAGGGGTCCAGCCAGGACTGGAAATTCACCACGATCAGGAGGTAGATCAGGACCACGGCAGCCAGGAGGCCGAACAGCAGCCCCGAAAAGGCATTGTCCATGAGCGTGGCCTGCCCCTCCAGGGTCACTGTCGCGGTATCAGGCAGGTCCTTGCTGCTGTCATCAATCACATCCTGCACGCGCGTGGCCACCCGGCCCAGGTCGCTGTCCTGGATGGCCGCATAGATATCAAAGGCAGGTTCAATGGCATAGTGGCTGACCACCGCGTTCCCAACGTCGCGACTGATGGTGGCCAACCCCCCCAGCAGTTGCATCGGTTGATCCTGCCCCGTGGTCACCGGGATGTTCTCCAGGGCGGACAGGCTGTCGACCAGATATTGCGGCGTTTGCACCACGATGGGATAGGACACGCCATTGCGCGGGTTGAGCCAGAACGTGGGCGCCACCTGGCCACTCCCGGAAAGCGTGGTCACGAGGCTGTTGGTGACGTCCCGCTCCGTCAATCCCAAGGTCTGCGCCAAGGGGCGGTTCACGTTCACGTCAAATTGCGGATAGCTGTCCGATTGCTGGATGCGCGCGTCGGCAATCCCGTCCACATGTCGCACCTTGCGCAACAGGTTCTGGATATAAATCAGATTGGCCACGCGGTCTGGACCCCTGACCTGGATGTCGATCGGTGCCGGGGCACCGAAGTTGAGAATCTGGCTGACGATGTCCGCCGGCAGGAAGGCAAAGGACACGCCCGGAAATTTTTCCGGCAAAACCGTCCTCAAGGTCCGGACGAAATCGTCCGTGGAAGCATGTCCTTCGTTGAGCGACACCAGGATATCGCCATCCTGTGGACCGATGGTCCCCGTGTTGTTATAGGACTGATTGATGCCACTGACAGGCAACCCCATGTTGTCCACGATGCTGGACACCTGCTCCCTGGGGATTTGCGCCCGTATCTCCTGTTCGACATCATCGAAGAGGTGAGCGGTTTCCTCCACTCGCGTTCCCACCTGGGCGCGCACATGGATTTTGATCTGCCCTCCGTCCACCGAAGGAAAGAAATTGCGCCCCAAAAACGGCACCAGCAGAAACGACAGCAATACCGCGGTCATGAAGCCGGCAATGAACCGCTTTTGATGGCGCATCGCAAGGCCCAACAGTTCGCGATATTGATCCCTGAGCGCCATGAACCTGCGGTCGAACCCCTTCTGGAAGCGCAGCAGCGGATGGGTAGGCTCGACCGGATGCGCTTCATGGGGTTTCAACAGAAAGTGGGCCACGGTCGGAACAAATGTTCGGGACAGCAGGAAGGACGCCACCAAGGCAAACACCACGGCCTCAGCCATAGGCACAAACAGGTAACGCGGCACTCCCGTCAGGAAAAACATCGGAATGAACACGATGCATACGCACAGCAGCGACACGAATGCCGGAATGACGATCTGCCGGGCGCCGTCCAGGATGGCCGTCCGGACGTCCTTTCCCTGCTCCAGATGCCAGTTGATGTTTTCAATGGTCACTGTGGCGTCGTCCACCAGAATCCCCACGGCCAGGGCCAGGCCACCCAGCGTCATGACGTTCAGCGTTTCCCCGATGGCCGACAGCGCCACGATGGACGACAGTATGGCCAATGGAATGGACGCCGAAATGATCACGGTCGAGCGCCAGCTTCCCAGAAAGAGCAGGATCATCAGGCTGGTTAACGCCGCAGCAATCACGCCTTCCCTGATCACACTGGATACCGCTGCATGCACGAACAGGGACTGGTCTCCGACGATTTCCATCCTGAGCGATCTGGGCATTCCGGTTTTAAGGCGCACCACCAGTTTCTTGATCCCCGAGATGATGTCCAGGGTTGAATTCGAACCGTTCTTGAGCACGGTCATCAACACCGAACGGGTACCATCCACCCTGACGATGTTGATTTGAGGCGGAAACCCGTCACGCACATGCGCCACGTCACGCATGAAAATGGTCGCGCCCTTCACCTGCTTGATGGGCAGCTCATTGAGCTTCTGGTATTCGTTTGGACTGTCATTCAACTTGATGTTGTATTCAAACTTGCCGATTTTTTCGGTTCCGGCAGGGATGATGAGGTTTTGCAACGCCAGTGCATTGCTGATCTCGCCAGCAGATACGCCCTTGGATTGCATGGCCAGCGGGTCGAGGTCCACCTGGATCTGGCGCACCTTTCCTCCGTATGGCGAAGGCACGGCACTTCCGGGAACGGTGGACAATCGGGGGCGGATGAAATTCTGTCCCAGGTCAAACAGCTTTTCTTCTGGAATGTCCTTGCTGGACAACGCCAGCTGGAGGATGGGGACGGTTGCTGCGTTGTAGTTGAGGATGAGCGGGGGCGTGATTCCGGGAGGCAACTGCTTTAATACCGTCTGGGAAATGGAGGCCACCTGGGCGGTCGCCGTGCGGATGTCCACGCCAGGTTGAAAGAAGATTTTGACGATGCCGTACGCGGGCAGGGATTGTGACTCGATGTGCTCGATGTCATTGACGGTGGAACTGAGGGTGCGTTCATAGATGTAGACCACACGACCGGCCATGTCATCCGGCTGCATGCCCGTATAGGTCCAGACGACGCTGATGACGGGAATGCGGATATCCGGAAAAATGTCTGTGGGCGTGCGCAGCGCGGCGAGTGATCCGAAAATGAGGATCAATATGGCCAGGACGGTGAAGGTGTACGGGCGCCGCAGCGCCAGCTTGACGAGCTCGTACATGCGATTTGACCCTTGAATGAGCACCCCCCCGGCAAGGGGGTGTTGCATCACTGCATTACATGATCAGAACAAGCTACCAGGCCCCGCCAATGGCACGAATCAGTCCGACACTCGCCAGCATCCGGTCAATCTCAATGCTCAACTCCACTTGTTCCGTGCGCAGCTTGACGTTTTCGGCATCGATGACTTCAAGGTAGCTCACGGCCCCCTCGCGGTAACGATTCATTGCCAGATTGTAAGTGCGTTGCGCGGCATTCACGGCCAGCGTTTGATGTTGGTTTTCCTCTCCCAGATAGTGCAACAGGGCGAGGTTGTCTTCCACTTCACGGAATGCTTTCAGCACCGTGATCCGGTACAGCGCAGCAGATTCTGCGGTCTTGGCCGTTGCCCCCTGCACCAGGGCCTCACGCAATCCCGCATCAAATATGTTGAAGAACGCCAGGGGGCCCAATGTCCAGAAGCTGTTGGGGGCCGTCATCAAGGCGCCCCCGCCGGAATTCTGAAACCCTCCCAGGGCGCCCAGTGAAATCGTCGGGAAAAATGCTGCACGGGCCACGCCAATCTCGGCGTTGGCCGCAGCTACCCTGCGCTCGGCCGCTGAAACGTCTGGGCGGCGTTCCACCACCTGGGAGGGCAGCGTGGCAGGAATATTCGGGTACACGGCATTCAACTCTCCCGGCGGAATTGAAAAACTTGAGGCCGATTGTCCCAACAACGCCGCAATGGCGTGCTCAGACAATGCGCGGCTGGCCATGACGCTCATCTGCTGCGCCCGGGTTTGTTCCAGCAGCGTCAGTGAACGCGCCACATCCAGACCGGACACGATCCCCTCGTCATGTCGGTGCTGCATCAACTCCAGCTCGCTCTGGTAGGCCTTGATGGAATCGGACAACAACTTGATCTCGGAATCGAAGCCCCGCAACTGAAAGTAAGTGGTGGCCAACTGCGCCTGAAGGCTCAGGCGCACCGATTCCACGTCGGCCTTGCTGGCTTCTGCCAGGGCGCTGGCTGAATTGATGGCACTGCGAATGTTGCCCCACAAGTCGATCTCGTAGTTGAACCCTGCTCCCAGCATTCTGTCGCCATAGACGTTGGGGAAATTGGGTCCTCTCAAAGGACGGTTGACGGATTGTCGATTGGTGCTCGATCCCCCAATGGCATTGATTTCCGGATACAGTCGCGAACTTTGTTCCGTGAGGTACGCATTGGCCGCATCATAACGGGCCAGCGCAGCGGCCAGCTCAAAGCTGTCTTTTTCCAGTTGCGTTTCCATCTGGTTGAGCAGGGGGTCCTGAAACACGGGCCACCACTCACCGCGACTGGACTGGTCTGCCGGTTTTGCCACGTGCCAGATGCCATCTTCCTTGAAACTGTCCGTGACAGGCATGTCCGGGCGCTGGTAGTCGGGCGCCAGCGAGCAGCCCGCCAGAAGCAGGGCCCCGGCCACCAGGAGCGTCAGTCCTGCCCTGATGTTCATGGCTGCTTTCCGGCTTGCGCTGGGGGCGCTGCCGGCTTTTCGGCAGCGGCTTTTGGCGTACTGTTGCTGACCCTGACCAGGTCGCCATCTTCAAGCGAGTCCGGGGGGCTGTCCACAATGCGGTCATTGGGCTCGATCCCTGACAGAACCTCCACTTCCACGCCAAAATCCCGCCCCAATTCGACTTTCTTGAGCTTGACGTGATTATCGCTCTCCACGACGGCCAGTTGCACGCCAGCACTGCGCAGGATCAGCGCGCTTGCCGGTACGCGCTGGATTGACGTGTTTTCTGGCAGGTCAAACTTGACCTCAGCATAGCTTCCGGGGGTCAACAAACCGTCCTTGTTGTTGACCGACAACTCAACCAGCAGGGTACCCGAGCCGCTGCTGATTGAACCCGAGGTGCGCGTCAGCACCGCTGCAAACTGCCGGTCCGTGTATTCGGGCACCGTCAGCGTGGCCTTGACCCCCACCTTGATCTGGTTGGAATAGCTTTGGGGAACGGGAACATACAGCCGCAGCGGATCGATGCTGGCCACGTTGAATAATTCGGTGCCTTTACCAGCGCTGATCAGGGCTCCGACGTCGGTCTTGCGGGCCGTGACGACGCCGTCAAAGGGCGCCACGACGCGCTTGAACTGTTCGAAAGCCTGAATGCGGCCCACGTTGGCCTTGGCGGCATCCACATCCGCCTTGCGTGCCTCGAGGTCTGCCGACTTCTCGTCCGAATCCTGTTGCGACACGGAATCCGTGGCCAGCAGGTTTTTCCAGCGTTTGGCCGTCACTTCGGCCAGGTTTTGCTTGGCCATGGCACTGACCAGGTCTGCCCGGGCCTGATCCAACTGGTGGTCCAGTTCAGGGGTATCGATGTCTGCCAGCAACTCGCCGGCTTTCACTTTCGCACCAATGTCGTGATACCAGCGCAGCAGGTAACCGTCCACCCGCGCAAGAATCGGCGCATCGATATAAGGCTGGAGATTTCCTGGCAATACCAGCGTGTGGGTGAGGCTACCCTGTTGGGAGGCAATGACCCTGACCACGGGAATGGCCTGCTCCTGTGTCCACTGGTTGACCAGTTGAGATTGTCTGCTGCGCATGATCAATCCGGCAGCAACGACCAGTATCGCGACCACAAGCAAAATCAACCCCGCTCGTTTCAATCGGGACTGGGTCGCCTGATTCACTTCCAACAGCTTGTCGTCCTGATCCTGCTCATTCTGCATGTGAATCTCCTGACGCCTGTTCTGGGGCGTTTTCTTCGTTTTCAAACTTATCACGAGCGTGCACCAAACTGAAAATCACCGGCACAAAGATCAACGTGGACAGGGTTGCCACCAGCAACCCGCCAATCACCGCCCGACCCAACGGCGCATTTTGCTCGCCGCCCTCGCCCAGTCCCAGGGACATGGGCAACATGCCAATGATCATGGCCAGCGCCGTCATCAGCACCGGCCTGAATCGGGCAAAGCCCGCCTCAACCGCCGCCCGGGCCGCATCGCGGGTCTGCACCAGCCGTTCGCGGGCAAAACTGACCACCAGGATGCTGTTGGCCGTCCCCACGCCCATGCACATGATGGCCCCTGTCAATGCCGGCACGGAAAGGGTGGTATGCGTGGCAAACAACATCCAGATGATCCCGGCCAGCGCTGAAGGCAAGGCCGTGATGATGACGAAGGGGTCCAGCCAGGACTGGAAATTCACCACGATCAGCAGGTAGATCAGCACGATGGAGCCGGCCAGACCAAACAGCAGCCCGGTAAAGGAGTTTTCCATCAGGGGTACCTGACCCAGCACCTGCACCGTGGCTCCTTTCGGAATCTCCTTTTCCTGTCCCTTGATCAACGCGCGGACATCAGCGGCGACACTCCCCAGGTCCTTGTCCTGAATGGCGGCAAAAATGTCAAAGGCCGGCTGGATGGCGTAGTGGGTGACCACCGCATTGCCCTTGTCCCGACTGATGGTGGCCAGACCACCCAGCACCTGCATCTGCTTGGCCGTCTCTGGCGTGATCGGCACGGAGGCCAACCCGCCATGAAGGGTTTGGGTTCTGGGATCATGGGCCGTGATGGGGATGTTTTCCAGGTCGGACAGGGTGTAGGTACGGTATTGCGGCGTCTGCACCACGATGGGGTAGGACACGCCGTTGCGCGGATTGAGCCAGAACGTGGGCGCCACCTGGCCGCTCCCTGAAAGGGTGGTCACGAGGCTGTTGGTGACGTCCCGCTCCGTCACACCCAGTGTCTGTGCCAGCGACCGGTCCACGTTCACATCAAACTGCGGGTAGTTGGCCGATTGCTGGATGCGCGCATCGGCGATGCCGTCCACATGCTGCACCTTGCGCAGCAGATTCTGGACATATACCAAATTGGCATCCCGGTTGGGCCCCTTGATCTGGATGTCGATGGGTGCCGGCGAACCGAAGTTGAGGATCTGGCTCACAATGTCTGCCGGCAGGAAGGCAAAGGATACGCCGGGAAACTTTTCGGGCAGCTTCGTTCTGAAAACCCTGACGTAATCCTCAGTGGGGGAATGTTTTTCGTTCAGCGAAATCAGGATGTCGCCATCTTCCGGACCCACCGTTCCGGTATTGCTATAGGCCGTGTTGATCCCGCTGACGGACAGGCCAATGTTGTCCATGATGGTTTCCATCTCTTCGGGCGGGATCTCCTTGCGAATTTCAGCCTCGATCCTGTCAAACAGGTTGGCCGTCTCTTCCACGCGCGTACCAACCTGGGCGCGCACGTGGATCTTGATCTGGCCACCATCCACGGAAGGGAAGAAGTTACGCCCCAAAAAAGGCAGCAGCAGGAAAGACAGCAACACCACGGTCATGTAACCCGGGATAAAGCGCTTGCGATTGTCCACCGCCATCTGCAACACGGAAACATATTGTTTGCGAAGCTTCGAGAATCGCTGCTCAAACCCGCGCTGAAACCGCATCAGGGCAAACTTGAGCTGATGGGGCAGTGCCCTGGCACGATGCGTGGGGTCCATCACCCACTGTTCGTGCAGGGAGGCATGTTCCATGTCCGCATGGGACTTGAGCAGGAAATTGGCAACGGTGGGGACGAACGTCTGCGACAATACGAAAGAGGCGATCATGGCAAACACGACTGCTTCAGCCATGGGCACGAACAGGTAGCGTGGCACGCCCGTCAGGAAAAACATCGGGATGAACACGATGCAGATGCTGAACGTGGACACAAAGGCCGGCTGCACGATCTGGCTTGCGCCATCGACGATGGCGCTGCGAACGTCCTTGCCCTCTTCCAGGTGATGGTTGATGTTTTCAATCATCACCGTGGCATCGTCCACCAGAATCCCCACCGCCAGGGCCAATCCCCCCAGGGTCATCACGTTCAGGGTTTCGCCCAGCGCGGAGAGGGTTGCAATGGAACAGAGAATAGCCAGGGGAATGGAGGCCGCGATGATCAGCGTGGAGCGCCAGCTTCCCAGAAACAGCAGAATCATCAGACTGGTGAGCGCGGCCGCAATCACCCCTTCCCTGATCACGCCATTGATGGAGGCCTTCACGAATATGGACTGGTCCGCCAGCGCCACCAGGTTCAAGCCGTCGGGAAGCGTTTCCTTGAGCTTGGGAATCATGTCGCGCACGCCCTGGATGATGTCCAGCGTGGAAGCCGCACCATTTTTGAGGATGGTCATCAGCACGGCCCGGCCCCCATCGACACGCACGATGTTGATCTGGGGGGGGTAGCCGTCGCGCACATGAGCCACGTCCCGCATGAAGATGGTCGTCCCGTTGGTCTGGGGAATCGGGGACTTGTCGTTGACCTGTTTGATGGGGATGTTGTTCAGAACATCAAACTCATCGGGACTGTCGTTGATTTTGATGTTGTACTCAAATAGGCCGATTTTCTGGGTGCCTGCAGGGATGATCTGATTCTGCGCAGCCAGGGCACGACTGACGTCATCGGGAGAAACGCCCTTGGACTGCATCGCCTTGGGATCAAGGTCGATCTGGATCTGCCGCACCTTGCCGCCATAGGGGGAAGGCAGCGCGCTTCCCGGAACCGTGGCCAATTGCGGGCGGATGAAGTTCTGCCCCAGATCAAACAGGGTTTGTTCAGGAATTTTTCTGCTGGACAGGGCAAGCTGCAGGATCGGCACCGTTGCCGCGTTGTAATTCAGGATCAGGGGCGGCGTGATGCCAGGCGGCAGAAACTTCAACACCGTCTGGGAAATGGATGTGACCTGGGCCGTCGCCGTGCGGATGTCCACGGTGGGCTGAAAAAAGATCTTGACGATGCCGTAACCTGGCAACGATTGCGATTCAATGTGCTCGATGTCGTTGACCGTGGAGGTCAAGGCGCGTTCGTAGGCATAGACTACCCGACCCGACATGTCATCCGGCTGCATCCCGGTGTAGGTCCAGACGGCACTGATGACTGGAATGCGGATGTCCGGAAAAATGTCCGTGGGCGTGCGCAAAATGGCGAGCACGCCAAAAATCAGGATCAGCAGTGCGAACACTATAAAGGTGTACGGTCGGCTCAAAGCCAGCCTGACGATCCCGGACATCATGAGAGATTCCCCTTGTTCAACATGTACCTGTACCGCTGTGTGGTCAAACTGCGAATTCTGCCACCCTTCCCCAGCGAGGTGTTGTAACCAATTGTAGTGCCGGGGAAAATTTCACGCGTACAGTAAAGCTCAACCCGCAAAGAGCCGCGCCAGAGCGGTCCCCGGATCAGGGGCGCGCATGAAGGCTTCGCCCACCAGAAAGCCATGCACGCCATGGCGGCGCATCTGCGCCACGTCATCCACCGAGGCAATGCCGCTTTCGGTAATCACCATGCGCCCGTCTGGCACCTGTTCGCGCAGCTGGAAGGTGGTTTCCAGGCGGGTTTCAAAAGTTTTGAGATTGCGGTTGTTGATGCCGATGAGCGGGGTGTCCAACGCCAGGGCCCGGGTCAGCTCGTCCTGGTCATGCACTTCCACCAGCACGGCCAACCCCAGGGAGCGGGCCAGTCGGGCCAGCGCCTCCATCTCGGGCTGGGTGAGTGCCGCCACGATCAACAGCAGGGCATCGGCCCCCATGGCACGGGTTTCGAACACCTGGTAGGCATCCACGATGAAATCCTTGCGCAGTACCGGCAGTGCACAGGCCGCGCGGGCCGCCTGCAACGCTTCGACACTCCCCTGAAAATAATCGCGGTCGGTGAGCACCGACAGGCAGGCAGCGCCATGGCGCTCGTAGCTGCGGGCAATCTCGGCAGGCCTGAAATCTTCCCGCAGCACTCCTTTGCTGGGGCTGGCTTTCTTGACCTCGGCAATGACCGCAGGCAATCCCTGGTCGAGACGGCGGCGCAGGGCCCCCACAAAATCCCTGGGCGGGACGGCGGCGCGCGCCGCCGTTTCCATGTCCTGCAGGGAAACCCGCGCCACGGCCGCAGCCACCTCGCGTCGCTTGGTGTCCACGATACGCTGCAGGATGTCGCTCATGGGCGGCTCCATGCAATCAGGGCGTCCAGGCGCTGGCGGGCATGCCCCGCAGCGATGACCGACCGGGCGATGTCGATGCCCTCCCCCAGGTGGCGCGCGAGGCCTGCCACATAGATGGCAGCGCCAGCGTTCAACACCACGATTTCAAGCGCCGGCCCCGGCCTGTTGTCCAGGACCATTTCCAGCAACTCACGGGATTCCTGCGCATTCTTGACCAGAATGCTGTTGAGCGGCGCCGGGGTCAGCCCCAGCGCCTTGGGGTCCAGCAGGTACTCGCTGATTTTGCCGTCCTTGAGTTCGGCCACATGGGTTGGCCCCGACAGGGTGATTTCATCCAGGCCATCACTGCCATGCACCACCAGGGCATGCCGGCTACCCAATGCGTGCAGGACCCCGGCCAGGGTTCCCGTCAGGTGCGGGCTGAAGACCCCCAGCAGCTGGTTGGGGGCACCCGCCGGATTGGTAAGCGGCCCCAGCAGGTTGAACAGGGTGCGCACGCCCAGTTCCTTGCGCACCGGTGCTGAGTGCCGCATGGCTGTGTGGTGGTTGGGGGCGAACATGAAGCCCAGGCCAAATTTTTTCAACGATTCCGCCACCTTTTCCGGGGTGATGTCGACGACCCTGATTCCCAGGGCCTCCAGCACGTCGGCGCTGCCCGTGGTGGAAGACACCGATCGCCCGCCATGCTTGGCCACATGGGCGCCGGCAGCAGCCGTCACGAAAGCGGCGGTGGTGGAGATATTGAAGGTGTGCATGCCGTCCCCGCCCGTGCCGCAGGTGTCCACCACATGGGCAAGACCCGTTGCATCCACCCGGGCCGACAGGCCACGCATCACTTCGGCTGCTGCCGCAAGCTCCGTAATGGTTTCACCCTTCGCGCGCAGGGCCGTGATGATGCCCGCCGTCTGGATGGGCGTGGTCACGCCTGTCATGATGCCGGTCATGACCGCCAGCATCTGCTCACGCGAAAGGTCGTTGCGCGCCAGCAGGGCGTTCAGGGCGTCCTTGGGCGTCACGCGGCCACTTCCCGGATTTCAAAATCGTGGGTCAATTCGGCCGTCTTGGCCAGCATGATGCTGGCCGAGCAATACTTGTCAGCCGACAGGTTGATGGCCCGACTGACCAGTTCCGGCTTGAGGTTGCGCCCCGTCACGATGAAGTGAAAATGGATTTTGGTGAACACCTTGGGGTCAGCGTCGGCCCGCTCGGAAGTCAGTTCCACCACGCAATCGGTCACGTCCGCCCGCGAACGCTTGAGAATCAGCACCACGTCAAAAGCGGTGCAGCCCCCCGCCCCGATCAGCATGGCTTCCATGGGGCGCACCCCGAGGTTGCGCCCGCCTGCCTCCGGCGCGCCATCCATCAGAAAGGTGTGCCCGCTGCCGCTCTCTCCCAGAAAACTCATCCCTTCCACCCACTTCACGCGCGCTTTCATGCCCTTCCCCAGGATTCAGAATTGCCCATTATAGCCAGCCCGGCCCTTGATTTGAAATGCGGATTGACAGGCTGGCCGGGGCAGCACTATAATCACCGGCTCATTTCACTAAAGACCATTGCTGTCATGAAAACCTTTTCCGCCAAGGCGCACGAAGTTCAACGCGACTGGTTTGTGGTTGATGCCACGGACCGCGTGCTCGGTCGCCTCGCCAGCCAGATCGCGCTTCGCCTGCGTGGCAAGCACAAAGCCATTTACACCCCCCATGTGGACACGGGTGACTTCATCGTCGTGGTCAACGCCAAGAAAATCCGCGTGACCGGCAACAAGGGCGAAGACAAGATGTACTACCGCCACTCCGGTTATCCCGGCGGTATCTACGAAACCAACTTCAACAAGCTGCGTGCCCGTCATCCCTCACGTGTGCTGGAAAAAGCGGTCAAAGGCATGCTGCCCAAGGGTCCCCTGGGCTATGCCATGATCAAGAAAATGAAGGTGTACGCCGGTGCCGAGCACCCACACGCGGCGCAACAACCCAAGCCCCTGGAAATCTGAGGTTCCCATGATCGGTGATTATTACTATGGTACGGGCCGACGCAAAAGCGCCACGGCACGCGTGTTTCTCAAGGTAGGCTCCGGCAAGTTCGAAGTCAACGGCAAGACGCTGGAGCAGTATTTCTCCCGCGAAACCGGCCGCATGGTGGTGCGCCAGCCCCTTGAGCTCACCAACAACCTCAACGGTTTTGACATCCGCATCAACGTCATCGGTGGCGGCGAATCAGGCCAGGCCGGTGCCGTGCGCCATGGCATCACCCGGGCCCTGATCGACTTCAACCCGGAACTCAAAACCACGTTGAAACAAGCCGGTCTCGTCACGCGCGATGCGCGCGAAGTGGAACGGAAGAAAGTCGGCCTGCATAAAGCCCGTCGCCGCAAGCAGTTCAGCAAACGCTAACCGCAGCAGCAACGACATCAAAAGCCGGCTTTCATGCCGGCTTTTTTTTACCGTTATAATGAATTTCAACACAGAGGCGGGAACAGATCATGATCACGGCAGGCATTGTCGGTGGTACGGGATATACGGGCGTAGAGCTGCTTCGTCTATTGGCGCAACACCCCGAGGTGCGCATCCAGGCCATTACTTCCCGCAAGGAAGCAGGGCAGCCCGTGGCCGAACTCTTCCCCAGCCTGCGCGGTCATGTTGACCTTGCCTTTTGCGACCCCGCCGAGGCCCACCTGGACCAGTGTGACCTGGTGTTCTTTGCCACCCCCAACGGCATCGCCATGCAGCAGGCACGCGAGCTGGTCAAGGCGGGGGTACGGGTCATCGACCTTGCCGCCGATTTTCGTATCAAGGACGTGGCCCTTTGGGAGCAATGGTATGGCATGAGCCACGCCTGCCCCGAACTGGTGGCGGAAGCAGTGTACGGCCTGCCAGAAATCAACCGCAGCGCCATTGCCAAAGCCCGCGTGGTGGCCAATCCGGGTTGTTATCCCACTGCCGTTCAACTGGGGTTTCTGCCCCTGGTGGAAGCCGGCGTGATCGATGTCGCCCATCTGATCGCAGACGCCAAATCGGGGGTCTCCGGGGCCGGGCGCAAGGCCGAAACCCACACCCTGTTTGCCGAAGCCAGCGACAATTTCAAGGCCTACGGTGTCGCCGGCCACCGGCACTTGCCGGAAATCAGCCAGGGCCTGGGCCTCGCTGCGGGAAGCGCCGTGGGATTGACCTTCGTCCCGCACCTCACCCCCATGATTCGCGGCATCCACGCCACATTGTATGGACAGCTTCAGCGGAAAGTGGACCTGCAGGCGCTTTTTGAGGCCCGTTATGCCCATGAGCCTTTTGTCGACGTGCTGCCGCGCGGCAGCCATCCCGAAACGCGTTCCGTGCGCGCCTCCAATATGTGTCGCATTGCCGTGCACCAGCCCCAGGGGGGCAACACCGTGGTGGTGCTGTCCGCCATCGACAACCTGGTCAAGGGGGCAGCCGGTCAGGCAGTACACAACATGAACCTGATGTTCGGGCTACCCGAAACCCTGGGGTTGACCCAGGTGCCCGTCATGCCCTGAGGGGTGTAGAATGGGTCTTATTGCCCTGTGAATACGGAGTTACTCATGAATGCACCTACCGAAATGATGCCCGCCCCGCTGGTTTTTACGGATAGCGCCGCGGACAAGGTCAAGCAGTTGATTGACGAGGAAGGCAATTCCGACCTCAAGCTGCGCGTGTTCGTCACGGGCGGCGGCTGTTCGGGGTTTCAGTACGGGTTTACCTTTGAAGAAGCCCGCAATGACGATGACACGGTCATGGAAAAGAATGGCGTGTTCCTGCTGATCGACCCCATGAGCTACCAGTATCTGGTGGGCGCCGAGATCGATTACAAGGAAGACCTGGAGGGCGCCCAGTTCGTCATCCGCAACACCAACGCCACTTCCACCTGCGGCTGCGGTTCGTCCTTTTCAGCCTGACCCCCGACTTCTCCCCGGCAGTGAGGCAATGGCCTCACTGTTGGAGCGGGAAAAGCATTTTTGCGCTGCCTCCTGCCACGGTAACCACTGGTAACCCAGATGCTCTCGCGGGGCCACCGTCACGGGTACCCGCTCAGGCACTTCAAGACCAAACACATGCTCGGTGTTGCGCGTCACGCCCGGTGCGTAACGATGGCGCCAGCGCAGATAGATGTCGTATTCGTTGGTCCAGTGCCAGTCCAACAGCAGATATTGCCGGGTATCGATGCCGGTTTCCTCACGGACTTCTCGCCGCGCCGTTTCTGCAAGCGGCTCGTCAGGGGCATCGCAGCTGCCGGTAACCGACTGCCAGAACCCCGGGGGCTCGGCCCGCTCCAGCAGCAACACGTCCAGCGCCGGCGTGTAGATCACCACCAGCACCGAGACGGGAATCTTGTAGGGCATGCCGTTCAGCGCTTTTTGGGGAAATCGCCTGCCACCACCTCCACGAAGTGTTCCGGATCCACGTAACGCGGCACGGTCTGGTTGACGGTTGCGGCATCCAGCGCCATCAGACGGGCATCGAGGTCGGCCACGAAATCCATGTTGCGGTGGTCGAACAACAGTTTCGCCAGCAACCCGGCCAAAGCACCGTCCTGGGCCCGGGCCAGTTGTCGCGACTGCATCAGGGCAGACTGTCCCGCTTTAATTTCTTCGGGCGTGAAGCCGGAGCGTATTGCCTGCGTCATGACTTCGGCAAAGGCCTTTTCCAGCTTTTCACGGTTTTGCGGCGCATAGATGGCATAAGCCCCGAGCGTACTGTTGCGAACCTTGTCATTGAGTCGCAGGTAGGAACCCACGCCGTAACTCAGGCCTTCCTGCTGGCGGATGCGCATGGCAAGGCGGGAATTGAGAAACCCCTCGCCCAGGATGTAATTGCCCAGGGTCAGCGCCGGTGCATCCGGATCGCTGTCCATCAAGGGGATGGGCTCGCGCATCACAAAGACCGCATTGGCCTTGTCTGGCGTATCGATCTCGATCCGGCTGCCGGGGAAGGCCTTGTACTCATCCAGGACGACGGCATAGGGCTGCGGGCTGTTCCACCCGTCCAGCCCGGTCTTCAGGGCTTCCGTGATCGCAGCCGTATCAAAATCCCCCACCACGGCCACCTCGGCATGATTGGTACCGTAGAAGGCCTTGTAGAACGACCGCACCTGTTCCAGCGTCACCGCGTTGATGTCCTCTGCTGATTCGTCAAAGGTCCCGACATAACGGATATCGCCACGGGGATGGCGGTTGAAATAGCGGCCCAGGGCATTGGTGGCCCGGGTTTGGGGATCGCTGCGCCCCTCTTCGATCTCGGCCAGCGCCGCTGCACGCACCTGCTTGAATTCGCCTTCGGGAAATTGCGGGTCCTTGAGGATTCTGGCCACCAGCGCCAGGGTGGCC
The DNA here is from genome assembly GCA_027311025.1 of Ferrovaceae bacterium. Lineage (GTDB taxonomy): Bacteria > Pseudomonadota > Gammaproteobacteria > Burkholderiales > Ferrovaceae > JAJZRV01. The sequence goes on from DAICZS010000019.1 coordinate 26,229, forward strand.
GGCAGGTTTTCACGCACCGTCTGGATGGAGATGCTGGCTCCTGTGGCGCTGCCGCCAAAGGACACCTGGGCCTTCAGTGCAGTAAACCGGTCCTGAATGGCTTCGCGCGACAGTCCGGCTGCCCCCTTGTCCAGCAGGGCGCCCACGAACTCGCCGATGCGTCCCTTGCCGTTGAGCGCCTCGGCCGTGCCAAAGTGCAGGTTGATCTGGGCATGAACCGTGGCGCCGCGTGTCTTTTTGGGCAACAGCGCCAGCTGCGTGCCGCCGGGCAGGGCCGTCCACTGGGTGCGTTTTTGAATGTTGCCCGGGGAGACGTCGAAGGTTTCGCCTGCGGCGAAATCAGGATTGCCGTGATAGCCCTGCAACTGCGCTTCGGCATCCACCCGCACCGGCGCCGGTGCCCGTTGGGGCACTGCCGTGGGCACGAAAATGCCCAGCGTGCGGTTGCTGGGGATGAGATAAGCCTCGGCCACCCGTTCCACGTCGGCAGCCTTGACCTTGGCGAGGCGATCCCGGGTGAGGAAGAACAGGCGCCAGTCGCCGTTGGCAATGGCCGTGGACAGGGAAATGCCAAACTTTTCAGGGTCGTTGAAGGTCAGCTCGATGCCGTTGAGCAGGTTGGCGCGGGCCCGATTCACCTCCTCCTCCGTGACCGGTCGGGACTTCAGGTCTTCGAGGGTCTTGAGAAAGGCCTCGCGCACAGGCTCCATGGACTGGTCACGGCGCACGTCAGCCTGGAAGAAAATGACCCCCGGCTCATCCAGGTTAAAGTATTCCGCAGCCGTGGCGGTGGCCAGCCCCGTCTCCACCAGGGCCTTGTGCAACCGGCCTGCAGGCGTGTCTCCCAACACCTGGGCCAGCACCTCAAAGGCAGCACTGTCAGGGCTTGCTGCTGCCACCGCGTGGTAGGCAGCCTCGATGTACTGCACGTCGCCCACGCGCCGCAGGGTTACCAGCCGTTCGCCATCCTGTACGGGATCCAGCGTATAGGTGGGCTCCAGCACCCGTTTGGGTTTGGGAATCTTTCCAAAGGTGTCGGCAATGCGTGCCAGGGTCTGGGAAGGATCAAAGCTGCCGGCCACCACGAGGGTGGCATTATCTGGCTGGTAATACTTGCGATAGAAAGCCTGCAGGTGGGGGATGCTGACATTTTCCACGTCACTGCGGGCACCGATGGTGGATTTGCCGTAGTTGTGCCACTGAAAAGCTGCGGCCATCACCTTGTCCATCAGCACTTCGCTGGGCTCGTTTTCCCCGCTTTCCATTTCGTTGCGCACCACCGTCATTTCGCTGTCCAGATCCTTGCGCGCAATGAACGAGTGGACCATGCGGTCGGCCTCCATGCGCAAGGCCCAGTCGAGGTTGGACTGCGAGGCCGCAAAGGATTCGAAGTAGTTGGTACGGTCAAACCAGGTGGTGCCGTTGGGCCGCATCCCGCGTCGCGTCAGCTCGGCCGTGATGTCCTTATGCTGCGGCGTGCCCTTGAACATGAGATGCTCCAGCAAATGGGCCATGCCGGTTTCACCATAGCTTTCCATGCGCGAGCCCACGCGATAGGTGACGTTGACCGTGGTGGTGGGCTTGCCGGGATCAGGGGCAAGCAGCACCTGCATGCCGTTGGCGAGGCGGTATTCGGTAACGCCTTCTACCTGGGTGACCTGCGTCACGCCCGCAGGCAATGGCATCTTGTTTCCGGCCAGGACCGTGCAGGATACGACCAACAACCCCAGGGTGACCCATCGTTTCAGCACCATGTACTACTCCTCGAAATGAACGGCAGGAAGGTTAATAGAGACGTTTTGCGCGCGCAGGTTCCCCAACCGCGAAGCCCTGGCCACTGGCAACCTTCAACCTCTTGATTTAGCATAATATGCTATCATTTCAGGTCTATGGGAGGTTTCAATGCCTTTGTATGAATACCGCTGTCAGGCTTGCGGTAAGGAAATCGAAGTCCTGCAAAAAATTTCTGATGCCCCCCGGACGGAATGCCCGTCCTGTGGTCAGTCTGCGCTCATCAAAAAGGTCACTGCAGCTGGTTTTCAGTTGAAGGGGACGGGGTGGTACGTCACTGATTTCCGCGGAGGGTCCGGCACCAGCACGCCAGCCCCCAAGACGGAGCCCGCCAAAACCACTGAACCTGCAGCGGCAACCCCGACCGCATCCCAGCCTGCCGAGTCCAAACCAGCCGAGACGGCCCCCCCTTCGGTCGCTTCCTGATGAAGCGCTATTTTCTGACCGGGATCGTCGTACTGATCCCGCTCGTCATCACGGTCTGGGTGTTGCGCCTCATCGTGGAGACGCTCGACCAGACCCTGTTTTTGCTGCCCGCGTCGCTGCGCCCCGAGGCGCTGGTCGGCATGCACATCCCTGGACTGGGCGTACTGGTTGCCCTCCTGATCGTCATGGCCACCGGCATCGTCGCCGCCAACCTGTTGGGGCGACGCCTGCTCAAACTGGGTGAGGATCTCGTTGGCCGCATTCCCATCGTCAACAGCATCTACACGGGTGTCAAGCAGGTGAGCGACACCCTGTTTTCCGGTTCGGGGCAGGCTTTTCGCAAGGTGCTGCTGATCCGCTATCCCCACGGCAACAGTTGGGCCATGGCCTTCCAGACCGGAATGCCCTCGGGCGAAGTGGCCGACAAGCTGGGAGCACCGCACGTCAGCGTATACATCCCCACGACGCCCAACCCCACCTCGGGATTCTTTCTCATGGTGCCGCGCAGCGACGTCATTGAGCTGGACATTTCGGTGGAAGACGCCCTGAAACACATCATTTCCATGGGCGTCGTGCCGACGTCCAGCGATAATCCCCCTTCTTGAATCGAACCTATCAGAGATTGCAGAACCATGCGCACTGAATACTGCGGCCTTGTAGATCGCCGCTATCTGGACCAAACCGTAACCCTGATGGGCTGGGCCCATCGTCGACGCGACCATGGCGGCGTCATTTTCATCGACCTGCGCGACCGCGAGGGTCTCGTCCAGGTGGTGTCCGACCCCGACAACCAGGACACCTTCCGGATTGCAGAAGGGGTGCGCAGCGAATTTGTCCTCAAGGTGACCGGGCGCGTGCGCCCCCGCCCCGAAGGGACGATCAACCCCAACCTGCGCAGCGGTGAAATCGAGGTGCTGGCCGGGTCCATCGAAATCCTCAACCCGTCGCTGCCCCCGCCCTTCCAGCTGGACGACGACAACCTTTCAGAGCAGGTGCGCCTGGAACACCGCTACCTGGACTTGCGCCGCCCGGCCATGCAGAAAAACTTCATGCTGCGCTATCGGGCCACCATGTCCGTGCGTCAGCATCTGGACGCGTTGGGTTTCATCGACATCGAAACACCCATGCTGACAAAATCCACGCCCGAAGGCGCACGCGATTACCTGGTCCCCAGCCGGGTGCACCACGGACAGTTTTTTGCGCTGCCCCAATCGCCGCAACTGTTCAAGCAGCTGTTGATGGTGTCAGGCTTCGATCGCTATTACCAGATCACCAAATGTTTCCGCGACGAAGACCTGCGCGCAGACCGCCAGCCTGAATTCACCCAGATCGATATCGAAACCTCCTTCCTCACCGAACATGAAATCATGGACATGATGGAAGGCCTGGTCCGCGACCTGTTCAAGAAAACCATCGATGCAGATCTTGGCGCCGCCTTCCCACGCATGAGCTGGACCGAGGCCATGATGCGTTATGGTTCGGACAAGCCGGACCTGCGCATTCCACTGGAATTCACCGAACTGACCGACCTCATGAAAACCGTGGACTTCAAGGTGTTCCGCGGTGCCGCCGACCTGGCGGACGGACGGGTGGCCGCGTTGCGCATTCCCGGAGGCGGATCGCTGTCACGCAAGGAAATCGACGACTACACCACCTTCGTGGCCATTTACGGTGCCCGCGGCCTGGCTTACATCAAGGTCAACGACAAGGCGCAGGCCAACGACCAGGGACTGCAGTCCCCCATCGTGAAGTTTCTGGGCGAGCCGGTACTGCGCGAAATCCTGGAGCGCACCGGCGCCGAAAACGGTGACCTCATTTTCTTCGGCGCCGATCGCGCCAAGGTGGTCAATGATGCCCTGGGAGCGTTGCGCGTCAAGCTGGGGCACGAGCGCGGGTTTTCCACCGGAGGCTGGAAGCCGCTGTGGGTGGTGGACTTTCCCATGTTTGAATACGACGATGAAGACAAGCGCTGGGTGGCCCTGCACCACCCGTTCACTGCGCCCAAGGACGGCCATGAAGCCTTCCTCGAATCCGATCCCGCCAAGGCCTTTGCCAAGGCTTACGACGTGGTGTTGAACGGCTGGGAAATTGGCGGCGGTTCGGTGCGTATCCATCGAGAGGACGTGCAATCCAAAGTGTTTCGCGCCCTCAACATCGGGCCCGATGAGGCCCGCGCCAAGTTTGGCTTCCTGCTCGACGCCCTGCAGTACGGCGCACCACCCCATGGCGGCATCGCCTTTGGCCTGGACCGCCTCACCGCCATGATGACCGGGGCAGAACATATTCGCGACGTCATTGCCTTCCCCAAGACCCAGCGCGCCCAATGCCTGCTCACCCAGGCACCCAGCCCGGTGGACGAGAAGCAGTTGCGGGAATTGCACATCAAGCTGCGCTGATCCATTGGACGCCACGCTGCTCAATCTTGCCGGGATTCGTGCGGCAGAACAGGGACAGACGGCCGAGGCAGAACAGCTGTGGCGCCAGGCCATCGCCCTGGGGCCGCCCAACGCGTCCATCCATTTCAATCTGGGCGTCACCCTGGCAGCCTCGGGACGCACCCTCGAGGCGCTGGAACAGTACCAGCACGCTGCACGGCTGGATCCGGACAATGCGGCGGCCTTTGCCAATCTGGCCCTGCTGCAGGAAAAACTGGGTGACCCCGAGGCCGCTGGGCGCCACCACCGCAGGGCCGCGGCACTGGCTCCCGACAATGCCACGATTCGCTTCAACCTCGCCAACTGGCTTTACGCTTCTGGCCCACCCGAAGCACTGCAGGAAGCACAAGCCACCTACCTCGACCTGCTCAAGGCCGACCCCCGGCATCTGGGGGCCTGGAACAACCTGGGCACCCTGCTGTTCGAAACGGGGTATGTTTCGGCAGCCGAAACGGCTTTTACTGCCGCCACCACGTATCACCCCGACGACCTGGCCGCGCGCATCAATCTGGGTCAGGTCCTGCTCCACAAGAATGCCCTCGAGGCTGCCCGCCAGCAGTTCACGGAGGCCTTGCGCCTCCGGGCGGATCAGGCGGAAGCCCATCAGGGGCTGGCCTCCTGTTTCAGCCGCGAGGGCAACGAGATCAGCGCAGCCTGGCACCGCTCGCAGGGGTTTGGGCGACAGCCCGTCTCCATCCTGCCTTATCGGGGTCGGGGGCAACCCACCCCCTTGCTGATCCTGGCTACGGCCCAGGAGGGCAACATTCCCTGGCGCTTTCTGGTGGATCGCAGCCGCTTTCACAGCACCATTCTGGCCATGGAATACGTGGACCCCGGGCTGCCACTGCCCCCCCATGCGCTGATTTTCAATGCCATCGGCGATGCGGACCGGTGCGCAGAAGGCTTGCGTCGCGCGCAACAATTCATCGCGCGCAGCCACGCCCCGCTCATCAATCCACCGCAGCGCGTCTTGCACACCAGGCGCGAGGATCACGCCCGGTACCTGGCCCACATCCCGGGTCTTGTCATCCCGCGCATCATGAAGCTTGCTTCATCAGGGGCGACTGGGGTGGCCCATGAACTGCAACGTTCCGGCTTTCGTTTTCCCCTGCTGCTGAGGGCGTCAGGGTTTCATGGCGGGCATTTCTTCGTGCGCGTCGAGGCAGCAGCGTCACTGCAACAGGCCCTGGATGAATTGCCCGGCACCGCGGTGCTGGCCATCGAATGGCTCGATGCCCGCGGACCGGACGGGTTGTATCGCAAGTTCCGCATGATGTGCATCGGCGGAGAGCTGTATCCCATCCATCTCGCGCTCTCTTCCCAGTGGAAGGTGCACTATTTCAGCTCGGACATGGCCGGGAATGCGGCCTATCGCGCAGAAGAAGCGGCCTTTCTCGATGACCCCGCCGGTTTTCTGGGAGCCGCCGCCATGGCCACCCTCACTGCCGTTGGGGAGACCATCGACCTGGATTATTTCGGCATGGACTGCTGCCTCACCGCAGACGGCAACATCCTGCTGTTTGAAGCCAATGCCACCATGGTGCTGCAGCCGCCCGCCAACGACGCGCTGTGGGACTACCGGCGCGCTGCGACGGAACGGGCCCTGCAGGCCATCCGGCGCCTGTTCATCGAGCGCTCTGGCTGCGGACGCGCCGCTTCAGAAATGGTTTGAGAAACGCCCCGGTAAAACTGTGCTTGTGGGCAGCCACCTGTTCCGGCGTGCCCTGGGCAATGATCTGCCCGCCACCACCCCCACCCTCCGGGCC
>DAICZS010000001.1:0-136299 GCA_027311025.1 Ferrovaceae bacterium
CGGGTGCACTTTCATCAACGGGCTGGTGAAGTCAGACCCTCGCCTGCCCTTTGGCGGCACCAAGCAATCCGGTTTTGGTCGCGAGCTGTCCTCGCAGGGCATCCGGGAATTCACCAACCTCAAAACGGTCTGGATCAGAAATCCGGCCTAACCCAGAAACAGCGCATAGGCCGGGTTGTTGCTTTCATCCACCCAGGGGTATCCCAGCTGGGCCAGGAATTTCTGGAAGGCCCGCTTGTCCTCGGGAGGCACCTGCAGCCCGACCAACACCCGCCCATAGTCCGCCCCATGGTTGCGATAGTGAAACAGGCTGATGTTCCAGTCTTCACTCATGCTGTTGAGAAACTTGGGGAGCGCACCGGGGCGTTCGGGAAACTCAAAGCGATAGAGCATTTCGTGCCTCGCCTGAGGGGCGCGCCCACCGACCAGATGGCGCACGTGCAACTTGGCCATCTCGTTGTCGGTCAGGTCCAGGGTCTTGATGCCATGTGCATTGAATGACTTCAGCAATGCCCGCGTCTCTTTGGCATGTGCCACAGATATGCCTACAAACACATGGGCCTGGCGCTCATCCGCGTAGCGGTAGTTGAACTCCGTCACGGCGCGATCGCCCAACAACTCACAGAACCTCCGGAAGCTGCCGGGCTGTTCCGGGATCGTGGCCGCAAACACCGCCTCACGCTTTTCACCCAGTTCGGCGCGCTCCGCAATGAATCGTAGCCGGTCAAAGTTCATGTTGGCGCCGCAGGCAATGGCCACCAGCGTCTTTTTTCCCAGCCGGTCGCGCGCCACCACCTGCTTCATGCCGGCAATGGCCAGTGCCCCCGCGGGCTCCAGGATCACGCGTGTCTCGTCGAAGACATCCTTGACGGCAGCACAAATGGCATCCGTATCCACGGTCACGATCTCGTCTACCAGCGTCTGGCACAGGCGAAAGGTTTCCTTCCCCACTTGACGCACGGCCACACCATCGGCAAACAATCCAACCTGATCGAGGCGCACACGGCGACCTGCCGCCAGCGACTGTTTCATGGCGTCGGAATCCTGCGGCTGTACCCCGATGATGCGAATGTCCGGCCGCACCCGCTTTACATAGGCTGCCACCCCGGAAATCAGTCCTCCCCCTCCGATCGCCACAAAAATCGCTTCAATGGGCTGGGAATGCTGACGCAGAATTTCCATGGCAATGGTGCCCTGCCCGGCAATCACTTCGGGATCATCGTAAGGATGTACGAAAGTGTAGCCGTGCGTCCTGGCCAGTTTCTGTGCATGCTCCTGCGCCTCGGAGTAGGACACCCCCTCCAGGATCACTTCAGCGCCGCGGGCGCGCACGGCTTCAATCTTGATGGAAGGGGTCGTCGTGGGCATGACGATCAGGGCGCGCGCGGACCGGCGCTGCGCTGCCAATGCCACGCCCTGGGCATGGTTTCCCGCACTGGCGGCAATGACCCCGAGCGCCAGTTCGCGGGGAGTAAGCGAGGCCATCTTGTTATAGGCGCCCCGCAATTTGAAGGAAAATACGGGCTGCAGGTCCTCCCGTTTCAGCAAAACCGTATTGCCCAGTCGCTTTGAGAGCAGCGGCGCCACCTGCAACGGGCTTTCGATGGCCACATCGTAAACGCGGGTGGCGTTCAGAATACGTTCCAGATAATCGATTTTCATAAATAATTCACCCCTGAAGGCCTTGAGGGTAACAAACTTTCCCACATTTCCCAAAACCGGTTGAGCCCTGCCCCACTTGGGGTTATGCTGCAATCTTGAAGCGAGAGCCATGAATGAACCAGGACGACCTGAAATTTGCTGCAGCCCGTGCTGCGCTGGACTATGTTCCCGATGACGCCATCATTGGCGTGGGTACCGGTTCCACTGTCAATTTTTTCATCCAGGAACTGGCCAGCGTCAAAAACCGGATCGAAGGGGCCGTGTCCAGCTCTGAAGCATCGACGCTGCGCCTGAAGGCGGCGGGCATTCGGGTTTACGATCTCAACAGCGTCAACGATCTGCCTGTCTATGTGGATGGCGCTGATGAAATCACATCCCATCTCGCCATGATCAAGGGAGGCGGTGGCGCCCTGACGCGGGAAAAGATCGTGGCCGCCGTGGCCCGGAAATTTGTCTGCATTGCTGATGAAAAAAAGCTGGTGCCCGTGCTGGGCAACTTTCCGCTACCGCTGGAAGTGGTTCCCATGGCGCGCAGCTACGTGGCCCGGGAAGTGGTTCGCCTGGGAGGACAGCCCGTCCTGCGTGAAGGGTTTGTGACTGACAACGGCAACATCATTCTGGACATTCATCATCTTGAAATCCAGAATCCCGTTGAAATGGAAACGCGGCTGTCCGCCATTACCGGCGTGGTCATGTGCGGCATTTTTGCGCGACGCCCCGCTGACGTCCTGATTCTTGCCACAACCGGAGAAGGGGTTCGCATCTCGACCCGCTAGCCAGGAAAACCCAACCATGCCTACAGAACATATCGCCAAACAGTTTGATGTGGAACTGGAAACCGTTCGAGCCAAGGTCCTCAAAATGGGGGGGCTGGTCGAAGAACAGATCGAGAAGGCGGTTGAAGCGCTGCACGAGGGAGACATGGCGCTGGCCGATGAGGTCATCGCCCACGATCATCGCGTCAACGGCCTGGAAGTCAGCATTGACGAAGACTGCACGCACATCATCGCGCGCCGCCAACCGGCAGCCGGTGACTTGCGCCTGGTATTGGCCATCATCAAAACCATCACGGATCTGGAACGCATCGGTGATGAGGCTGAAAAGATTGCCCGCATGGCCAAGCTGATCCATGGCCCGGACCGCCTGCACGCGCCTCGGCCGGTGGATCTGCGCCACGCGGCACAATTGGCCGTTCACATGCTGGGGCGTGCCCTGGATGCCTTTGCCCGCCTGGATGCCAACAGTGCCACCCAGGTGCTACGCGACGATCAGGATGTGGATGAATCGTTCCGCGGCATCCTGCGACAGCTCATCACCTTCATGATGGAAGACCCGCGCACGATTTCCAACTCCATCGAGATCCTGTTCGCCGCCAAGGCCATCGAACGCATTGGCGACCATGCCAAAAACATGGCCGAATACGTGATTTTCCTGGTCAAGGGCAAGGACGTCCGTCACACCTCAGTGGAAGAGATCGAACGCACCGTCACCGCCTGAAGCTCAGGCGGAGGGGGGAACATAGCCGGCGGCCTGCTCGGCCCCGGTACCAAAAAAGTGGGCTTCCATTTGCTGCGCGAGGTATTGGCGTGCCTTGGCGTCCGCAAGGTTGAGCCGGTTTTCGTTGATCAGCATTTTCTGCATTTCAATCCACTGCTTCCAGGCCTCTTCCGAAACCTGATTGAAAATGCGCGCCCCCAGTGGCCCCGGGTATGGCGGAAAATCTAGTCCTTTGGCTTCTCGTTGCAGTTTGATGCAGTGAACGGTTCGACTCATGGTTTGACCTTTGCGGCGATGTTGTCCGAAATGTGTTTGATGAATACCTTGGAGCGCCGTTGGTAGTTGTAGAGTTCCTGTTTGGCCTGTGGCAGTTGATCGATGGCGCTCTCGACGAATCCGCGTTCGGCAAACCATTGCCCGGTGCGCGTACTCAACAGAAACAGGCGGCGGATGCCCATCTTTCGGGCTTGTTGCTCCACATGCCGCAACAGGGCATCACCTCGCCCCAGATTCCTGAAGTCGGGGTTGATGGCAAGACAGGCCAGTTCACCGGCTCCTTCATCAGCCAGAGGGTAGAGTGCCACGCAACCAATGATTCTGCCTTCATGGGTCAGCACGGAGAAGCGATCGATTTCTCCCTCCAGCAGCACCCGATTGCGCTTGACCAGCACGCCATCCGCTTCCAGGGGCTCGATGAGGGAGAGTATCCCGGGAACGTCTTCGAGGTTTGCAGAACGCAGTACGTCATGCGTGTCGCGCATCACCATGGTACCAATGCCCTCCCGGGTGAACAGTTCCTGGATCAGGGCGCCGTCCACGTGACGCGTGATCAGATGCACCCTGGGCACGGTGCTGCGGCAGGCCCGCACGGCGCAGGGCAGATAAAACGCCACGTCTTCAGGCTGCGGCTTGCCGCTTTTCAGCAAAGTCTCGGCCTCCTGTGCCGTCAACTCTGAAATGGTCTGTCCCTGACTGTTGAGCACCCCGGGCGTGTCCGTGAGGAAGATCAGCTTTTCTGCGCCGAGCGCAATCGCGGTGGCAGTGGCCACCTCTTCCACGGTCAGGTTGAAAATTTCGCCTGTGGGTGAATATCCCAACGGCGGCAACAGCACGATCTCCTCATCATCCAGCCGCCTGCGAATCCCCACGGCATCGATTTTGCGCACCAGTCCCGTGTGCTGGAAGTCGACACCGTCCACCACGCCGATGGGACGGGCCGTGACAAAGTTGCCGCTGGCTACCCGGATGTCCGAACCCGCCATGTGCGAGTTGGCCACACCCATGGACAGCAGGGCCTCGATTTCAAAACCGAGGGTGGCCGCCGCCTCAATGACACAGCTCAGGGCCAGGGCGTCCGTCACCCGCGTGCCGTTGACATAACGGGGTTTGACGCCCCGTGCCGACAGGCGCGCCTCGGTCTGCGGTCGCGCCCCATGCACCAGGACCAGGCGCACCCCCAGGCTTTCCAGCAGGTTGAGGTCATGGGTCAGTGCAATGAACTTGCCGTCGGCCACCACTTCCCCGCCGAAGGCGATGACGAACGTGCGGTCCCGAAACGCATTGATGTACGGGGCCGCGGAACGAAACCAGTTGACGAAGGAGTCGGATCGGGTCATGAACCGATTATAACGGTTGGGGCGCCAGCGCTTCCACAAAATCGCCCCACCGGCCCTGAAGCGTAGCCACCAGCGCCAGGGCAGCCGTCTCCGTGCGCAGGATGCGCGGCCCGAGCCTCAGCCCCAGAAACCCGGCTGCGAGCGCAAGGGCCTCCTCCTCCGCCGTCAGCCCCCCCTCTGGTCCCACCAGCAGGGCAATAGGGCCCGTGGGGAGGGCGAGTTGCGACAGGCTCGTGTCACCGCGGGGGGACAGCATCAGCCGCAGGCCTTGCTCTGGCAGGGAAGCAAACCACTGCCCCAGGGACTGGACCGGATCCAGCAGGGGTACACGATTGCGCCCTGATTGTTCGCAAGCCGCACGGATCACGCCATGCCAATGACCCTCCCGGCGCTGGGCCCGTTCCTGTGACAGGCGGACCACGCTGCGCCCGGCCTGCAGGGGCGAGCAGCGGTTAACGCCCAGCTCGACGGCCTTCTGGAAGACCCAATCCATTTTTTCATTGACGCATAAGGCTTGCCCCAGCCACAGATCCAGTGGGGATTCTGCCTCGCGTGCACTGTAGGCCTGGCGGGAAACGGTAACGGCCGAACCCGTGATGCGATCGATGCGCACCTGATGCTCGCCACCCGTGCCGTCGAACAGGACCAGATCGTCTCCCACCTTCAGGCGCAGCACACGCACGGCGTGATGCGCCACGGCCTCGGGCAGCCCGAATGCGGCAGATTGCCCCAGCGGCGTGTCGCAATGAAAGCGCGGAATCGTCATGTGCATCGTCAGGTCGAAAGACGCCCTCATGCTATCATGAGCCCATGCTCGAACAGCTCATCCAGGTCGTCAAATCAGTTGCTCATGAGGAGGTCATGCCACGGTATCTGAAAGTGGCCCATGACCGGAAAAATGACGGCAGCCTCTTTACCCAGGCCGATCTTGCCGCCCAGGAAGCCCTGGTGGGCGCCCTTGCCGCCCTTCATGACTGTCCCATCCTGGGGGAGGAAATGTCCGAGCCGCTGCAGCGCAAACTCTGGCAGGAAAGCCATGAGGGCGTCTGGTGCGTAGACCCGATCGACGGCACTTCCAACTTCGTTCATGGCATCCCCTACTTTGCCATTTCCGTCGCCTTGATGCGTCAGGGCCGCCCTGTGCTGGGCGTCGTCTACGACCCGGTTGCCGATGAGGCCTTTGCTGCAGAAAAGGGAAGCGGCGCCTGGCTCAATGGCATTCAATTACCCATCAGGGTTTCATCACCCCTGTTTCGGGAGGCGGTTGCCACGGTGGATTTAAAACGGTTGCCCGAAAAGCTGGCGCAAGCGCTGAGCATTCGTCCTCCCTACGCCTCACAGCGCAACTTTGGCGCAAGCACCCTGGAGTGGTGCTATGTGGCTGCAGGACGTTTTGATCTCTCGCTGCACGGCGGGCAAAAGCTGTGGGATTACGCAGCGGGCTCCCTGATCCTCCAGGAAGCCGGCGGCAGATACTGCACGCTGGAACACGACCAGTTTTGGGAGGCTTCTCCCTGGAAACGGTCAGTGATTGCCGCCCTTCACCCGCCTCTTTTCAACGAGTGGCGGGAGTGGCTGCGCGATCGCGCCTAACAACTGCGGGGCCTGTTCCAGCAAAAACTGCTTGAAGGCCCGGGCCACCGGGGACAATCGTTTTTCCTTGTGGTGCACCAGATACCAATCCCGTACGATGGGCAGCCCGGGAACCGGAAGCACGATGAGCCGCCGCGTCTCGAGCTCGAGGCTCACCGTATGCTCGGACAGAAAGGCGATGCCCATGCCTGCGATGGTGGCCTGTTTGATGGTTTCGTTGCTGCTCATCTCCATGCGCGCATTGACCATGAGGCCATGGGACGAGAGGAACCGTTCCAGTAACTGGCGCGTTCCCGAACCTTTTTCGCGCAGCAGAAAGGGTTCTTCTGCCACGCGCGCCAGCGTCAGGGATTTCATCGAGGCCAGGGGATGGTGGGGCGGGGCCACGATGATGTGTGCATTGCGCGCAAAGGGCTCGGTCACAACCCCCAATGCCTCGGGCGGTTGCCCCATGATGACGAGGTCCACCTCATTGTGCATCAGCTGATGCACGATCCCTTCGCGATTGTTCACGGACAGTTTCAACTGGACGGCAGGATGCAGCTCGCAAAACCGGGGCAGGAGCGTGGGCGCAAAGTATTTGGCGGTGCTGATGATGGCAATGTCCAGGCGACCGCTCACGCCTTCCCGCAGGCTTTCGATGGCTTCCTGCGCATCCTTCATCTGGCGGGAAATGATGTGAGAGTGCTGGTAGAGTTCCTCGCCGGCCTGGGTCAAAAAAATACGCTTGCCCATTTGCTCGAATAGCGGAATGCCGACCGCATCTTCCAGTTGCTTGATCTGCATGGATACGGCGGGCTGGGTGAGATGAAGTTCTTCGCTGGCACGGGAAAAATTCAGCAAGCGCGCCACGGATTCGAATATTTGCAGTTGTCGAAACGTGAAATGCACCATGCCCTCCTGCTTTTTATAAGGCCATTTTATAATGGCTTTATCATTTCATCATAATTTTTTATAATGAGAACCAGAACCCAAGCCCGCTCCCGCGAAAACGCGGGGGGGAGATGACCTCAGCCTCCGGCTAGTGGATAATTGGGCCTATTGCATCCCTACCAACCGATCATTCATCTAAAAATAGCACTTACGAGGAGAAGCCCCATGGCAGTTCGTGTCGGAATCAACGGTTATGGCCGCATTGGTCGCAATGTCCTGCGCGCCCTTTACGAATCAGGAAACAAGCATGGTATTCAGATCGTGGCCATCAACGATCTGGGAAACCCTGAAACCAATGCGCATTTGACCCGCTACGATACGGCACACGGCAAATTCCATGCCGATGTTGCAGTGCAAGGCGATGCCATGGTCATCAACGGCGATGTCATTCGGGTCTTTTCGCAGCGTAACCCTGCCGAGATTCCCTGGAGCAGCGTGGGCGTGGATGTCGTCATGGAATGCACCGGACTGTTCACCAGCAAGGAAAAGGCGTCAGCACACCTCAAGGGGGGGGCACGCAAGGTGATCATTTCCGCTCCCGGCGGCAAGGATGTGGACGCAACCGTGGTCTTTGGCGTCAACCACCAGATCCTGCGCTCCGACATGACGGTCATCTCCAATGCCTCCTGCACGACCAACTGTCTGGCACCCCTGGTCAAACCCCTGCATGAACACCTGGGTGTCGTCAAAGGGCTCATGACCACCATCCATGCCTACACCAACGACCAGGTGCTGACCGATGTTTACCACTCGGACCTGCACCGCGCCCGTTCCGCCACCATGTCCATGATTCCCACCAAGACCGGTGCGGCTGCTGCCGTGGGTCTGGTGCTGCCAGAACTCAACGGCCGGCTGGACGGATTTTCGGTACGCGTACCCACCATCAACGTCTCGCTGGTGGATCTCACATTCGAAGCTGCGAGAGCCACGACCGTGGAAGAAATCAATGCCATCATGAAAGCTGCTGCTGAAGGACCATTGAAGGGCATCCTGAACTACAACACGGCCCCCCTGGTGTCCGTCGACTTCAACCACGACCCCGCATCCAGTACTTTTGATGCCGGCCTGACCAAGGTTTCTGGCGGCAACCTGGTCAAGGTGCTGTCCTGGTACGACAACGAATGGGGCTTCAGCAACCGCATGCTGGACGTGACTGCAGCCTGGATGGCGGCCTCGTAACGCCATGACGATCATTCGCATGCAAGACCTTGATCTTGCCAACAAACGCGTCCTGATCCGGGTGGACTTCAACGTTCCACTCAAGGATGGGGTTATCACTGACGACACCCGGATTCGCGCCAGCCTGCCCGGCATCCACCAGGCCATGGCCGCTGGTGCCCGGTTGATGCTGATGTCGCACTTGGGGCGACCCACCGAAGGTACCTTCGAAGAAGCCTATTCCCTGGCGCCGGTTGCCACACGACTGGGCGAATTGCTGGGCGCGCCCGTGCCGCTGATCTCCCGCTGGCTGGACCAGGAAGTGGCCGTGGCTCCGGGCAGTGTGGTGATGTTTGAAAACGTGCGCTTCAACCCCGGCGAAAAGAAGGACGACGAAGCCCTCTCCCGACGCATGGCCGCGCTTTGTGACATCTTCGTGATGGACGCCTTCGGCACCGCGCATCGGGCCGAGGCATCCACCCATGGCGTTGCCAAATATGCACCCATCGCCTGTGCGGGCCCGCTTCTGGCAGCAGAGCTGGACGCGCTGGGACGGGCACTCAAAGAGCCGGCCCGCCCCCTGGTGGCCATCGTGGCCGGGTCCAAGGTCTCGACCAAGTTGACGGTACTGGCAACACTCTCGCAGAAAGTGGATCAGCTCATCGTCGGCGGCGGCATTGCCAATACCTTTCTGCTCGCTGCCGGTAAAAAGATCGGCAAATCGCTGGCCGAGCCTGATCTGGTCCCAGAAGCGCGCAAGATCATCGACGCCGCCAGGGCACGTGGCGGAAACGTGCCCATCCCGGGGGACGGCGTAGTGGGCAAGGCGTTTTCAGAAACAGCTGAGGCCACGCTCAAATCCGTTGACGATGTGGAAGATGACGACATGATCTTCGACATCGGACCCAAAACCGCAGCGCAACTGGCTGAAATTCTCAAGGGAGCAGGCACCATTGTGTGGAACGGTCCCGTGGGCGTTTTTGAATTCGACCAGTTTGCCGAAGGCACCAGAACCCTGGCCCTGGCCATTGCAGAATCCCCCGCATTTTCCATTGCCGGAGGTGGGGACACCCTCGCCGCCGTTTCCAAGTACCATATCGCCGACCGGGTTTCCTACATCTCCACCGGAGGCGGCGCTTTCCTCGAATTTCTGGAAGGGCGCGAACTGCCTGCGGTTCGCATTCTCGAATCACGCACCCATTAAAACTACGAATCACCATACAGGAGTTTCAAGCAGATGCCTCGTCGCACCAAGATTGTTGCAACCATCGGACCCGCATCCAGCAGCCCCGAAATTCTGGAACGCATGATTCTGGCCGGGATGGATGTTGCCCGCCTCAATTTCTCACACGGCACCGAGCAGGACCACCTTGATCGCATCGAAACGATCCGTGCCATTGCAAAGAAGCTGGGGCGCACGGTCGGCATCCTGGGCGACCTGCAAGGGCCCAAAATCCGCGTGGGCAAGTTCCGCGAGGGTCGCATCGCCTTGAAGGCCGGGGACAAGTTCGTTCTGGATGCGGACTGCACCTTGGGTGACCAGGAACGCGTGGGACTGGATTACAAGGAACTCCCCCGGGATGTTTCAAGCGGTGACGCCTTGCTGCTGGATGATGGCAAGATCGAACTCCGCGTCGATCATGTCAGCGGCAACCAGGTCCATACCACCGTCATTCAAGGCGGCCCCCTGTCCAACAACAAGGGTATCAACCGCCGTGGCGGTGGCTTGACGGCCCCGGCCCTGACGGAAAAGGACATGGAGGACATCAAGCTTGCAGCGCGCCTGCGCGTGGATTATCTGGCCGTTTCCTTTCCGCGCTCTGGTGCAGATGTGCAGTGGGCACGCGACCTGATGGTGAAGGCCGGTGGCCATGCCCAGATCCAGTCCAAGATTGAGCGTGCCGAAGCCATCGACGCCCTGGAAGATATCATTGCTGCAAGCGATTCCATCATGGTGGCACGCGGCGACCTGGCCGTTGAAGTGGGCGACGCCGCCGTGCCGGCCATGCAAAAGCGCATGATCCGCCTGGCCCGCGAAATGAACAAGACGGTGATTACCGCCACCCAGATGATGGAGTCCATGATTTCCAGTCCGGTGCCCACGCGCGCGGAAGTCTCTGACGTTGCCAATGCCGTCCTCGACGGCAGCGATGCCGTCATGCTTTCTGCCGAATCAGCCGCAGGTCAGTTTCCCGTGGAAGCGATTGCGGCCATGGCGCGGGTCTGCGCCGAAGCCGAAAAGCAGGACACCCAGACCTTTGTGGAGCGCCAGGATCTGGACCGCATCGAACGCGTGGAAAAGGCAGTAGCCCGCGCCGTGATCCATACGACGCGTCACCTGGAGGTCAAGGCCATCGCCGCATTGACACAAAGCGGCACCACGGCCCTGCTGATGTCCCGCGCAGACGTCAATGTGCCCATTTACGCCATGACACCCGTGGAAGAGACGCAACGCAAGGTCACCCTGTTTCGCGGCGTCTACCCGGTGGATTTCCAGCATGGGACAGAGCCTGCCGAAATCATGGCCCAGGCCGAAGACCAATTGCTGAAGCTGGGCGCCGTCAAGAAGGGCGATTTGATCCTGCTGACCATCGGCGAGCCCATCGGCAAGCCCGGTGGCACCAATACCATGAAAATCATCAGGATTGGTGAGCGCTGCTAAAGGTCATGGCCATGGCAACCGTCTATCGTACCGAGCTGCAATCGCTGCCACTGATCGCCCGTGGCAAGGTCAGGGACATCTATGCGGTGGGTGAGGAACATCTTTTGCTGGTCACCACCGATCGGCTATCCGCCTTTGACGTGGTGTTTCCAACACCCATTCCCAACAAGGGCGTCATCCTCAACACCCTGACCAATTTCTGGTTTTCCCATTTTCAGGATCTGATCCCCAACCACCTCAGCGGCATCGATCCGGAAAGCGTGGTGGCGCCAGCCGAGCGAAGTCAGGTACGGGGCCGCTCGGTGGTGGCGCGACGCATGCAGGCGTTACCCCTGGAAGCCGTGGTGCGTGGATACATCGAAGGCTCGGGCTGGAAGGAATACCAGGCCAGCGGCACGGTCTGCGGCATTACCCTGCCTGCAGGACTGGAGCGGGCCGCCAGGCTGCCGACCCCGCTGTTTACTCCGGCAACGAAGGCCGCTGTGGGTGATCATGATGAAAACATTGATTTTTCCAGGGCCAGTCAACTCGTAGGGCATGAAGTGGCGGCCGAGGTTCGCGATAAATCGCTGCAGCTCTACAAGGCAGCTGCGGATTACGCCCTGGCGCGTGGCATCATCATCGCAGATACGAAATTCGAATTTGGCCTGGATCGGGATGGCACGCTCACGCTCATCGACGAAGTACTCACCCCCGACTCTTCGCGCTTCTGGCCCAAGGACACCTATCGTGCCGGCACCAGCCCCGAAAGCTTTGACAAGCAGTTCGTCCGAAACTGGCTGGAATCCATCCACTGGAATAAACAGCCTCCCGCACCCGAGCTTCCCGCCGACATCGCAGCAGGCACGGGGGAACGCTATCAGGAAGCTCTCAGTCGCCTGACGGGGGGCGCTTGAGCATCTGCTGGATCAGGCGCCATTCCTCGTCGGTAACCGGCGTGATGGACAGGCGGTTGCCGCGCGCCAGCAGGCGCATGCCCTGCAACCCGGGCTCGGCGCGCAGTTCATTCAACGACAGTAACCGGGTTTTACGCCGCATGTGGACCTCGACGCAAAACCAGCGTGGCGCATCACGGGTGGACTTGGGATCGTAGTAGGGAGACTCGGAATCAAACTGGGTTTCATCGGGGTGCGCCTTGCTGGCAACCCTGGCAAGGCCCACGATACCCGGCTGCGCACAGCTGGAGTGGTAGAACAACACATCGTCACCCGGCTGCATGTCGCGCATCATGAAGTTGCGCGCCTGGTAATTGCGGACCCCGAACCAGTCCACGCGCTGGCCGGGCATCTTCAGGACATCATCAACACTGACCTCGGAAGGTTCAGATTTCATCAACCAGCAGGTCATGATAGGGGGTCCCCCGCAGGTGCCGTCCGGTCAGCATCTTGAACCCAAGCCTCTAGAGAAGGTGGCTATCCACCGGGCACATCAGGCGATTCCAGCAGGACGCGCGCAACAGCACCCATCAGGTCAATAGCCGGGTTAGATGATTATCGGTTCAAAGAATTAAAACCGTAACGAACACCCCAGGGGAATCTCAAAAAAGGGATTCCTGCTCAAAGAAGCATCGGTCCAGCCGCTCCTCCAAGCCTTTTATTCTACGCTTCACATCGCCAACATCCCAACTGCTGGCGGCTTTTTGTTCAAGCATTTCGTATACGGCATTCAGGCCTGCCATCACCGCTGCGCGTTCAGGCCCCACGCCTTCCGCATGACCACGCACTTCGCGCATGCGCCGGTCCAGTTCCTGTGCCGCCTCCTGCAGCAATGCCTGGTGTTCAGGATTGCATGAGACCTTGTAGGCACGGCCGAGAATGGCGATTTCGACCATGACGGATTCCGGTTTTGTCATGGCTATTCTGGTACCTGAGCCACCAGTTGTTGCAGGCGATGCCTGGCCTCTTCCATCTTGTCCGTCAACGTGCGCACCTCGTCTGCCTTGAGAATGAGTTCCTGCCTCAGGTTCTGGTTTTCAGCGCGCAACAGGTCGCACTGGGCGATGACACGGTCGATTTTCTGTTCCAGGCTGGCAAATAGCTTTTCCATGGTCCCAATATAAGGGGGCGAGTGTTCCGGCGTCAATTGTCCAATATTTCTTTGCCCTGCATCCATATTTCGTTACAATCGTTTCAGCAGATGTGAATGGTTCACATCGGGGTGCCCGGACATCTTTCATGGTCCAGGTTAAACGGGAAACAGGTGAAATGCCTGTGCTGCCCCCGCAACGGTAAGTCCTGATCACTTCGTCATAACAGTCACTAGGTCGGAAGGTTCACGCCCACGGCCCGGGAAGACGACGAAGGTTTTCGGATGAGCCCGGATACCGGCCCCACGCTCCAAGTCGCCAGATGGTCTGGCGCACTGGAAATACTGCGGGGTAGCAGTATTCAGGCTTGCGTGTCATCGGTAAACCCCGATTTGTAGTCCGCCTTGAATTATCCCTGGTGTTTCCCTGTCCTCTACAGGGAGATCATTTTGACAATTTGCACCCGTCGTCCAGCCTTCAAACCCATTGCACTGTTGGTATCAGCCACCTGTCTTTCGTTCTCCAGCCATGCCTCCGACACCCTCGATGTTGTTGCGGGCCTGTCACCCATCACGGTGACTTCTTCCCGTTTTGACGAATCCCTGTCCCAGTCGTTGCCGCAGACCACCATCATTTCAGCCAGCGACATCGAGCGCAGTGGCTTGACCGATGTCTCACAAATCCTGCAAAAGCTCGGCAACGTGCCCACCCGAATCAGTTTGAGTGGCACCCAGGACCAATCCATCGACCTGCGCGGTTACGGCGTGACGAGCGACAATAACGTGGTGGTGCTGCTGGATGGCGTGCGCCTGTCCGAGATCGAGCAGGCGGCTGCCCGCACTTCCATGATTCCCGTGGAGTCCATCGATCACATCGAAATCACCCGCGGCGGGTCCAGCGTCCTCTACGGCGAAGGGGCCACCAGCGGGGTCATCAACATCGTCAGCAAAAATCATCCGGGCAATAGCGCCACCCTGTCGGGCGGCTTGGGCAGCTTTGCCACCAAGGAGAGCAATGCCTGGGTGTCGCGTCAGGTGGATGGCACCTCGGTGGCCCTCTTTGGCAAGACCCTCAATACGGATAACTATCGGGCCAACAACCAGGCCCAGGTCAGGACGGGAGGGGCGTCGCTGCAGTGGCAGCCGGATGCAGACCGCACCCTGGGGGTGCGCCTGTACTCGGATTCTGAAGACACGCGCTTTCCCGGCCCCCTGACCCTGCAGCAATTCCAGCTCAACCCCAGGCAAACCGTGACGCTCAACGATTCAGGCAACATCAGCGGGAACGCCGTGACCGTGTTTGGGAAAGCCGTGGTGGGCAATACCGAGTGGGCCGTAGACGCCAACGTGCGCAACAAACAATCAGGTGCCAACCTGCCCAGCATCGGCGGCACCACGGACATTTCTGCAAATTTCGAGGGTCTGTCCCCACGCGCAAAAATTCACGATGCCATCATCAAGGGCAACGACCTGACAGTCGGGCTGGACCTGTCCCGCTGGGATCGCACCTACTCTTCCGTCTATCCCGCGTACCCCCAATACTCCACGCTAGGTGAGCATCTGATCCAGAACAGCGACGCCCTCTACCTGAGGGACGACTGGAGCCTCACACCGGTAGACCGGCTGGTGGCGGGAGGGCGCGTGGAGCGCATCCAGAAGGAACTGGCATCCAGCGATTCGTCCAACCTGCACGCCTTCGAGCTGCAGTACATTCGCACCCTGTATGAGAAAGTGGAGTCTTACATCCGCACGGGTCAAAGCTACCGGGTTGCCAACATCGACGAATTGCGCGGTGCTGCAGGCAACCTGTTGCCCCAGACCTCCATGGACTATGAGGCCGGTATCAGCTGGAACCGACTGGAGGCCAGCAATGCCGCGTTGCGCCTGTTCCGCAGCGATATCCAGAACGAACTGGTGTTCGATCCGGTGCAGTTCATCAATGTCAATCTGCCCCCCACCCAGCGTGAAGGCCTGGAACTGGAAGGCCGCTACCAGGCCACGCAAAGCCTGGCCCTACGCGGATCGGGACAATGGATCAGGGCGGTATTCTCGGAGGGGGCCTATCAGGGGCATCGGGTACCGCTGGTTCCCCAGTTCAACATTCAGACAGGGGTGGAATGGAAGCCCCAAGCACATCAAACCCTGGATTTGTCGGCGCGCCTGGTAGGCCAGCAATACGTGGACTCTGACTTCATGGGAACGCTCCCGCCGATACCGTTCTACTGGACGGCCGACCTGCGCTATACCACGGCCCTCACGAAACAATGGAACCTCGTCGCCTCAGCCAATAACCTGCTCAACCGCCAGTATTACGACTATGCCAACAGCTACGGGGCTTACTACCCTTCTCCGGGAAAGAACTTCGGGATGCTGCTGAAATACGTCTATTAGACGGAACGACGCAAACCTGAAGCGCCGTTCAGATAGCGAACCGCTGCATGGATCGGGGCAGCAACCCCGATCCAGAAAGCGAAAGACGCCAGGGTTTGTGGTGCCCAGGTGACGAGATAAGCCGCCAGTCCGCCCAGGGTGACTTGTTCGATGCGTCCCGAGAACAGGTAAAAGCTGCCACTTGCCAGAGTTTCGGCGACCACGATGCTGGACAGGCCCAACGCCAGCACCATGAGACTGCGTCGATCCAGCCCCGTGACATGCGTGGCGCAGGTGCGACCAGCCAACCACAACACGCCATACGCCGGCACCATGAACAGATAGGCGGGGGACAGGCAGAAGTTGCTCACGCCCCCCCAGGTCACGGCAGCAAAATCCAGGGCCCCCACAAGGCCCAGGCCCAGCACCCAAAGCCGGGTCTGGCGCAGATAGCACCCACCCAGGAAAAAGGCGGCCCAGGTGGCCTGGGGCAAATGGAGCGCCGTTGCGTCATGCTGCCCGTGCGTGGCCAGAACCAGTACGGCCAGCAGCACGCCAATAGCCCATCGGGCACGATAAGAAAGACTCATGTGGATCCTGACTCAAGAATTGGGGTAAATCACCTGAAGGAATGTTATCAGATTCCCGGCGGCGCGGGGGTCGCGGTACGGTATACTGCCCCTCTCTCGTTTCAGGATCACGGCCAGTGCCATCGTTCACGCTGCCAGTTCATAGCGCCGCACTGTATCGGCGCTTGTTGCGATACGTCGTCCCCTACCGCTGGGAGTTTGTTGCCGCGATCGTCGCCATGGTGATCACGGCCGCCACAGAGCCGCTGCTTCCCGCATTGCTCAAACCCATGCTCGACATGAGCTTCGTGCATAAGGACCCTGCCTGGATTCGCTGGGTTCCGGTCATGTTGCTGGGCTTGTTCGTGGTGCGCGGCGTAGCCAACTTCGTCTCCAAGTTTGCCATGAACTGGGTGGGCAACAAGGTTGTCATGGACCTGCGCCGGCAGATGTTTGAGCGCCTGCTGCAACTGCCGGTCCGCTACTTCGATGACCACCCTTCGGGCGTCCTGATTTCGAAGCTGGTATTCGATGCCAGTCAGGTCATGACTGCAGCCACCACGGTGGTGACGAACCTCGTCACCGATACCTTCGTGGTCATCGGGCTGCTGGGGTGGCTGGTCTACCTCAACTGGAAACTCACCAGCATCACCTTGCTGGCCGCACCGCCCATTGCCTGGGTGGTGAAAAAGTTCAACGCCCGCCTGCGCAACGTCAACCGCGACAGCATGAAGGCCATGGGGGGCATCACCACCGTCCTGGACGAATCGATCGGCTGCCAGAAAGTCATCAAGATCTTTGGCGGCGTACCCGTTGAAACCGAGCGTTTCCACGAAGCCAGCAATCGGGTTCGCCGCCTCAACATGAAGCAGGCTGCTGCAGGCGCCGCCAATGTCCCCCTGGTTCAGTTGTTTGCAGCCCTTGCCGTGGCTGCCATCGTCTGGCTGGCCACCTTGCAGGCCAGCGCCGATGAAACATCCGTGGGCGGATTTGTTTCCTTCATCACGGCCATGATCATGCTGCTGGCTCCCCTCAAGCGCCTGTCTGACATCAGCGAATCGCTCCAGCGAGGGCTTGCGGCTTCGGAAAGCGTCTTTGAGCTCATTGACCAGGCGCCTGAGGTGGACACGGGAACCGTCGTCCTGGAACGTGCAGTGGGCACGCTGCAATTCGAGCATCTGTGTTTTGCCTACCCGCGCGGAAACCGGTTGGCCCTTGATGATTTCAACCTCAGCATCCGTGCGGGGGAAACCGTGGCCCTGGTGGGCCAGTCTGGTAGTGGCAAAACCACCCTGGCCACGCTGATTCCCCGCTTTTATGCGCCGACTTCGGGGCATATCCTGCTGGACGGGCACCCGCTGGCGTCACTTACCCTGGCCAGCCTGCGTGCCAATATTTCCTTGGTGAGCCAGGACGTGGTGTTGTTCAACGATACCGTGGCGCATAACATCGGCTACGGTTCATTGCGCGGCGTGTCGATGGACCGTATTCGGGCCGCAGCCCGGGCGGCCCATGCCCTGGAATTCATCGAACAATTGCCGGATGGATTCAATACGCTGCTCGGGGAAAACGGCGCGCGCCTGTCGGGGGGACAACGCCAGCGCATCGCCATTGCACGCGCAATCCTGAAAGACGCGCCCATACTCATCCTGGATGAGGCCACCTCGGCGCTGGACAGTGAATCAGAACGGGCCGTACAAACCGCCCTGGATGCCCTGATGGTGGGGCGCACCACCATCGTCATTGCCCACCGGCTGTCCACCATCGAAAACGCCGATCGCATTGTGGTGCTGCATGAGGGCAAGATCGTCGAGCAGGGTACCCATCGCAGCCTGCTTGAACTCAACGGGTACTACGCGAGGTTGCACCAGATGCAACCGCTCACTGGCGCTTGAGCCACAACTTGGCATAGCGGTAGAACGTGGTATGGGCGTTGGATACGGCCAGCAACAGCCCCTGCCCTCCGTCCAGAAATCCACGACGCAGCACATAAGTTCTGAAGAAGGCCCAAAGGCCATGGCCCAGGGCGGTCATCAGGCCGGTCCGTTCGCCCCGCACAAATGCCTGTTCTGCGCCCAGGGTGGAATATCGGTTGGCCTTGTCCAGCGCCTCTTCCAGGCTGGCATAGGTATCATGCAGCAGCGGTTGCGTCAGGGTCCCCACCGCCGCTGTACTCACCAGGCGCTCATGGACCAGGTCGTCTGAAAAGCGGGCCTCTCCCCGACGGAACAGGCGGATGACGTAATCGGGCCACCAGCCGCCGTGGCGCAGCGTGCGCCCGCAATAACGCGACGCTCTCGGCATGCGGTACACAGCGGCGCCGGGCGCAAGCAGCGCAGCCTCGATTTCGATCCTCAATCCCGGGCTGACCTGTTCGTCCGCATCCAGGGACAACACCCAATCCCCACTGGCAAAGGCCAGGGCACGGTTTTTCTGGGGACCAAATCCGGGCCAGTCAGCAGCCACCTCCACGCGTGCGCCCAGGGCTTTGGCTATGGCCACGGTGGCATCGGTACTGCCCCCATCCAGGACGATGCGTTCATCGGCCCATGCCACCGACTGGAGGCAATCCCCAATCGATGCTGCTTCGTTCTTGGCGATCACAATCACCGAAAGCGTCATGAATAGTAACTCCGGTACCAGGAAACAAATCGTTCAAGCCCCGTTTCCAGTGAGGTCTGGGGTTGGTATCCCACCGCTTCGGCAAGGTCGGCAATCCCGGCAAAGGTTTCTTCCACATCTCCGGATTGCATGGGCAAGTACTCGCAGATGGCTTTTTTGTGCAGACATCGCTCCAGTATGCCGATGAAGGTTTCGAGCGATGCGGGCTGATGATGGCCCAAATTGTAAATCCTCCAGGGCGCATCACTGCTTGCCGGATCGGGATGCAGGCGATCAAAGGCGGGGTTGGGTTTGGTGGGTTTCGCCAGGACCCGCACCACCCCCTCCACAATATCGTCGACATAGGTAAAATCGCGACGCATGCGTCCCTGGTTGAAAACCTGGATCGGACGGTTTTCCAGAATGGCCCGGGTAAACAGGGCATACGCCATGTCAGGGCGGCCCCAGGGGCCATAGACAGTAAAAAAGCGCAGCCCCGTCGTCGGCAAGCCAAACAGGTGGCTGTAGGAATGCGCCATCAACTCGTTGGCACGCTTCGTGGCAGCATACAGACTGGCGGGGTGATCGGCCGGGTCGTGTTCACTGAAGGGCAATCGGGCGTTGGTGCCGTAAACGCTGGACGTGCTGGCATAGACGAGGTGGTTGATCTCATGATGACGGCAACCTTCCAGCACATGGGCAAATCCGGTCATGTTGGCATTAACGTAAGCCAAAGGGTTTTTCAGGGAATGGCGTACCCCGGCCTGTGCTGCAAGATGCACCACATGAGTAAAGCCCCCGCCCGAAAATAGCGACGCCATGCCGGGCGCATCGCTGATGTCCAGGAGATGAAAACTGAATCGGGGCTGGTCAGCCAGCTGGCCCAGCCGCGCCTGCTTCAACGCAACTTCGTAATAGTCATTGAGGTTGTCCAGACCAACAACGGTATGGCCCTCCTGCAGCAGTCGCCTGGCCACATGCATGCCGATGAATCCCGCAACCCCGGTGACCAGTATGTTCATGGGCAAATTTTAGCATGGTGACCGTCGCGGGTAGCCGCGTCCTGGCGCACAGCCTAGAATGTCGGGATGCGCAAAATCCTGATCATCAAGACATCCTCCCTGGGCGATGTGGTTCATGCCCTACCAGCCGTGTCCGACATCGCACGCCATTGCCCCGACATCACCGTGGACTGGATGGTGGAAGCATCATTCTCCGCCATCCCGGCCCTGCATCCTGCCGTTCGGCACATCATTCCGGTGGCCACCCGTCGCTGGCGCAAGGCCCCCCTGTCACGGGAAACATGGCAAGAACTGGCCTCCCTGCGCCACCAGTTGCGGGAAGGCGCCTACGATCTCACCATCGACCTGCAGGGCCTCATCAAAAGCGCCTTGCTGGGATGGCTGGTTCCGGCACATCGCATGGGGTATGCCTGGTCCAGCGCCCGTGAACCCTGGGCTACCCTGGCCTACCAGGAACGATTTGCGATTCCCTGGAACCTGCACGCCGTTGCACGCAACCGCCTCCTGACGGCACAGGCCCTGGGCTACGAGCCCGAACCGGAAGTACGCTACGGACTCAAGCTTCCCAGCGCGCCGCCCCCATGGGCTCCCGGCGAGCCCTACGTGGTCCTGCTCCACGCCACCAGCCGTCCCCATAAGGAATGGCCCGAAAGCTACTGGATCGAGCTGGGTGTGCGCCTCCAGCAACAGGGACTGCGCGCCATCATCCCTGGTGGCAGCGCCATCGAGCGCGAACGAGCGGCGCGACTGGCCAGCCGCATTCCCGCAGCCCTCGCGGCCCCCGTGATGGACCTTGCCGCGCTTGCAGCGCTCCTTGCGCATGCGCAGTGCGTCATCGGGGTGGACACCGGACTCTCCCATTTGGCAACCGCACTCAATCGCCCGGTGGTGGCCATCTTCACGGCAACCCGGCCCGAAGACACCGGCGTGTACGGCAGCCCCCTGGCGGTCAACTGCGGCGGAAAAAAGCAGATGCCTTCCGTGGAAACGGTCATGCAAGCCCTGCCCGCCTCATGCTAGCCACGCGTCGCGGTTATGCCATCCTTGTCTGGGCACTGTTGCCGCTGGCACTGATCCGCCTGCTCTGGCGAGGCCGCCATCAACCCGGTTACCTGCGTCACTGGGGCGAGCGCCTGGGTCGGTACGCGATGCAGCCTGAACGGCCCATTCTCTGGTTACACGCTGTCTCGGTGGGAGAAACGCGCGCTGCCGCCTCGCTCATCCAGCTGCTTCGCAAGCAACACCCCGAATACCAGCTCCTGCTCACCCACATGACACCCACGGGTCGCGAAACGGCGCCCGAGCTGATTGGTCCTGACGTCCTGCGCTGCTACCTGCCCTATGACATTCCTTTTGCCATCCATCGGTTTTTAATGCACTTCAAACCGCGGGTGGGGGTGCTGCTGGAAACCGAACTCTGGCCCAACCTGATTCACCTCTGTGCAGAGGCCAGCGTGCCCGTCCTGCTGGTCAACGCACGCCTGTCCGAAAAATCGGCGGCAGGCTACCGGCGCGCCCGGCCGCTCACGGAAACCATGCTCTCCCGGCTCTCCCTGATTGCGGCACAAACGGAAAATGATGCGCAACGCTTCATCACCCTGGGTGCGCCACGTGTCGTCGTGGCCGGCAACCTCAAGTTTGATACCCCCCTCGCTCCAGCCACGGCTACGGTTCTGGCAACGCTGCGCACCCTGGTCGGTAACGGACGCCCCGTGTGGCTCGCAGCCAGCACGCGTCCTGGCGAAGAACGCCTGCTCCTCGAGCTGCTTCCCAGGCTGAATTGTCCCGGAGCGCTCCTGATTCTGGTGCCACGACATCCGCAACGCTTCGACGAGGTGGCGGCCCTGCTGACCAGCCTTGCCATCCCCTTCGTGCGCCGTTCGGAAAACCGTCCCGTTCCTGAGGATGTTGCAGTATTGCTGGGCGACAGCATGGGTGAGCTGCAAGCCTGTTACCAGGTGGTGGATGTCGCGCTGATTGGTGGCAGCCTGCTGCCCTATGGCGGGCAAAACCTGATCGAGGCCACCGCCGTGGGCTGTCCGGTCGTGGTGGGGCCATACACCTACAATTTTCAGGATGCCACTGAGTGGGCCATCGCTGCCGGCGCTGCAATCCGCGTACAGCACGCTCCAGAGTTGCTCGATGTCCTCCCTGCCCTGTTGCAGGATGCCCCTCGTCGCCAGCAGATGGCGGCAGCCGGCCAACGCTTCACGTTGCAACATCAAGGCGCCGCCCATAAGATCCTGTCCTTGATCGAACCTTTCCTGCCCCCTACCCCATGAGCAAAGCATTTACCCGGGAAAATGATGCCGAGGCCGACGAGGAGGATGCCGAGCCCGCATCCAGCCTGCCCAAGGGAACGCCCAACTACATCACGCCAACGGGCCATGCGCGACTATGCGCGGAGATGGAGCGACTGCTGCGCATCGAACGCCCCGCAGTGGTGGAAACCGTCGCATGGGCCGCATCCAACGGCGATCGCTCGGAAAACGGAGATTACATTTATGGCAAACGGCGCCTGCGCGAAATAGACCGGCGTTTACGCTTTCTCACCAAACGCCTGGAAATTGCCCAGGTCGTTGATCCTGGACTCCAGGCAGGCAACGAGCAGATTTTCTTTGGAGCCACCGTCACCGTCAGCGATGAAGCCGGGACGGCACATACCTATCAGATCGTGGGCGTGGACGAAACGGATCCCGCACGAGGCCATATCAGCTGGATATCGCCGCTGGCGCGGGCGTTGCTCAAACAGCGCGAAGGTGAAACCGTGCGTTTTCAGAGTCCGGCGGGCGCGCGTGAACTTGAGATCCTGGAAGTCCGGTATGAACCGGACGCCCCCGCCCGGCCCTGAATCCGTTCAGAACTGGAAACGCGCAGGCTGGAGCGCATGGTGAAGGGGAGGGATGACGGTTTCAAACAGGGTCTCGGCGCGTAAGGCACCCTGTCCATCCTGTTTCCAGCGAACCACCTCCATGGCCGGAGCGTCTCCCACCACCGCTAGCAGGCACCCGCCAGGGGCGATGGCATCCAGAAAAGCCTGGGGCAGTACGGGTACGGACCCGGTCAGGACGATCACGTCCCACTGGGTTCCCGGGCGCCAACCCTGGGCAGCATCGCCCACTTCCACCTGAACGTTGTCGTGGCCATGCGTCTTCAGCATTCTGGCTGCCCGTGTCGCCAGTTCGGGATGGATTTCCACGCTGGTGACCGAAGCGGCCAACCGCCCCAGCAAGGCCGCCATATAGCCGCTTCCCGTACCCACTTCAAGGACGCGGTCGGATTTTTTAAGGCGTAACTCCTGCAGCAGGCGTGCCTCCAGCTTTGGAGACAACATGGTCTCCCCCAGACCCAGTGGTATTTCCATGTCCACGAAGGCCAGGCTGCGCCAGGCTTCGGGTACGAAATCTTCGCGCCGCACTTCATAGAGCAGATCAAGCACCGTAATATCCAGCACTTCCCAGGGTCTGATTTGCTGCTCGACCATATTGAAACGGGCTTGTTCTATATTCATGAGGGCAATTCCAGAGTCATGAGACGAGGAGACTTACATTGTACCAAACTCAACCGCCTTGCGAGACCTAACTGCCAGCCGGGAGGGCGGCTTGCCCCTGATCAAGGAGGCACCGTGGTTGGTGCAACTGAGGGGCTGAATCAGGGTAAACTGGGCGCGGCACTGCAATATTGCTTTGCCCGACGTGATGTTATCGAGGATGACACGAATGAAGGGATTGACCAGCCGGCTCTATTTCTGGGTGTTGATCGCCATCCTGGCCGGCGCCGTATTGGGTTTTGTGGCACCCAGGAACGCCGTGGCGCTAAAACCTCTGGGAGATGGCTTTATCGCCCTCGTCAAGATGATGATCGCGCCGATTATTTTCTGCACGGTCGTGCTGGGCATTGCGGGCGCGGGCGACATGAGGAAGGTGGGGCGCGTCGGCGGCAAGGCATTGATTTACTTTGAGGTTGTTTCCAGTATTGCCCTGGTCATCGGGCTTGTGGTCATGAATACGCTGCAGCCTGGCAAGGGCTTCAACGTCGACCCGGCCACCCTCGACCCCAAGGCCGTGGCAGGCTACGCCAAGGCGGCATCCGAGCAATCCGTGGCCGACTTCATCCTGCACATCATTCCAAAAACCCTGTTTGACGCCTTTTCAGGCAACGGCGACCTGCTGCAGGTCTTGCTGGTGGCCATTCTCTTCGGCTGGTCCTTGAGCCATCTGGGGTCGGCAGGGGAGTATGTCCACCGCCTGATCGTGGAAACATCCCATGCCCTGTTCGGCATGATGAATACCATCATGAAGCTGGCGCCCATCGGCGCCGGTGGTGCAATGGCCTTTACCATCGGCAAGTACGGGGTGGGCGCACTGGCCCCCCTGATGTCCCTCATGGGCAGTTTTTACCTGACATGCCTGATCTTCATCCTGGTGGTACTGGGTGCCATCAGCGCCCTGGTGGGCTTCAACATCCTGAAGTTTCTGGCCTACATCAAGGACGAGCTCCTGACGGTACTGGGGACTTCATCGTCAGAATCCGCCCTGGTCCCGCTGATGCACAAGCTGGAACGAGCCGGTTGCCCCAAAGCCGTCGTGGGCCTCGTGGTGCCTTCAGGTTATTCCTTCAATCTGGATGGCACCAATATCTATCTCACCATGGCAGCACTGTTCGTGGCCCAGGCCCTCAACATCGACCTCACCCTGGAGCAGCAATTGAGCCTGCTGCTGGTGGCCATGCTCACCTCCAAGGGCGCATCAGGGGTTACGGGAGCGGGGTTCATCACCCTTGCTGCCACACTCGCCGTCGTTCCTTCCATTCCCATTGCGGGTCTTGCCCTGATTCTGGGCATTGACCGGTTCATGTCTGAAGCCCGCGCCCTGACCAACTTCATTGGCAATGGCGTAGCCACCATCGTGGTTTCAAGATGGGAAAAAGAACTGGATTACGACAAGCTCAACCAAGCCTTAAACGGATCATCATCGGAAGTCACTGAATGAACGCCAACCCAAAATTTCTTGCTGAAACGGCCCAGGTCGACCAAGCTTCGATTGCGCCCCTGCCGCGCTCCAGAAAAATCTACGTGACGGGCGCTCGTCCCGACGTTCGCGTGCCCATGCGCGAAATCAGCCAGTCCGACACACCCGCGGCCATGGGTGCCGAAACCAATCCGCCCATCACGGTTTACGACACTTCCGGTCCCTACACTGATCCGTCAGTGAAAATTGACATTCGCTCGGGCCTTGCTGCCCTGCGCGAGCCCTGGATCGTGGAGCGCGGCGACACCGAAGCGTTGAGTGGCCCCAGTTCGTCGTATGGACTGGGACGCCTGTCAGATCCCGCCCTGGCGGCCATGCGCTTTCAGCTCCATCGCAAACCCCGCCGCGCCCTGCCGGGTAAAAACGTCACCCAGATGCACTATGCGCGCCAGGGCATCATCACGCCCGAAATGGAGTTCATCGCCATTCGCGAAAACTGCCGGCGTGCGGAAATGATGGAAGAACTGAAACGTCGCGGTGGTTCGCTGGAACGCCTTCTGGGTGCCCAGCATGCCGGCGAGGCGCTGGGCGCTTCGATTCCCGGGATGATCACGGCAGAATTCGTTCGTGATGAAGTGGCTCGCGGCCGCGCCATCATTCCGGCCAACATCAACCATCCTGAATCCGAACCCATGATCATTGGCCGCAACTTCCTGGTCAAGATCAACGCCAACATCGGCAATTCCGCTGTCAGCTCGGGCATCCAGGAAGAAGTCGAAAAGATGACCTGGTCCATCCGCTGGGGTGGCGATACCGTGATGGACCTTTCCACGGGTAAAAACATCCACGAAACCCGCGAGTGGATCATCCGCAATTCGCCGGTTCCCATTGGCACCGTGCCCATCTACCAGGCCCTCGAAAAGGTGGATGGACGCGCCGAAGACCTGACCTGGGAAATTTTCAGGGATACCCTGATCGAACAGGCCGAGCAGGGTGTGGATTACTTCACCATCCATGCCGGCGTTCGCCTGGCCCACATTCCGATGACGGCCTCTCGCATGACCGGAATCGTGTCGCGTGGTGGCTCCATCATGGCCAAATGGTGCCTGTCCCATCATCGCGAAAGCTTCCTGTACACCCATTTCGAAGATATCTGCGACATCATGAAGGCTTATGACGTCAGCTTCTCGCTAGGTGACGGCTTGCGCCCCGGATCCATTTATGACGCCAACGACGAAGCCCAGTTTGCCGAACTCAAAACCCTGGGCGAGCTGACGGAAATTGCCTGGAAGCACGATGTCCAGACCATGATCGAAGGTCCGGGTCACGTCCCCATGCACAAGATTCGCGAAAACATGGACCTGCAGCTCAAGCTTTGCGGCGAGGCGCCGTTCTACACGCTAGGACCGCTCACCACCGACATTGCCCCAGGATACGACCATATCACCTCGGCCATTGGTGCCGCCATGATTGGCTGGTACGGTACGGCGATGCTGTGCTACGTCACGCCCAAGGAGCATTTGGGTTTGCCCGACAAGAATGACGTCAAGGACGGCATCATGGCCTACAAGGTGGCGGCGCACGCGGCCGATCTGGCCAAGGGCCATCCCGGAGCGCAGCTGCGGGATAACGCACTGTCCAAGGCGCGCTTCGAGTTTCGCTGGGATGACCAGTTCAACCTGGGGCTGGATCCGGACAAGGCGCGCGAGTTTCATGATGAAACGCTGCCACAGGAAGGCGCCAAACTGGCCCATTTCTGTTCCATGTGTGGCCCCCATTTCTGCTCCATGAAAATCACCCAGGACGTGCGGGACTATGCGGCCCGCCAGGGCGTTACCGAAAACGAGGCACTGGATCGGGGGCTTGCCGATAAAGCCAGCGAGTTTTTGGAGAAGGGCGCTGAAATCTATCGGAAGGTGTAACCTGGCATGGATCTGCTGTTGCTGGCCAAGGCGGCCATCCTGGGCATCGTCGAAGGACTGACTGAATTTCTGCCCGTTTCCAGTACCGGTCACCTGATCGTGGCAGGCAGCCTGCTCAATTTCAATGATGAAAAGGGCAAGGTCTTCGAGATTGCCATCCAGTTTGCCGCCATCCTGGCGGTTTGCTGGGAGTACCGCGCAAAGATGGTGTCGGTGATTCGGGGGCTGCCCCATGACCCCAAAGCCCGGCGCCTGACCGTCAACCTGATGGTGGCCTTCCTGCCTGCAGCATTTCTGGGACTGCTCCTGGCCAGCAGCATCAAGGCGCATCTGTTCGCCCCCGTGCCCGTGGCCATGGCGTTCATCCTGGGGGCCTTTGTCATTCTTTGGGTGGAGCGCAGAAAACAGCCCGTGCTGCTGGATTGCGTGGACGACATGACCTGGCAAACCGCCCTGAAAATTGGCTTCTGCCAGGCCGTCGCCCTGATTCCGGGCGCTTCCCGTTCAGGGGCCACCATCATGGGAGGGCTCTACTTCGGGCTGTCGCGCAGGGCGGCGACGGAATTCTCGTTTTTTCTGGCGATTCCCACCCTCTTTGCCGCCACGCTGCACGAACTGGTCAAATATCGCGCGCTCCTGCACGGCAGCGACATCGGCCTGTTTGCCGTAGGCTCGCTATTTTCCTTCGTGGCCGCATTCATCACGGTGCGCGCCCTGCTCCGCTTTGTCAGCCACCACGACTTCACGCTCTTTGCCGGCTACAGAATCGTATTTGGGGTGATGGTGCTCATCACCGGCGCCATGGGTTGGGTGGCGTGGTCAGCGGGTTAATGCGGTCAGATCTCGATCAGTTCGAAATCTTCCTTGCGCGCACCGCATTCGGGGCAGACCCAATTGACGGGAACGTCTTCCCAACGGGTGTAGGGCGGAATGCCGTCGTCAGGAGCGCCTAGCTCTTCATCGTAAATGTACCCGCAGATCAGGCAGAGATAGGTTTTGTAGCCTTTTGCAGCATCCATGGTGTTCCCGGAATTGAGTTAGAATGAAACATGTTGAAATGATCAAAATGCCAGCCAACGTCTGAATTTGGCTTTGCAAGCAGTGCATCATAAAACCTGAACCCCAGAAGAGCAACCTCCGTTCATGACCTCTCCGCCCCCTGCCGTTCTGATTTTTGCTGCCACCGACCCCAGTGGTGGCGCAGGTCTGCAAGCCGATGTCCTGACATTGGCCAGCATGGGTTGCCACCCCCTGTCCGTGGTCACGGGTGTGACCATCCAGGACACCACGGGTGTGGAAGACATCATGCCGCTGGATGCCGAGTGGGTGGCAGATCAGGCGCGTTGCATTCTGGAAGATGTGCCGGTGAGCGTATTCAAGCTGGGTGTTCTGGGTAGCGTCGAGGCCATCGCTGCCATTGCAGAAATCGTCTCGGACTACCCCGAAATTCCGCTGGTGCTGGACCCCATCCTTGCCAGCGGGCGCGGCGATGAGCTGGCCTCCGAAGACATGCTCTCGGCCCTGCGCGAACTGATCATCCCCCAGTCCACCATCGTGACGCCCAACACCCTGGAGATTCTGCGCATTGCCTATGACGAGCCCCCCGAGGAAGGCAACCCGGACTTCGCCGAAGCCGCGCGACTGATTCTCGAAACCGGCTGCGAGTATGTGCTGATCACGGGCACCCATAGCAATTCCAGCCAGGTCATCAACACCCTCTACGGCCGCGAGGGCGTGATTCGCTCTGACGGCTGGGAACGATTGATGGGCAGTTTTCACGGGTCCGGGTGCACCTTGAGTTCAGCCATCGCAGCGGGCCTGGCCCAAGGGCTCGACATAGCTGAGGCGGTGGCCGAGGCCCAGGAATACACCTGGCAAACCCTCAAGGACGCGTTTCGCCTGGGGATGGGGCAACCCATCCCCGACCGCCTGTTCTGGGCACGCGACGAACCCCCGGCAGGCGATGTCCATTGACCCTGCCATCATTCGGGGTCTTTACGCCATTACCCCCGAAATTGCGGATACGCCCCGTCTGCTCAACCAGGTTCAGCAGGCCATCGACGGGGGCGTGACCGTATTGCAGTATCGTGCCAAAACCCTGGCGCCCGCCCTGCGTGAAGCGCAGGCGCAGGCCCTGTCGCTGCTGTGCCAACGCCAGGGGGTCAGCCTCATCATCAACGATGACTTGGCCCTGGCCCGCGCCTGCAATGCTGCAGGCGCCCATCTGGGTCGAGACGAGATGGCCTTGTGGAATAAAGAACATACTGATAGCAAGCACCCACTTTTAGTGGGTATTTCCTGCTATGACTCACTCGAACTGGCGCTGGACGCACAGCGGGCTGGCGCCAGCTATGTGGCCTTCGGCAGTTTTTTCCCGTCCAGGACCAAGCCCCACGCGGTGCGTGCCACACTGCCCCTGCTGCGCAACGCCCGCCGACAACTCGAAATCCCGATCGTCGCCATCGGCGGCATTGGCCTGGACCAGGTAGACGCCCTGATCGAGGCCGGCGCCGATGCGGTGGCGGTCATTTCAGCCCTGTTTGAAACCCCTGACATTTCAGAAACGGCCCGCCAATTCAACCATCACTTCCAAGGACGCCATGACCAGTTTCAACGACCAGCTTTTTGATCGCGCCCAGCTTTGCATTCCCGGTGGCGTCAATTCACCCGTTCGCGCCTTTCGTGCCGTCGGTGGTGCACCACGTTTTCTTGAGCGCGGGGCGGGCCCCCGGGTTTGGGATGTGGATGGCCGCGAGTACATCGATTATG
Organism: Ferrovaceae bacterium; assembly: GCA_027311025.1. Taxonomy (GTDB): domain Bacteria; phylum Pseudomonadota; class Gammaproteobacteria; order Burkholderiales; family Ferrovaceae; genus JAJZRV01. The sequence continues at coordinate 29,370 of DAICZS010000001.1, forward strand.
TGTGTTCGTGGGGCCCCCTGCTGCACGGCCATGCGCATCCCGCCGTGATCGAGGCTGTCCGCGAGGTTGCCGGCAAGGGGCTGAGCTTTGGCGCGCCGACGGCACTTGAAATTGAACTGGCCGAACTGGTCTGCCGGCTCATGCCCTCCATTGAACAGGTGCGTCTGACCAGTTCAGGTACTGAGGCCACCATGAGCGCCATTCGTCTGGCGCGCGGGTTTACCGGACGCAGCAAGATCGTGAAATTCGACGGCTGCTATCACGGCCACGGCGATGCCCTGCTGGTCAAGGCGGGCTCGGGGGCATTGACCTTTGGCCAGCCGGATTCGAGTGGCGTCCCGGCAGAATTGGCCGCCCATACCATCGTCTTGAACTATAACGACATCCCCCAACTGGAGGCGCTCTTTGCGCAGGCGGGTGACACCATCGCTGCCGTCATCGTGGAGCCGGTAGCCGGCAACATGAACATGGTCCTGCCCCAGCCCGAATTCCTGACGCGTCTGCGCCAACTGACCGAAGCCCACGGCGCCCTGCTGATTTTTGACGAGGTCATGACCGGGTTCAGGGTGGCCCTGGGGGGTGCACAGTCCATTTACGGTATTTGCCCCGACCTCACCACGCTGGGCAAAGTCATCGGTGGCGGCATGCCACTGGCCGCCTTTGGTGGCCGTCGCGACGTCATGCAATACCTGGCCCCACTGGGCCCCGTGTATCAGGCGGGCACGCTCTCGGGTAACCCCGTTGCCGTGACGGCTGGGCTGGCCAACCTCAAACTGGCCATGGAACCGGGGCTATATGAACGCCTGGGCGAGATGACCCGCGCCGTCACGGAAGGCATCGTGCGCATCGGCCAGGAACATGGCTTTGCGCTCTCCACATGTTCGCTGGGTGGCATGTTTGGCATCTATTTCAGGGAGGCGTTGCCCACCAACCTGGGTGAAGTCCTGACTTCAAACAAGGAGCGCTTCAAGCACTTTTTTCACGGCATGCTGGACGCAGGCGTCTACCTTGCGCCCTCTGCCTTTGAGGCGGGCTTCGTATCCTCGGTCCATGGCACGACCGAGCTGGAACAAACGCTGGATGCGGCCAGGACCGTGTTCCGGCATCTTGACTAGACACCATGTCGCTCTTCCAGAAAGCCGAGTTTTTCACTACCGCCAACGATTGGGCCGGGCTGCCGCCGGATGACGGCGTGGAAGTGGCCTTTGCGGGCCGCTCCAATGCAGGAAAGTCCAGCGCCATCAATGTGTTGGCCAATCGTTCCCGGCTGGCGTACACCAGCAAGACGCCCGGGCGTACCCAGCACATCAATTTCTTCAGCCTGGGGGAACAGCGCTATCTGGTGGATTTACCCGGATATGGCTATGCCAAGGTACCGCTGGCTGTCAAACATCACTGGCAAGTCCTGCTTTCGGACTATCTGGTGGCCCGAAAATCGTTACGCGGCCTGGTGGTGCTGATGGATATCCGGCACCCGCTGACGGACCTGGACCGTCAGCTGCTGGACTGGTTTCTGCCCAGTGGCAAACCCGTGGTGGTTTTGCTGACCAAATCAGATAAATTGGGCCGGGGAGCCAAGCTGCAGATCCTGCGAGAAGTCAGGGAAAGCCTGGCAGACTTTGGGCAACGCCTTGAAGTCATTGCCTTTTCAAGCATGTCCCGGGAAGGGCTGGAAGCCGCCGATGCTGCGATCACCCGCCTGTACCAGCCCCAGCAGGCCTGAACATAAAAAAGTGCCCCTGTGGCGGGGAACGCTTCACAGGGGCGAATGCCATTTAAAGTGGCGTCTGCCTGCCCTAGGGAGAAGACAGGCATTGGGACTTGCACCAACCAGTTGTCAGAGTCACCAAGGTCGGTTAAGTTCCCTTATTTCATCCTGACCGGGAATTCAACATGGAAACTCTGGGCCGCTTTCCTGGACGCAGACTGCGCCGCAACCGCCACGACGCGTTTTCGCGCCGAATGGTTCAAGAACATCGCCTGAGCGCCGACGATCTGATTTACCCCGCCTTCGTCATTGCAGGCCAGAATCGCGAAGAGCCGGTGAGCTCCATGCCGGGCATCCATCGCCAAACCCTGGACCATCTGCTCGTCACCGCCGAACGCTGCCTGACCCTGGGCATACCGGCCATGGCCCTGTTTCCGGTGATTGACCCCGCCCTCAAGTCCCTGGACGCCAGCGAGGCCTGGAACCCCGAAGGCCTGTTGCCCCGCACCGTACGCGCCCTGAAGCAACGCTTTCCCGAATTGGGCATCATCACCGACGTTGCGCTCGACCCCTACACCAGCCACGGCCAGGATGGCATCATCGACGCACAAGGTTATGTGCAAAACGACGTAACCCTGGAGGCTTTGGTGCGCCAGGCGGTGGTGGAGGCTGCCGCTGGCGCGGATATCGTGGCGCCCTCGGATATGATGGATGGACGGGTGGGCCGGATTCGTGCAGCGCTGGACGGCAACCAGTACATCCACACCCGCATCCTGGCCTACTCTGCCAAATACGCTTCTGCCTTTTACGGGCCTTTTCGGGATGCCGTGGGCTCTGCCAAAAACCTGGGAAAAGGAAGCAAGGAAACCTACCAAATGGATCCGGCCAACTCCGACGAGGCATTATGGAAGTGGGCCTGGATCTGGAAGAGGGCGCGGACATGGTCATGATCAAGCCCGGACTGCCCTATCTCGACATCATCCGCCGCATCAAGGACGCATTCGGGGCACCCACCTTTGCCTATCAGGTCAGCGGTGAATACGCCATGCTGCGCGGCGCCATTGATGCAGGATGGCTGGACGAGCGCTGCATCCTGGAAAGCCTGCTTTCCTTCAAGCGCGCTGGCGCGGATGGCGTGCTGACGTACTTTGCCCTGCGCGCCGCCGAGATGCTCAAGTCGGCGTAGACAACGGCGCCAACAGGGTTTCCACCTGGATCATGCTGGCCCGTTCCACGGCCCGGCCATCGCTGGTTTTTTGGGTGATTCGCTGCAGGTCCAGCGGCAACAGCGTGGCGTTGACCGGGATGCCTTGCATGACGAAGCTGATCACGGTGGCGTCCACGGCCCGATTGCCAATGCGCATCTTGCGATCTCCCACCTGGTAATCCCATCGGCGGTTCAGCAAAAACAGCTCGAGCGCCTTGCCATCGTCGGTAAACAATTGCAGGTTGATGTCGGAATGTGCTCCTGCCGTACCGGACAGGACCGAGCCCGTCAGCCAGGGATTGAAGGGTTCCAGCAGTCTCATGGCGGCCAGGGCGGCCTCCCGCAGTTCGCGCAGAACGGGCTCGCGTGTGTCCCGCTGATACAGCGCCTGCCAGCTTCTCAGTGCGGCGTCGATCTCCCGATTGTCTGGCAGCTGCTGGGTGCTGGGTGCCCCGGCCTGACGGGCTGCCTTGCGTTTTGCCGCAGAATAATCCTGGGTACCGTCCTCGGCCATGATCCGTGCGGCGAGGTAGGCCAGGTGCTCCCGATGATGATTGCGCTTGGCAGAGGCCATGTCTGCTCCTGGGGGCTAATGAACCTTGGCAGGATCTGAATAGAAATATTCAGTGATGCGGTTGGGCCCTGTCTCGTCAGGCTTTCCGGTATTGGGATCGATACTCAAGACGGAAATGCCCGGAGGCACGATCTGGAGGCTTTCGGGGATGGTACGCCGGGCGCGTTCCATATAGGTCATCCAGATGGGCAACGCGGCCTGTGCCCCGGTTTCACTGGCTCCCAATGATGCCGGCTTGTCGAATCCCACCCAGGCCACGGCCACCAGACTGGGCTGGAACCCGGTAAACCATGCATCCACATGGTCGTTGGTGGTCCCCGTCTTTCCCGCAAGGTCCTGGCGCCCCAGGCTCAGGGCCTTGGTCGCCGTGCCCATGCGAATGACGTCGCGCAGCATGCTGGTCATGATGAAGGCGTTGCGCGGGTCAATCGCCTGCTCGGCGCCCTCACCCGCCGCCACCGGCCGGTTCTGGCTGATCACGTTGCCGCGGGCATCCAGAACCCTGTCAATGAAAAAGGGTTTGATGCGAAATCCGCCATTGGCAAAGACGGCATAGGCCCCCGCCATCTGCAGGGGACTTGCCGCGCCAGAACCCAGCGCCATGCTGAGGTAGGGTTGGTGTTTGTCGGGGTCGAACCCAAAGCGCGTGATGTATTGGTGCGCGTAGGCTGGCGTAATTGCCTGGAGCACGCGAATGGCCACCATGTTTTTGGATTTGGCCAAAGCCACGCGCAGGCGGATCGGTCCCAGGTATTCATTTTCGTAATTATGGGGCTCCCAGGCCTCGCCACCGTTCTGCGCGGGGTCGATGGAAAATGGCGTGTCATTGACGAGCGTCGCGGGCGTGAAACCCTTTTCGAGGGCTGCAGAGTAAATGAAGGGTTTGAAGCTGGAGCCCGGCTGACGGTAGGCTTGCGTGACGTGGTTGTACTTGTTCTGGTTGAAGTCAAACCCGCCCACCAGCGCGCGGATGGCGCCATTGTGGCTATCGAGGGACACCAGGGCGGCTTCGACATTGGGATACTGGATAATCTGCCAATCGCCCTTGTCGTCATGGTTGACGCGGATGATGGCCCCCCGCCGGATGCGCAGGTCAGCGGACGCCCTGGCACTCAGGGCCGATTTGGCAAAGGAAAGCCCATCGCCCTTGATGGAAATCATGCCGGTGGATTTGACGTACACCCTCACTTCCCGCTCGGAGGCTTCCGTCACCACACCAGGATAGAGGTCGTCACTCACCTCCGCGTCTGACAGGGCATCTTCCAGGTCTTCTTCAGAGACCCCGGAAGCAGCAAGCTCCACAAAATCTTCCGGTCCGCGATAGCCGTGGCGCCGGTCATAGTCCATGACCCCCTGACGCACAGCCCGGTAGGCCGCATCCTGATCGGCCTTCAGCAAGGTCGTCACCACCTTGTAACCCTTGTTGTAGACCTCGTCGCCATACGCCTGCACCATGTACTGGCGCGCCATTTCAGCCACATAATCCGCCTTGAGCAGGAAGCCCGAATGAAACGGTGCAACGCGACCCGGATGTTGGAGTGCCTCGTTGTATTCGGTGTCACTGATGAACTTGAGGTCATGCATGCGCCGCAATACATACTGCTGGCGCAACGCGGCCCGTTTGGGGTTGATGACGGGGTTGTAACGCGAGGGCGCCTTGGGGAGGCCAGCCAGCATGGCCATCTCGGCAACGCTGAGCTGCTCGAGGGGGCGGCCGTAATAGACATAAGCCGCGGCCCCAAACCCATAAGCCCGCTGCCCCAGGTAAATCTGATTGATGTAGAGCTCGAGGATCTGGTCCTTGCTCAAATTGCTTTCGATCTTGTAGGCCAGGAGCACTTCCGACAACTTGCGCGCGTAGGTCTTCTCATTGCTGAGAAAGAAGTTGCGCGCCACCTGCATGGTGATGGTGCTGGCCCCCTCCTTGGCGCTGGCCGAAAACACATTGGCAAGCAATGCACGCATCACGCCCTGGTAATCCACGGCGCCATGTTGGTAAAAACGGTCATCTTCGGCCGCCAGGATGGCCTGGCGCATCCGCAATGGCACAGCCTGAAGCTTGAGCACGGCACGCCGCTCTTCGCCGAATTCGCCAATCAGCTGGTCGTCGGTGGTAAAAATACGCAACGGCACCTTGGGACGATAATCCGTCATGGTTTCGAGGCTGGGCAGATTGGGATACAGCAGGGCCAGCGTCAGGACGATGATGCCCAGTCCCACCAGGCCCAGGGCAGCCAGTACGGCCAAAGGATAAAGAAAGCTTCGTGGCGACATGGCGCACTCATCTATGGTCTGAACGGCATTATAAGGGGTCGCTCGGATACAATGGGCGGATGGACGCAGATCACAATTTTTTTTTGGTCGGACTGATGGGGGCCGGCAAGACAACGGTGGGCCGCGCATTGGCCCGGCGCCTGCAATTGACTTTCGTGGATTCCGACCAGGAAATCGAGGCGCGCACCGGTGTTCGCATCGCCACGATCTTCGAACTGGAAGGCGAAGCAGGCTTTCGCCTGCGCGAAGAGGAAGTCATTGCCCAGTTGGTCAGGCGCCAGGGAATCGTCCTCGCCACAGGCGGCGGTGCCGTGTTGAACCCCACAACCCGGGAGCGACTGCGCCGGCATGGTACGGTCATCTACCTGCGTGCCTCCGCAGAGGATCTCTGGCACCGCACCCGCCACGACCGCTCGCGTCCCTTGCTGCAAACCGCCGACCCCAAGGCCCGCCTGCAGCAGCTCTACGATCAGCGGGATCCGCTCTACCGGGAAACGGCCCACATTGTCATCGATACGGCTCACCAGAGCGTCCAAAGACTGGTCAACCAACTGGAAACTGAAATTGCCCGACAGCAACCCCATGAAAACCCTGACTGTTAACCTCGCTGGCGCCCCTTATCCCATCCATATCGGGCCTGGCCTGCTCGATCGTGCTGACTTGATCAGGCCCCATCTGCCGCAACCGGATGTGGCCATTGTCACCAATACCACGGTGGCACCCCTCTATCTCGACCGGTTAGAGCGCACGCTCTCGGCCTCTGGCGTTCGCTGCATGGCCATCGTGCTGCCGGACGGCGAGGCCCACAAAACACGCGAGTCACTGCACCAGATTCACGATGCACTGCTGGCCCAGCACCGCGAACGCAACACCACCGTCATCGCCCTGGGTGGTGGCGTGATCGGCGACCTGGCGGGCTTCGCTGCGGCCACTTTCCTGCGTGGCGTCCCCCTCATCCAGATCCCCACCACATTGCTGGCCCAGGTGGATTCTTCGGTGGGCGGAAAGACCGGAATCAATCATCCGGCAGGCAAAAACCTGATCGGCTCATTCCACCAACCCCGGCTGGTGCTGGCCGACACGGCCACGCTGGACACGCTGCCCGTTCGCGAATTCCGCTCTGGCGTTGCTGAAATCATCAAATATGGCCTGATTCGGGACCTGCCGTTTCTGGACTGGCTGGACCAGCATCTGGAAGCCCTGGTTCAACGCGATCCGGACGTGCTCGGCCAGGCCATTCTGGAGGCTTGTCACAACAAGGCAGAGGTCGTGGCCCTGGACGAGTTTGAAACGACGGGTGTGCGCGCCCTGCTCAACCTCGGGCACACGTTTGGACACGCCATCGAGGCGGGTACCGGCTATGGCACCTGGCTGCATGGCGAGGCCGTAGCCGCAGGAACCCTGCTGGCCGCCGACCTCTCGGAACGTTTACACTGGATCACTGCGGCCGATGTGGCCCGCATCGCATCATTGATGCGCAGGGCCGGTTTGCCTTGCCGCGCACCAGACCTCGGGGTGGCGCGGTATCTTGAACTCATGGCCTCGGACAAGAAGGTAGAGGCTGGCAAGATTCGCTTCGTCCTGCTCAAGGCCCTGGGGCAGGCGATTTTGACCCGTGAAGCCCCGGCTGAATCCGTTGCCGCGGTACTGTCGCCCGAAAAAGGCCGATTTATCGGCAGTACCCCGGAATCCCCGGCCTGAAATGTTGCCCCGCAAGGGGGATGGCTGTATCATCCTATGCCCGGTGCGTACACGTACAGCCCTGCCTTCGCCTGCGGTTTGACTCCGGCGCCCCCTTGCATTTGATCATTTGAATACGCAGAGGTTACTCGATTGAACCATGTTTCGACGCCCCCCCGTCAGGGCTTGTATGACCCTGCCCACGAACACGATGCCTGTGGTGTGGGATTTGTCGCCCATATCAAGGGGGTCCAGAGCCATGCCATTGTCCAGCAGGGGCTCAAGATCCTGGAAAACCTGACGCACCGCGGGGCCACCGGGGCTGACCCCCTGGCCGGCGATGGCGCCGGAATCCTGATTCAAATGCCGGACGCGTTCCTGCGCAAGGAGGCGGCCGCACGCCAGATCACCCTGCCCGCACTGGGCGAATATGCTGTCGGCATGGTGTTTTTGCCCCAGGATCCTGCAGCGCGGACAGCCTGTGAGCAAATCCTGACGCAATGCGCCACCGAGGAAGGCCAAATTGTCCTGGGCTGGCGCGATGTCCCTACCGACAATCACGGCCTGGGCGAGAGCGTCAGGCTGGTGGAGCCCGTGATCCGGCAGCTTTTCCTGGCCCGTGGTCCCCAATGCCCCGATCAGGACGCCTTTGAACGCAAACTGTTCGTGCTGCGCAAGCGCGCCGAACATCTGGTTGCAAAACAAGGCATTGGACGCACCCAGTTTTACCTGCCCTCGCTCTCGTCACGTACCCTCATCTACAAGGGCATGCTGCTTGCCGACCAGGTGGGTCAGTATTACGGCGACCTGAATGATCCCACCATGGTTTCGGCGCTGGCCCTGGTCCATCAGCGCTTTTCCACCAACACCTTCCCCACCTGGGATCTGGCGCATCCCTTCCGGATGATTGCCCACAACGGAGAAATCAACACCCTGCGCGGCAACGTCAACTGGATGGCCGCGCGACGGGGTGCTACGGCCTCCTCCTTCCTGGGCGAAGACCTGGACAAGATCTGGCCGCTCATCGTGGAAGGCCAGTCGGATTCAGCCTGTTTTGACAATGCGCTGGAGTTGCTGGTGGCTGGCGGGTACCCCCTGGTACAGGCCATGACGATGCTGATCCCCGAGGCTTGGGCGGGCAACCCGCTCATGGACGAGGAGCGGCGCGCCTATTACGAATACCATGCGGCCCTGATGGAGCCCTGGGATGGGCCCGCCGCCGTGGCCTTCACCGATGGCCGCCAGATCGGTGCCACCCTGGACCGGAATGGGTTGCGGCCTGCCCGTTATTTGCAGACCAGCGACGACATCGTGTTGATGGCCTCGGAAATGGGCGTGCTGGATATCCCGCAAAGCAAGATCATCAAGAAATGGCGCCTGCAACCGGGCAAGATGCTCCTGATCGATCTGGAGCAGGGGCGCATCGTCAGCGATGCCGAACTCAAGCAGCAACTGTCGGCTGCACATCCCTACCGCCAGTGGCTGTCCAAAACCCAGACCCGCATCGAGGATCTGCCTGCCGCTCCCGCGGCGGCGGCGCAGCAGTCGAAGGTCTCGCTGCTGGATCAGCAACAGGCTTTTGGCTACACCGAAGAAGAACTCAAGTTTCTGCTGGCTCCCATGGCAGCCAGCGGCCAGGAAGCCGTCGGCTCGATGGGTGACGACACGCCGCTGGCCGTGCTGTCGAATCGGCCCAAGACGCTCTACCAGTATTTCAGGCAGCTGTTTGCCCAGGTCACCAACCCGCCCATCGATCCCATCCGTGAAGAGCTGGTCATGTCCCTGGTGTCGTTCATCGGCCCCAGACCCAACCTGTTGGGATTTGATGCGGCCAGCCCCCAGCCCCGCCTGGAAGTCAGCCAGCCTGTCCTGACGCCGGAAGACATGGAAAAGATCAGGGTGATATCCGGTTTCACCCAGGGTCAGTTTCGCTCTGCGACGCTGTCCATCTGCTACCCGGTCACCGAAGGAGCCGCCGGCATGTCGCATGCCCTGGAAGCGCTCTGCCAGGCCGTCCTGGCTGCAGTTCGCGAGGGCAGCAACATCCTGATCCTCTCCGATCGCGACATGGATGCACAACGGCTGGCGATCCCGGCGCTGCTGGCCACCGCCGCCGTCCACCATCATCTGGTGAAAAATGGCCTGCGTACCAGCACCGGAATCGTCGTGGAAACGGGCTCTGCCCGTGAAGTACACCATTTTGCCCTGCTGGCCGGATACGGCGCTGAAGCCGTGCACCCCTACCTTGCCTTTGAGACCCTGGCCGTCATGGGCCACTACCTGCCCCAGGACCTGGAACTCAAGGAAGCCCGCAAACGCTACGTCAAGGCCGTTTCCAAGGGATTGCTCAAGGTCATGTCCAAGATGGGCATCTCCACCTACCAATCCTATTGCGGGGCGCAGATTTTTGAAGCCATCGGGCTCAACTCCGAGTTTGTCAAACATTACTTCGTCGGCACCGCCAGCACCGTGGAAGGCATTGGCCTGTCTGAAGTGGCTGAAGAATCGCTGCGCTTGCACCAGCAGGCTTTCTCGGATGCGCCGCTGTATCGTGACGCCCTGGACGCTGGCGGCGAATACGCCTACCGCATCCGCGGTGAAGCCCACATGTGGACGCCCGAAAGCATCTCGAAGCTTCAGAACGCCACGCGCACGGGGAACTACAGCACCTATCGCGAATATGCCAAGGCCATCAACGACCAGTCCCAGCGGCTGATGACCCTGCGCGGGCTGTTTGAAATCAGGCACGCCGACCAGCCCATCCCGCTCTCCGAGGTGGAACCCGCACACGCCATCGTCAAACGCTTTGCCACGGGCGCCATGTCTCTGGGCTCCATTTCCCATGAGGCGCACAGCACGCTGGCCATTGCGATGAACCGCATCGGCGGCAAATCCAATACCGGCGAGGGCGGAGAAGATCCACAACGCTTCAAGCCCCTGCCCAACGGCGATTCCATGCGTTCGGCCATCAAGCAGGTGGCTTCCGGGCGCTTTGGGGTGACCGCCGAGTACCTGGTCAATGCCGATGACATCCAGATCAAGATGGCCCAAGGCGCCAAGCCCGGCGAAGGCGGCCAGCTGCCGGGGCACAAGGTCAGCAAATACATCGGCAAGCTGCGTCATTCAGTGCCCGGTGTCGGCCTGATATCGCCGCCACCGCACCATGATATTTATTCGATTGAAGATCTGGCTCAATTGATCCACGATCTCAAGAACGTCAATTCGGGGGCCCGCATCAGCGTCAAACTGGTTTCCGAGATCGGCGTGGGCACAATCGCCGCGGGTGTTTCCAAGGCCCATGCGGATCATGTGACCATCTCCGGGCATGACGGCGGTACCGGCGCCTCCCCGCTCTCCTCCATCAAGTATGCCGGCTCACCCTGGGAGCTGGGGCTGGCCGAGACCCAGCAAACACTGGTGCTCAACCGCCTGCGCGGTCGCATTTGCGTCCAGGCGGATGGCCAGATGAAAACGGGGCGCGACGTGGTGGTCGGTGCCTTGCTGGGCGCCGACGAATTCGGCTTTGCCACGGCCCCACTGGTGGTGGAGGGGTGCATCATGATGCGCAAATGCCACCTCAATACCTGCCCGGTTGGCGTGGCCACCCAGGATCCCGAGCTGATCAAGAAATTTACCGGACAGCCCGAGCACGTCATCAACTATTTCTTCTTCGTCGCTGAAGAGGTGCGCGAGTACATGGCCCAGATGGGCTTCCGCACCTTTGATGAGATGGTGGGTCGTGTCGACATGCTCGACATGAAGCAGGGCATTTCCCACTGGAAGGCGCGTGGCCTTGATTTCTCCCGCATCTTCCACAGCCCGGACATGCCCGGCAACGTGGCCCGCTCCTGGAAGGAGCGTCAGGACCACGGCCTGGGTCGCGCCCTGGACCACCAGTTGATTGCCCAGGCCAAACCCGCCCTCGAGCAACGACAACCCGTGATCATTGAAACGGCCGTACGCAACGTCAATCGCACGATCGGTGCCATGTTGTCTGGAGAAGTGGCCCGCCGCCACGGCCATGCGGGGCTGCCCGACGACACCATCGTCGTCCGCGCCCACGGCACCGCGGGGCAAAGCTTTGGCGCCTTCCTGGCGCATGGCATCACCATGGAACTGGAGGGCGAAGCCAACGATTATGTGGGCAAGGGCCTTTCTGGCGGGCGCATCGTGATCTACCCTGCGGCCAATTGTCCCATCAAGCCTGAAGAAAACATCATCGTCGGCAATACCGTGTTGTACGGTGCCGTAGGCGGCGAGTGTTATTTCCGCGGCGTTGCGGGCGAGCGCTTTGCCGTGCGCAATTCTGGCGCCACGGCAGTGGTGGAAGGCGTGGGCGACCATGGCTGTGAATACATGACCGGCGGCACCGTGGTGGTGCTTGGTGAAGCGGGCCGCAACTTTGCCGCGGGCATGAGTGGCGGGGTGGCCTACGTCCTGGACGAGGCCGGCGATTTCGAGCACCGTTGCAACCTGGCCATGGTGGAGCTCGAACCCATTCCCGAAGAAGACAATGCCTCGGAAGAATCCCGCGGCAATCTCGACAGCCATGGCAAGGTGAAGGTCAACCACCTGGGCGAGCGTGACTGCGTGCTTCTGAAGAAGCTCATCGAAAACCATCTTCACTATACCAACAGCAGCCGGGCGCGTGACATCCTGGATCACTGGGATCAGTTCCTGCCCCGCTTCGTCAAGGTCATGCCCATGGAATACCGCAGGGCCCTGATGGAGCTGGCAGCCGAACAGCAACAGGATGCAGAACGGAGACCAGATCACCATGGGTAAAATCACCGGCTTCATGGAAATCAAACGGCAGGATCCAGCATCCTTGCCGCCGTCCGAGCGTATCGGGTTTTACCGCGAATTCACCTTGCCCCTGACGGATGCGGATGTCAGCCGCCAGGGTGCGCGTTGCATGGATTGCGGCATTCCATTCTGCCAAACGGGCTGCCCGGTCAATAACATCATCCCGGACTGGAACGACCTGGTGTACCGCGGTTTTTGGAAAGAGGCCCTGGACTCCCTGCATTCCACCAACAACTTTCCGGAGTTTACGGGTCGCATCTGTCCTGCGCCCTGCGAAGCAGCCTGCGTCCTCAACATCAATGATGATGCCGTCACGATCAAGAACATCGAGCACAGCATCATTGACAAAGGCTGGGAATCAGGCTGGGTTCAACCCCAGGTTGCCCAGCACAAGACCGGGAAACGCGTGGCCGTGGTCGGTTCGGGGCCTGCCGGCATGGCCGCTGCCCAGCAGCTGGCCCGTGCGGGGCATGCCGTGGTGCTGTTCGAGAAGAACGATCGCATCGGCGGGTTGTTGCGCTATGGCATTCCCGATTTCAAGATGGAAAAGCACCTGATAGACCGTCGCATGGCACAGATGGCGGCGGAGGGTGTCGAGTTTCGGACCAACCAGCATGTGGGCGTGACGGTGGAAGCCTCGGCCCTGCTGGCTGATTTCGATGCCGTGGTCCTGACCGGTGGTTCTGAACAGCCGCGCGATCTCAACGTACCCGGACGCGAGCTCAACGGCGTGCACTTTGCCATGTCGTTTCTGCCGCAACAAAACAAACGCAATGCCGGAGATGAAGTCACCCATCCGATCCTGGCCACCGGCAAGCACGTGGTGGTGATCGGCGGCGGCGATACGGGTTCGGATTGCGTCGGCACCTCCATCCGCCAGGGTGCGGCTTCAGTCACGCAGTTTGAATTGATGCCCCGCCCTCCCGAAAAGGAAAACAAACCCCTCGTCTGGCCCAATTACCCCATGAAACTGCGGACGTCTTCCTCACAGGAGGAGGGCTGCAACCGCGACTGGAGCGTGGCCACGAAAGCCTTCAAGGGCAGCGATGGCCGCCTCGAGAAACTTCAGGCCGTGCGCCTGGAGTGGAAACAGGATGGCAACGGCCAGATGGCCATGTCCGAGGTTGCGGGTTCAGAATTCGAGATCAAGGCGGATCTGGTGCTGCTGGCCATGGGCTATCTGCACCCGGTCCACGCAGGACTGCTGCAGCAGCTCGGCGTGGCCCTCGATGCACGCGGCAATGTGGCAGCCAATACCGAACAGTATCAAACCTCGCTTCCCAAAGTGTTTGCCGCAGGCGACATGCGTCGTGGCCAGTCCCTGGTGGTCTGGGCCATTCGTGAAGGTCGCCAGGTGGCACGCGCAGTGGATGAATTCCTCATGGGCAGTTCCAGCCTTCCCCGATAAGGGCCAGCATGCTCCAAAACGATACCTTTCTCAAAGCGCTGTTGCGCCAACCCACGGCGTATACCCCCCTTTGGATCATGCGTCAGGCAGGCCGTTACCTGCCGGAATACAATGCCACGCGGGCACGCGCAGGCAGCTTTCTGGATCTGTGCAAGAATCCTGACCTGGCCACTGAAGTCACGCTGCAGCCACTGGCGCGCTACCCCCTGGATGCCGCCATCCTGTTTTCCGACATCCTGACCATTCCCGATGCCATGGGACTAGGCCTCTATTTTGCCGAGGGCGAAGGTCCCAAGCTGGAGCGCCCGCTGCGCGATGAATGGGAAGTGCGCAACCTCACGGCCCCTGACCCCACCGAACATCTGCGCTATGTCCTGGATGCTGTGGCCCAGATCAGGAAAGCCCTGGGGGGGGCCGTGCCCCTGATCGGCTTTTCAGGCAGCCCGTTTACCCTGGCCTGCTACATGGTGGAAGGCGGGGGCTCGGATGATTTCAGGCACATCAAGGGCATGCTGTACCGGCGCCCCGATTTGCTGCACCATATCCTGGAAATCACCACCGAGGCCGTCATTCTCTATCTGAATGCCCAGATCGCCGCCGGAGCCCAGGCCGTGATGGTGTTTGACACCTGGGGCGGAACCCTGACCACGCCGGCCTACCACGAGTTTTCCCTGGCCTACCTGTCGCGCATCGCAGCCGGCCTGACGCGGCATGCGGAGGGGCGTCGCGTTCCCAGCATTGTGTTTACCAAGGGTGGCGGCTTATGGCTTGAGGCCATTGCCGAGGCCGGTTTTGATGCCGTAGGTCTGGACTGGACCACGGACATGGCTGCAGCCCGTCGTCGCATCGGGGATCGTGTTGCGCTGCAGGGCAACATGGACCCCTCCGTCCTCTTTGGCACCCCCGAAGTCATTCGCCGCGAGGTGGCCCGTATTCTCGAAGGATTTGGCCCTGGCGACGGTCATGTGTTCAATTTGGGCCATGGCATTTCGCGCTTTACCGACCCTGAAAATGTTGCTGCCATGGTGGAAGCCGTACACGCATTAAGTCGCAAATCCCGTTGACAACGGAACGATTCAGTGCATTGCTTCATTGTGCTTATGCACAATTGTAATCCCGTGGAAACAAATGCATAAAAATCAAGACACTTAGCGCATGTTTGCGCATAACTCATTGATTTGTAAAGCGCATTTAATTTTACGGGGGGTGGCCTCAAAACATGGCCCCCACAAATGGATCACGAATTTCAGCCTGGCAGGGAGTTATGAACAGAGTTATCCACAGCCCTGCCAGACCCGCGTTCCCAGCCAGAAAGCGCTGAAAACCCGCAACCCATGCCGATTGTCCAGGTCGCTCTAGACATCCCCCTTGATCGCCTCTTTGATTACGAAGCGCCCACGGCCACGGCTGACGATGTGGGCCGGCGCGTCCTGGTCCCCTTTGGCCAGGAGCAGAAGGTCGGCATCATTCTGGCCGTCAATGCGACCTCGCTCCACCCCGTGGAACAGATCAAGCCAGTCAGTATCCTGTGGCGGGATGTGCCGGCCCTATCCGCATCGGATCTGGGCTTTTTGCGATTTTGCAGCGAGTACTATCACCATCCCCTGGGCCCGGTCGTACTCAACGCCTTGCCTCCGGGTTTGCGCAGGATTTCGGGCTGGACGCCCCCCAAGCGACAATCCAGACCCTCCGTACCGGAAGCAGTCGCTTTCCCGACACTGACGGCAGATCAGGCCGTGGCAGTGGCCGCCATCCGTTCGCAAGATGCCGGATTTCGGCCCTTTTTGCTCAAGGGCATTACAGGAAGCGGCAAAACCGAGGTTTATCTCAATGCCATCCAGCATTGGGTGCAACAGGGAAAGCAGGTACTGGTACTGACCCCTGAGATCAACCTCACGCCACAGTTTGAAATGCGCTTCCGCCAGCGATTACCCGACATGTCGATGGTGAGCCTGCATAGCAATCTGGGCGAGAAAGAACGCGTCACGCGTTGGCTCAAGGCACAAAGTGGCGAGGCTTCGGTCATTCTGGGCACGCGCCTGGCGGTACTCTGCCCCATTCCCCGCCTGGGCCTCATCGTGGTGGACGAGGAACATGACGCCTCGTACAAGCAGCAGGAAGGTCTGCGTTATTCGGCGCGTGACCTGGCCATCGTTCGCGCCCGGATGCTGCAGATTCCGGTGGTGTTGGGATCAGCCACACCGGCACTGGAGTCCTGGTGGAACAGTCAGTCGGGCCGGTATCAACTGCTCACGTTATCGCAACGGGCCCAGCCCGGCGCACGCCTGCCGCTGATCGAAATGATTGCCGCCCCGCCCAGGCATTCGTCCCAGTCAATTGCAAAACCCCTTTTGACGGCATTGGGACAACGCCTGGCGCGCGCAGAGCAAAGCCTGGTCTTCATCAACCGACGCGGCTACGCACCCGTGCTGCTGTGTGGCCAATGCGGCTGGGTCTGCGCGTGTGACCGCTGTAGCGCGCGCATGGTGGTGCACCTGCGGGCCCGCCAATTGCGCTGCCATCATTGTGGCGATCAGCGCCCCATTCCCACGCACTGTCCGGAATGCGGCAATACCCGCCTGGAATCCACGGGAGAGGGCACGCAGAAAATTGAAGCGCAATTGCGCGAACAGTTCCCCAGCGCAAGGATTCTTCGCGTGGACAGTGATTCGCTATCGCGGCGCGACGCCTGGGCTGAGACGGCAACGGCCATTCAGGAAGGGGGCGTGGACATCATCGTCGGAACCCAGATCATGGTCAAAGGTCATGATTTTCCAAAAATCACCCTGGTGGCGGCACTCAATGTGGATGGCGCGCTTTTCAGCAGTGACTTCCGGGGCAGCGAGCGCCTGTTTTCACAACTGGTTCAGGTGGCAGGCCGCGCAGGACGTGCAGACCGGCCGGGCGAGGTGATGATTCAGACGGCCTTTCCGGACCACCCCTTGTTTGGCGCGCTGCTGCAGCATGATTACGAGGCCTTTGCCCAGCGCGAGCTGGAACAAAGACGCCTGGCCGGGTTCCCTCCCTTTATGTATCAGGCCATTCTTCGTGCTGCTGCCGAAAACCCCGACCATGTGGCATCGTTCATGGCCGAGGCGGTGCAAAAAGCCCGCCCCCTTGCGGAGGGCATCGAGATCTATGACCCGGTCCCTGCACCCATGGCCCGGCTGGCGGGCAAAACCCGCATGCAGTTGCTGGCGCAGTGCAGTCATCGTGGTCGGCTTCAGGCTTTTTTGACGACCTGGCAAAACCATTTGTTCGCCATGGCGCGCTCCCGTGTCAGCTGGGTACTGGATGTGGACCCTCTGGAATTATGATCGCCGCCACCAAGCCCCTTATAATGTCCTATTGAAAAGACGATCCTGATGACTGAATCTCACACCCCTACCCTGCAAGCGCGCATCGTCGCCCTGCTTCGCCATGCCGTCCGTACGGTTGCCCCGGACAGTGAAGCCGAAATCCTTCTGGAACGGCCGCGTCAGGCCGACCACGGCGAGTTTGCCTGCACCCTGGCGCTGCAACTGGCCAAAACCACGCGCCGCCCGCCCCGCGAACTGGCCCTGGCCCTGGTCGCCGCCGTGCCACCCTCGGACCTGGTTGAAAGAATCGAGGTGGCTGGCCCCGGTTTCATCAACGTTTTTCTGACGGCCGCAGCCAAGCAGTCCGTGGTCACGGCGGTGCTGCGCACAAGCAACGCGTGGGGCCGGGTGGATCTAGGGCGGCAACGCCGCGTCCAGGTGGAATTCGTCTCCAGCAACCCCACTGGTCCGCTGCATGTGGGACACGGCCGGGGGGCCGCCTTTGGTGCTTCCCTGGCCAATATTCTGGACAAGGCAGGCTACCGCGTTCAGCGCGAATATTACGTCAATGATGCAGGTCGCCAGATGGACATTCTGGCGGTTTCAACCTGGTTGCGTTACCTGACCGGTTTTGGTTCACGCATCCCCTTTCCACCCAACGGCTATCAGGGAGACTATGTCGCTGACATGGCGCAGCGCCTGCGCCATGTCGAGAACACGCGCCTTGTCCGGCCCGACGAGGCCGTCCTGCGCGGCACACCCGGCATTGCCGTCAGGCAGGCCGATGAGGATCAGGCCGCTGACGATCAAAACGAAACCCATATGGACATATTGATCGCCAACGCCAAGTCCCTGCTGGGAGAGGATTACCGCGTGGTGCACCAGCTTGCCCTGCATGAGCAGCTGGCCGATTGCCGCGGAGATCTGGAAGCATTTGGCGTGATATTTGACGAATGGTTTTCCGAGCAATCGCTGTACGACGACGGCTCTGTGGCCCGGGTCGTGGAACAATTGACGACGGCTGGCCATGTTTACGAGCAGGACGGTGCTCGCTGGTTTCGTTCCAGCGCCTTTGGGGATGAAAAGGATCGCGTGGTTCAGCGGGAAAACGGCATTTTCACCTACTTTGCATCAGACATTGCCTACCATGCCAACAAGCTGGCCCGCGGCTTTGACCTCATCGTGGACGTCTGGGGTGCCGACCATCACGGCTACATTCCGCGCGTCAAAGCGGCACTGATGGCACTGGGGCTTCCGGCAGAACGGTTGCAGGTGCCGCTGGTCCAGTTCGTCAGCCTCTACCGTCATGGCACCAAAGCCCAAATGTCCACCCGCAAGGGGCAATTTGTAACCCTGCGCGAACTTCGCACGGAGGTGGGTCGGGACGCCGCCCGATTCTTCTATGTGCTGCGCAAATCCGACCAGCACCTCGATTTTGATCTCGATCTCGCCAAATCGGAAAGCAATGACAACCCCGTATATTATGTCCAGTACGCTCACGCACGCATTCACAGCGTCCTGGCAAAATGGGGCGGTGACCCGGGCCTGCTGGCACAGGCTGCCCTTGCCCCGCTCCACAGCCCGCAAGAGTTTGCCCTGATGCAATGGTTGCGGGAGTATCCCGAGACCATCGAACTGGCTGCGCGCGAATATGCGCCTCATATGGTGGCCTTTTACCTCAAGGATCTCGCAGCAGCCCTGCACAGTTATTACAATGCAGTGCAGTTTTTGGTGGATGATGAACCGCTGAAACTGGCGAGACTGGCGTTGATCACTGCCGTGGCGACGGTGCTTCGCGATGGACTGGCGCTACTGGGCGTCAGTGCACCGGAAACAATGTAAGGATACTCAACCGATGACGCAACGCTCTCCTGAACCACGATCAAAGCCAGCGCCGACACCGGGCATGCCCTTTCTGAAGGGGCTGTTGCTCGGACTCGTCCTGGGCGTGGGGCTCTCCGCCGCCGTAGCGCTTTACGTCTCTCACATGCCCAGCCCCTTTGTGTCCCATTCCGCCCAGTTCTCAACGGCACCGGACAAACCCATTGCGGAAATGCCCGATATTTCACGACAGGGTCTGATGAATCCCAGCCCGGTGGGTGCTGGCAGCACTGCAGGTGCCGCACCACAAATTCCCGGCCCGGATCATGCTGGCCCTCCTGCCGTGGACGGCGCAGCACCTCCCCAGGCAGCAACAGCACCTTCAGCTCCCGAGGCCACCATTCCGCCCAAATCAGCAGAGCCCTCTGCCGTAACCTATTTTGTGCAAACGGGCGCATTTGGGAGGGAGTCCGAAGCTGAAAACCAGCGCGCCAACCTGGCCTTGATGGGCGTCGATGCTGTCGTACTCTCCCCCGAGGCGGGAGACAAATCGCTTTATCGCGTGCGCGTTGGCCCCATCGTGTCCGTGGACGAGGTCCGCACCCTGGTGGCCACGCTCAAAAATAATGGCATTTCCACGAACATCATCAAAGTGAGCTCGGTCAAACCCAAAGACGCATCATCCCGTTAACTGGAGACAGAATCATCATGAAATGGCTTTTCAAAGCATGCAGCATGCTCGTCATTGCCGGATTTTTGGCTTCAACCACCGCCTTTGCCGCCGTCGTCGATCGGGACTATACGTTGGTGGTTCCTCCGCGTCCCACTGACTCGGGAAAGAAGGTGGAAGTGGTGGAAGTGTTTTCCTATGCCTGCCCGCATTGCAACTCGCTGGGTCCGATGATTGAACCTTGGGCCAAAAAGCTGCCGTCCAACGTGGTTTTCAAACGCATTCCGGTCAGTTTTGGGCGCTCGCAATGGACCACCCTCGCCAAAGCCTACTATGCGCTGGAAGCCATCAATGAAGTGGATCGGCTCCACCTCAAGATTTTTGCTGCCCTGCACACGGAAGGGATCAACCTCTCTGCACAGGACACCCTGTTTGACTGGATTGAAAAGCAGGGGGTCAATCGCCAGAAGTTTGTCGATGCGTTCAATTCCTTTGCCATCCAGAGCAAGGTGCAACGCGGCGACCAGAAAGCCATGGAATATGGCGTTGATGCGGTCCCGACCCTGATCGTTGATGGAAAGTTTCGTACCTCACCCAGCATGGCGGGGGGCAATGGCGCCCTCTTTCCCGTTCTGGACGACCTGATCCGTCAGGAAATCAAGTCCAGGGGACTGTAGGCGTTCAGGTCTTTTTGAGGGGGCGCCTCCAGCGCGGCAAGCTGACCTGTTTTGCGCGCGACAGGGTCAGCTGGTCTGGGGGTGCTGCACTGACGATGGTGGATCCGGCCCCGATCGTGGCGCCCTGGCCCACGGTTACCGGTGCCACGAGCTGGGTGTCCGAGCCAATGAAGACATCGTCTTCAATGATCGTGCGGTGTTTGTTGACGCCATCGTAATTGCAGGTAATCGTTCCGGCGCCAATGTTGACGCGCTTGCCCACGGTACTATCCCCTACATAAGAGAGATGGTTGGCTTTGGTCCCGTCTCCCAATGTGCTGTTTTTGATTTCCACAAAGTTGCCGACGTGAACCTCGCTTGCGGTGTGGGCCCCCGGGCGCAACCGGGCGTAAGGGCCGATGCGGTTGTGCCTGCCCACATGCACGCCTTCCAGGTGACAAAAGGCGTGGATGACGGTGCCTTCGTCAACATGACAATCGCTGAGCACGCAATGCGGCCCGATACGGACCCCGTCGCCCAGGACGACTTTCCCTTCAAAAATGCAATTGACGTCGATCAGGACATCCCTGCCGCATGTCAGCGTTCCCCGGACATCCAGACGCGCCGGATCGGACAGCGTCACTCCCGCCTCCAGTAGTGCCTCTGCCGTTTCGCGCTGATGGATGCGCTCCAGTTCTGCCAGCTGCTTTTTACTGTTCACCCCCAGGGCCTCCCACGGGCTGGATGGCACGGCCGTCCTGACCGGCACGCCATCCGCCACTGCCAATGCAACGATGTCAGTGAGATAATACTCGTTCTGGGCGTTTTCACAGGACAGGCGGCTCAACCAGTGGGCCAGGTGCGCGCCCGGAATGGCCATGATGCCGGTATTCACTTCGGTGATGGTTTTTTCGGCGGCCGACGCATCTTTCTCTTCCCGAATCGCCACCACCCGACCTGCCCCATCGCGCACGATCCGTCCGTAACCCGTCGGTGCAGGCGTGTTCTGTACCAGGAGCGCCAGGCATTGCCCATCCTGGGCCAGCGCGGTCAATCGACGCAGGGTCTCTGACTGCAGGAGCGGCACATCCCCATAGAGTACGAGGATGGTGGCATCTCGGGAAAGGTACGGCAGGGCCTGCATCAATGCGTGCCCCGTACCGTGCTGCGGTTCCTGCAGGGCCCAATGGAGTGGCCGCCCCGTCGCGGTTGTGCCTGACTTGACTGCTTCTGCGTGGTGGCCATGGACCACCGTGATGCTTTGCGGGGAAAGGGTTTGCGCTGTATCCACGACATGCTGCAACAGCGGTTTGGCGGCAAGCCGGTGCAGCACTTTGGGCAAGGCCGAATTCATGCGCTTGCCCTGGCCCGCGGCAAGGATGACGATCTCCAGGGGAGTCGCGTTCAGTGCGAGCCCTTGCGCAACCTTTGAATGGCTGCCAGTTGCGCCATGGCCTCTGCAAGTTCAGCCGTCGCCTTGGCGTAATCGATCTCGGAAGAACGGTCATGCATGGCTTCTTCTGCACGCTGCTTGGCTTCCAGGGCTTTGGCTTCGTCCAGGTCGTGGCCCCGAACGGCGGTATCAGCCAGTACGGTGACGCTGTCTGGCTGAACTTCCAGAATACCCCCCGAGACGAAAATCAATTCTTCTGCATTCTGTCCAGGAATCCGGAGGCGAACCGTCCCGGGGCGGATGCGCGTGATCAGGGGCGTGTGGCGCGGATAAATTCCGAGCTCGCCCATTTCGCCAGGCAGAACAACAAACTCGGCATGACCCGAGAAAATCTGCTCTTCTGCACTGACCACATCCACATGGATCAAGTTAGCCATCTCGTCTCTCCGTTATTGCAGCGTCTTGGCTTTCTCAACGGCTTCTTCAATGGTGCCGACCATGTAGAAAGCCTGCTCCGGCAGGGCATCATAGTCGCCGTTGACGATGCCCTTGAAGCCCTTGATGGTTTCAGCCAGGGTGACGTATTTGCCTGGAGCGCCGGTAAAGACCTCCGCCACGTTGAAGGGCTGGGACAGGAAGCGCTGGATCTTTCGGGCTCGCGCCACCACCAGCTTGTCATCCGGGGAGAGCTCGTCCATGCCCAGAATGGCAATGATGTCCCGCAGTTCCTTGTAGCGCTGCAGGGTGGCCTGTACGGCTCGCGCCGTATTGTAATGGTCTTCGCCCACCACCAATGGATCCAGCTGACGGGATGTGGAGTCCAGCGGATCCACGGCAGGATAAATCCCCAGGGAAGCGATGTCGCGCGACAGCACCACGGTAGAGTCCAGGTGCAGGAAGGTGGTTGCGGGTGACGGATCGGTCAAGTCATCGGCGGGCACATAGACGGCCTGCACGGAGGTGATCGACCCCACCTTGGTAGAGGTGATCCGTTCCTGCAGGCGCCCCATTTCTTCTGCCAGCGTCGGCTGGTAACCCACGGCGGAGGGCATGCGGCCCAGCAGTGCGGAAACTTCCGTACCGGCCAGCGTGAAGCGATAGATGTTGTCCACGAACAGCAGCACATCGCGCCCTTCGTCACGGAAGAATTCGGCCATGGTCAGGCCGGTCAGGGCAACGCGCAGGCGGTTGCCGGGCGGCTCGTTCATCTGGCCGTACACCAGCGCCACCTTGTCCAGCACGTTGGAGTCTTTCATTTCATGGTAGAAGTCGTTCCCTTCGCGGGTCCGCTCACCTACCCCGGCAAACACCGAATAGCCACCGTGTGCCTTGGCGATATTGTTGATCAGTTCCATCATGTTGACGGTTTTGCCGACACCAGCACCCCCGAACAGGCCGACCTTGCCGCCTTTGGCAAAGGGGCAGATCAAATCGATCACCTTGATACCGGTTTCCAGCAGTTCCTGACTGGGAGACAGCTCTTCATAGCTGGGCGCCTTGCGATGGATCGAGGCCGTTTGTTCAGCGCCCACGGGGCCGGCTTCGTCAATGGGACGACCCAGCACGTCCATGATGCGGCCCAGGGTTTTCGGACCCACGGGCACGGAAATCGGGGCCCCCGTGTTTTGCACCATCATGCCGCGGCGCAGCCCGTCGGAGGAGCCCAGGGCGATGGTACGAACCACACCGTCGCCCAACTGTTGCTGGACTTCAAGGGTCAGCTCGCTGCCGTCCATGACGAGTGCGTCATAAATACCAGGCATTTGGTCTCTGGGAAACTCGACATCGATCACGGCACCGATGCACTGGACAATTTTTCCTTGATTCATTTGCGTGTCCTAATCATTAACTATTGAATAGATTTAAACTGCAGCGGCACCGCCGACGATTTCGGACAGTTCCTTGGTAATCGCAGCCTGGCGAGACTTGTTGTAGATCAACTGCAGCTCATCGATGACGTTGCCGGCGTTGTCCGATGCCGCCTTCATGGCGACCATCCGCGCACTTTGTTCGGAGGCAATGTTTTCAGCGACAGCCTGATACACCAGCGCCTCGACGTAGCGCAACAACAGTTGGTCCACGACGGCCCGGGGATCGGGTTCGTAGATGTAATCCCAGGCCAGGGACGCTGATGGGCCCGATCCTTCCAGTCGTGTCTTGGGCAGAGGCAGCAAGGCCTCGATCGTTGGCTCCTGCTTCATCGTGTTGACGAAGCGGTTGTAAGCCAGATAAACCGCGTCGATCTTGCCCTCGGCGTACAGGTCGAGCATCACCTTGACGGGGCCAATCAGCTTGTCCAGATGGGGGGTATCGCCCATATGCGTGACGTGGGACACCATGGGGACGCCAGTCCGCTGCAGAAAACCCAGACCCTTGCCGCCAATGGCCACCGCATGGACCTTGGCGCCCTGTTCTTCCCACTGCTTCATGGACTGGACCACCATTCTCAGAACGTTGGTGTTCAAGCCACCGCAAAGCCCCTTGTCCGAAGTGACCACCACGACACCGACGTGACGCACGCTCTCCCGGCGCACCAGGAAGGGGTGCTGGTACTCAGGGTGCGCGTGGGCCATGTGGGAGGCCACGTTACGGATCTTTTCGCCATAGGGCCGGGAAGCGCGCATCCGCTCCTGCGCCTTGCGCATCTTGCTGGCCGCGACCATCTCCATAGCCTTGGTGATCTTCCGCGTGTTTTGCACGCTTTTGATCTTCATCCGGATTTCTTTTGAACCAGCCATTTCAGCTCCGTCCTACGCTACGCGGTGAGGGCTCAGTACACGCCCGTCTTTTTGAAGTCCTGGATTGCTGCATCGAGCGCCTTCTCGGCATCTGCATCCATATCCTGGGTCGTGGCAATCTTGTTGATCAGTTCGCCATGCTGGGTCTTGAGGAAGGCGCGCAGGCCGGACTCAAAGGCCAGGGCACGCTTGACGTCGATGTCGTCAAAGTAACCCTTGTTGACGGAGAACAGCGTCACGGCCATTTCGGCAACGGAGAGCGTGGCGTACTGGGCCTGCTTCATCAGCTCGGTGACCATGCGGCCGCGCTCCAGCTGCTTGCGCGTGGCGTCGTCAAGATCCGAGGCAAACTGGGCGAAGGCGGCCAGCTCACGGTACTGTGCCAGGGCAAGACGCACACCGCCACCCAGTTTCTTGATGACCTTGGTCTGTGCGGCACCACCGACGCGAGAAACAGAAATCCCCGCATTGATGGCCGGGCGGATCCCCGCGTTGAACAGATCGGTTTCAAGGAAGATCTGACCGTCGGTAATGGAAATCACGTTGGTGGGCACGAAGGCCGTCACGTCGCCTGCCTGGGTTTCGATGATGGGAAGCGCCGTCAGTGAACCCGTCCTGCCTTTCACTTCACCCTTGGTTTCGCGCTCTACATACTCTTCATTGACGCGCGCAGCCCGCTCCAGCAAGCGCGAATGCAGGTAGAACACATCGCCCGGATAGGCTTCGCGGCCCGGCGGGCGGCGCAGCAGCAGCGAAATCTGGCGATAGGCCCAGGCTTGCTTGGTCAGATCGTCATAAATGATGAGGGCATCCTGGCCGCGGTCGCGGAAATACTCGCCCATGGAGCAACCGGCGTAGGGCGCGATAAACTGCATGGCTGCAGAGTCGGACGCCGTAGCAGCAACGACGATGGTGTACTCCATGGCACCGTGCTCTTCCAGCTTGCGTACCACGTTGACGATGGAGGAGGCCTTCTGGCCGATCGCCACGTAGATACAGGTCATGTTCTGACCCTTCTGGTTGATGATGGTATCAACAGCCACCGCGGTCTTGCCGGTCTGGCGGTCCCCAATGATCAGTTCGCGCTGTCCGCGACCAATCGGCACCATGGAGTCCACCGACTTGAGGCCGGTTTGCACCGGTTGCGATACGGATTTTCTCCAGATCACCCCGGGAGCAATTTTTTCAATGGGAGAGCTGGCCTTGGCGTTGAGCGGTCCCTTGCCGTCGATCGGCTTGCCCAGCGCATCAACCACACGACCGATCAGTTCAGGGCCCACGGGCACTTCCAGAATGCGCCCTGTGCAGGTGACGGTATCGCCTTCGCTCAGGTGCTCGTACTCACCCAGAATCACAGCTCCTACCGAATCGCGTTCCAGATTGAGTGCAAGACCGAAGGTGTTCTTCGGAAATTCGAGCATTTCACCTTGCATCACGTCGGTCAAACCGTGAATGCGTACGATACCGTCGGTGACGGATACGATGGTTCCCTGGGTACGCGCCTCTGCCGTGATGGGAAGATTCTGGATCTTCGCCTTGATCAGTTCGCTGATTTCCGATGGATTCAACTGCATGGTGTTCTCCTGACTGGTGGACCGCCCCTGCGGCCCCCCTGCTTAACGTTTTATCGCAACGGCCATCTGATCAATGCGCGCACGCACTGATCCATCAATGACCAAATCGCCGACTGTGACCTTGACGCCGCCAATCAGCGACGCGTCCACCGTAACTTCCGCGCGGATCTTTCTGCCAAAGCGCTTTTCAAGCCCGTTGACCAACGCATCCAGTTCCGAACCCGTCATGCTGAATGCCGACGTGATCTGGGCATCCAGGATGCCCTCATGTTGATGGCGCAAAACTTCAAACTGGTCACGAATGGCAGGCAGCGCAGCAATCCGGTGATTCTCCACCAGCAGCCGAATCAGCTGCCGGGCATCTTCATCCAGCCTGCCTTCGCAAATCGACTCGAAGATCTGGCTTAACTGGGCGCGATCCACTTTTGGATTGCCCACGAGATTGGCCATGTCCGGATCGCGTGCGATGGTCGCCATCAACCCGAGCATGTCGGACCACTGCGGCGCGGCCTTCTTTTCGATGGCCAGCTTGAAAACCGCCTCGGCGTAGGGTCGTGCGATGGTAATCATCTCAGCCATGGCAATCCTTAAAGCTCGGCCCGAATGGCGGTCAACAGTTCAGAATGCGCCTGGGCGTTGATTTCCCGACGCAAGATCTTTTCTGCTCCTGAAACCACCAGATCGGCCACCTGATCGCGCAGCGTTTCCTTGGCACGCAGGATTTCCTGGGCCACTTCTGCCTGCGCCTGCGATTTCACGCGGTCTGCCTCAACCTTGGCTTCTTCCCGGGCTTCCTCGATGATTTCATTGCGCCGCTTTTCAGACAGGGCAATGATCTCGGCCGCTTTGGCCCTGGCTTCGTTCAAGGCCTCGTTTGAACGCTGTTCGGCCTGTGCCAGATCCTGCTTGCCGCGCTCGGCTGCCGCGAGACCATCTGCAATCTTGCGGGCGCGTTCTTCGAGTGCCGCTACGATCGGCGGCCACACGAACTTCATGGTGAACCAGATCAGGATCGCAAACGTGATGGCCTGACCGAATATTGTGGCATTGATATTCATGCCTTTGCTCCCAAAGTTTCGGCTTGCTGGTTAGCCCTTCAGCATCGGTACGAACGGATTTGCGAAGAGCAGGAACAAACCGATACCCACCCCGATCATGGTGACCGCATCCAGAAGGCCGGCGACGATGAACATCTTCACTTGCAGCGTGGGGATCATTTCGGGCTGGCGTGCAGCGCCTTCGAGGAAGCGGCCGCCAAGAATGCCAAAGCCAATGGCGGTACCCAGAGCACCACAACCGATCAGGATTGAGACGGCGATGGCAGTGCTGCCGAGCAGGGATGCAAGGTGTTCCATGATTTCTCCTTAAAATCTACTTGTTACAAGTTAAAAACGGGATGCTGCAACTTCCAAACCTTCCATACCTGGCCTTCATCAGTGGCTTTCGTGGGCCATGCTGAGATAGATGATGGTCAGGATCATGAAAATGAACGCCTGCAGGGTAATGATCAGGATGTGGAATATCGCCCAGGGCGCTCCCAGAATCCACTGCAGATACACCGGTAGCAGGGCGATCAGGATGAAAACCATTTCGCCGGCGTACATGTTGCCAAATAGCCGCAAGGCCAGCGAAACCGGCTTGGCCAGGTCTTCGACGACGCGAAACAGCAGGTTGAATGGGGCCATCTTGGCGCCGAAGGGCGCGGTCAGCACC
This sequence comes from Ferrovaceae bacterium, assembly GCA_027311025.1. Lineage (GTDB taxonomy): Bacteria > Pseudomonadota > Gammaproteobacteria > Burkholderiales > Ferrovaceae > JAJZRV01. The sequence continues at coordinate 56,891 of DAICZS010000001.1, forward strand.
TCGTGCATGAATCCGCCCAGCTTCTTGACCTTGATGTTATAGAAATAAATCAGGAAAAAGACCGTCAGCGACATGGCGAAGGTCAGATTGGGATCGGTGGTGGGAACAGCCTTCCAGTGATGGACGCCAAACGCGCCCATGATCATGGGCATGAGGTCCACGGGCAGCAGGTCCATGGCATTGAGGGTAAATACCCAAACAAAAATGGTGAGGGCAAGCGGCGCTACTGCACCGGAATCGCCATGGAAAGTGTCCTTGACCTGCGTCTGCACCATCTCCAGCACGATTTCAATCGCGGCCTGAAGCTTTCCTGGCACACCCGAAGTGGCCTTGCGCGCAACCCAGGCAAACAACCCAAAAACCAGCAGGCCCAACAAAGCCGAGGTGACCAGGGTATCGATGTTGAAGGTCCAGAAACCGTGACCTTCCTGAAGATTTGTGAGGTGGTGCTGGATGTACTCGCTGGTGCTGTGGCCTGCGCTTTCGCTCATAATCTCGACACTGTTGTCAATCCATCAGCAGCGCTGCAAAGTAAACCAGCAACGTTGCAATGTAAGTTAAAAAGAACTCGGGTAATCGTAGCGACCGGTACCACGCAAATGTGGCGCTGAACAAAATCACCGTCGTTACAAATTTGAACCGCTCCCCTGCGTACTGCGCCTGCAACCAGTGCCTGGCCGTGTCACCACGTGGCGACGAACTGCGGAGGGCATAAGCCAGTCCCGTCAGGAACCCGATGGACCCTCCCAAGGCCGAAGATACTGCCGAAACCCCGTCGGAACATATCCATAAAACCAATACGATCAACAGGGTTACGCCTGCTTGCAGGGCCACTATCCTGAGTATTTTACGATTCATCACGTCAGGGGCGCCTGCTAAACGGGCGGATTATAAACTTGATTCAAGAGGGGGTCAATGATAGTCGTCAAGCACGCAACAGCTGCAGCAAGCCTTCCAGCTGGTCCAGGCTATGATAGCGGATGGAGAGTACCCCGCCGCCGCCGCGCTTTTCCTTGAACGAGACCGTGGCACCCAGTCGATCCGAAAGCTCTTCCTGCAGCGCCAGCTGGTCGCGGCTATGTTGCGCAGCGCCGCGTGAACGCGTCTTTTTTTCCGCCAGCCGCTGTTTGACCTGCCGCTCCGCCTCGCGCACCGACCAGCCTTTGGCGACGATTTCTGTTGCCAGATGATGTTGCTTGATCGTCGGCAACGGCAGCAGTGCCCGCGCGTGCCCCATTTCCAGAGCGCCATCCATCAAGAGTGAGCGCACGCTTTCTGTCAAGTTGAGCAGTCGCAGTAAATTGCTGACGGCGCTGCGCGACCTGCCGACGGCTGCTGCGGCAGCCTCATGCGTCATGCCAAACTCGCGGATCAACCGGTCAATGCCCTGGGCCTCTTCCAGGGGGTTGAGGTCTTCCCGCTGGATGTTCTCGATGAGGGCAGCCGCCAGCGCATCCTCGTCTGAAATCGGGCGCACCAGCACGGGAACCTCAAGCAATCCCGCCAACTGGGAAGCCCGCCAGCGCCGCTCACCTGCGATGATTTCGTAGCGGTCGCGGCCAACGGGTCGAACCAGGATGGGTTGCAGCAGCCCCTGCCCCTTGATGGACTGACTGAGCTCCTGGAGAGCAGCCTCGTCCATGCGGGTTCTGGGCTGGTATTTTCCTGGTTGCAGCTGGTGCACGGGCAATGTGGACAAATCCTGGGTGCCTGGCCTGGGGGCATCAGCACCCAACAACGCATCCAATCCTCGCCCCAGTCCTTTGTGCTTGGCCATGTCGTTTTTTCCTTTTAAGTCGAAGAGGCGTGTTGCACCCTGCTCGTGCCAAACCGTTCCAGAATCTCCCGGGTCAGCTGCAAATAGGCCTGGGCCCCCTTTGACGATGGATCGTATTTCAGGGCTGGCTGGCCGTGACTGGGTGCTTCGGCAAGCCGAACGTTTCTGGGAATGGCCGTACGGTAGACTTTGGCTCCAAAGTGCTGTTCAAGCTGGGCCGAGACCTGTTGCGCCAGGGCGTTTCGCGGATCCAGCATGGTCCGCAGCAGTCCTTCGATCTCCAGGCCAGGGTTGAGGTGGCTGCGCACGCGCCGAATGGTCTGCACCAGGTCGGACAGACCCTCGAGCGCGTAATACTCGCACTGCATCGGGATCAGTACCCGCCATGCTGCGGATAACCCATTGATTGTCAATAAATTAAGCGCTGGTGGGCAGTCGATCAGAATGACGTCGTAGTCACTCAGGACCGTTTCAATAGCATGCTTTAACCGGTATTCCCGCTGCTCGCCATCCACCAGTTCCACTTCTGCCCCTGCCAGTTCGCGATTGGCGGGCAGGACATCGTAGCCGCCGGAGGGCGAACGGACGCGCGTATCGCGTGCGCTGGCCTGCTCCAGAAGCACATGATAGACCGAGCGCGTCAAGCCACTCTTGTCGATGCCGCTGCCGGTTGTGGCATTGCCTTGCGGGTCCAGATCGATCAATAGCGCGCGCTGCCCGAGTTCGGCCAGACTGGCCGCGACGTTCACCACGGTGGTGGTTTTCCCTACCCCCCCTTTTTGATTGGTCACTGCCAGTACGCGACTCATGGACGGGCCTCTCTCATCACGATCAAATGGCGTTCTGCCGCAAGGTTGGGAACGCTCACGGGAATGGTTTCAGTAACGAACCGGGCGGGCAGTCGCGCAATCTCCTCAAAGGGAACCCCTCCCTTCATGGCAATCAAGGCGCCACCGGGCGCCAGCAAGTGGGCGGCTCCCGCCACAAAATCAGGCAGGTCTGAGAAGGCTCGCGAGACAATGGCCTCAAAAGGTTCGGAGGGAAACCAACGCTCAACCCGCTCTGCCACCACGGTGACCTGGTCCAGGTTCAGCTCAAGTTTGGCCTGGCGCAGGAATGCCGCCTTCTTCTGATTGGGTTCCAGCAAGGTCACCTTGAGGGATGGGCAGGCGATGGCCAGGGGAATGCCCGGCATCCCGCCCCCGCTGCCCACGTCGAGCAGGGTTGCACGGCCCGCAACGTGGGGGACCACGGTCAGGCTGTCCAGCAGATGCAGCGTGACCATGCGCTCACGATCGCGTACGGCCGTCAGGTTAATGACGGCATTCCATTTTTCAAGAAGATCGAGATAGCGCTCGAGGCGCGCCAGGGTTTCTACTGAAAGCCTCAGCCCCAGGGCCTCGGCGCCAATGGCCAGATTTGACAAGTCGATCATGCAATGTGTTGGGATTCAGCAGGCAAAGGTTGAAAACGGCGCAGATGCACCAGGAGTAATGCAATGGCCGCGGGGGTCACGCCGGCAATTCGACCGGCCTGGCCTACGGTTTGGGGACGGTGACGGGTCAACACCTGCTCCACTTCCCGAGACAGGCCCCGCACCATGGAAAAGTCGAGCGCGTCGGGAATCACCGTATTTTCCTGCAACTGGTGTCTCGCAACCTCTTCCATTTGGCGGGCGATATAGCCTTCGTATTTGACCTGTATCTCCACCTGGTCAGCCACCTCGGGAAGCACAGGACTGTGCGGAGCAGCCCCCGGCAGGGTCATCAATTCACGATAAAGCACCTGGGGGCGCCGCAACAATTCGTGCAAGGGCTGATCACGCTCCAGTTCCTGGCCCAGGACGCGTTCGCCGGCCTCTGAACTCACTGCCGGCTTGCGCAACCAGGTGGCGCGCAGCCTCTGGACTTCTCGCTCTATACTTTCGCGTTTATTTTCAAAGGCCTGCCATCTTACATCGTCCACAAGCCCCAATTTTCGGCCCTGTTCCGTGAGGCGCAGGTCTGCGTTGTCTTCCCGTAACTGCAGGCGGTATTCGGCCCGGCTGGTAAACATGCGATAGGGTTCCGTCACCCCACGCGTCACCAGATCATCCACCAGCACGCCCAGATAGGCTTCATGGCGTTTTGGCCACCAGGGTTCGAGATCACGGGCAAGGCGCGCCGCATTGATCCCGGCCAGAAGTCCTTGGGCCGCAGCCTCTTCGTACCCCGTGGTCCCATTGATCTGGCCCGCAAAAAACAGGCCGGCAATCGCCTTGGTTTCCAGCGAGGCGTTCAACCCCCGAGGATCGAAATAATCGTATTCAATGGCATAGCCGGGGCGCAGGATATGCGCATTTTCAAGCCCCGGGATCGAGCGCACCAGCGCCCACTGCACGTCAAAGGGCAGGCTGGTGGAAATCCCGTTGGGATACACCTCGTGCGTCGTCAACCCTTCGGGTTCCAAAAAGATCTGATGGGATGATTTTTCGCTAAAACGATGGATCTTGTCTTCAATGGAAGGACAATAACGCGGCCCCACCCCCTCGATGACGCCGGTGAACAGTGGCGAACGATCCAGGCCGGAGCGAATGATGTCATGGGTTTCCGGCGTGGTTTGCGTGACCCAGCAAGGCACCTGTCGGGGATGTTGGCCTGCGTTTCCCATGAAGGAAAAGACGGGAACCGGGTCATCCCCAGGCTGGGGGACAAGCTTGTCGTAGTTGATGGTGCGCCCATCCAGTCGTGGCGGCGTACCGGTCTTCAGCCGCCCCACGGGTAGCGCCAGCTCGCGCAGTTTTTGGGCCAGGGCAATGGCGGGGGGGTCGCCCGCCCGCCCGCCAGGGCTCTGTTGCAGACCCACATGCATCAACCCGGAGAGAAATGTGCCTGTGGTCAGCACCACCGCTGGGGCTTCGAAGCGCAGCCCCATCTGGGTCACAACCCCCTGCACCCTTCCGCCCTGAACGATGAGGTCATTCACGGGTTGCTGAAACAAGGTCAAACGGGGCTGGTTTTCCAGAAGGTGCCGGATGAAATGGCGGTAGAGCACGCGATCCGCCTGGGCCCTGGTGGCCCGGACTGCCGGCCCTTTACGGGAATTCAGAATCCTGAAATGGATCCCCGCGGCGTCGGCGGCCAACGCCATGGCGCCCCCCAGTGCATCAATTTCCTTGACGAGGTGGCCCTTACCAATGCCACCAATGGAAGGATTGCAGGACATCTGCCCCAAAGTCTCGAGGCTGTGGGTCAGCAACAGCGTGTCACAACCGGCGCGGGCAGCCGCCAGGGCTGCTTCCGTGCCGGCATGGCCGCCACCCACAACGATCACGTCAAATTTTTTTGGGAACTGCATGTTTATGCTGGTTTAGGGCCAAGAACTCGCGGGACAGGCATGATACTGCATTGCGCAGGGAATACCAAAATCATTCCGGGGGGATGTTTCACGTGAAACCAGCCTTGCAGGAATTGTTTCACGTGAAACATGACCCTGCAGGATGTCGGCTTGACGCCCTATTTTCCGATGCAGAACCTGGAAAAGATCTCCCCCAGCAGGTCGTCCGAAGAAAATTCTCCGGTGATCCGGCCCAAGGCATTCTGGGCAAGACGCAGCTCCTCGGCAAGCAGTTCAACGCTTGCCGACAGATCCAGCGCACGCTGCAAATGCTGGCGGCCCTCACGCAAGGCATCCACGTGGCGTTCACGCGCCAGGAATGGCGGCTCGTCCTGGTTTTGCCATCCGGCCAGCTCCAGCAGCAATTGCTTCAAGGCTTCCAGTCCAGCACCTGTTTTGGCAGAAACCCCAACAGTGCCTTCCCATGGAACAGCCGCACCGTCGAGAAGGTCCATTTTGTTGCACACGATCTGTCGGGGCAAATCTGCTGGCAATCTGGTCATCAACAGGCGGTCTTCACCGGTCAGGCCTGAAACCACGTCGGTAATGATCAACGCCAGGTCTGCATGGGCCACTGCGGCCCAGGTTCTGCGGATGCCGGCCTGTTCGATCGTGTCTGCGGTGTCCCGGATGCCGGCCGTGTCCACGATGTGGAAAGGGATCCCCTGGATGAGGATGGTGCTTTGGATCACGTCGCGGGTGGTTCCCGGGATGTCGGTGACAAGGGCCCGATCTTCTTCCGCAAGCGCGTTGAGCAAGCTCGATTTACCCACGTTGGGCGCACCAATCAACACCACCTGCCGGCCGGAGCGCATCAAGGCGCCCTGAACCGCTGAATCCATCAGGGCATCAAGCGTACCCAGCATCCCGGTGATGCTGCGCTGGGGATTCACCTGCTCCAGGAAGGCAACGCCCTCCTCCGTAAAGTCGATGCTCCCTTCCACATGCAGGCGAAGGTCAATGAGCTGTTGCACCAGCGTCGTGACCTTGCGGGAAAAAACGCCGGCCAGGGACCGCGCTGCGCCACGGACGGCCGCAGCGCTTTCCGCACAGATCAGGTCGGCAACCGCCTCGGCCTGGGCAAGGTCCAGCTTGTGATTGAAATAGGCACGTTGGGTAAACTCGCCCGGCTGCGCGATGCGGGCACCAAGCTCGAGACAGCGCCCCAGCAGCAATCGCAGGACAGCGTCGCCGCCGTGGGCCTGCAATTCCAGCACGTCTTCACCGGTAAAGGAGGCCGGGGCGGCAAAGTAGAGCAACAGCCCTTCATCGATGGCCTCTCCGGCAGCATCGAGAAAACGCGTCCATTGCGCCTGGCGTGCGACCGGGGGATTCTTGCCAGTCAGCTGGACGGCCAGGGTTTTGAGGTCAGGTCCTGATACCCGGACCACGCCAATTCCGGCGCGGCCCGGTGCAGTTGCGATGGCTGCAATGATCTCAGCGTTTTCCATCACCCATCATGCGGGTGATCTGCCATTGCTGCGTAATCGACAGCACGTTGTTGACCACCCAATACAGGACGAGGCCCGCGGGGAAAAAGAAGAACATGAAGCTAAAAGCCAGGGGCATGAACATCATGACCTTGGCCTGGATGGGATCAGGCGGTTTCGGGCTCATGCGCTGTTGCAGGAACATGGACGCCGTCATGAGTACGGGCAGGATGTAATAGGGATCCTGTGCGGACAGGTCATGAATCCACCCAAAGAAGGGGGCATGACGAAGCTCCACAGACCCCAGCAAGACCCAATAAAGTGCAATGAAAACAGGGATTTGTACCACCATAGGCAGACAGCCGCCCAGGGGGTTGATTTTCTCGGTTTTGTAAAGCTCCATCATGGCCTGATTCATCCGGGCCCGGTCGTCGCCATACTGTTCCTTGATCCTTGCCATCTTGGGCTGAACCACCCGCATGCGCGCCATGGACTTGTAGCTTGCTGCAGAAAGCGGGAAGAAGATGGCCTTGATCAAAACGGTCAGGAGAATGATCGCCACACCCCAATTGCCGACCCAGCCGTGAATCCAGGACAACACATAGAATAACGGCGTGGCGATGATGGTCAACCAGCCATAATCGATGGTGAGGTCCAGGCCAGGAGCCAGCGACTTGAGCTTGGACCCCTCTTGAGGACCGGCATAAAGGGGTACAGAGACGGTCCCTGTCGCCCCAGGTGCGATGGCGCCCATTGGAAGAATCACCCCCGCGGTATACAGGTCACTGCCCACCTTGCGGGTGAAAAACTCTCGTTGTGCGCCAGGCGTTGGCAACCAGGCCACCACAAAGTAGTGCTGCAGCATGGCAATCCAGCCGTCGTTGGCCGTGCTGGGATAATCGCGCTTGCCCTTGTCAATATCCTTAAAAGGGATCTTCTGGAACTTCGATGCTTCCGTGTAAACCGCGGGGCCCGTGTAGGTGCTCACAAACCTCGGGTCTCCCGGAGGTGCGGTGGAAACCCTTAAAAACTGAAAATAGGCCTCTGGCGATATCGGCGCGGCGCCAAGATTATGCACGGCAGTTTCCACGGTCACCACATAGCTGCCACGGGTGAAATGGAACGTCTTGGCAACCTCCACCACGCCAGGTGTTGTGGCCCGAAGCGTCACATCAACGCTGTTCTGACCAGGCGCCAGAGCGGCCTCCTGCTTGTCTGCAGTAAATACCGTTGTGTGGTTGGGCAGCCCCGTTCCCAACAGGCCGCTTTGCGCAACATAGACCAGGTCGCCCTTGTCTTCCAGCAAATCCACGGGCTTGCTGCTTTCCTGGGCAGAAAAATGCTGGAGTAATTTGAGGCTCCGCAGATCGGCCCCGTCCGTATCGATCACCGCGTCCACCACATCGGTGGTAACCCTAACGCGCTGACCCTGTTGCAAGCCGTCCGCATGGGGCGCGGCCGTTGCAGACGCAGCAGGAACCGCTGTCGCAACCCTGGCGCTGGGAGTGGGGACTGTGGCAGAAGCAGCGGTCCCGCCAGGGACCGAGGCCATCGTTGGCGGTGGGGTCGTGGCTTGCAGCGACTCGCGCTGGTGTGTCTGCCAGGCATCCCATAACATGAAGCTGGAAGCCGTGAAAATAGCGAGCGGAATGATGCGTTGCAGGTTCATGAAAATTCTCAGGGTACGGGATCATAACCGCCGGGATGCCACGGATGGCAACGGCACAGACGCCTCAAGGCCAGTGATCCGCCATGAGCAAGACCGTGGCGACCAATGGCTTCATGGGCGTAATGGGAACAGCTGGGTTCAAAACGACAGGACCGGCCCAACAAGGGGCTCAGGCCAAGTTGGTAGGCGCGGATGAGAATTTGAATGAATCGCGACATTTCTGAACGCTCTGAGCCAGTATCTCAAATTCTGTCGAGAGTAAAACGAACGTGCCTGGCATGAACTGCTTCTTGTGGAGGATGACCACATCCAGTCCTGCAAGCCGGTCCACGTATCGCCGAAACAACTCGCGGCACACCCGTTTCATGTAATTTCGCCCGACGGCCGTTGGGCAAACCTTGCGGCCTACGACCAGTCCCAGGCGAGCATAAGGCAAGCCATTGGGGCGCGCCATCATGCGCAAATAATCCCCTGAACGTCCACAGCGTCCGTTCAGGACCGCCTGGAAATCGCGGCTATCGGAAAGCTTTCCGAAAGCAGGCTGCTTCAGGGAACAGCCTTAAACGGCTAGGCGAGCCCGGCCGCGCGCCCGTCGTGCGTTGATGATGGCACGACCCCCGCGGGTTTTCATCCGCACCCGGAACCCGTGCGTGCGCTTGCGCTTGGTCACTGACGGCTGGTATGTACGCTTCATGATTGAACTCTCGAACCAAATGACAGAACCCGCGATTTAACCCTGAAACGCCATCTGCAGTCAAGAAATTTATATCCACAAGGCAATGAAATGACAGTGGATAAGTTATTCATGGAGCGCTAGAATCGCTGGTGGATAAGTATTCTGCTACCGCCCAAAAAATTATAAATAACCATAATAATCAGCGTACTAAAATATGAACGACTTTTGGGGTGAAACACTCGACCAAATCCGCTCCGAGCTTCCGGAGCAGCAATTCACGACCTGGATCAAACCATTGCAAGCAGAAATGGGCGATGGCTTCGTCACGCTGTCGGCGCCCAACCGGTTCATCCTGCAGTGGGTCAAGGATCGCTACCTTTCACGCATCGAAAGCATGGCTCGGCTCAACGGCATTCACGCCATCAAACTGGTTCAACGCAACGAAGCGCCACCTTCCAGCAATGAGAAAACCAGCCACGCGTATGCGGAACCTCTCGATGAAACCCCAAAGCAGGCGGACAACAGACACCGCCTCAACCCAAACTTTACCTTTTCCACATTCATCGGCGGTAAAGCCAACCAACTGGCAAGGGCGGCAGCACTTCAGGTCGCTGAAAACCCCGGCGCCGCCTATAACCCCCTCTTTATTTATGGTGGGGTGGGGTTGGGGAAGACGCACCTGATCCAGGCCATTGGCAACCAGATCCTGGAACGGCAACCCAACGCCAAGGTGCGCTACATGCACGCTGAAAAGTATGTCTCGGATGTGGTCCGGGCCTACCAGCACAAATCCTTCGACAGCTTCAAGCGCTATTACCACTCGCTCGACCTGTTGATGATTGACGACATTCAGTTCTTCGGAGGCAAGGCCCGAACGCAGGAAGAGTTCTTTTTCGCGTTCAATGCCCTGGTGGAGTCACACCGACAAGTCATCATCACCTGCGACAGCTTCCCGAAGGAAATTGCCGGCATGGAAGAACGGCTCATTTCCAGGTTTGGCTGGGGGTTGACCGTTGCCATCGAGCCGCCTGAGCTGGAAATGCGTGTCGCCATCCTGATCAATAAAGCCCGCCTGGAGGGCCTTGCCCTCGACGAGAATGTCGCGTTCTTCATCGCCAAACACATCCGCTCGAATGTGCGCGAACTGGAAGGGGCGCTCAAGCGTGTCCAGGCCTACGCGCGCTTCACGGGAGACGCCATTACCCTGCAATCGGCAAGGGAATCGCTCAAGGACTTGCTGGCGCTGCAACACCGGCAGATTTCCATTGAAAACATCCAGAAGACCGTCGCCGACTATTACAAGATCAAAGTGGGCGACATGTTCTCCAAGAAGCGCACCCGCGCCCTGGCAAGACCACGTCAAATGGCCATGGCCCTGGCCAAGGACATCACCAACCTCAGCCTTCCGGACATCGGTGAAGCCTTTGGGGGACGGGATCACACGACGGTGCTGCACGCCTGCAGAAAGATGCAGGAACTTTGCGAAAACGACAACACCATTCAGCGTGATTTTCTGGCGCTTCAGCAGATTCTCAACGGTTGATAAGTCTGATGATAACCTTGGGATACTTTGGGGACGGTTTGTGGATAAATCAGGCCATTCAAAAAAATGAAAACTTATCCACAATTCGTTCAAATAATATACCGCGGTTACCCCAAGCGATGGCCGATACGCAATATAATGTTTCGCTAGGGATTTTCCGGTTGTTCCACCGCAAGAGCCCCGCTCCAATCTATTAACTATCAGGTTTATTTCATGATCATCATTAAGACCCAACGTGAAAAATTACTGGAACCACTGCAGTCCGTGATTGGTATCGTTGAACGTCGACACACGCTCCCCATTTTGTCCAATGTGTTGATTCAGTCATCAGGAAACGAACTTGCGTTGACCGCAACCGATCTGGAAGTGCAGATTCGCACCAAAACCAGGGTTGAGGAAAGCCGCGAGGCGCAGTCGGTCACGCTGTCAGCCCGCAAGCTTTACGACATCCTCAGAAGCCTGCCGGGCGAATCGTCGGTTGCGCTGGAATCGAAGGAAAACCGCCTGACCGTAAAGGCCGGGAAAAGCCGCTTCAGTCTGCAGACACTGGCGGGGCAGGACTTTCCAACGGTGGCTGCCAGCAGCGATCAGGGCGTTGTACTGAAACTGGCACAGAAAAATCTGAAAGCCCTGTTGGAACGCGTGCAATACGCCATGGCACAACAGGATGTGCGTTATTACCTGAATGGCACCCTGTTGAGCGTCAGCGGCAGCCAGTTGACGCTGGTGGCCACGGATGGACACCGTTTGAGCTACACCACCGAAACGCTGACGGATGAATACGACAAGGCCGAAGTCATCCTGCCCAGAAAATCCGTATCGGAACTCATCAAGTTGCTGGCGCCTACGGATGAGCCCGTGACGGTGACGCTGCGGGCAAACCAGGCAGAGTTCGTTTTTGGTTCGATCGAACTGCTGTCCAAGGTCATTGACGGAAAATTTCCGGATTACACCCGGGTCATTCCCACCACCTACAACAAACACCTGACGCTCAATCGCATGGACCTGCTGCAGGCACTGCAACGCGCAGCCATTCTGTCCAATGACAAGATTCACGGAGTGCGATTGCTGCTATCGAAAAACAACCTTGCCGTGGTTTGTACCAACAACGAACAGGAAGAAGCCCAGGAAGACCTGGATGTTGAGTACAACCAGGAGGCCATCGATATCGGGTTCAACATCACCTATCTCATGGATGTGATGAACCACCTGACTTCCGAAACGGTGGTTTGTTCGTTTGGTGATGCCAACAGCAGCGTCCTCATCACGGTCCCTGGGGCTGAGGACCGCTTCAAATACGTCGTCATGCCAATGCGCATCTGACCCTATTTTCAAAACCCGTGAGCAGCACCCTTCAGGAAACAAACAGCGTGGAACAAACCAGCACGACACCAGAAAGCTACACCTCCGAAAACATCAAGGTTCTCAAAGGGCTCGAAGCGGTTAGAAAGCGTCCCGGGATGTACATTGGCGACACCAGCGACGGGACAGGGTTGCACCACATGGTGTTTGAGGTCGTGGACAACGCCATTGACGAAGCCCTTGCCGGCTATTGCAACGAAATCAACGTCGTCATCCACCTTGATAATTCCATTACGGTGACGGATAACGGTCGCGGCATTCCTACGGACATCCACCCCGAGGAAGGGCGTTCTGCAGCCGAAGTCATCATGACGGTGTTGCATGCGGGCGGCAAGTTTGACGGCAACAGTTACAAGATTTCCGGGGGCCTGCATGGGGTGGGGGTTTCAGTGGTCAATGCGCTGTCTTCCTGGCTGAGGCTGACCATTCACCGTGATGGCAAGATCAATCAGATGGAGTTTCGTCATGGCGATGCCGTGGCCCCCCTGGCAATAACGGGAGAAACCGACAAGCGCGGCACGGAAGTTCATTTCATGCCCAGCACGGAGACGTTTGGAACCATCGAGTTCCACTACGATATCCTGGCCAAACGCTTGCGTGAACTGTCGTTTCTGAATAACGGCGTCAAAATCGTCCTGACCGATCAACGCAATGGCACCGAAGAAAACTTTTCCTTTGCCGGTGGCGTGCGCGGTTTCGTAGATTATCTCAATCGCAACAAATCCGTTCTGCATCCCACCATATTCCATGCTACCGGTGAAAAGGACGGTATTGGCGTAGAGGTTGCCATGCAATGGAACGACTCCTACCAGGAGTCCGTCCTGTGTTTCACCAACAACATTCCACAGCGCGATGGGGGTTCGCACCTGACGGCGCTGCGCGCGGCCATGACGCGCACACTCAACCAGTACATCGAGCAAAACGAGCTGGCGAAGAAGGCCAAGGTGGAAACCACGGGTGATGATATGCGTGAAGGACTGATGTGCGTCCTCTCGGTCAAGGTGCCTGATCCCAAGTTTTCATCGCAAACCAAGGAAAAGCTGGTTTCTTCAGAAGTACGCCCGGTAGTGGATGAAGTGGTGGCAGAGAAGTTGAGTGAATTCCTTCTGGAAAAACCCAACGAAGCCAAAATCATCGTCGGAAAAATCATTGATGCCGCGCGTGCCCGTGAAGCCGCCAGAAAGGCGCGCGAAATGACCCGCCGCAAGGGCGCCCTGGACGGTCTGGGGCTTCCGGGCAAGCTTGCTGATTGTCAGGAAAAAGATCCCGCGTTGTGCGAGCTCTACCTGGTGGAAGGGGATTCTGCAGGGGGCTCGGCAAAACAGGGGCGCGACAGGAAATTCCAGGCCATCCTGCCGCTGAAGGGAAAAATCCTGAATGTGGAGCGCGCACGTTTTGACAAGCTGGTTTCTTCCCAGGAAATCGTCACCTTGATCACCGCGCTGGGAACGGGCATCGGCAAGGACGAGTATTCGCCAGAAAAGTTGCGCTACCACCGCATCATCATCATGACGGATGCGGACGTGGACGGCTCGCACATCCGCACGCTGTTGCTGACATTTTTCTATCGCCAGATGCCCGAACTGGTGGAGCGCGGCCACATCTACATTGCCCAACCGCCGCTCTACAAGGTCAAGCACGGCAAGAGCGAACAATACGTCAAGGATGACTTTGAACTGAATCAATACCTGCTGACCCAGGCACTCAACGGCGCGGAACTCAGGAGCGGTGAAACGGTGGTCAGTGGCCCTGCCCTTGAAAGTGTCGCGCGCGAATACCTGCTGGCCGAAGCGGTGATTGATCGCATTGGTCGTGTCATCGAGCCCGTGGTGTTGAATGCCTTGCTGCAAAACCCCATCGAAAACATGGACAGCCTGGAGACGGCCCAACAAACGGCAGACCAGTTGCAACAGCAACTGGCGTCAGCAGGAATACAGGTCACAGCCCAACCCGATGAGCGTCATGGCGGGTTCAAGCTCGTCATTGTGCGTACCACCCACGGCAACATCCACACCAGTACGCTGGATCGTGATTTCCTTGGTACGGGAGACTATGAGCAGATCAAAAAAACGGCGCGCGTGCTGCACGGTTTGATCGGTAAGGATTCGGTCATCGCCCGGGGCGAGCGGAAAGTGGCCGTCACCACCTTTCAGGAAGCGCTGGCCTGGCTGCTGGGAGAAGTCCGAAAAACCATGGGTATCCAGCGCTACAAAGGTCTGGGCGAGATGAACCCGGATCAGTTGTGGGAAACGACCATGGATCCAAACACACGCCGGTTACTGCGGGTACAGATCGAGGATGCCATTCGCTCGGATGAGGTGTTTACCACCCTGATGGGAGACGAGGTGGAACCCCGTCGACAGTTCATCGAGAAAAATGCGCTGGGTGTGACCAACCTTGACGTGTAACGCGGCCGACTGATCTGAGGCAAGCCGCACCGGCCATGCTTTCCATCATCATTCCTACCTGGAACAACCTCGGGTTGTTGAAGTGTTGTATTGCCAGCATCCAGCGTTGCACCACCCTGCCCTTTGAGATCGTCCTGCATGTCAACGATGGCAGTGACGGTACGCTGGAGTGGGTGCGTTCCCAGGACATCCTGCACACGCATTCACCAGAGAACATTGGAATCTGCCTTGCCATGAATCAGGCTGCGGCGCTTTCCACGCAGCCTTATCTGGTATACCTCAACGACGACATGGTGTGCTGTCCGGGTTGGGATACTGCATTGATGGCGCGGATAACCGCGCTCGGCACCGATGCCTTCATGGTTTCAGGAACCATGATCGAGCCGCGCGAAACGGGCAATCCTTGCGTCATCGTTCGGGATTACGGCAACGGCCCCGAGAATTTCAGGGAAGAGGCCTTGCTGCGCGACCTGCCAGGCCTTCACAAGGACGACTGGTATGGCGCCACATGGCCGCCCTCCATCGTGCACCGCGATTGGTGGGCCAAGGTGGGGGGCTACAGCCCCGAGTTTTCACCGGGCATCAGTAGCGACAATGATTTTTCCATGAAAATGTGGCATGCGGGCTGCCGGATCTTTCTGGGCGTGGGCGCCTCGCGGGTTTACCACTTCATGTCCCGTTCCACCGGCAAGGTGGTGCGTAACGATGGACGGAAGCAGTTTCTGCACAAGTGGGGCATGACGCAGTCCACCTTTGACAGACATTTCCTGCGGCGCGGCCAGCGTGCACGGCAAGCCAGTCTCCCTGAGCCCGTCAAGTCCGCCCGGTATTACTGGGATTTGCTGCGAGGAAAAATCAAGCTGATCTGGCGCTGAGCACTCAGGCCCCTGCGGCAGGGGTTGTCTTCTTTTTGGCTGCCGGTTTTTTGGCAGCAGTCTTCTTCACGGTTGTTGTTGCGGCTTTCCTGGCGGGCGCTTTCTTTGCCGCGGGTTTTTTCGCAGCCGCTTTCTTGGGGGCAGCGTTCTTTTTGGGTGCGGCCTTCTTCTTGGGCGCGGGCTTGCCGCTCTTGGCGGCCTTCTCTGCCAGCAGGGCCAGGGCCTCATCCAGCGTCAATGTTTCCACCTCAACGCCGCTGGGTATCGTGGCATTGACCTTGCCGTGTTTGACGTAAGGTCCGTATCGTCCACTGTAAACTCCCACGGGTTGCTGGTCCTCTGGGTGGGGCCCCAGTTGCCGCAACGAGCCGCGTCCCGCACTCTTGGGTTCAGCCCAGATCTGCAAGGCGCGCTCCAGTGCGATATCGAATACGTTGTCGGATTTCGGAATGGAACGAAAGGCCCCGTCATGTTGAATGTAGGGGCCAAAGCGTCCAATGTTGACGGTGACTTTTTTGCCGGTATCCGGGTGGATTCCAAGCTCGCGCGGCAGTGACAGCAGCCGCAAGGCGATATCCAGGGTGACCTGGGTGGGCAACAGGTTTTTGGGCAGCGAGATGCGTTTGGGCTTTTTGCCTTCGGGAGCCGTGTCTCCCAGTTGCAGGTACGGTCCGTAGGGACCATTGAGCAGCAGGATGGATTGGCTGCTTTCCGGGTCTGTCCCCACAACGACGGGCTCTGCCAAGCCGGTGGCGCCATCCAGGTTTCGGGTGAAATCGCATTCGGGAAAACCGCTGCACCCCACAAACTTGCCGCGTCTCCCCAGGCGAATGGACAGGGGTTTGCCGCACTTCGGACAGGCTTCATCCAGGGATTCCTGGGTGACATCTGCACGCGAAACGGAAGCCTTCTCTTCCACCTGGCTGGAAAACCCTTCCCAGAACTGGGCCAGAACCGGAATCCACTCCAGCTTGCCTTCAGAAATCAGGTCCAGCTGGTCTTCCAGACGCGCGGTGAAGTCGTAATCCACATAGCGTGAAAAATGTTCCGTCAGGAATTTATTGACCACAACACCCACATCGGTGGGCGTAAAGCGCTTTTTATCCAGCAGAACATATTCGCGGTGAACCAGCGTACTGATGATGCTGGCGTACGTGGAAGGCCGCCCGATGCCGTATTCCTCAAGGGCCTTGACGAGGCTGGCCTCCGAGTAGCGGGGTGGGGGCTGGGTAAAGTGCTGTTCACCCCATAACTGGTCAACGGGTAACCCTTCTCCTTCCTCCAGCTGGGGCAGCCGGGCCTCGTCATCCGATTCTGCCGAAGGACCCTTTTCGGACACGTCATCCTCATCTTCCCGGTAGACCGCGATGAACCCGGGGAAAACCAGGGTTTGCCCATTGGCACGAAACAGGTTTTGCGCACCACCCACGCTGATATCCACCTTGACCGTGTCAAACTGTGCCTGGTTCATCTGGCTTGCCACAGTGCGTTTCCAGATCATTTCGTAAAGTCGAAACTGATCGGGGTTGAGGTGTCCCCGCAAATTGGCCGGGGTCCGCGCGATGGAAGTGGGGCGGATGGCCTCATGCGCTTCCTGGGCGTTTTTGGACTTGTTGGCATAGAGTACGGGCTTTGATGGCAAATACTCGCGATCAAAATTACTCTGGATATGTGAACGGATATCCTGCAGGGCCTCTTGCGACAGGCTGACCGAATCCGTACGCATGTAGGAGATCAGGCCTACGGCGCCGCCGCCGATATCGATCCCCTCATAAAGCTGTTGCGCCACCTTCATGGTGCGATCAGTGGTAAACCCCAGTTTGCGCACAGCCTCCTGCTGCAAGGTGGATGTCGTAAACGGCGCGGCAGGGTGCCGCTGCTTGCGCTTCTTCTCCACCTGGACGACTTTGGCAGGTTTGCCCTTGAGCGCAGTGAGAATTTCCGTCTGCCGTTCTTCTGTACCCACGCTCATCTGCTGAACTTTCGTGCCTTCAAACTGGATCAGGCGTGCTGTAAAGGGTTGTCCGTCCTTATGGCTATCCAGGTGAAGTGACCAGTACTCTTCGCTTTTAAAGGCGGCGATCTGGTTTTCGCGTTCCACGATGAGACGCAAGGCCGGGCTTTGTACGCGTCCAGCCGATAGTCCGCGGCGAATTTTCTTCCACAACAGGGGCGAGAGGTTGAAGCCCACCAGATAATCCAGTGCGCGTCGCGCCTGCTGGGCATTGACGAGCGGCATGGAAATTTCGCGCGGATGGGCTACGGCCTCCTGAACGGCGTTCTGTGTGATTTCGTAAAACGTGACGCGCTGCAACGACTTGTTCTTCAGCAGCTTTTTGGACTTTAAAATCTCGGCCAGGTGCCAGGCAATGGCTTCGCCTTCGCGGTCCGGATCGGTTGCCAGATAGATGTGATCAGCGGCCTTGACGGCGCGGGTGATGGCATCAACGTGCTTTTCGTTGCGCTCCACCAACTGATATTTCATGGCGAAATGATCGTCAGGGTCCACCGCGCCTGATTTGGGTACCAAATCGCGCACATGGCCGTAGGAAGCCAGGATTTCAAATCCCGGGCCGAGATACTTTTTTAGAGTCTTCGCCTTGGAAGGCGATTCGACGATGAGCAGGTTTTTGGACACGAGAAGGTGAGCGGTTATTGCAACATCCAGTCTTGGTAGTGAATCAGTTCTTCAACCAGCAGCGCATCCATCGGGTGCCCCTGACGCCAAAGCACCATCAAGACGATCAGCTTCAGGCGCTCCAGGTCGACTTCGGGCTCATCCAGCGCCATGACTCCGGCAAGAATCCATTCCCGCTGGCGCGGCGCCAGAATCTGGTTATTCTCAAGAAAGGCCAGGAAGCCCCAGCCCTGTGAGCCAATGCGTTCGTATTCCGACGGGTCGAGGCAGCGTTGTGATACCGAATGGGTGAGTGCGCCACCATGGTCGGGTTGACCGATTTGATCGATGTCGTCCAGCCAGGCCAGCGCCTCTTCAACCTCGGTTTCTTCAAAACCTGCCGCAAACAGCCGGTTTTGCAGCACGGTGTGCGTGGGATAAATACCGCTGGCAAAAAAATTTTCGTAAACGAAAATAAGAATGTCGACCATGAGTACCGCCCCTTAGAATGATGAATCACTTCAGGCGGAGTGCGGTCAACGCCGCCCGAAATCCAGTCGCTGATAACGGCCGCCCGGCAATACTGCAATCTGGCCGAAGAGCTCAAGCGAGGTCAGCATGAGGGATACCTGTCCGGTCGTCAAGCCGGTACGGTGACAAATTTGGTCCAGGGACAGGGGACCCTGAATCAATTCATGGAGTACGGATTGCGAATTTTCAGGAAGTTCGGCAATCACGGCGGGTGGCTCTGGCGTGTCCGGCGCAAGGTCAGGTGTCTGGTAGCGCAGCTCCTCCAGGATGTCCCGGGCCGTTTCCACCAGTTTGGCGCCATCCCTGATCAGGCGATGGCAACCCTTTGAGAAGGGGGAGTGAATCGACCCCGGAATGGCAAAGATTTCACGCCCTTCCTCCAGCCCAAGACGGGCGGTGATGATGGAACCACTGGTGAGGCTGGCCTCGACGACCAGGCAACCCATGGAGATTCCGGCAATGATCCGGTTGCGCTTGGGAAATTGCCATTTTTGGGCTGGCGTGCCCAATGCAAACTCGCTGATGATGGCGCCCTGGGCTGCAATATCCTGCGCGAGGTTTTTGTTGCGGGCGGGATAGACGCGGTCGGCTCCGGTCCCGATCACGGCGATCGTGCTGCCCTTCCCTCTTAACGCTCCGCGATGTGCGGCGGCATCGATTCCCTCGGCAAGCCCGCTGACAATGGTGATCCCGGCATGGGAAAGCGCTTCGGCAAAGGCTTCGGCGTCGAGGCAGCCCTGTCGGGTGGCATTGCGACTGCCGACGATGGCCAGCATGGGGCGGGACAGCAAGGCAGGGTTTCCCTTCACGAACAGGTAATCCGGACGATCCGAGAGCTCCTTCAGTAACGCGGGGTAGGCCTGCTCGTCGTGAAGCACGAAATGGTTTTCTGGATGCGCCAGCCAGTCCCTGGTCTCGGCAGCTTGTCCGGAAGTAAACCAGCGAAGCAAGGGGTCTGGGCCTGGGGGGGTGACAGCTTTCAATGGGGCTCTCCGGTCAGGACCGCTATAATAGTATCCTTGAGGCAGGAACACTGTCGGAAACAGACTTTAATTATGGCGCTTCTCCCCATACTTCATTATCCAGACCCTCGTTTGCACACCCGCGCAACGGAAGTGACCGAGGTGGACGCACAAATCCGAAAGCTGGTGGACGACATGGCCGAAACCATGCGTGCCGCAGTGGGCATCGGCCTTGCCGCAACCCAGGTGGATGTGCATAAGCGTTTGATTGTTCTGGATGTATCTCAAGATCAGCAGCACCTGCAGGTCTTCATCAATCCGAAACTGGTTTCAAAGGACGGCATCCAGGAGCGCGAGGAAGGCTGCCTCTCGGTTCCCGGAATCTATGACAGGGTCACGCGGGCGGAACGCATCGTCGTGGAAGCGCTTGATCGTGAAGGAAAGCCCTTCACGCTGGAGGCCGAAGGCTTGCTGGCCACCTGCATCCAGCACGAAATGGACCATCTGGATGGCAAGGTTTTTGTAGAGTACCTGTCCCAACTCAAACAAAACCGGATTAAAACCAAGTTACGAAAACGAGCCCGGGAAACCTTGTAATGCGCATGGTCTTTGCAGGAACCCCGGAGTTTGCTGCGCGCAGTCTGGAGGCGTTGATTGCTGCAGGTCACGACGTGGTTGCGGTCCTCACCCAGCCCGACCGCCCAGGCGGTCGGGGGTTCAAGGTCCTTCCCAGTCCGGTCAAGCGCGTGGCTTTGGCGGCCCATGTGCCTGTGTACCAGCCAGAAACCCTGAAATCTGCTGAAGCGCTGGCACTGATCCAGGGTTTTGCCGCGGAAGTCATGGTGGTCTCGGCGTATGGCCAGTTGCTGCCCGGAGAGATTTTGCGCGCAACCCCTCGTGGCGCCATCAACATTCACGCCTCCCTGTTGCCGCGCTGGCGCGGTGCAGCACCCATTCAACGCGCACTCCAGGCGGGTGACGCGGTAACCGGCATCAGCATCATGCAGATGGACCCGGGGCTGGACACTGGCCCCGTTTTGCTGGAACGGCCCTGTCCCATCCTGGCCCTGGACACGTGTCACACCCTTCACGACCGATTGGCCGATCTGGGCGCGCGAACCATCATCGAGGCGCTTGAGGGCATACGGTCAGGCCAGTTGAAACCGGTGCCCCAGCCGGCTACAGGGGTGACCTACGCACATAAAATCACGAAGGCAGAAGCATTGCTGGATTGGACAAAAACTGCTGAACAGCTGGCGCGGGACGTGCGTGCGTTCAACCCGTCGCCGGTATCCAGAACGTTTCTGCATGGCGAATTGATCAAGGTTTGGCAGGCCCGGGCAGTGCCGGAACTGCCAGGTGCCGCACCGGGAACGGTGCTGGTTGCGAATGATGACGGCGTTGACGTGGCGTGCGGCGAGGGGCGGCTGGCGTTGCACATGTTGCAACGCGCGGGGGGAAAACCCATGACTGCAGGTGAATTTATCAAAGGCTTTCCAGTGATGCTGGGCGAGCAAATGGGGGTTTGATGCTCGAAATTCAGCGATTGGCCACATTGGCCCTGACCCAGGTATTGGGTGGGAAAAACCTGGATCACGCCCTGACCGATGCGCGCGGCCAGGCAAAAGGCCAGTTGACCGACCACCAACGCGCGTCATTGCAGGACGTGGGGTATGGTGTTTTGCGGCATCGCACGGAAATCGAGCGGGTGCTGCAACAGCTCTTTGCCAAAAAGAAGCCGGAACCGCCGCTGGATGCCTTGTTGATGGTGGCCACCTACCAGTTGCTTCATACGCGTGTGGCACACCACGCGGTTGTAAGCCACGCCGTGGAGGTTGCAGGCCTGTTGGGAGCAACCAGTGCCAAGGGTTTTGTGAATGGGGTCCTGCGTAACCTGCTGCGTCAGCGCGACGAATTTTTAAATGTGGCGCACGAAACGCCAGAAGGACGGTTTAGCCATCCCGCATGGTGGATCGACAAGGTCAGCGCACAATATCCCGAGCGCTGGGAGGCGCTGCTTGGCGAAGCGCAGGCGCACCCACCCATGACATTGCGGGTCAATCGCCGCAACAGCAGTCGCGACCAGTATCAGGCGCGTCTCAAGCTTGCCGGCATCGAGTCCGTGCCAGTGGGGCTCGAGGGGTTGATCCTTGCTGAGCCGGTCAACGTCAAGCAGCTGCCGGGCTTTGACCAGGGCGATGTTTCAGTGCAGGATGCTTCGGCGCAATACGCTGCGGAGCTGCTGGCGCTGCATCCCCGGCAACGGGTTCTGGATGCCTGTGCGGCGCCGGGGGGCAAGACCGGCCATATTCTGGAACGCGGCAACGCCCTGGAATTGCTGGCCCTGGACAAGGATGCCGGACGAATCAAGAAAGTGGAGGCCAATTTGCGCCGCCTGAACCTTGAAGCGCAATGCCTTGCTGCCGATGCCGGCGACCTCAAGTCCTGGTGGGATGGGCGCCCTTTTGATCGCGTGTTGCTGGACGCGCCTTGCAGCGGTTCGGGCGTGGTCAGAAGGCACCCTGACATCAAATGGCTGCGTCGGGCCGAGGACATTCCGGCGCTGGTGGCAACCCAGGAGCGTTTGCTGGAAACCTTGTGGCAGGTGGTGCGTCGCGGTGGAAAACTGGTTTATGCCACCTGTTCCATTTTTCGGGAGGAAAATCAGGGGCAGGTGGAAACCTTCCTGGCAAAACATCCTGAAGCACGACCCCAGTGGATTGATGACCCTTTATTTCATGAAGGACAGATTTACCCTGATCAGGCACATGATGGGTTTTTCTATGCCATATTTCAAAAAGCTTAGCCTGCTGGTGCTGCTAGGCGTCCTGTTCCTTGGCATGGCCACGGTACGCGCCGAGGGCATTTCCGTTCGTCATGCCGAAGTGGTTGCCACGGAGGATGGCTATTTCCTGAATGCGGATTTTGATCTGGAACTCACTCCAGCTCTGGAAGAGGCACTCAACCGCGGCGTTTCCCTGACGTTTACCGTTTCCATGGAAATTATCGAGCCTCGCTGGTACTGGTTCAACAAGGATATCGTCAACCTACGCCAGGAGCGGCGACTGAGCTTCAATCCCCTGATGCGGGTTTACCGCTTTTCCATCGGATCCCTCTATCTGAGCTTCAATACCCTCAGGGATGCATTACAAGCCCTGTCGCGATTGAATGGCGTTCGCATTGCCGATTTGGGGAGCATGAACAAAGGGGGGCACTACGAAGCGCGCACGCAAATGCGATTGGACGTTTCGCAGTTGCCCAAGCCTTTTCAGGTGGATGCCTTGTCATCCAATGACTGGAACCTGGCATCAAAACCCTTGAGCTGGACGGTTTCCCCATGAAATGGGCTTCCGTATTCTCGTTCCATCGCATGAAATGGGTCATTGCCCTGGTGGTGCTGGCGGGGGGGGCCTTGCTCTATCTGCTCTCCGCGGCAACCGCAAACACGTCCCTGTTTTCGCAACATTATCCGCGTTTACTGGGCCTCGGGGCTGGCGTGGCCCTGGCGCTGCTGGGTTTGATTTCTTACCAGTTATGGACCCTCTACGGAAAATTGCGCGACCGGGTTTTTGGTTCCAAGCTAACACTCAAGCTGGTGGTGGTTTTTGCCCTCATGGCCGTGCTGCCCGGAACCCTGGTCTATGGCGTGTCCGTCAGGTTTCTGTCCAACAGCATTGAGTCCTGGTTTGACGTCAACGTGGACAATGCGCTGACCGCCGGGCTGGATCTGGGGCGAACCACTTTTGACAGCCTGCTCAATGACCTGGCCCATAAGGGCGAAGCCATGTCGGCGGCGCTGGCGGACGCTTCAGCTCTGGAAGAGACGACGCTGCTCTACCACCTGCGTGAACAGTTTGGCGTACAGGAGGCCACCCTGTTTTCCAAGTCAGGAACGGTTCTGGCATTTTCCAGCGGGCTCAACGATGCATCCATGCCGGATGCCCTGCCCATCAATGCCTCCATCAGTCACCAGATTCGTTCACAACGCGCGTACAAGATGGTCGAAACCATTCCCGGGAAAGGGCTTTATTTGCGCGTGGTCGTTCCGGTCAATCGTTTGACCTATTCCGAAGACTTGCGTGCCCTGCAATTGATGCAGCCTGTGTCGAGGGAGCTTGCTGCCGATGCGGACAGCGTCGAGGCGGCTTACCGTGGGTATCAGGAGCTCTTGCTGGCACGCACGGGATTGAAACGCATCTACGGGCTAAACTTGACGCTGGCCCTGTTGTTGACGTTGCTGACGGCCATTGCCCTGGCATTTGTGATTTCGGAGCGGTTAGGTGCCCCCCTGGGGGCGCTGGCTGAAAGCACCAAGGCCATTGGCGCGGGGGACTATACCAAGATGACGCCGGTGATCAGTGACGACGAGCTCGGCACGCTGACCCGTTCCTTCAATACCATGACGCAGCAATTGCATGAGGCCGCGGCCGACCGCCTACGCGACCAGGAGCGGCTGACTGCAGCCAAGGCCTATCAGGAAAGCATTCTGTCCAATCTGTCCACGGGGGTGATCGTTTTTGATGCCCAGTTTCAGCTCAAAAGCGCCAATCTCAGTGCCAACCAGCTATTGGGCGTTGATCGGGCACGCGGCGTATCGCTGGAAAACTGGGGCGTGTCGGTTCCAGAGCTGCAGCCCATCGCCCAGTATTTGGCGGAACAGTTTCATGCCGCACAGGATGTGGCCTGGGAGGGAAACGCGGACTGGATGGATGGCACGGACAAGCGCAAGTTTCATTTTCGCGGAACGCGACTTCCGGGCGAACGCGGTGGAGATTACGTCCTGGTGTTCGATGACATTACCCAAATGGTTCAGGCGCAGCGCGATGCGGCCTGGGGCGAAGTAGCGCGACGGCTGGCCCATGAAATCAAGAACCCCTTGACGCCGATCCAGCTTGCGGCCGAACGCATGCGACTGAAGCTCAGGGAAAAACTCCCCCTTGCAGAGTCGGACATTCTGGAGCGCTCCACTGCAACCATCATCAATCAGGTGGATGCACTGAAAAACATGGTCAACGATTTCAGTGAATACGCGCGTTCTTCCAAACTGGCTACGCGCAGCCTCGATCTGAACAAGTTGATCCAGGAAGTGCTGGTTTTATACGAATCGATGGGAGAGAAAATCGAACTCAAGCTGGCAGCAGCACTGCCGCTGGTTGATGGCGACGCCACTCGCCTGCGCCAGGTGATCCACAACCTCATACAGAACGCCCTGGACGCGTTGCAGGGTCAGGCTGATCCTCGCGTGACCGTAGCGACCGAAGTGCAGGGGAGCTGGATCAAACTGTCCATTTTTGACAATGGTCACGGATTTTCTGAAGCGTTGCTGGGTAGAATTTTTGAACCCTATGTCACCACCAAGAGCAAGGGAACGGGACTGGGTTTGCCCATCGTCAAGAAGATTGTTGAAGAGCACCATGGCAAAATCCAGGTGTCCAACCTGGAGCAGGGGGGCGCCATCATCAGCATCCTGCTCCCGTTACCGGAGAATACTTAATGGCAAATCACATCCTCGTAGTCGATGACGAGGTCGGCATTCGCGAACTGTTGTCCGAAATCCTGAGTGACGAGGGCTATCGGGTCAGGCTGGCCGCCAATGCGATGGAGGCCAGGTTGTTGCGCCAGGAAGAGCGCCCTGATCTGGTCCTGCTGGATATCTGGATGCCCCAGATGGATGGCATCACCCTGCTCAGGGAATGGGGTTCTGCAGGACAGCTCAACATGCCCGTCATCATGATGTCCGGCCACGCTTCTGTAGATACGGCTGTTGAGGCAACCCGTATTGGCGCGTTCGACTTTCTGGAAAAACCCATCGCGCTTCCCAAGCTGCTGGCAACGGTTGAACGCGCCTTGCGCAAGGGAGAAGCCGAATTCCGTCCTGAGCTCTCGAGCATTCAGTTGGGCAAGGGACAGTTGATCAGCGACCTGCGGCGCCGTCTGGATCAAATCGCCAATCATAATGCGCCGGTTTTGCTGGTGGGTGAGCCCGGTTGTGGGGTTGAGCTTGCAGCACGCCATCTGCACCGACCCAATACGCCCTGGTTTGCTCCGGCAGATAACCAGTGGATGGCCGAGAATCCATTCGAACCCCTGACCGCATGTCAGGGTGGCCTGATCTTCATTGCTGAAATCAGCGATCTTTCCAGGGCGCAGCAAAAGGGGCTGTCACAGTTGTTGGGCAAACTCGAAAAGCACCATGTTCGTCTGGTATGTGCCAGCAGTTACCCCGCAGCGACGCTGATTCAGGAAAACATGATGGATCCGGAACTGGTTACCCGGCTCTCTGCCCTGATCATCACGGTTCCGCCCCTGCGTGACCATGCGGAAGACATTCCTGAAATTGCCACGGCATTGTTAAGCCGGATGACAGAAGCAGGGGAAGTTCCTGTCAAGACCCTGAGCACCGGCGCCCTGAACATGCTGCGGCAGATGTCCTGGCCCGGTAATTTGCCTGCACTGACCAATGCCGTGAGAACCCTGGCGCTCACCACGACAGCTTCGGAAATTCTTGCCGACGATGTCGCGAAAGTCGCCAATCAGTTCGACAGGACCACGCCCATGGCCGCCAAGCTGGCCGGCTTTGACCTGCCCCTGCGAGAGGCTCGCGACCAGTTTGAGAAAGCCTATTTCGAGTATCACATCCGCCTGGAGTCGGGAAACATGTCCAGGGTTGCCGAACGTGTGGGCCTTGAGCGCACGCATCTGTATCGCAAGCTCAAACAACTGGGCGTCAGGCTGGCTTCGCAGCGAGGAGAAGAGTGAGTCGTGACACTCACCCACAGCGCTGGCTGATTTTGTCCCACGGCTTCAACATGGATGGCCGGGCAGCGAGCCTGACCATCACGGACAAGATTCCCCATCTCATGGCAGCCGGAATCGAGCCCATTGTATTGAGCGCCGTGACCGGCAGTCGCGACAGGCGATTCAGGCATGTTCAGTTGTTGCCCTGGGGGCCGTCCGGTTTACGCTTTGATTTACGCCATATGATCGCCTTGCGGTGGGGGCGGGACTGGCGCTATCGATTGGTGACCGGTTCCATTTCCCTGCTGCTGCTTCCCTTTATATTGCTGGAACGAGGCCTCATTGGTTTGCAAAGCCAGTGGTCCTGGACGCCCGCAGCGGTCGCGAGAGGCTGCTGGTACATCCTGAAGTACCGGCCGGCGCTGGTGTATTCGACAGGGGGTGCCTATTCGGCGCATTGGGCAGGCTATTGGTTGAAGCGTCTCACGGGGATTTGCTGGATTGCAGAAATTCATGATCCGATGTTGTTTCCGGGCACCGTGCCTGCAACGCGCAACCTCAGGTTCTGGGCAAAACTGGAAGGCATGATTTGTGAGCGCGCGAATCTGGTGTGGTGGTTTACGGACCAGGCGCTGGCCAGCGCCAGGCGGCGTCATCCCATGCTGGGCGACCGGGGCCTTGTGATTCTCCCAGGTGCCGAACCACCACAGGCCAGGGCTTCGTATGCCAAGGGAGCGCATCTGGTACTTGGGCATTTTGGCTCGCTGTCTTCCGTTCGCAGCCTGCGTCCGCTGGTGGAGGCTTTTGCCGCATTTCGCGAGTCCCATCCCGAGATGGCCGAACGCGTCTTCGTGCATTGTTACGGTGGTCCCATCGATGGGCCTGGACAGCAGGCCATCCGGACCCAGGGGCTGGAGGCGCATTTTGTAAACCAGGGGCGCCTGGAGTGGGACCCGGTGACACGGCTTACTGGCCGGGAGCGCATCCAGCAGCGCATGCATCAAGTGGATGCCCTGCTGCTGCTGCACGGTACCACGGCGGATTGTGCCGAATATATCCCGTCAAAATTTTACGATTACTTGTGGGCAGGGCGCCCGGTAGTGGGGTTGGTGCACATCAATCCGCAATTGGCCCGCCTGATTGCGGATCATGGGGGCTATGCGGCCGAAGTCGACAACCGGGAGGATGTGCAGCAGCTGTTTGTCAGGGTTTTCGAGGACTGGCGCGATGACCGGCTGCGAGGCAGTCGGCTGCCGCCCATTGGCGCGGCACAAGCGGTTGACGCCATTTTGGCCCGTACGGAGCAGCTTGTGAAATGATCGCACGCTTCATGGCCTACGGCATGCTGTTGATGCTTCCAGTGAGCGTGGCCGGCGTCAACCTTTTTGGGGGAGGGCTGTTGCTGGCTGCACTCCTGTCCAGGGAGTTTTGGTGCGCGGCACGCAAGTTGTTGACCAACCCCATGGTGCTGGTGACGATGGCCATGCTGGGCTTGCTGTTGCTGGGCATGCTGTATACCTCAGGCCCCCGCCAGGAAGCCTGGGCTGTGTTCATGAAGTATCGCAAGTTGTTGTTTTTGCCCTTATTGCTACCCTTTTTCCAGGAAGATCGCCATCGTCTGACAGCCATGCGCCTGCTGGCGCTCTCGATCTCCATCACCGTCATGGCCTCCTGGAGCGAGTTTCTGGGCTGGACGCATATCAGCGATCCCGCTTACGGAGGCCCTCCCGGTGATGCGGTTTTTAAAATGCACATACCCCAGGGAACGCTGTTTTCCCTCCTGATTGCGCTCTGTATAGGCCTGGCTTTCGCTACGCGCTCCAGGCTGATGCAGGCGCTGCTCCTGGGAATGGCGTTGCTGACGGCGCTGGATATTTCCTGGGTCATGGTCGGCCGAACGGGAAAGGCGATTTTGCCCGTGCTGGCCATATGGGCCGTGTGGGAGGCGCTGCGATTTTGCCGCCCGCCTGCCAGGGTTTACTGGAGCATCGTCCTGGGTGCGTTGGCCCTCATCTTGGGCGCCACCCTCTGGGTGGCTGCCACGCCGACTACCCTTCTGGGCTCGGTCCCCAGGGAAATCCATCAGTCCGAGGAAACGGGCATTCCAACCTCACAGGGAATCCGGATGGCGTTTTACCGCAAGAGCGCCGAACTGATTTCGCAACGACCCTGGAGCGGTTACGGAACGGGATCCGTGTTGACGGAAACCGAAATCCTGGCGGCAAAGGGCCAGACGGAAGTGGCGCGGATCCCCACGGTCAACCTTCACAATGAATTCCTGATGTGGACCGTTCAATTGGGAGTCGCCGGATTGACGGCCATCCTGCTGTTCTTTGGCATCATGCTGCGTGCTTCGTTTGGGCGCCCCGTCCCGATAGCAATCCTGCTGCGCGGACAATGGGTGGTTTTTGTCGCAGGTTGCCTGTTCAATTCCTATCTGCTGGATTTTGCCGAGGGCTATGCAATGGTCCTGAGCGCTGGGATACTGCTCCCGTTATGAAACTCGTCGATCTGTTCAGGGTCATTCCCACTTCCATTGAGGTACCCACGCCATTTGCCGTGTGCAACCCTTCCGTGATGGCTACGGGAAGCGGCTGGTCCGTTCTGGTCCGGGCGTTGGACCCTCTCCCCTATTCCGGCCCAGAGGCGCCTTATCTCAGCAGCGAAAACTGGCTCGTGAAGTACGATGCCTATCTGCGACCGCAATTCACAACCAGGTTACTGGATCAGGAGGTTCGGGAGCGCTGCATCGAGGCGCGCAATGGGCTCGAAGATGGCAGGCTCTTTATGTGGTCAGGTCGGCAGTGGGCGTTGTTCAGCGGGTTGCAACGCAGCCGTCGGGGGTACATCAACGCCATGATCCTGGCGGAGGTGGAGGGTGACCGCTTGTGCAACCCCATCGTCCTTCCTTCGCCGCATCAACTGTCCCGGGAAAAAAACTGGATGCCCTGGGTGATGGACAACGAACTGTATCTGGTTTACTCGACGCAGCCCCTCGAAGTTTATCGTTACACGCCGGATGGGCTGATTCGGGTGCATGGCGGGGTTGCTGTCCCCAAAAATTCTGGCGCCATGATATCCGGGTCCTCGCAAGTCATCCCGTGGGGAGAGGATTACCTGGCCATCACGCACCAAAGAAACCGCGCACCGTTGGCAACGCGTCTGATGCAGAAATATGTGACTCGAGATCCGGACTACCAAAGAAAGAAAGTACTCTTCACCCACCACATGCTGTTGCTGGATCGCCATTTCAACATCAAGGCGCAGTCGCGGGCCTTCCATTTTGAAACCTCTGGAATCGAATTTTGTGCCGGATTGGCCAGTCAGGACGGTCGTGTCCTGATTTCCTATGGTGTGATGGATGAAAAAGCGCGTCTGCTGGAACTGGACCCCTCACAGGTGGATCGAATCCTGGGTCAAAAGGTGCGGCACCCCAACATGACGAGAATTGCACCGCCTGTACAGCCTGACCGGACGCTACCCAGTATCGATCTCATCGTGCTCAATTACCGGAATTTCGAGACCACGGCGGCGCGCTGCCTCGACTCGTTATGGCCGCAGCACGATGCGTCAAGAATCCGCGTGACATTGCTGGATAACGGCTCTCCCGACAGCAGCCCTGCACAGATCAGGGAATATGCAAAAGGGCACACCCAACTGGAATACGAGTGCCTGACGGACAATTTGGGGTTTGCAGGAGGGATGAACCACGCCGCCCGGAAGGGACAGGGTGAGTGGCTGCTGCTGGTGAACAACGATACGATTTTCCCGCCGGGCACCCTGAAAAACCTGTCGCGAGCCCTGGCTTCTGCGGGGCCTGACATTGCCGCCATCGGACCCGTGACCAACGCTGCAGGAAATGAACAGGATTACTATCTTGAGGGGACGGCGGAAAGTGTGCTTGCGACCGCTGCCCTGTTTCATCAAACCCCGATCAATCGCCTCCTGCCAGTGTACCGTCTGGATTTTTTCTGTGTGGCCATACGCCGATCGGTCTGGAATGAGCTGGGGGGGCTGGATACCACCTATGGGCTGGGCTACTACGAAGATTTCGATTTCAGCGTCAAGATGCGCCATGCAGGGTATCGCTTGATGATGTGCGAAGACGCCTTCGTTTATCATCAGGGGGGCAGCAGCTTCAAGCAGTCGGCGAGTTCCAGGAATTTGATCCGTGCCAACCGTGACCTGTTCACCGGCCGCTATCCCGAGGTTGCCTTGCCCCACAAGCGGGAGGGTAATCTCGAAACGCTGCGCTTGTACCAGCATTTGATCGAGTCGGGCTATCCTGCCGCTCAGCTGCTGGAACGGATTGCCCTGCGCATGAAGGCGCTGGCCCGAGAGGCCCCCAAAAGCCTGCACAAACGTCGCCAATGGGAAAAGGCCCAGGCATCGCTTCATCTTTAGAGAAAGGTTGCAGATGAACAAATATCTGCTTTACAGGATTTCCAGCCGCATCAATGCAAAACCCAGAATTGCCGGATTTTCGAAACTGGCTTGCCTGGATAACCTGCTGGCTTCGTTTCCGGGATATCGCATGATCTGCATTGCCGATCATTGCGATGAGGAGACGGTGGCGCTGTTGTCACGAAAGGATTTTTACAGGCTGGAAGTGACGCGCCTGGGGCAGACTCCCGCCTTTTACCATCTCGTGAATCGCGCCTTGGCGCAACTGGATGATGATGACATCGTTTATTTCATCGAAGATGACTATCTTCACGTTCCGCAAGCGGGCGAAATACTGGAAGAAGGACTGACGGTGTTCGATTACGTCACGCTCTATGACCATCCAGACAAATATGGCGTTTTTGGCAAGGGCAGAAACCCTTACGTCGACGATGATCGTCTTTCAGAACCCACCAGGATATTCAAGGGTCGTCGGGTGCTGTGGCGCACCACCAATTCCACGACCCATTCATTTGCCTGTCTTGTTCGTACCTTGCGGGAAGATCGTTGGGTATGGCTGGGAAAGCTGAAGCTGCGTCCCAAGCTGCAGGATTTTTACGACTGGATCTTTTTAACCCGGCCCGGGTTTAACGGAGGCCGGCTCAAGGCGAAGTTGCTCCTGCGCCAGTTGGGAGCTCATCTGGCACCATTGGTGGGGTTTCGAAAGCGCACCCTGGGTGTGCCCATTCCTTCGGCATCAGCGCATCTGGAGGAAAAATATCTTCCGGATGGTTTCGACCTCAAGGGCCTTCAGCGCAGCAGTGAGTCGTGATGCGCGCCAGTGCGCCATTTCATTTGAGTCACCCCAAGTATCGCACCGACATTGACGGGCTGCGAGCGGTAGCCATTCTGTCGGTGGTTGGGTTTCACGCGTTTCCGGACTGGGTTCAGGGCGGTTTCGTCGGGGTGGACATCTTTTTCGTGATCTCGGGTTTTTTGATCAGCACCATCATTTTCGAGAATCTGGAAGAGGGGCATTTCAGTTACGCCGAATTTTATGCACGCCGGATCAAGCGTATTTTTCCGGCGCTGATTGTGACCCTGCTGACCAGCTTCGTTCTGGGCTGGGTCATGTTTCCCTCCGAATACTTCAAGCTGGCTGGCAAGCATTTGTTTTCTGGCGCGGCCTTCCTGTCCAACTTTGCGCTACTGAGAGAGTCCGGTTACTTCGATGCTTCAGGAGAGATGGATCCCTTCCATCACTTATGGTCACTGGCCGTTGAAGAGCAGTTTTATATTTTGTGGCCCCTGCTGCTGGGGCTGGTGTGGAAGCGGCGCTGGAATTTTCTGCTGATGACGCTGGTGGTTGCGGCGAGCTCTTTCTCTTTTGACATCAGCACGCTGGGCACTGATGCCGCGGTGGCTTTTTACTCTCCCCTGTCCCGTTTTTGGGAGTTGATGATTGGCGGCGTGCTGGCGTACCTTTCCCTGCACAAGCCGCATCTGCTGAAGCAGAGGCCACAGTGGATGTCCGCGGTGGGCGGCCTGCTGCTGGTCCTTGGGTTTGCCTTCATCAGCCCGCGCAGCGATTTTCCGGGGTGGCTGACCTTGCTGCCCACGCTGGGGGCTTTCCTGCTCATGGGTGCGGGCCCCGGGGCCTGGCTGAACCGGCTGGTCCTGTCCCGGAAGGTGCTGGTGTGGTTTGGCCTGATCAGTTATCCGCTGTACCTGTGGCATTGGCCCCTGCTGGTTTTTGCCCGTGTTCACGCACTGGGGGACCCTACGTTGCTGGAGCGCGTGCTGGTGGTGGGGTTGAGCATTGCACTGGCCTGGGGCACCTATCAGTTTTTGGAGAAGCCCGTGCGTTGGCGCTGGCCGGGCAAGCCGGTGGTGGCGACGCTGCTGGTATTGCTGGGGGCATTGGTGGTGACGGGAAAGCTGACTGATCGGGCCGAAGGCTTTCCGCAACGGGCAGCCAACCTCAAGGTCTTTCGGTATCACTACGATGCAGCGCAGGGATACAGGAGCGGTCAGTGTTTTCTGGATGCGGCCGCGGGGCGGTATTTGGGCAGTGATTTTAAGGAAGTCTGCACGGGGCGATTCCCGGAAACGCTGGCCATGCCGCTGGTTCTGTTATGGGGGGATTCCTATGCGGCTTCACTGTATCCGGGGCTGAAACATCAAAGTGAAGTGCGCGGCTTTGCGCTGGCGCAATACACGGCCAACAGCTGCCCACCCGTCGCAGGCCTTCCTATCGACAAAAGAAAGAACTGCATGCCGGTCAATGAATTCATATTGGACAAGATCAAGACACTCAAGCCGCACACGGTGGTGCTTGCCGCCAACTGGCTGCTCTATGACCGCAGAAATCGCAACTGGACCCAGATGGATCCGGACAAGCTGCGCGCCACGATTGCGGCGTTGAAAGGCCTGGGCATTGCGCACATCGTGCTGGTGGGGCAGCTGCCCACCTACAAGATCGATCAACCCATGGTGGGTAGCAGGGTATTCGAGGCAGATGCCACCGACCGCACGTTACTCAGCCTCAATCCGCAGGCCTTCACCATCAACGATGGGATGCGTCAGTTTGCAAGGGAGAATGGCGTGGACTTTTTGTCTCCCATGGATGCCTTATGCAATTCCCAGGGCTGCCTGATCTCGGCTTCACCCCATGAATTGATTCCCACATCATTCGATTATGGTCATCTCACGGGAGAGGGTTCACGCCTGCTGCTGGAGCGGGCACTGGGCTCAGGCCAGATTGCGCTGCCCTGATTTGCCTGATTTCACGCATGACGGTATCCACGCTGAGTTCGTCCAGACATTGGCTATGGCTGTACCTGTTCTTTTCACAGCCCTCCTCCCGGCAGGGCACACAGGCCCCCTCTCCCTGAATCAAACTGACGTTGCCCGACCGTTGTGATCCCTTCATGTGCCAGGGGCTTTCGTCGCGCGCGTGGCTGGATGGCCATGGGCCCCATTTGACGGGGTTGGATGGGCCAAACAATGCAAGAGTGGGAATGCCAACGGCAGCCGCAATGTGTGTGACCCCGGTGTCAGGTCCCACAAACAGGGTGGCCCGGGCAAGCAGATCCGCCGTCTGTGCAAGGCTCAGTGTGCCGCACAGGTTGATGGCATCGCTGGCTTCGGCAATTGCGTCTACATACTGCCGTTCTTCAACATCGGGGCCGCCCGTCAGAACAACCTGAAACCCTTCAAGGCCAAGTTCGTGGGCGAGTGCCATCCAGTTGGTTTGCGGCCACATCTTGTAGCTGAATTTTGGATAGGGGTGAAGTACCACATAAGGTTTTTTTCCGAGCACGCCCGGGATGGCTCCGCCTGCCGTCGGTGGAATCACCCGGTATTGTTTTGCCACGCCCAGAAGGTCCAGTACCTTGAGGCCCATGGACACGGTGTGCGTATGCAGGTCGTCAAACAGCAGTCGTTTGCCCAGCAGCCGCGTTGAAAGCCAGGCACTGTGGGCGTTGTACAAACCAGCAGAACGTTTTCCGGCAACGAAACAGTACCATCGCGCGCGATCGGAAGAGACGGTGGTCAGTGCGACATCATAGCGTCGCCACAATAGGGAGAACTCCTTCAGTCGGGCAAGGAAACCTGCGCGATGGGGAACGATCCTGATGTGGTCAACATCGGGGTTGCCCTCGAGAACGCCTTCCATGCCACGCAGGACCATGACATCGATTGTTGCTGCAGGGTCGGCTTCGCGGATGGCGCGAATGACGGGTGTGGTGAGCAGTACATCCCCGATACGCAGGGTGCACACGACCAGATATTGCTTGCGATAAGGGGTCTTCATACGGTCCGCCAATCTATCATAGATTGGCGGAGACCGTCCGGCGCTGGTGCGTGATTACAGCGGTGCCGGGGTTTGCTTGAGGATGACGGGCGGGGTGTTCAGTGGCGTGCCAAACGTCGTGTCGAGGTAGAGCGGTGCAACGTTGCCAGTGCCCGAGAAATTGAACAGGTTCATCAGGCTGCCGGCACTGGCATCAAAGGAGCCTCCACCAAGGCGCTGCCCTGCCAACCAGTTGTCTTCGATGAAACGCACGATCGAGGCCTGGCTGATGGGGGTGTGGTCCACATAATTGGACTTGGCCCAGGGTGAGATTACCAGGAAAGGAATGCGCGTTCCGGGACCGCAACGACCATTGACGGGTTTTCCGTTGACGCCCGCAAGCGGTGTACCGCTGCCGCAAATGCCCGCTCCATTCAACTGGTCGGCCTGACCATCGAAGGAAGGGCTGGTCGTTGTGGCAAATGCGTGGTCATACCAGCCGTCCGAGTCGTCGTACGTCACGATGACCGCTGTGTCTTTCCACTCCGGCTGCTGCTGCAAAAAGTTGACCACCTGCGCAATGAAAGCCTGCTCGTCCAGTGGATTGGAGTAACCGGCATGGGCATCCTGGAACGCGGGCGCCTTGAGGTAGCTCACGGCTGGAAAGTTTCCGGCTTTCACGGCACTGAAAAAATCCTGCAAGTCGTATTGGTGATTGGCCGGATCCAGTGTCTTGCCATCTGCCTGGAAGGTATAGCCTACAGTCTGAACCGAGCTGGGGCGCGCATGCGTCGGGTTGGATGTGGATTTGTAATATTGAAACCAGTTGTGATGCGGGATGTAATCCGTGATGCTGGCGCCAACCACGGTGGAATAGGTGCTGAGTTTGCAGCCTGTCGTTCCATTGGCATTGGTGGCGCTCAGGTTGAAGCCGCCCATGAAGCCGCCCCAGGGAATGTTTGCACCATTTAACAGGTCACCAATGTTTTTGCCGCTCATCATGATCTGGTCCGTGGTGCTGGAGCAGACATCGTAGCCAGGGTCCACGTCGTTGATCAGGGTATATCCGCCCTGACCATCGTTGATGTAGTAGGAATAGGCGGACAGCGTGAAAGGTTGTTTGGTGGTTGCCACCAGCTGGACGCCGTTGGTTTGCCCGGAAATGGCTTCAAGTGCACCGGGGGTGGAAGGGCCATAGGTGTCCGTAAAGGCGTTGTCGTTCATGGCAAAATGCTGCGCGTAGTTCCACAGTGCGGTAACGGTGTTGCCATCGTAATAGCCCATGACCTGACCGCTCGTCCCTGCCCCACCGACGCTGCCCGCGGTGGCATGACCGGCGTATTTTGGAAACAGATCCACAAGGCCATTATCGTAGGCCTGTTCTTCCGCCGTGTAGGCATGATTCTGGTCCGCCGTTGCTGCCTGGGTGCGATCCAGGCGGAAAGGGTTGACGGCACCGGATCCATTTGCGGCATTCAGGAAGTTGGGATTGCTGGTCAGCAGGGCACCGGACAGTCCATTGACCGTGGGTGTTCCGGCAGCTGCGATGAAATGGGGGGACCCTGCAGGATTGGTGGCATTGGGATAGGTTGCAAAATAGTGATCGAACGAAACATTCTCGTTATAAATGACCACCACATGCTTGATGGGGGTTGCCGTCGTCAGGGCGGCGGCAGTGACGATCGGGGGTGTCGTGGCCGTGCTGCTGCTACCACCACAGGCAGCCAATGCAAGTGTCAGACTGGCGACAGACAGGGGCATGATAGGGATGCGAAACACTCGGGGTACCTCCAGGTGCTTTGAGTGAGAAATGTGGGGTGCAAGTCACAGAAAGCGCATCTGCTTGCGAGGCAGACTATGAAGGTCGTAGATGACACGATGATGAATCGGCAGGGTTGCAAACGCCAACGCTATCAGGAAGATCGATCAGTATAAATCGAAGAAGGCCCTGGCAGCCACGGTGCAATAAGGTTCTTCTGCGGTGTGGTAACCCTCCAGTCCCAGCAGCAGGATCAATTTGTCGACGGCATTATGATACTGATGGTTGACAAAGGCTGACTGTACATCCCGGGCAACGCGTTGCATCGTGCTGCCCTGGCTATCGGACAACCCCTGACTGGTGAAGGTGCCGGGCGTTCCACGGGTGTCGAGGTCCAGGGTGGCGAATCGCAAAGACGGATCATGCCTGGCCTGAAAATCCAGCATGGCGGACATTGTCCCCGTACCCTGATTCCAGAAGACTTCAGGATCCCTGTTTGCTCCGCACATCAACAGGGGTGATCGGGGCACATAGTTGCGCAGGTCGTTGGCTTTCAGAAGCTGCCGCATGGGATTATCCGGGTGCTCCGGTAAGGTGGGCAGATGGTCATTGAATTCCGGTCTTGAGCCGTCAAGAGGTGCTGCGCCATCCGGATGGTTGAGGATGTCGGTGACATAGGCCTCGCGAAAATCGGTACTGACCAGATAATGGGTGGGATCAAACCAGATGGCGTTGAGCAGTCCCTCGTGCAAGGCATCAATGTTGTCATAGCCCGTTGGAGGCGTCTGGAACACGGCAGTCATGGGGATTTTTCCTTCACGAACCAGCGTGTCAAAGTGAGCCTGGTCTACGGCACCGGGAAATAATGTGGGCGCATCGGCAAACATCGGATTGAATATCGGGGTAAGGTCTATCTGATGACGGGGTAGATGGGCGTAGGAGTTGGCAATCATCGAAAGATAGACCGTGGCGCCAAAATTTGGGTGGCCCAGGAATACTTCATCACCCGCCGCCGCCAATGCATAGGGTCCTGACATGGGGGCACCGGCTGTTGCCGGGTGTTGCCGGGCGTCCAGCGCCTTGAGCGTGGCCATGGCGACATAACCGCCCTGCGAGTATCCGGTGACAAATAATTTACCGTTGTCGCGGGTGCCGTTATCGAGCAGATCCAGCATCTGTCGGCCTGCGTTGAGACCATCCAGCATGTCCTGTGCCTGCTGCCTTTCGTTGAGATAAGGGGCATAAGGCAGTCGGGAGAGGTCGTACCCCGCATAATTTGGCGCGATCACGATGTAACCCTGAGCCGCAAAAATCAGGGCGAGGCGCGTGGCGGCTGAGTAAGCAGGATTTTCAGGGGCAAGGACTGCCGAGAAATCTTCGGCGCGGTCGATGGCAGTACCGTGGGCATACAACACGATTGGTCTTGATCCGTGGCATTGCGGTGCTGTCCCTGTGGGGGTCATCAGCGCCGCGGAGGCGTTGGTGGCCTCTTCTTCACCACCTACAGTGGCATATTCAAACTTGCTGACCGTAACGCCACAAACGGGAACCTTGAACAAGGCTTGCTGGTCATCAGGAAACTGGCTGAGCCACTGGGTTTGCAAGGCTGCAGGGTCCAGCGAGGCGACCGCATGGGCAACCCTGGTGATCAGGGTATCGTGGGTGCCGCTGAGTGGAAGTGTGCTGCCCGCATGGGTGTGAGCAGAAATGCTCATGAGGGCCAGCAAGGCCAGCATTGCAAGTCGAGAGACTATTGCGCCTCCATGTCAATGTGGATGGATCTGGATATAGCGAAAAGACTTTTCCGCATCGGACCAGCCTTTTGATTTCATTGTATCGTGTCCCGGGCAAGAGGATTCTGGATTTACATTCTGTAATTCGTCCGGGGAGTGCCACGAAACACCAGAGTCCCACAGGGTCAGAATTATTTGAGCCAGGAGAGCAACGCTTCGTATTTCTGGTCTCCGATCTCTTCGGGGAGGTTTGGAAAAATCCGGTGAAGCTCTGTACTGATGCCCCGACGATGCCAGTCGGCTTCTTTCAACACTGCCGTCGCTTCGGACTGCAATGCAGGCTCTTCCGAAAGAATGGATTGCGCCGCCCCAATATTGGCCGGATCCAGTCCCGCGCGATTGAGATAGATTTCGAGCAGGCGGACGCGCCGGTCTAGCAGTGACAGCAGCGATTCAGATCGACCCTCAAGCTGTGGGCGGATTTCTCCACGCCAACTATCCAGAAACTGGATAATGCCACCCAACAGCGCTTCGGCGTTTTGGGAAGGGATATCCTCACCACCACCGTCCTTGTGGTTTTTGGATAACAGGTTTGCCATTTCAAGACCTACGGTATTGATACCCTGGTCAAATTTGTGCGCAACCAGGCGAAGAATGACGCCCAGGCCTTCTGGATTGGCGCAACGCCCATTCGCGTCGAACTGACTTACGAACGTATCGATGATCGCCATTGCAGGGGAAAGCGAATGCAGCTCATCGGCTAACAATCCGGCCGGGTAGCCGCTGCCGTCAGCCCGTTCATGATGTTCGAGGACCAACCGGGCCGTTCCGTTTTTGTAGTCCGGAATGGTGGCTAACATGAGATAGCCGGTGACTGGATGCGTAAACATCTGTCGCCATTGCTCGGGATTCAATGGGCCTTCCTGATCCAGGATCGCAGGATCAATGTGGAGTTCTCCAATATCGTGGAAAATTGCGGCGCTCACCAGCATTTCCAGCTCACTGTCATCCAGCCCAATCCGGGCGCCAAACTGGAGTGCCAGGGCAGCAGAAATGCAGGCACTCGTGTATAGCCAGGGTATACGATCTTTCAGAATGGTCAGCTTGGTCGCTATGGTGGGATGAATGAACAGGTGCCCGGGAATCTGGTACAGGGCAGTCCTTTCACTGCCAAGCGATTGCAGGTCGGTCGAGCGGGCGACGAGATTGATGATGTCGCTTCGAATGCTGAATGCCGTCAATACGCCATCCACTAAAATGGATGCTTCCAGGGGCCTCAACAATTTGTGCGCCACCAGCCTGTCGAACACCCCCCGATTGATCGGCGCTCCTTTGGCAAGAAGCTTGATCCCGTTTTGGGAAAAAATATGTTCACTGGCTGAAACGCTTCTTGACTCTCCGGTCTCCGTCACATGGTGAATGAAGTACCGATCATCCTTTTGGGGCGTCTGGATTGGTTTCATGCGCCGCCACACCCAATGGAGTCCACCCATCCCAAAGCTTCAATCTGCAGTTGCAGCATGGCCGGCTCGCTCAGTGCTGCAGGACGCAGGGCGGCCACGGCAGCAAAATTGCCCAACTCCAGTGCCGTGACGAGACGCAGCAGCAATCCAAGTTCACCAGTTTGAGTCAAAAGCGTTTCGCGCATGTCGCTGGCGATTCTGATTTCATCAAGCAGATCCACCATGGGCATTTCGAAAAGCACGTCAAGCAGTGACAGCATGCCGGCCATGAACGCCTGATTCCGCTGTTCCTTCGAAGCGCCGAGATGATTGCAGATCAACTCCATCAGCTTTGCGCGCCCTGCGGCAAGCACCATCAACGGACTGGGCGTCGAGTCGGTCCCGTGCTGGGCAAACATCAAGATTTGTAGCCAGCGCTGCAGCGGCTCCCGGCCGAGCGCGAAGATGGCCTGTTGCAGCGAGGAAATCTGGAGCAATCTGCCGCTGGCGCTCGAATTGACCAGCCGCAACAGCTTGAAGGACAGCTCGGGGGCTTTGTGCAGCGTTTGCTCGATTTCGGCCGTGTCTGCACCAGTCGTCAACTGCTGTAACAGGCGCAGCAGGATTTGTTTGCTGGGGTCGGCGCGACGACCGCTCACAATCACCGGACGGGCGTAGAAATAACCCTGGAAGAGATCGAAACCGAGTTGTTTGCAATGCTCAGCCTCTACCCGGCAATCGACTTTTTCGGCAAGCAGTATTGGAGCGAGTTTTCGTAACTTGCGAACAGTATCTGGCAGCGCTTGCGCATCGATGGCTTTCAGGTCCAACTTGATGATGTCGATCATTCCAGCCAGTTGCACATAGCTGTCACTGTATTCCGTAACATCGTCGAGGGCGAGCTGATACCCCAGTTTTTTCAGTTGTCGACAGCGCGTTGCGATTTCTGGGGTGATCTCGATCGTCTCGAGCAACTCGATCACGATCTGATTGGGAGGCAACACTTCCACGACGTCAGAAAGCAGCAGGTCGGCGTTGAAATTGATGAAACCCCGATGCTGGCCCAGCAAGGACTGGATACCCAACTCGGTAAAGCAACGGGTGATGACCGAAGCCGATGCAATGAGATCATCAAGGACGTCGGCACGCTCGGTTGCCCCATTTCTGAAAAGCAATTCATAGGCGACGATGCGCTGTGCACGGTCGAGAATGGGTTGTCGGCCAACGAAGAAATGGCTTTCCTGAGGCGCTACCGCCTGTTCTTCATTCAAGGTCCGTTGCGTCATGTGTTGTTCAGCAGATGGCCACCAAAGTTCGCCACAAGAACAGCAGTTGGACAAAACCCGGTTGGGCTATGCCAAATTGGGGGCAAGCGCCCGGATGCGCGTTGGGCGTAAAATAATTGCGATGCCTCCGGAATTAACTGTAAACCATGTCTCCGGAATGCACCACTCTGATGTGGTGGCGCGCCCGACAGGAATCGAACCTGTGACCTTTGGCTTCGGAAACCAACACTCTATCCAACTGAGCTACGGGCGCGTGCGGGAGTGAAACTCTAACAAAATTGAGGGGTTGCGTCCACCTCGCCCCGTGGTTCGGGCCGGGATCACGGAGTATAATTGCCCATTCAAACTTTCAATACCTGCAAGGATGCAGTTCATGGCAAACACCAACGCCGGTTCAAAATTCTCCGTGGCCAGGTGGTTATTGATCCTGGCTCTCGTCGTTGTCGCCATCGTGTTGATTCAGAACATGCTGGCACATCGTCAAAGCGCCGGCGTCGTGCCCCAGGATGCGGCGACCACCAAGGCGATTGAAGATCGCATCAGACCTCTGGGTGAAGTATCCATCGCGGCGCCCACACATGCCGCAACGCCAGTTGCCGTGGTGGCCGCCCCCTCCGAAACGCCTGCGGTAGCTACAGTTGCCCCTGCCACTCCTGTCACTCCTGCCACGACTGCCGTAACCGCTACCGAGCCTGCTCGTACCCAGACTGGCCCAGTGAGCAAGGTGGGCGAAAAAACCTTCAATACCATTTGCACCGGGTGTCACAGTACCGGTGCGCTCGGCGCGCCCAAGCTGGGTGACAAGGCAGCCTGGGCACCCCGTATCGCCCAGGGTATGGAGGTGCTCTACAACAGTGCACTCAAGGGCAAGAACAGCATGCCTGCCAAGGGCGGTAATCCCTCCCTGTCAGACGCCGACGTCAAGGCAACGGTGGACTATATCGTCGCTGCGTCCAGATAATCGCCGCGCAGGAAGGAGGGGCCCATGAGCACTTATGCCATTGGCGATCTCCAGGGCTGCTTCACATCGCTTGAAGCACTGCTGGTTAAATTACCGCTGGATTGGGCCCATGACCGGTTGTGGTTCGTGGGCGATCTCGTCAATCGAGGTCCGCAATCCCTCGAAACCCTGAGATTCGTAAAAAGCCTCGGTTCGAGGGCGCTGACGGTGCTGGGCAATCACGACCTGCATCTGCTTTGCGTGGCCGAGGGTTTTGCCCGGCACCATGAAGGCGATACGTTGCAACCGATCCTGGCGGCTGACGATGGCGACGCCCTCCTCTACTGGTTGCGCCACCGTCCCCTGATGCATCGTGAAGGGGGGTTTGCCCTGGTTCACGCCGGCCTGTTGCCGCAATGGACGGTCGCCCAGGCCTGCTCCCTGGCGCTGGAAGTGGAAACGGCGCTGCAGCGACCCGATTACCGCGAATTCCTCAAGGTCATGTATGGCAACCGGCCGCACCAGTGGTCAGAATCGTTGGCGGGAATGGACCGGTTGCGCGTCATCACCAACGCCATGACCCGTCTTCGTTTATGCACCGCCGATGGGGTCATGGAGTTTTCCCACAAGGCAGAGCCCAAAGACCTGCCCCAGGGATTCATGCCCTGGTATGACGTTCCAGGGCGCCAGTCCAGTAACGATAAAATCATT
This sequence comes from Ferrovaceae bacterium, assembly GCA_027311025.1. Lineage (GTDB taxonomy): Bacteria > Pseudomonadota > Gammaproteobacteria > Burkholderiales > Ferrovaceae > JAJZRV01. Next base: position 98,904 of record DAICZS010000001.1, read on the forward strand.
TTCGGCCATTGGTCGGCCCTGGGGCTCCATCTGGGTTCCAATGTGCTGGCCCTGGATACGGGATGCCTTTGGGGCGGGCAGCTTACTGCGGTGCGGCTGGAAGATCAGGCGTTATTCCAGGTGCCTTGTGAACGGCGTTCGCATCATGCGGGCCATGCTCGCTCAGCAACAGATCCAGCGTGATCTGCTCCAGTCGCTGTGCCAGTTCGCGCCGATGCATCTGCGCGGGTTGGACCAATGCCCCCACGCGAATGTGTATTTGTGACGGAGGGGCCGTCAATACCTTGATCAGCGAGTGTGCGAAGGTCATCTCGCCCACAAAGGGGAGATGGGTATTGGCCCTGCCATCATGCAATCGATATTGCAATGCCACAGGCAGGATCGGGGTCTGGCGGCTGACGGCTGCCTGAAGCATGGCGCTGCGAAAGGGCAGGACCGAGTGCCCCTCGGAAGTCGTGGACTCTGGAAATAGCCCCAGACTGTCACCCATACCCAGCACCCTTTCCATTTCTTCACCAATCGCGGCCGTTTGCTTGCGCGAGGCGCGCACCAGAAACAGGGTGCCGGTTTTGGCAGCCAGCCAGCCGAATACAGGCCATTGACGGACTTCAGCCTTGGACACGAAACGCACCGGGCGCACCGAATGAATGGCAAAAATGTCCACCCAGGAAATATGGTTGGAAGTGAGTACTACGGGCATCTGTCCGGGCTGGGGCAAGGCGCCATGGACCTGGACGGTTAGCCGCAGCTTGCGCAGCAAACCGATGGACCAGTTCTGGATCAGGCGATCACGGAATCTTGGGCTCACCCACGGCAAGACAACCGCGCTGGTGACGACCCCGCGAAAGATGTGCCAGTTGATCAGGGTGATTCTGTAAGTAAGCGCTAACAGTCTCATGAATCCAGGGGGATGCCGAACGCCTGTTCATAACGACTGGAAATCTCGGCGCGGGTCAGGCGGTGATTTTGCCCGCCCCGATGGGCAATTTTGATGGCTCCCATCAGGGAAGCCAGCCGACCCGTCTGGGCCCATGTCCAGCCCTTTGAAATGCCGTAGACCAACCCTGCGCGATAGGCATCGCCACAACCCGTGGGGTCAGCAATCTTCTCGGGCCGCACCGCCGGAATGTGGATGACGCTGCCTTCAGTATGGATCCTGGACCCTTCGGCGCCCCGGGTGACGATGGCTGCGTTGACGCGTTCGGCCAGTTGCTCAAAGGACAGGCCGGTTTTTTCCGTCATCATCTGGGCTTCGTAATCATTGACGGCAAAATAGGTGGCCAGCTCCAGAAACTCCAGAAGTTCAGGGCCGGAAAACATGGGCAGCCCCTGTCCGGGATCAAACAGAAAGGGAATGCCGGCTTCATGAAACTGCCGCGCATGCAGCAGCATGCCCTCTCGCCCATCCGGTGCAATGATGCCGAAGTGGGCCTCGCGCGCCTCTGAAACGTGGTTGAGGTGAGCGTAGCTCATGGCCCCCGGATGAAAGGCGGTGATCTGGTTGTCGTCCAGGTCCGTGGTGATGAAGGCTTGCGCCGTGAAGGCGTCCGCCACTTCGCGGATATAGGTTTGCGGAATATCGAGGGCTTCCAGACGATGGCGGTAGTCTGCAAAATCATGCCCCACCGTGGACATGATCAGGGGTTCACCCTCCAGCAACTTGAGGTTGTAAGCGATATTTCCGGCAGTGCCGCCATATTCGCGGCGCATTTCCGGTACCAGAAATGCCACGCTCAGAATATGGATTTTTTCGGGCAGGATGTGGTTTTGAAATCGGTCCCCGAACACCATGATGGTGTCATAGGCCAGGGACCCGCAAATCAGGGTTTTCATCAACCCAGGGCAGCCAGGGCCGCATCGTAGTTGGGTTCCTGCTTGATTTCAGGGACCAGCTCAGCGTGCAGGACACGGTTGTTTTCATCCAGGACGACGACGGCACGCGCGGTCAGTCCGCGCAGCGGACCATCGGTAATGTCCACGCCATAGCGCTCGTGAAACGCGCGATCCCGGAACGTGGAGAGGGTGACCACGCGCTCCAGTCCCTCGGCACCACAAAATCGCGACATGGCAAAGGGAAGGTCGGCCGCAATGACCAGAACCACGGTGTTGCCGAGGCTGCTGGCCTTCTCGTTGAATTTGCGGGTGGAAGTGGCGCAGGTCGGGGTGTCCAGACTGGGCACGATGTTGAGAATCTTGCGCTTGCCGGCATAGGAGGCCAGCGTATTGTCGGCAAGGTCTTTGCCCGTGAGTGAAAAATCAGGAACAACGGCGCCTTTCTGGGGAAAGTTTCCGGCAACGTTAACGGGTTTTCCTGCAAGTGTGACTGTAGACATTCAGCTCTCCTGGCTTATGAGTGTTTGATATTGCGCTGCGCTCATCAGGTGTTCATAGGCTTGCGCAGCATCGGGCTGTAATCTGAAAAACCAGCTGTCGTAAGGGGTGGTGTTGATGGTCTCCGTGGTGCCGGGCAGTGCCTCATTGACCGCAATGATCTTGCCAGCCACCGGTGCGTGCACGTCCGAAGCCGATTTGACCGACTCCACCACGGCACAGGCCTCGTCCGCACCAACAATTTTCCCCACGGGGGGTAACTCCACGAATACCACGTCACCCAGCTGGGACTGGGCAAAATCGGTAATCCCTACGGTGAGTGAACCATCGGGATCTTGCCGGGCCCATTGGTGGGTGGCGGTGTAACGACGATCATCAGGATCGGACATGGGTCATCCTCTTCTTTCCAGTGCAGTATAACTTATCCCTTCATACCCAAAAGACAGACCCAGTCGCCCGACTGGGAATGCAGCGCGAGGGCACAGGCGGGCTGGTAGGCTGCGATGACCATGTCAGCCTGACGAGCCAGGATGCCTGACAGGGTGATCCAGCCGCCTGACTTGAGCCGGTCCATCAACAGCGGAGCCAGTACGGCCAGGGGGGCTGCAAGAATATTGGCCACAATCCCGTCAAATTGTCCTGGAGGAAGCGCGTCCGGCAGACAGAAATCCACATCCACGCCATTGCGCACGGCGTTGTCATGGGCCGCTTCCACCGCTGCCGGGTCGATGTCGACTCCCGTCACACGCGCGGCGCCCAGCATCCGGGCCGCAATGGCGAGAATGCCCGAACCACAGCCATAGTCCAGAACATGCTGGTTTGTGGGTCGATGGGCCACCAGCCAGGCGAGACAGAGCTGTGTCGTGGGATGGCTTCCGGTCCCAAAAGCCTGGCCGGGGTCCAGGCGAATATTGAGTGCATGCGGGTCAGGGGGATGATGCCAGGTGGGCACGATCCACATTCCCGGCGCAGCCGGAATGGGGTCAAACTGGCTTTGCGTCAGGCGCACCCAGTCCTGGTCGGCCACCACATCGCTTTGATAGGCGGGTGTTTCTGAAAGCCCCGCAGCGATTGCTGCTTCACGCATCAGGGCGTGCGCGTCCACCGTCAGGGGAATCAGGGCATCCACAAGGCAATGGGGCCAGAGGGCTGGCGGGGGTTCACCCGGTTCGCCAAAAACCTCGATTTCCGGGTGGCCCGTGACGAGGTTCTGTTCGATGCCGGCAGAGAGTGCCCCACATGCCATGAGCGCATCCGACAATGTCTCCGCCTGGTCGGCGGAAACCTCTGCAATCAGGCGTGTCCAGGCCATTTATGACAGCTTGGCTTTATCGCTGGCCAGTTTTTCCTGGAGGTAATGAATGCTGGTTTGCCCGGCAATGAACCCCTTGTCTTGCAACAGTTGCTGATGCAGGGGAATATTGGTTTTGATGCCTTCAACCACCATTTCGGACAGGGCGATGCGCATCCGGGCCATTGCCTGTTCTCGCGTGGCACCATGGGTCAGTACCTTTGCGATCAGCGAATCATAATAGGGGGGGACAAAATAGTTGTGATAGATGTGGGAATCAATCCGGACCCCCGGTCCCCCCGGCGCATGGTACTGCGTGATTCGCCCGGGTGAGGGCACGAACGTAAAGGGGTCTTCGGCGTTGATCCGGCACTCGATGGCGTGCCCACGCAACACCACGTCCTTCTGGCGGAAGGACAGCTTGTTGCCGGCCGCAATCAGGATTTGTTCCTGGACGATGTCAATGCCCGTGATGAGTTCGGTCACCGGGTGTTCCACCTGCACCCGGGTATTCATTTCGATGAAATAGAACTCGCCGTTTTCGTAGAGAAATTCAAAGGTGCCCGCACCGCGGTATTTGATGCGTTTGCAGGCAGCCACGCAACTTTCCCCGATTCTGTTACGCATCTTTTCGGTAATGCCAGGAGCCGGTGCCTCTTCGATGATCTTTTGGTGGCGGCGTTGCATCGAGCAATCGCGTTCGCCCAGAAACACGGCATTACCATGTTCGTCGGAGAGCACCTGGATTTCGATGTGGCGTGGTTGCCCCAGAAATTTTTCCAGGTAAACCGTGTCATTGCCGAAGGCTGTTCGCGCTTCCCCCCGCGTCATGTCGAGGGATGGGAAGAGGTCCTCTTCCCTTTCCACCACGCGCATGCCCCGGCCCCCTCCCCCCGCGGCTGCCTTGATCAAAATGGGGTAGCCGATCTGTTCGGCCAGTTTTTTAATCTCCTTTGGGTCTTCGGGAAGCTGTCCTTCCGAACCGGGAACAACCGGAACGCCTGCAGCTTTCATGGCGCTCTTGGCGCTGATTTTGTCGCCCATCAGCCGGATGGTCTCGGCGCGCGGTCCGATGAAGACAAAACCGCTGTTCTCAACCCGTTCCGCGAAGTCCGCGTTTTCTGACAGGAATCCGTAGCCGGGGTGGATGGCTTCGGCTCCTGTGACTTCGGCGGCGGAAATGATGGCCGGAATATTGAGGTAACTGCCCTGGGAGGGTGGCGGTCCGATGCAGACCGATTCGTCAGCCAGCATGACGTACTTGGCGTCTGCGTCAGCCTCCGAGTGCACGGCAACGGTTTTTATGCCGAGTTCTCGGCAGGCTCGCTGCACCCGCAGGGCGATTTCGCCGCGATTGGCGATCAGGATTTTTTCAAACATGGCGTGTCGATCGCTCAGGCAGCAGCAATGACGAACAGCGGCTGGCCATATTCGATGGGCTGCCCGTTTTCCACCAGAATTCGCTTGACGGTGCCGGACACATCGGACTCGATTTCATTGAGCAGCTTCATGGCTTCGATGATGCACAGCGTCTGGCCCTCTGAAATGCTTTGGCCGATTTCCACAAAGGCGGGGGCTCCGGGCGAAGGGGACCGGTAGAAAGTACCCACCATGGGTGATTTCACCACATGTCCTTCGTCTTCGGGGGTGGCTGCAACGGCTGCGGCTGCAGGCGCTGTGGGCTGGGCCGGCGCAGCGCCGCCGCCCTGGACCGGATAGTGGTAAGCCATGGGGCTTGAAGCAAGAATGGTCTGGCTGTTTGGCGCCACTTTGGCGATGCGGACTTTTTCTTCGCCCTCCGTGATTTCCAGCTCGGCGATGCCTGATTCTTCCACCAGGTCGATCAGTTTCTTCAGTTTTCGGAGATCCATGGTTTATTTCTCTTCCAGCAGGTAGTCAAGCGCCAGTTCGTAGCCCCGCGCCCCCAGTCCGCTAATCACCCCAAGTGCAAGCTGGGAGAGAAAGGACTGGTTACGGAAAGCTTCTCGAGCGTGGACGTTCGACAGATGAACTTCAATGAAGGGGATGGCCGCGGCCGCCAGGGCGTCGCGCAATGCGACGCTGGTGTGCGTCAGCCCCCCCGGATTGATGATGATGGCTTGCGTGCCATCTTTGCGCGCCTCATGGATTCGGTCGATGAGCGCACCTTCCCAGTTGCTTTGGAATGAACGGACTTCACAATGGCGCTCTCGCCCCCTGGCCGTCAGACGCGCATCGATGTCTTCCAGTCGGGTGGTGCCGTAAATCTCGGGTTCGCGGTCGCCCAACAGGTTCAAATTGGGTCCGTGAAGGATCAGGATTTTTTGCATGAAAGGATTTTCCCCCACAATCACGGGAGTTGTCCAGCTTTTTGACGAAGATCGGGGCTATTCAAGTTTGAGATCCCCAATATTCCTGACGGGGATGGTACGCAATAAATCGTCAATCGTTGGATAGTACCACGACAGGTGCAGCTCACTTTTGATTCTGGTATTGGCAATCTGACGCGATTCGGCCATGAAACTCCAGTGAATTTCGCTGATGAGCCGTTGAATGGCGGTCATCGGCAGGCGTTCTGGCATGGGCAGGCCAAAATGGTGTGCCAGTCGCTCATAGTAGTCGCCCAGCCTCAGGCGGTTGTCATCCACAGCGTTGTAGACCCGGTTGGGACGTCCCCGGCGCGCCGCCTGAAGGGCAGCGCGGGCCAGATCGAGGGCGTGGATGTGGTTGGTCCAGGGGTCCTCGGCGGAGGCCGGAATCGGACCGCCCTGCTGCAAGCGTTTCAGGGGCAGGCGGTCCTCGGCATAAATGCCGGGAGCGCGCAAAATGGAGACCAGGCAGCCTGAGCGTGCGCCAAAGTCCCGAAGCTGGCGTTCGGCATCGGTGCGGCGACGGGCTCGCGGCGTGCCGGGGCATGCAGGGCGGGTTTCATCGATGAGCGCCCCCTGGCAGTCGCCGTAGACGCCGGTGGTGCTGATGTAAATGAGGCGCTGTGGTAGACTTCCACCCCGCTCCAGAGCTGCGATCAGGTTTCTGGTCCTGGGGTCGTCCGGGGTGTGGGTGGGCGGTGGTGCGAAGTGGAAGACCACTTCGGCCAGCCCTGACAGGCGTCGGAGGGAGGCAGGAAGATCCAGGTCGCCTTTCAGTGGAATGGCTCCCAGATCACGCCACTGTGCCGCGCAGTCGCGATCCCGGCACAGCGCGAAAAGCTGCACTGGCGCGCGCACGAGAGATGCCATTCGGCGCGCGATGTCGCCTGAGCCTACGATTAACCAACGTTGCATAGCGTAATTCTAGCAGTCATCAGGATAAACCATGTCAGTGCATGTCACGATTCAACCCAGTGGGCACCAGTTTCAGGTCGAGGATGGCGAGACCATCCTGCAGGCGGCGATACGCGAGGGTTATACGCTGCCCTTTGGGTGTCGTAGCGGTGCGTGTGGCAGTTGCAAGGGGAAGGTGTTGAGTGGCGCCGTGGACCACGGCGACTACCAGGCCTCTGCATTGAGCGCCGAGGAAATAGCCCAGGGCAAGACGCTGTTTTGCTGCGCAAAGCCCCTGGGTGACGTGGTGATCGAGGCTCGTGAAGTTAGTGGAATCAAGGATATACAAGTTAGAAAACTGCCTTGTCGCGTGGAGAGCATCGAGCGCCCCAATCACGATGTGATCATTCTCAAACTGAAGTTGCCGGCCAACGAGAAATTTGAATTCCTGGCAGGGCAATACATCGATTTTCTGCTGAAGGACGGCAAACGCCGCAGTTTTTCCCTGGCCAACGCGCCCCATGACAGGGATTTTCTTGAGCTGCACATTCGCCATTATCCCGGCGGAAACTTTTCGGATTTTGTTTTCAATGAACTGAAAGAGCGGGCCATTTTGCGTTTTGAAGGGCCGTTGGGGACTTTCTTTTTACGCGAAGATACCGATAAGCCCATCATCCTGATGGCAGGTGCCACCGGGTTTGCGCCCATCAAGGGCATCATCGAGTCGGCACGCCATAAGGGCATGACCCGACCCATGGTGCTCTATTGGGGCGTGCGAACCAAGGCCGACCTCTATCACGCGGCCCTTGCCAGCAGCTGGCAGACCACCGACGGCCAGTTCACCTTCATTCCCGTATTGTCCGAGCCGCGCGCTGAAGACCAGTGGGAGGGTCGTACCGGCCTCGTTCACCAGGCCATTCTGGACGACTTCAAGGATTTGTCTGGTTACCAGGTCTATGCGTGCGGTGCGCCCCGCATGGTGGAATCCGGTTTCAAGGCTTTCACCGAGTCGCGCGGATTGCCCGAGGAAGAGTTTTATTCCGACCCGTTCACGCCTTCTGTGGACAAGAGTCAGAAGTAAACCTGCCCGGTCAGGCCGCGCCGTATTCGGGATCGAGATCCGGATTGTTGCGTGGCGTCTGTCTTCCGGGCCCCATCTTTTCCATCAGCCTGGCCTTGAGATGCTGTCCCTCGCGTGAATGTTCGATGAACAGGCTGGCGTCGAGGTAACTTTGTGCCTTGCCCCACAGGGATTGCCGGATACAGAGTTTGGCCAGTGTCAGCAACAGCACAGCATTTTCGGGATGTTCGCGCAGCCAGCGCTCGGCCTTTTCGATCTGACTGAGCGTGGATTCGCCAACGCATTCGCCGTACAGGGCAACCAGGGAGGAATCCCACTCCTTTTCAAGATTGCGCTCGATGATGGCCTGGGCTTCCTTGTGCAGACCAAGGTCGATCAGGTAACCGGCTGCGGTATGGGCCAGGACGTTGTCGGAACGAACCGATGAAGGAATGCTGCGCCACAAGGCCAGCAGGTCTTCGCCGTGGTGTGCATTGTGCCGCAGCAACTGTTGCCAGGCGTTTCGGCGCACCCGTTCGGCCTGGGTAGCATCGATTCCGGAGAGGTGTTCCAGCAGGTCGACGGTATCCAGGACGGCTTTCCATGAGCCCGTGGCCACCTGGGCCTTGAGAAGCAGTTGATGGGCGCGCACCTGTTTGGGCGCGACCCGGTGGGCTTCACGCAGCAGATCAAGGGCTTCGGTAAAGCGCCGTTCATCCAGCAGCAGGTCGGCACGGGTTGTGAGGTGCATCAGACGCGCTTCCTGACCCAGGCCGGCCGCTTTTTCCAGATAGCGGTCACGCGCCTCGTAATGGCGTTGCTCATGGGCCGCGCGTGCGGCAACCACGGCGCTCAAGGCTGGCGATTCGTCGGCTTCCAGAGCGAGTTCGGCCTGACGCTCGGCCTTCCTGAAATTCCCTTCAAAATAAGCTGTCAGACCCTGGTAGAGGGCACTCCTGGCGCGATTGCGTGAACGCCGCAGCCGGTAGGCCTGCACGCGATTGGGCAGGCTCAAGGTGGTGATGACCAGGCGCGAAAGCGCGTACAGGCCCAGACAGCCCAGCACGACGCCAATGATGAATACGGCCAGCGACACCTCCACGCGCCAGGGGGCGACCACAATCAGCACATAGCCCGTATTGAGGCTGACCGCAAGCGCAATGGCCGTGGCCACGGTAAACAGGGTGATGAACCAGAACAGGCTTCTCATCGTCTGATGACCTCACGCGGCGCCCTGGCACCCCGAACTGCGCTCAGGGTGGCATTCACGTCGGGCAGGGCAATGTTGACGGGCGTATCGCTGAGTTGATGCAATGTTTCAAGCGCGGCCTGGACGGGTTTTGCGCTACGGTCAAAATAGCGGTTCATCCAGGCGATGGACGCCCGAAGGTCTGCCTTGTAACTGGACTCGTTACGCGACAGGGCACCCAACCGGGCAGACATCAGGCGCAGTTTGAGGTTTTCACGCAGAAAGAAAGCCTGGTCCGGGCTCAACAAAGGCAGCTCGGGGGTGTCCATGCGCCGGATCTGCACGGCCCGGGAGAGTTCCTGAGCCAACTCGTGGGTCATGCGCGACAGGAAGCTGTCACGGGCACTGCCGGACACTGTGGGCTCAGGGTTGGGGCGGGTATCCGAAGCCAGCGGCAGCGTGTCCGCGGCTGCGGCCACGTTGTCCAGGCGAATGCTGATGCCGGTGGTGTCCACATAGGGCAGGGCTCTCAGGCGATCGATGTCCTGATTGAGCACCTTGCGCAGGTTGACCAGGGTAGGCTTGTTGATTTTTTGCAGGCGCAGGTCCGCCGCCTGCAATGCAGACAGCGCAGACTGGACGTTACCCGTCAATTGCAACTGCTGGTTGGCAATCACCACCAGTTGCTCCACCTCGGCAAGGATCCAGTCGTCCCGGTTGCGTGAGAGTTCCTGATAGAGTGCTTCAAGCTCCACCTGTTGGTTTTGCGAATCGGCAAAGCGGGATTCCAGCGTTGACAGGCGGGATTCGGCCTCGCGGGTGCCCTCTGCAGCCTGCTGTGACGCAGTCTGATTTTGTTTGACCAGGCTGTCTGCATCGCGCAGGCGTTGACTGAGATCCTTCCTCAAACCGGCAATTTCTGAACGCGATTCCAGCCATTGGGCGCCCAGCAACAGCAGCGCCAGCAGGGCCAAAATACCGGCACCGCGAGGGCCGAGACGGTCCAGTACGGCACTCCAGCGCCAACGGGAAGGTGCATTCGAGTCAGTCATGATGGCGATGTTTCAGGTTTTTCCAATAATCCATGAGGGCGTCCTCGCCCGCTCCGGTCACGTGGGTCTCGAGGATGCCAAGGTTCAGGGCGGCTTCCGCCACGCGCGGGTGGGGGACCAAAAAAGTCAATTCCCGCATGACGGCTTGCCTGGGCTCTCCCGCGAGGCGCCACAAATTGTGCAGGGCCTCGGCACTCTGGACGCTGATGGCGGCATTTCCAGCCAGGGCATCGTCCAGGACGGCCAGTTCGGGCTGGGGCAGGCGGCGTTCATAGCATTCCAGGTAGCGGACCTTGGCACCCCTCGATTCGAGAGACTGTTTCAACCATTCACGCCCACCACGGCCACGCACGATGACCACCTTCTGCCCGTCCATCCGTGTCAGTTCCGGCAAGGCCAGCAGGGCCTCGCTGTCCGCGCCCTCGCCAGGAAACAGGACGGGCTCGTGGCTGACGTCCATCAACCGCTGTGCCGTGGCGCGCCCTACCGCAGCCAGGCGTGATTGCCGGGGAAGTGGCTGTACCAGGGGCCATCCCTGCTGGACAGCGTTGGCACTAATGAATATCAGCCAGTCCACATGGGCCAGGGTATCCCGTATCTGCAGGGGATCAGGCGCCAGAGCCCCGATCTCGATGGTGGGAAAGAGCCAGGCTTTTCCTCCTGCTTCCACGATACGCCGGGCAATTTCGATCCCCTGTTCCCGGGGCCGGGTCACGAGCAAACCGGCACATTGCGGCGCAGGGGGTGCGTTCATCCTGAAACGCCTAGGCGGCTCCTCGACATGATTTCAGAATATCCGCGGCTCCCTGGGCAAGCAACTGTTCTGCAATACTTTCGCCCAATTGTTCAGGCGCTGTGGCATCTCCGCGACCTGTAGCCCGAACGATCCGGCTGCCTTCCTGATTACCGACGAAGGCCGTCAGGGCCAGCTGACCGTCTTCAACCGATGCATGCGCTCCCAGAGGCACATCACAACTGCCCGCCAGGCGCCGGGAGACGGTCCTCTCGGCCCAGACGCAGGCCTCGTTGAGCGGATTGCGCAAGGGGGCCAGCCATTGCGCCAAAAAGGGGTGCGTGGTGCGAAACTCGATACCCAATGCGCCCTGTCCCACGGCAGGGATGCTGTCCTCCAGCGCCAGCAGGGCCCGAATTCGCTGGCCCAGGCCCAGGCGGCGCAAGCCCGCCGCTGCCAGAATAATGGCTTGATAGTCGCCGGCGTCCAATTTGCGCAGGCGGGTATCCAGATTGCCCCGCAGGGGTTGGATGACAAGGTGCGGGAAGCGGGCGCGCAACTGGCATTCGCGTCGCAGGCTGGAGGTTCCCACGATGGCGCCGGCAGGCAGTTCGGCAAGGCCGGCGTAGTGGTTGGAGATAAATGCATCCCGGGGATCCTCGCGACTGCCCATGACGCTCAAGGTAAACTCGGGGGGCAAGTCCATGGGCACGTCTTTCATGGAGTGTACGGCCATGTCGGCACGTCCCTCCAGCATGGCCACCTCCAGTTCCTTGACAAATAGGCCCTTACCGCCTACCGCGGCCAGCGTTCTATCGAGAATTTGATCACCGGTGGTGGTCATTCCCAGCAACGCGACCGCTGCATGCGGATATAATCCAAGGAGGAGATCCCGGACATGTTCGGCTTGCCATAAGGCCAAGCGACTTTCGCGGGTGGCAATCGTGATTTTTGGAGCGGATGACATGGTGTTTGAGTGGATTGGGCGCGAATCGTCTGTTGGCAAGGAGTTTAGCACGAAGCATGCCTTTTGCCGGGAGGTTGCATGAACGCTTCGGCTGCAGACAAGGATCTGCCCCTTCGTGAAGACATCCGGTTTCTGGGAAGGATTCTTGGGGATACCCTGCGTGAGCAGGAGGGTGAAGACATCTTCCAGTTGATCGAGGGCATCCGCCAGACGGCCATTCGGTATCGCCGGGGCGAGGGCAAGGCAGCCCGTTCGATGCTGGAACACAGCCTGGACGGTTTGAGCCCGGAGCACACCATTGCAGTGGTGCGGGCCTTCAGCTATTTTTCCCATCTGTGCAACATCGCCGAGGATTTGCACCATAACCGGCGTCGCATTGTCTACTCCCAGGCTGGCGCGCCTCCGCGTGAAGGCAGCGTCGCCCTGGCGCTGCATCGCATCAAGGCGGCCGGTGTGAAGGCGCAGACACTCAGAAGTTTCTTCGAGCGTGCCCTGGTGTCGCCGGTATTGACGGCACATCCTACCGAAGTGCAACGCAAAAGCGTGCTGGATTGCCACCTGATGATTTCCAATCGTCTGGGAGAGCGCACGCGCCTCACCATGACGCCTGAAGAACTGGCCGAAAACGAGGCTTCCTTGCGCCGCGCCATTCTGACCCTTTGGCAAACCAATGAATTGCGCACCTTCAAGCTGCGGGTTCATGACGAGATTGAAAACGGCCTGTCCTACTATCGCTATACCTTTCTCAGGGAAGTGCCGCGCCTGTGCGCACAGATCGAGGATGCCCTGGCCAGCGACCCGGATTACGCTTCCGTAGCCAAGGACATGCCCTCTTTTGTCCAGATGGGCAGCTGGATCGGGGGTGATCGCGATGGCAATCCCTTCGTGACGGCCGAGATCACCGAGCACGCATTGAAGCGGCAGAGTACCGTGGTCATGGAGTTTTATTTGCAACAGCTGTTATCGCTGCGCGGTGAGCTGTCGCTTTCTTCGCGCCTCGTTTCAGTGACCGAGGGAGTGACGCGCCTTGCCGACCAGTCTCCGGAAACCACCGACAGCCGTCTGGAAGAGCCTTATCGGCGCGCCGTTACCCACATTCATGCCAGGCTGGAACGCACTGCGGAGCAGCTGATGCAGGGCAGTCTGGAATCCCAGGGCGCCCTGCCGGCGCCTTATCTGACGGTGGCCGAGTTTGCCGCCGACCTGGACCTGCTGGAAGACTCGTTGCAACGACATGGTTCGGGGTTGTTGGCGGGGGGAAGGCTGCGGCTGTTGCGGCGGGCCCTGTCGTCCTTTGGTTTTCATCTGGCGCCCCTGGATTTGCGCCAGCACTCCGAATTTCATGAAAAGGCCGTGGCCGAGCTGCTGGACGAAGCCGGAACCGGCATCCATTACGCATCACTCGATGAAGACCAGCGCATTGAACTGCTGGTGAGGGAGCTGGGCAATCCGCGACCCTTGCGCTCGCCCTTTGCAGAATACAGCGAGACCGTGCAAAAGGAGCTGGATGTTTTTGACATGGCAGCAGAACTGCACCGTCGCCTGGGTCCCGAGGCCCTGCCCAACTACATCATCTCCAAGACGGACAGCGTCAGCGATTTGCTGGAGGTGGCCCTGCTGATGAAGGAGGTTGGGCTGGTGAGGACAGGAGATGCGCCGCAACTGGCGATGAACATCATTCCCCTGTTCGAGACCATTGGGGATTTGCGCGGGTGCGGCGCCATCATGGAGCGCCTGTTTGCGTTACCCATTTACCGGAAACTGCTGAACAGTCGCCAGAACAACCAGGAAGTGATGTTGGGGTACTCCGACAGCAACAAGGACGGCGGTTTTTTGACGGCCAATTGGGAGCTGTACAAGGCTGAAAAAACACTGGTCCAGGTGTTTGCCAACCACGGCATCGAAATGCGGCTGTTCCACGGTCGCGGCGGTTCTGTTGGACGCGGTGGTGGGCCAAGCTATTACGGCATCCTGGCGCAACCGGCAGGCAGCGTTAACGCGCAGATCCGTCTGACCGAGCAGGGCGAGGTCATTGCCAGCAAATACTCCGACCCGGGCATCGGTCGGCGTAACCTGGAAACGCTGGTAGCGGCCACGATCGAAGCCACCCTGCTGGATCGCGACAGGGACTTGCAGGGGCGCGAGCAATTCTATGAGGTCATGGAAGAGCTTTCTGGATATTCTTTCCAGCGCTATCGGGAACTGGTTTATGAAACCCCCGGTTTCAACCAGTTCTTCCGCGAATCCACGCCGGTCAGCGAGATTGCCGAGCTCAACATCGGCAGTCGCCCGGCCTCGCGCAAAAAGTCAGACAGAATTGAAGATCTGCGTGCCATTCCCTGGGTGTTCAGTTGGGGTCAGTCACGCATGATCATTCCGGGATGGTATGGCTTTGGTACGGCAGTGGAGCATTATCGTTCGCGACACGAGGACGGTTTGTTCCAACTGCAGCAGATGTATCAGACCTGGCCTTTCCTGCAGGCGTTGTTGTCCAACATGGACATGGTGCTGGCCAAAACGGACCTGAGCATTGCCGGGCGTTATGCAGGGCTGGTCAATGATGCTGACTTGCGCCAGAAAGTGTTCTCCGAAATCGAAAAGGAGTTTCATCTGACGACTGAAGCCCTATGGAACATTACCGGGCAGAAGGGCTTTCTCGAGTCCAATCCCACCCTCGCGCGCAGCATCCGGGAGCGGAGCCCTTATCTGGATCCGCTCAATCACCTGCAGGTGGACCTGCTACGCAGTTTCAGGGCCGGGCATTCGGACGAAGCCGTGAAACGCGCCATTTATCTGACGATCAATGGGGTCTCGGCAGGTTTGCGGAACAGCGGGTAAGGGAGATGGACGCCAAGCTGAAGATTGCCGTCCTGTTGGGCGGCAGCAGTTCTGAACGGGATGTTTCCATCGCCAGTGGCGCCCAGGTCGTCAGGGCCCTGCGCGGCAAGGGGCATCAGGTCTGGGCGGTGGATACCATGGCGGGCTGGTTGAGTGCGGCAGAAGAAGCGCATCTCTTTGCAAAAGGGGTTGCGGCAACGCCACCGGATTTCGCCAGTTTTCACGCCAGTCGCATCATCGCGCTCCTGAATGCGCCACAAGCCAGCGAAATCGACCTGTGGTTTCTGGCCTTGCACGGCGGTGCTGGAGAAGATGGCAGGATGCAGGGGCTGCTGGAAATGACGGGCATTCCCTACACCGGCAGCGGTGTCGTGGGCAGCGCCATGGCCATGGATAAGGACATCACCAAACGCCTGCTGAGGACTGCCGGTGTGCCCACTCCCGACTGGTTGATGGCGCCGGCCGATGCGCGCCAGGTGGCGCGTGAGCTGGGGTGGCCGGTGGTGGTCAAGCCCAGCAAACAAGGTTCCACCGTTGGGCTGTCCGTCGTGCGCGAGGCTGAAGGCCTGCAGTCGGCCATTCGCGAGGCCATGCAATTCGATGATGAAGTCATGATCGAACGCTTCGTGCAGGGGCGCGAACTGACCTGTCCCGTGCTGGGCAACGCGGCATTGACAGTGGGGGAGATTGTCCTCAAGCGTGGCGAAATCTTCGACTACGAAGCCAAGTACCAGCCGGGAGGCGCCGACGAAGTGTTCCCTGCTGCCATTTCGCCTGAACAATCCCTGCAGGTGCAACGCCTGGCACTTTTGGCCCACCGGGCCCTCAAGCTGAAGGGTTACAGTCGCAGTGATTTCAGGATGGATGCTGCGGGTGCGCTATGGTGCCTGGAAGCCAATACCCTGCCGGGGTTGACAGCCATGAGCCTGCTGCCGCAGGCGGCAGCAGCCCAGGGCATCGCATTTGGCGACCTGGTGGAACGCATCTGTCTCGAGGCGCTCAGGCCCCTCCACCCGCGTTGAGCCTTTCCAGGGCCTCTATGACGGCTTCTGCAGTGTCCCACCCGGTCTGATCGCGGATTTCACGCATGCAGGTAGGGCTCGTGACATTGATTTCCGTCAGGTAATCGCCAATGATGTCGAGCCCCACCAGCAGCAGCCCGGCCTCCTTCAATACCGGCGCGACGGTTTCCGCAATCTCGCGGTCCCGCTCCGAAAGGGGCTGGGCGCGTCCCGTGCCGCCAGCCGCCAGATTGCCCCGCGTTTCTCCAGGAGCGGGCATGCGGGCCAGGCAATAGGGCATGGGTTTTCCATCCACCACGAGAACACGTTTGTCCCCTTGCGCAATGGCGGGCAGATAGCGTTGTGCCATGATGGTTCGTTGATTGTGACGGGTCATGGTTTCCAGAATCACACCCAGATTATGGTCCTGCGCGTGCACCCTGAAAATTTCGCTGCCCCCCATGCCGTCCAGGGGTTTCAGGACGACGTCGCCCTGCTCCCGGACAAATTCACGCAGGGTCTGCTGCTGTCGTGACACCAGCAACGGCGGTGTGAGCCCGGGAAAGCGGGCGGTGGATAATTTTTCGTTGAAGTCCCGCAGGGCCCGTGGACGATTGACCACCCGGGCACCCTGCAGTTCTGCCAATTCCAGGAGATAGGTGGCAAACACATACTCCATGTCGAAGGGGGGGTCCTTGCGCATCATCACGGCGCCGAAGTCGCGCAGCGGCTTCTGCACGGGGGCGCCCTGGCGATACCAGGGGTGCTCGTCGCCCACTGTGAGCGGCAAGGCCTTGCCCCAGACCTGGGCGTCCTTGAGTAGCAGTTCGCCGGACTCGATGGCGAACAGGGCATGCCCGCGGCGTGCCGCGGCACGCATCATTTCAATGCTGGAGTCCTTGGCCGGATTGAGGCTTTCCAGAGGGTCGATAATGAAAACGATGTCCATGGGTAGCCTCAGTCGATCGCTGTTGCGGCCATGTCTTCCAGTTCGACAGCAGCGGCAAGCATGGCCAGTCGCGCCACAACGCCGTAGGTGTAAAAACGGTTGGGCGTGGCGTCAGGATCCTGGGTTTGGTCCGGGGCAATGGCGTTGGTTTCAAACGCCAGCGGTACAAAGCGCGCGCCGGGAGCGTTGAGGTTTTCATTGACGCCCCGTTCCATATGCACGCGATAAAACCCGCCGACCACGTAATGGTCGATCATGTAGATCACGGGTTCTGCCACGGCACCTTCTACCGATTCGTAGGTGTACACCCCCTCCTGAATCAACACCTCGCTCACGGTCTGCCCTTCCTTGATGACCGACATCTTGTTGCGCTGCTTGCGATTCAGGGTTTTGAGGTCGTCAGGACTCTTGACCGTCATGATGCCCATGCCATAGGTGCCCGCATCCGCCTTGACGATCAGAAACGGGTCATCATCAATGCCGTTCTGGGCGTATTTTTCCCGAATCTTTCCGAGCAGCATTTCAACCTGTGATGAGAGGCAGTCCAGGCCCTGCTTTTCAGAAAAGTCCACCTGGCCACAATGGCTGAAATAGGGGTTGATGAACCAGGGGTCGATGCCAATCAGCTTGGCAAAATCGGCTGCCACGCGATCATAAGCGGCAAAGTGCCTTGATTTTCGCCGCGTGCTCCAGCCCGCATACAAGGGGGGTACGACGGGCTGGGACAAGCCTTTCAATAGCTCGGGGACGCCGCCGGAGAGGTCGTTGTTGAGCAGGATGGCGCAGGGGTCAAACCCCTTCAGTGACAGTCGGTTGCCTGAACGGGACACGGGTTCCAGGGTCAGGATCTCGCCGGATGGCAGTGTCACCGGCGTGGCTTCCGTGATTTCGGGGAGCAGGCTACCAATGCGCACGGAAAAGCCGGCGCGTTGCAAAATGGATTTGAGGGACGCCACATTCTGCAAATAAAACAGGTTGCGGGTATGGTTTTCCGGGATCAACAGGAACTGACGGGTGTCAGGACAGATTTTCTCGACCGCCGTCATGGCAGCCTGGATACAAAGCGGTTCAAACTCCGGTCGCAGATTGTTAAACCCTGCAGGAAAGAGGTTGGTGTCCACGGGGGCAAGCTTGAACCCCGAGTTGCGCAGGTCCACCGAGGTGTAAAACGGGGCGGAATGGTCTTGCCATTGTTGACGAAACCAATGCTCGATGCTGGGCATGGCGTCCAGGATATGGTGTTCTAAGGCCTGTAGGGGGCCTGTCAGCGCAGTGGTCAGATGGGGAACCATGGTTATCCTGTGAGGTAAGTGCCCTGATTCTAGCAGCAGGGCCGCGTTGCTAATCGGTGCAAAATAGTACTATAATAGTCTTGTATTGTGTAACCCATTGGCCAATCAATGATTTTTTACAGAGCCCTTGCCTGAACATGATCAGGATAGGGAAAATGACCGATTACGGCACCCTGATCATGACCTATCTGGCGCGTGATCCGGAAATGCTGCATGCCGCCCATGAAATTGCGCAGGCGGTGGGGGTAACCTTGCCCACGGCCAACAAGGTGTTGAAAACCCTGGCGCGCGGCGGGCTGCTGGAATCACACCGCGGCATCAAAGGGGGTTATGTCCTGTCCCGGATGCCCGAAGACATCACCATGGCCGACATCATCGGGGCGCTGGAAGGTCCGGTTGGATTGACCGACTGCGGTACGGCCCAGCAGCCCGGAAATTGCCAGCGCCAGCCTTCCTGTTCCGTCAAAACCAACTGGCAACGCATCAGCAAGGCGGTCCATGATGCCCTGGCCAGCGTGACGCTGGCAGAGCTGACCGTGCCGTCCCACCCTGTTCACATTACGCGCCAACCGGTGCAACCCATGGTGCAATCATGACCAACACAACATCCACACTCGAAGAAATCATCAGCCAGGAGTATCAGCACGGGTTTGAAACGGCGGTCGAGGCGGATGCCATTCCGCGCGGCCTGTCGGAAGAAACCGTCCGGGTGATTTCAGCCAAAAAGAACGAGCCTGAATTCCTGCTGGAGTGGCGGCTTGCCGCTTATCGGCGCTGGCTGGAAATGACGCCCCCCGACTGGGCCAGCGTCCATCACCCTGCCATCGACTATCAGGACATCATTTACTACTCGGCGCCAAAATCTCAAAAAGATGGCCCCAAGAGCCTGGACGAAGTGGATCCCGAACTGCTCAAAACCTACGAGAAACTGGGCATTCCCCTGCATGAGCGGGCCATTCTTGCGGGCGTGGCCGTGGATGCCGTATTCGACAGCGTTTCCGTGGCAACGACCTTCAAGGACAAGCTGGCGGAAAAGGGCATCATCTTCTGTTCGTTTTCCGAGGCCGTGCAGCATCATCCCGAGCTGGTGCGGCAGTACCTGGGGTCTGTGGTGCCCGTACAGGACAATTTTTATGCGGCGCTCAACTCCGCCGTATTCAGCGACGGCTCGTTTGTCTACATTCCGCCGGGCGTGCGTTGCCCCATGGAGTTGTCCACTTATTTTCGCATCAATGCCAAAAATACCGGGCAATTTGAACGCACCCTGATCATTGCCGACCGGGATGCCTACGTCAGTTACCTCGAGGGCTGCACCGCTCCCATGCGCGACGAGAATCAGCTGCATGCTGCCGTGGTGGAGCTCGTGGCCCTGGAAAACGCCCAGATCAAATACTCGACGGTGCAAAACTGGTATCCGGGAGACAAGGAAGGCCGTGGGGGCATTTACAATTTTGTGACCAAACGCGGCGATTGCCGTGGCGCCCATTCCAAGATTTCCTGGACCCAGGTGGAAACCGGTTCGGCCATCACCTGGAAGTATCCCAGCGTGATCCTGCGCGGGGATCACTCGGTGGGAGAGTTCTACTCCGTTGCGCTGACCAACCACCGGCAACAGGCGGATACCGGCACCAAGATGATCCACATGGGCAAAAACACCCGCAGCACCGTTATCTCCAAGGGGATTTCGGCCGGGCACGGCCATCAGGCCTATCGGGGACTGGTGCGCATTGCCCGTGCCGCGACGGGCGCCCGCAACTACACCCAATGCGATTCCCTGCTGCTGGGGGACAAATGCGCAGCACACACCTTTCCATACATCGAGGTGAAAAACGCTTCGGCCAAGGTGGAACACGAAGCCTCCACCTCGCGCATCGGAGAAGACCAGCTGTTTTTCTGTCGCCAGCGTGGGCTGTCTGCAGAAGATGCCGTTTCCATGATCGTGAACGGATTCTGCAAGGAAGTGTTCAAGGAATTGCCCATGGAGTTTGCCGTGGAAGCCCAAAAGCTTCTGGGCGTCAGTCTGGAAGGCAGTGTCGGCTAGAGTCACAAATCAGGAATTCATCATGCTCATCATTAAAGATCTTCACGCGTCAGTGGGCGACAAGCCCATCCTCAAGGGCATCAACCTCGAAATCAAGGCAGGCGAAGTCCACGCCATCATGGGGCCCAACGGGTCCGGCAAAAGCACCCTGTCCAATGTGCTGGCAGGACGCGAAAACGCCACGGTGACTTCCGGTTCCGTGCTGTATCAGGGCAAGGATCTGCTTGCCCTGGATGTGGAAGAACGCGCCCGGGAAGGGGTTTTTCTGGCGTTTCAATACCCCGTCGAGATCCCCGGTGTGGGCAACGTGTATCTGCTGAAGGCGGCATTGAATGCCCAGCGCAAACATCGTGGCTTGCCTGAACTGGACGCCATGGATTTTCTGGCGCTGGTCAAGGACAAGATGAAGTTGATGGAAATGAATGAAACCATGCTGTATCGCTCCGTGAATGAGGGGTTTTCAGGCGGGGAAAAGAAGCGCAACGAGATTCTGCAAATGGCGGTGCTGGAACCACGACTCGCCATCCTCGACGAAACCGATTCGGGGCTGGATATCGATGCGCTCAAAATCGTGGCAAATGGCGTCAACAGCCTGCGGGCGCCAGACCGATCGATGATTTTGGTGACGCACTACCAGCGCCTGCTGGACTACATCAAGCCGGATTATGTGCATGTGTTGGCAGAGGGTCGAATCGTTCGTTCCGGTGGGCCGGAACTGGCCCATGAACTGGAAAAACAGGGTTACGCCTGGATTGGCGATGAACCTGCGGGCGCAGGGGTGAAGCACGGATCATGAGCGCGGTCATTCAACATTATCAATCCGAGTTTGAACGGGCAGCACCCCTGCTGCCCTGGCGGGACGCCACGGGCTGGCAGGCCTGGCGGCAGTCGGCCTGGTCGCGTTTTGCCGAGCAGGGGTTTCCCTCCACGCGCCATGAAGAGTGGAAATACACCAGCGTGGCCGCACTGGAAAAGCTGTCGCTGTCCTGTGCGCCGGCGACGCCGGTATCCCTGGAGTGGGCTTCGCTGAAGGATAGGGTCGTCTTGCCCGAGGCGTGTGGGCGTCTGGTGTTTGTGGATGGCGTGTTCCAGCCGACGCTCTCCCGGGTGGATGGACTGCCTGCGGGGTTGCGCATGGGAGCCCTCTCAGGACGGTCAACGCAGGACAGCCTCAAGCTGCAAGGGTTGCTGGAGCAGGGGCAGGCGCGGACGCCTTTTACTGCCCTGAACGCTGCTTTCGTGGCGGAGGGTGCCTGGGTGGCGGCCGAGGCCGGAGTCCGGATGGAAGAGCCGCTCCTGATATTGTATGTGGTGACTGAGGGCCAGCGTGCCATGCATCTTGCCAATGCCTATGAGGCAGCGGAGGGCAGTGCATTTTCCGTGGTGGAGCAATATCTGGGCATGACGGACGAACCTTACCTGGTCAATGGGGTGACGAGTGCAACCCTGGGTGAAGGCGCAAAAATATCCCATGTCAAGATTCAACAGGAAGGCGCCCGTGCGTACCACATCGCCGCGTTGCAGGCGGTGCAAAAACGCAGCAGCCAGTTCAATTCGCATTCCTTCGCGCTGTCCGGTGCCCTGGGGCGCAACGATATTGAAGCCGTTCTGGCAGAGCCTGAAGCCGCCGTATCCATGAAGGGGCTGTACCGGGTTTCCGGACGCGAACTCCAGGACTTTCACACCACCATCCGTCATGACAGCCCGGATTGCACCAGCGACGAATGCTTCAAGGGGGTTCTGAATGAATCCGGTCGTGCGGTGTTCAATGGCAAGATCCGGGTTGCTCCTGACGCGCAGCACACCCTGTCGCAACAGTCCAACCACAATCTGCTGCTATCGGACCAGGCAGAGGTGGATACCAAGCCGCAGCTGGAAATTTTTGCCGATGACGTCAAATGCAGCCATGGTGCCACGGTGGGCCAGCTGGATGAGGAGCAGTGGTTTTATCTGCGTTCGCGCGGTTTGGCTGCGGACCATGCCCGCGCGCTGCTGATAGAAGCCTTTGCCCTGGACATCCTGACGGGCATCGAACGGCCTGTCCTGCGCGATGCCCTGGAGTCCCTGCTGCGGAGGACGGCCCATGTTTGATGTTGCGGCATTGCGCAGCCAGTTTCCCATCCTGCAGCGTGAAGTACACGGTCGCCCCCTGGTCTACCTGGACAACGCGGCGACCAGCCAGAAACCGCGCTCGGTGATTGAAGCAGAACGCCACTATTACGAAGCGCTGAATGCCAACATTCACCGCGGGGTCCATACCCTGAGCCAGGAAGCGACGGATGCCTTCGAGGCTGCGCGCGACAAGGTGCGCGACTTTTTGAAGGCGCGTCGACGCGAGGAGATCATCTTCACCCGGGGTGCCACGGAGGCCATCAATCTCGTTGCCCACAGTTGGGGTCGTTCACAGCTCAAGCCGGGCGATGAGATTCTGGTCAGTGAAATGGAGCATCACGCCAACATTGTGCCCTGGCAGTTGTTGTGTGAAGCCACGGGTGCCGTGCTGAAGGTCATCCCCATCGACGAGCGCGGGGCGTTGGTGCCAGGCGCCGTGGAATCCATGATCAATGCGCGCACCAGACTGGTGGGGATTACCCAGGTCTCCAATGCGCTGGGCACCATCAACCCGGTGGCCAGGATCATTCGTCTGGCGCACGCAGTGGGTGCCGTGGTGCTGGTGGATGGGGCCCAGGCGGTGCCGCACCTGGCAACGGACGTCACGGCCCTGGATTGCGACTTTTATGTGTTTTCCGGTCACAAGCTTTATGGCCCCACCGGGATCGGCGTGCTGTATGGCAAACAGGCCCTGCTGGAAAAAATGCCCCCCTATCAGGGTGGCGGCGACATGATTTCCCAGGTCACCTTCAAGAAAACCACCTACAACGATTTGCCTTACAAGTTTGAAGCGGGCACGCCGCATATTGCCGGGGTGGTGGGATTGGGCGCAGCCATTGATTTCGTCCAGTCCGTGGGGCTGGAGGCCATCGCGGCCCATGAAGACCGGTTGCTGGCCCATGCCACGCAACTGGCTGAAGGATTCGAGGGCCTCAAGATCATCGGCACGGTTCCCGGCAAGGCCAGCATTCTGTCCTTTGTGCTGAAGGGGGTCCATCCCCATGACATTGGCACCATCCTGGACAATGAAGGGGTGGCCATCCGCACGGGGCATCATTGTGCCATGCCGGTCATGGATCACTTTGGTGTGCCGGCCACCGCCAGGGCCTCGTTTGCCCTGTACAACACGACCGCTGAAGTGGATGCGCTGTTTGGCGCCCTGCGACGGGTCGAGGAGTTATTTTTGAAATGAGCGATCTGCGCGATCTCTATCAGGAAGTGATCTTTGATCACAACCGGCATCCCAGGAATTTTGGTCCACTCACCGATGCCAACCGCCATGCTGACGGATTCAATCCGCTCTGCGGTGACCGGCTGACCCTGAATTTGCGGGTTAAGGACGGCGTCATTCAGGACGCGCGTTTTGAAGGATCGGGCTGCGCCATTTCCACCGCTTCAGCATCGCTCATGACCGAAGCCCTGAAAGGCAAAACGGAGGCCGAGGCTGCAGTCCTGTTTGACGGGTTTCACCATATGGTCATGGGAGAACCAACAACCGTCGATCTGGGCAAACTTGCCGTACTGGCAGGCGTGAGCGAGTTTCCGGCGCGGGTCAAATGTGCCTCCCTGGCCTGGCACACCCTGAATGCTGCCCTTAAAAACGAAGCCGATCCAGTGTCCACGGAGTAATCATGTCAGTGTTTGAATGGTTGGGAAAATCAGAGCCCCCGCCTGCTGATGAGCCGGAGGGGCCCAGTGCCCGGGAGGCGCTGGAAGAATCCGTGATCGCAGCCCTCAAGACGGTTTTCGATCCGGAAATACCGGTCAATATTTATGACCTCGGCCTGATCTATGGCATCTCCATCGATCCGGAGTCTGCCCACGTGGACATTGAGATGACGCTCACCGCACCAGGGTGCCCCGTGGCGCAGACGTTTCCAGGCGAAGTAGAACGCCGGGTCATGGAAGTACCCGGAATCAACAGTGCCAAAGTGGAACTGGTCTGGGAGCCTCCGTGGACCCGGGATCGCATGACCGAAGCGGCCATGTTGAGCTTGGGCATGCTCTGAAGGCAATTTCACGCCACTATTTCGCATCCGGGCAGTCATGACCTCCTGAATAATGGGGAGGGTTGATTGCCGGGGGTGCCATGGCGTTTGCGTTGGTCTACAGCAGGGCCCTGGTCGGCGTTGCCGCACCGCTGGTGCAAGTGGAAGTGCATCTTGCCAATGGGTTGCCGCAGTTTAACCTGGTGGGGTTGCCCGATGCCCAAGTGCGAGAAAGCCGGGAGCGGGTGCGAGCCGCCCTCGCCAACTGCGGATTCAAGTTTCCATCGCGCCGAATTACCGTCAACCTCGCGCCCGCCGACCTTCCCAAACAGTCCAGCCGTTTTGATTTGCCCATAGCCCTGGGCATCCTCGTGGCATCGGGTCAGATTGCAGACCAACATCTCGGAAACTACGAATTTGCAGGGGAGCTGGCGCTCAGCGGCGAATTGCGCCCGGTACAGGGCGCACTACCGATGGCGGTGGCTGTGGGCAAAAACGGCAGACAGTTTGTGCTTCCTGCTTCCAGTGCCGCTGAAGGCGTGCTGGCTGGACAGACCTCAATCCTGCCCGCGCGTCACTTGCTGGACGTTTGCCAGCATCTGACGGGTGCCCGGCAACTTCCGGTTCAGCGTTCGGCAGTGGTTGTGGCGGGGCCAGAATATCCCGACATGGCCGACGTACGGGGGCAGCAACACATCAAGCGCGCGCTTGAAATTGCAGCTGCAGGGGGCCATCACGTATTGATGGTGGGCCCGCCGGGAACCGGAAAGTCCATGCTGGCTGCGCGTTTTCCCGGAATCTGTCCACCCTTGAGCGATGATGAGGCGCTGGAGGTGGCCACCCTGCAGGCGTCCAGTCAGGATCGCTTTTCTGTAGACCAGTGGCGCCGCCGCCCTTTTCGACACCCCCATCATTCCGTAACTGCCGCAGCCATGACTGGCGGCGGGCCACACGCCCGTCCGGGTGAAGTCTCGCTGGCGCATTGCGGCACCCTGCATCTGGATGAAATGGCAGAATTTGCAAGAAGCGTCCTGGAAATGCTGCGCGAACCCATGGAAACCGGTGCCATCACCATATCGCGCGCAGCGCGCAAATTGAATTACCCTGCCCGGTTTCAACTGGTGGGCGCCATGAATCCCTGTCCCTGCGGGTACCGTGGCCATCCTTCAGGACGCTGCCACTGTACCCCGGAGCAGGTTGCCCGATATGCGCGCCGCATTTCCGGGCCGTTGCTGGACCGCATTGATTTGCAACTGGAGGTTCCGGCGCTTGCTCCCGGTGAGTTGCAGGAGGGCCCCGCTGGCGAATCGAGCAGCCAGATTCGGGCCAGGGTGATGCAGGCAGTCGATCGTCAGTTACGGCGACAGGGGCGGTGCAATGCCCTGCTCACAGGCGCTGAATTGACGCGCCATGTGGCTCTGGACGAGGCCGTGCAACGCTTTCTGTTGCAGGCCGCACAACAATTCCAGCTGTCCGCGCGTGCGATGCATCGGGTGTTGCGGGTTGCGCGAACGGTTGCTGACATCGAAGGCCGGGACCAGGTGGACCGTACGGCCCTGGGTGAGGCCTTTTGCTATCGGGGCAGTCTGTACAACCCCTGGTAATGGGTCCCTACTCGATCTCAGGCGCGACGTCAGTCGGCTTCTTCTTTCCCAGAAACATCATTTGCAGTGCCGGAGCCACCACCAGAAGCATGATGGGCCCCAACAGCATGCCCCCCACGACGACCGTTGCAAGCGGTCGCTGCACCTGGCTGCCAATACCCGTGGACAGGGCCGCGGGCAATAGTCCAATACAGGCAGAAAGGGCTGTCATCAGCATCGGTCTCATGCGTTGTTCCGCAGCATTGAACATGGCTTCCAGTGGTTGCATGCCCTCTACCACCAGGTGATTGTAGTAGGTGATGACGAGAATGCCGTTCATGACGGATACGCCGAAAAGCGATACAAACCCGATGGCCGCCGAAACGCTGAGATGCAGCCCGGTAACATATAGCGCGATGATGCCGCCCGCGATGGAAAACGGAATCGCTGCCATGGCGAGGAGGCTGTCGCGCAAGGAGCTGAACAAGGTGTACAGCAAGACCAGGATGATGGCGATGGCAACGGGCAGAATCAATTCCAGTCGTTTCTTGGCCAGTTGCAACTCCTCAAATTCGCCTGCCCAGACCAAGCGATAGCCTTCGGGCAAAGTCACCTTTCTGGCAATGCGCTCCTGGGCTTCTGCCACCGTGCTTCCCAGGTCACGGCCCCGGACACTGAACTTGACAGGGACGAAGCGCTGGTTTTTTTCGTGATAAATATAGGAAGCTCCGGTGTCCAGTGAAATGGTGGCCAATTCGTTCAGCGGAATGTAGGCAGTATCTCCGGTGGCCGTCTGGTATCCCACCTTGATGCGTCCCACCGCTTCGATATCTTTCCGGTATTCCGGAGAAAGGCGTACCGTCAGGGCAAATTGCCGGTCTCCCTCATAAACTGTGGTGGCTTGGGTGCCGCCCAAGGCGGCTTGCACGACGGTGTTGACGTCGCCGGTATTCAGTCCGTAACGGGCTGCCTTGGCACGATCAATCGTGATGTTCAGATTGGGTTGCCCCATGACCCTGAAAACGCCCAGATCGGTAACCCCCTTGATTTGTGACATTTCGGCCTGTACCTGATCGGCAAGCTTTTCAAGGACACCCAGGTCAGGACCAACGATCTTGATGGAGTTGGCACCCTTGATTCCGGATAACCCTTCTTCCACGTTGTCCTGGATGTACTGGGAAAAATTAAGCTCTACCCCGGTATATTCCCTGGAAAACTCCTGCTGGAGCTGGTCAATCAGGTGTTTCTTGGTCATGCCGCTGGGCCATTCATCATACGGTTTGAGCGGGACAAAAAATTCGGCATTGTAAAAGCCGGCAGCATCGCTGCCGTTGTCAGGGCGGCCATGCTGTGAAACTGCCGTGATGACTTCGGGATGGCTGATCAGGATCTGGCGCATCCGGTCCACCACGGGGGCCCCGGCCTCAAGGGAAATGGTTGGAGGAAGGCTGGCACGGATCCACAGGTTTCCCTCCTCCAGCGTTGGAAGAAACTCGGAGCCGATGCGGAAAAACAAGATGACGGACAGCGTGAGAAATAACACACCAATCATGACCGTGCCGCGGACATGCCCCAGTGCCCACCGCAATACGGGGCGATAGAATTCGCGCAGCTTTTGCACGATGAGCGTTTCTTTCTCACTGACCTGTTTGGGCAGCAGCAATGAGGCCAAAACTGGTGTGACGGTGAATGTGGCTAACAGGGCACCAGCCAGGGCGTACCCATAGGTTCTTGCCATGGGCCCAAAGATCTGGCCCTCGACGCCTTGCATGGTGAAAAGCGGAATGAACGCTGCCACCGTAATGGCTGTTGAAAAAAGGATGGCGCGGTCCACCTGGATGGAGCTGATGAAAATCATGCGCAGGCGATTGGTCCACCCATGGCTTGTGAGAAGCTGGCGATACCCGCTTTGGGCCTGATCATGCAGGATCTCGGTTCGGGCATCATCCCTTTTTTGAAGGTTTCTGAAGATGTTTTCCACCAGAATGACAGCCGAGTCCACGATGATGCCAAAGTCAACAGCGCCCAGGGACAGCAGATTGGCCGACTCACCTGCCAGGACCAGGATGATGATGCTGAAAAACAATGCGAAGGGGATGTTTGCGCTGACGATGACGGCACTGCGCAAGTCACCTAAAAACACCCACTGAATGAAAAAGACCAGAAGGCAGCCAAAAATCAGATTATGGACCACGGTATGGGTGGTCACTGATACCAGCGAGGTCCGGTCGTAGAATGGCACAAGCTTGATGCCGGCGGGCAGGCTGCCATCGCTGTTGATTTTTTCAACCTCGGCCTTGATGCGGGCCACCACATCGTTGGTTTGCATGGTTCTGTTCATGACGACGATGGCTGCCACCACATCATTGTCATGATCCCGTCCAGCCCTGCCCAATCTTGGAACATGACCTACATACACGCGGGCAACATCCTTGACGCGAACAGGAATGCCCTTCGGTGCGCTCAGTACGATATCCTCGATATCGCCCACCTTGTATCCACGGGTCAGGTCCAGGGCGCCGCCACTGTCAATCAGGCCGATGCCGCGGATATTCACGGACTGCTGGCCGAAATTGATCGAACGGCCGCCCACGTTGATATTTGAATTGCCAATGGCTGCAAGCAATTGAGGTACGGTGACGTTGTATGCCTCGAGTTTGTGAAGATCGGCCTCCACCTCGAATTCCTTGGTGGTGCCTCCCCAGGTGTTGACCTGTACCACCCCGGGTACCGTAAGCAAACGCCGTTGTACGATCCAGTCCTGCACGGTACGCAGATTGGTCAGTCCAAAATCAGCGGGCCCTGTAATCTGATAGCGATAGACTTCACCGACCAGGCTGGAGGCCTGAATCTGGGGCACGACATTATTGGGAAGGCTGACGTTCTGTTGTAAGTTCAGTGCGGCCTGTGTGTAGGCAAAGTAATAATCGATGCCATAGTTGAACGTGACGCGTAAAAACGACAGCCCGGTGAATGAGGTTGAGCGGATGATCTCAACGCCTGGCGTTGCAGCCAGGCCCACCTCCATGGGTGTCGTGTAGTACCGCTCCATTTCTTCGGCGGAAAGCCCAGGTGCCTGGGCTGTGATTTCCAGAATGACCGGCGCCGGGTTTGGATAGGCTTCGACGTTGAGTTTGTAGTAGGCAAACAAGCCGGCGCAGAGAAAAGCCAGCAGCAGGATCAGGATGATGGGACGGCGGCTGAGCGAGAACGCCAGAATGTTCTTGAGCATTTTTCAGCGGGTCTCGGTTTCGTAAGCATGACTCAGAAAAATGGCTCCTTCAGAAGCGACGATTTCCCCGGGCATCAATCCCGTTAAAATTTGATATACGCCGTCCTGTTGCAACCCCAGGGTGACGGTGCGTTTGAAAAACCGGTGACGATCGGTCGTCACCCAGGCCGTCATGGTGCCGTCTCCTTCGCGCACAATGCCATCCAGCGGCACGGCCGGTGAGCGCTTCGCTTCTCCGGCCTGGATTACAAAATTTGCCAGCATGCCCGGGCGTAATTCATGCTTCGCATCCTGAACCTCCGAGCGCACCAGGACGCGATGTGTGCCAGGATCGACTGCGGCGCCTATATTGGTGATCTTTCCCTGGAACAACCTGTCGGGATAGGCCATCAGCCTGACTTCCACTGGTTGTCCTGTCCGCAGCATGGGAACATCGCTTTCCGGCACGTTGGCCAACATCCACAGGAGTGATATGTCTGCCACCGTAAAAGGTGCCGGGGCAGTACCCGGTTGTGTCAGGGTGCCAGGAGCGGCATTTCTGCTCACCACCCTGCCACTGATCGGACTGCGGACCAGGAGCGAGGCATCAATGTGACGGTTTGCAATCAGGACATCGATCTGGGATTCTGATTTTCCGAAAATGCGCACGGCATCCCTGGCGGCCTTGTAAGCGCCCTCGGCGCTTTGCTGGTCAGAGATTGCCTGCTGCAAGTCCTTCTGGGAGATGCCCTGCACTTCAAAGAGCTGGCGTGCACGGTCCAGGGCACGCGTCGTCAATTCTCGCACGCTCGCTGCAGAAATCAATGTGGATTCAGCCTGAAGCAGATCAGGGCTGTCCACGGCATACAAGGGTTGCCCCTTTTCCACATCACGGCCTACATCCGAGAAAACCTCGGAGATTTTTCCGGCATAGGTGGGAAACACTTGAACCGATTTATCGTCGTTGAAGGCAATGCTTCCCATCGCATCTTGCTTTGGCACGAAACTGCGTTCTTCGACGACCGCCACTTTAATCAGTTTGACCTGTGTGTCAGACAAATCGATATGCTGGTCTGTAGTCGAAGCGCTCGAGGTGGCGTTGGTGGTGTTGACCGTGACGGCGTGCGTCGGCCAGACCCAGTAGGATGCCAATGCGGCAAACAGGGTTACGGCGGACAAGAGAACCAGCTTTTGTTTGGGTGTCTTCATTGCTATTGCGCTCCCTTCTGCGTCCCGAGCATGGCTTCATCGGTGCGATGCCACCAGCCGCCCCCAAGGGCCTGGTACAACGCTGCCGTATCTCCAAAACGGTTTGTCTGTATTTGTGTGAGCGTGATGGTGGACTGCTGATAGGTCTGGTCGGCTGCCAGCAGGATTTGATAGCTGACCTGCCCCACTTCGTATTGCTTGCGCGTGATGTCCAGTGCATTTTTTGCGGCCTGCTCGGATTTGCGCGCGGTTTTGAACGCTTCCGCATCCGATTGAATGGCGTGCAGGGTGTCGGCCACGTTCTGAAACGCGGCGAGTACGGTGCTTTTGTACTGGGCGGCCGCCTGAACCAGCGCTTCCCTTGACCCCTGCTCCCTGGCGCGCAGCGTGCCACCGTCGAAAATCGGCACTGCAATGTCGCCGATCAGGTTGAAGAACCCCCCTCCCGTCTGAAACATCTGGCTTGGAACGGAAGCTTCTCCCCCGAGCATGCCGGTAATGGAAAACTGCGGAAACCGGTTTGCCAGGGCCACGCCGATTTGTGCGTTGGCCGCATGCACCTGCTCCTCTGCAGCCCGGACATCGGGTCGTTGCTCCACCAGCTTGGAAGGAATGGAGAGGGGCAACTCCTGCGGCAAGTGCAGCGATGAAAGCTCGAAGGTTTCCGGAACGTCATCGCCGGGAAGGTGTCCTGCCAGAACGCGGATCAGGTCGCGGGTTTGTTCCAGCTGTTGCTGCAATGGAAGCAGGGCTTGTTCTGCTTGCGAGAGTGCCAGCTCCTGCTCCGACACATCGATGCCCGTGACATAGCCAAACTTGAATTGATGGCGGACGATATCAAGCGTTTTGCGATTATCCTCGACGATGTTCTGGACGGCCTTTATCTGGGCACGCAACGAAGATTCCTGCAATGCTGCGGCAATGACGTTGGATGCCAGCGTGATATAGGTGGCTTCGAGCTGGAATTTTTGAAATTCGGTCTGCGCCTCTAGGGACTCCAGCGCCCGGCGATTTCCACCAAAGACGTCGGGTACGTAATTGAGCGTTACCTGCGCCGTGTGAAAGTTGTAATAGACAGGCCCGTTATAGGGCGCCGGTCCAGCCGGGTTTGAGTAGGTTTGTATCAGGGTGCCGTTACCCTGGATGCCGGGTGAGTTGCCACCCATGTTACCTGCCAGCTTGTTGCGCGAAGGCAGGTACTCAAGACCCACTGTGGGGTAAAAGAAGCCTTGCTGGGCGACGACATTTTGTTGGGCCTGCCGCAGTGCCGCCTGGGCTGCCTCGATTGTCGGGTTGGCCTTGAAAGCTTTCTCGATGAGCGAATTGATCTGGGGTGACTGGAATAGCGTCCACCAGTCGAAGGGAATATCCTTGAGAGCGTCAAAATGCTGGCCGTCACGCGCCGACTGGGATGCCGACGCAGTCTGCTCGACCGTCTGGTGAGGAACGTAACCAGCGGCGGCGGGGGCCTCCGGCCGCTTGAAGTCAGGACCGACAGCACAACCCGTCAGCATGGCGCTGATCAGAAGCGAGGAGGCGAGGCCCAGGGGGGCTTTCGCGACGCGAGGCTTTCTTTCGACAGAGTTCACAGGTGGCGTTCCATAAGGGACAATGGTCCCGTTTGTCTCAAACTGAAATATAAGATCAGGCCCTGGTTTAAACTGCTGGCACATTCTGGCGACATTTTCTGACACGAAACTGACAACGATGCGGATACTGATAGTCGAGGATGACAGAACGCTCGGAAGGGCCATGGCGGCTTCCCTGAAGCACGCCGGATTTGCTGTGGATATTGCAGAGAATGTTGCACAGGCGCTGCATGTGCTGGCCGGGGAGAATTTTGACGCGCTGGTGCTTGACCTGGGGCTGCCCGACCGGGATGGATACGATATCGTCAGGCACTTGCGCCATCGTGGCCAGCCTGTGCCGGTATTGATTCTGACGGCCCGTGATGCCGTGGAGGATCGGGTCCAGGGGCTGGACCTTGGCGCTGATGACTACATCGTGAAACCCATTGCCATGGCCGAGCTGCAGGCCCGCTTGCGCGCCCTCATCCGCCGCGGTTTTGGCACCGTGAGTTCGCGGTTCAGCATTGGCGGGCTGGAACTCGATACGGCGGGCAAGCGGGCATTCTTGATGGGGCAAGCGCTGGAGTTGTCCGGAAGGGAATGGGGCGTTCTGGAATATCTGGCTACGCATACCCGGCGCATCGTATCAAAGGAACAGTTGATTCAGGCCATCACCGGCCTGGGCCAGGAGCTGAGCGAAAATGCCATAGAAGCTTATGTGCATCGTCTGCGCAGCAAAATCGAAGGCTCGGGAACCGTGATTCGAACCGTTCGCGGATTGGGGTACATGCTTGAGAAAGTCGATGAATCACCGCTCTAGCCTTTATCGTATGCTGCTCAAGTGGTTGCTGGGACCACTGATCCTCATCCTGCTGATCAGCTCGATACTGGCTTATGTTTTTTCCCTCAAGGCGGCCATGAACGTTTACGATCTGGGGCTGCTGGATAACGCCCTGGATCTGTCCAAGCAGATTGAAATCCATCAAGGACAGATGACGATCAATTTGCCACTTGCAGCCCAGCAGATGCTGCAGGAAAACAATGACGATCGCGTCACTTACGCGGCCTGGGATGACAAGGGGCAGGTATTTTCAGGAAATTCCGGGTTGTTTCGCATGGGCGTGCTTCCTGTGGAAGGCAACCATCTGTTCCAGGACGTCACTCTTGACGGTGAAGAAAACCGGGCGGTGGTTTTGCGTGGAAAAACCGGAGCAAACACCTATTACATTGCCGTGGCCCAGACGCTGCATGGCCGCAACCGGCTGACGGACGGAATCTTTGCCAGCATCTTGTTGCCCGAGGTGTTTCTGGCACTGGTGTCCATTGCGGTCATTCTGTTTGGCGTCCGGTTTGCATTGTCTCCGGTCAAACTGCTGCGCAACGAAATCATCAGCCGCTCATCTGTGGACTTAAGACCCATCGAAGAAGCAACGGCGCCCGCAGAACTTTTCCCCATCGTTCACGGGATTAACGAACTCCTTGAAAATCTTGCCGCTTCGTTTGCAAGCCATCGCCGCTTCATTGCGGATGCGGCCCACCAGCTGCGCACCCCGCTGGCGTCCCTGAGCAGCCAGATTGAGGTTGGGTTGGAAACTCCGCCGCAGGATGTCAGCAAACTGCTGCGCGATCTTCTGAAGACCACCCAGCGCACCACCCATCTGGCCAACCAGCTGTTGTCCCTGGCCCGCCTCGAGCATACCGAGCAGAGCATGCTGGAAGTCGCTGCCGTCGACCTTGAGTCCCTGTTTCAGGAGGTGTCAGCGGATTTCGTGACCCTGGCGGCGCGCAAGGGTGTGGAACTGGAATTTTGCCTGCAGCCTGCCCGGGTATGGGGTAGCCCGTTGATGTTGCGGGAGATGTTGGCCAACTTGCTGGATAATGCCGTGCGCTATACACCCGCCGGCGGCAGGGTCCTGGTGGGCCTGCAACTCCTGGAAAACCAGGTGTTCCTCAGCGTTGAGGACAACGGTCCGGGTGTCCCGGAAGCCGAACTGGAAAAGCTGGGAACCCCTTTTCACCGTCTGCCCTCGGATCAGCCGGAAGGGTGCGGGCTGGGTCTTGCCATCGTGCGCGAAATCAGCCGGTTGCACGATGCGCAGGTCTCATTTCACCCGGGTCAGGACGGAACCGGCCTGAAAGCGGTCGTGAGTTTCGGAAAACGGGTGGGTTAGGGCTTCTGTTTTTCCAGGGCGGCGACGCGCGCTTCCAGCTCGACCACCTTCTCCCGGGTGCGGGCCAGCACCTTCATCTGTACATCAAACTCTTCCCGTGTCACCAGATTGACCTTGGCAAAAAGGCCCGTTAACAAGGCGCGCGCATTCTTTTCAAAGTCGGCAGCGGGTGTTTTGGCCAGCAGTTCTGTCAGGCGGTGGGAGACGTCGTCGATAAAGCCTTGTGTATTCATGATGGGGATTCCAGTTAAATTTTGTTTCAGTATTGCACTATCACAGGCCAAAACCAAGCTGGCGCGCACTGTATTGGTGCAAAAATCCCGCATTGAGCAGTGGGCACAGCGTAAATCAGTCCATATGGCCAGCGATTTCGGCGCATTTCAGAGTTGGCACGCCCCATGCTTTATATCTCCAGTGTGTCGTTTCATTCATGAGATCGGAGCGCCAATTGAAATCGAACTTGACCAACCTAGTGAGGGAGAATAGCAAATGAAACATCATCATCGTAGTGCCATCAGCGTGGCCATTGCCCTGGCAGTGATGGCTTCTGCCAGTGCCCGTGCGGAAGAAAATCTGACCGTGGCCGATGCCACATCCGTCACTGTGGCAGATGCCACCCCGGCGCCAGCACCCGCAGATGCCAAGCCCAAGGGCCCAACCCTGGGAGAAATTCTTGGCAATTCTTCCATTGATGTCAAAGGCTATCTGGATGCCAGCTACATCAGCCACAGCCAAACGCCCAACTCCAGCGTCCAGGTTTTTGATACCAGCAAGAATTCATTTGGGCTGCACCAGGCCGGAATTACGGTATCGAGCACCCCGAAGGAAGGGTTTGGTGGTGTGCTCAACCTTACAGCCGGAAGTGACGCAGGTATTTTCTGCTCCTACGGAGGTTGCTCCACGTCGGGAAGCACGGCGGGTTCCGGTGGCAACTTTGATGTAACCCAAGCCTATGCCCAGTATGCGTCCGGGATGTGGACCGTCATTGGCGGTAAATTCGCCACCCTGGCCGGTGCCGAAGTCATCGACAGTTCTGCGGACACCAACATCACCCGGTCCATCCTGTTTGGCAAGATTCCCTTTACCCACACCGGTATCCGTGCCACGGCAGCGTTGAGCGACAGCACCAATCTGATCATGGGGCTCAATAACGGCTGGGATCAGGTCACCGACATGAACAGCTCCAAGACGGCAGAACTGGGTCTGACCACTGCGTTCACCAAAGACACGTCGCTGGCCGTGAGTCTGTATAGCGGCTCGGAATCCATGCTGCCGACGACGACCTCCATGGTGGCCACTGCAGTTCCCGGGGCGGTTAACGGAACGCGCACGCTGGTGGACGTGGTCTTTACCAGTAACCTCACGGACACCACGACCTTCATCCTGAACGGCGATCATGTGTCTCAGGACAATGTCTATGGACTGGGGACGGAAAAGTATTGGGGGCTTGCGGGTTACCTCAACTACCAGATGAGCGAAAAGTACCGTTTGTCGTTTCGTGCTGAAGAGTTGAGGGATGATTCCGGAATTGCGGTGGCCACTACGGGCACCCCTCCCGGTTCCAATACCCTCAAGGAAGTGACGCTGACTTTGGGTTATGCACCGGTCAAGAGCTTTGAGTTGCGCGGTGAAGTGCGTTCAGATCACGCAGACAAAGCCGTATTCCTGGATTCCAACCTGATTCCCCAATCCAGCATGCTGACCGTGGGCGTTCAGGGCATTTACAAGTTTTGAAACGTTTTGATCATTTCATTCAGGAGGCAACATGAAGCTCGTTACTGCAATCATCAAGCCGTTCAAGCTTGACGAGGTGCGGGAGGCCTTAAGCGCCATTGGCGTACAAGGCATCACCGTTACTGAAGTGAAAGGCTTTGGCCGGCAAAAAGGGCACACCGAACTTTACCGGGGCGCTGAATATGTGGTTGATTTTTTGCCCAAGGTGAAGCTCGAGGCCGCAGTTAAAACCGAGATGCTGGATCGTGTGATCGAAGCCATCGAAAAGTCAGCAAACACTGGCAAGATCGGCGACGGCAAGATCTTCGTCTATGAACTGGAACAAGTTGTGCGTATCCGGACCGGTGAAACCGGTGCGGACGCACTGTGAGGGGAACGACCATGAAAACACTGTTGAACACATTCAAGGCCGCGATGCTGGTTTTGGCCCTGTCGATCGGATCGGGACACGCCTTGGCCGACGACAAGGCAGATGCCCCGGCTGCGGCACCTGCCGCTGCTGCCGCGGCAGCCCCTGCTGCGGCCCCGGCTGCAGCTCCGGCTGCTGATGCCGCACCGACCAAGCCGTTCCTGGTGGGTACGGACAAGATCAACTCCGGAGACACCGCCTGGATGCTCTCCTCCACGGCGCTCGTCCTGCTCATGACGATCCCTGGGCTGGCGCTGTTTTACGGCGGCATGGTGCGCAAAAAGAACGTGCTGGCCACGCTGATGCAAAGCTTTGCCATCTGTTCCCTGGTAACCATCATCTGGATTGTCGTGGGTTACAGCCTGGCCTTCATGCCGGGTTCGGAGTGGCTGGGCGGGCTTAGCCGGTTCATGCTCAACGGCATGCTCTACCAGAATGAAGCGAAGAAAGTGATGGTGCACCATGCGGCAACGACCATTCCCGAGTCGGTGTACATGATGTTCCAGATGACCTTTGCCATCATCACCCCTGCCCTGATTGCCGGTGCCTTCGCCGAGCGCATGAAATTTTCGGCCATGTTGTGGTTCATGGGCATCTGGTCGCTGGTTGTGTATTCCCCCATTGCCCACTGGGTGTGGGAACCGGGCGGCTGGTTGGCGGGCAAGGGTGTGCTGGATTTTGCCGGCGGCACCGTAGTGCACATCAACGCCGGGATTGCCGGTCTTGCAGCAGCCCTGGTGATGGGCAAACGGGTCGGGTATGGCAAGGAACCCATGGCGCCGCATAACCTCGCATTGACCCTGATCGGAGCTTCGCTGTTGTGGGTGGGCTGGTTTGGATTCAATGCCGGATCTGCCGTTGCCGCTGACGGACGCGCCGGGATGGCCATGACCGTGACCCAGATCGCTACCGCAGCTGCCGCCCTGGCCTGGATGTTTGCCGAATGGATGACCAAGGGCAAACCCAGCGTCCTGGGGATTGCGTCAGGTGCCGTGGCGGGTCTCGTCGCCATCACGCCAGCTTCGGGCTTCGTTGCTGCAGGTGGCGCACTGGCCATCGGCATCGCAGCGGGCGTGATCTGCTTCTGGGCGGCCACAAGCCTCAAGAAGATGCTGGGCTACGATGACTCCCTGGATGCCTTCGGGGTGCACTGCATCGGTGGCGTGGTCGGCGCCTTGCTCACCGGCGTGTTCAACGTCAAGGAGATCAGCGGTGCCGATGCCAGTCTGGCAACGCAGGCTCTGGGTGTTTCCGTCACCCTGATTTATGGATTCGTCATGTCCTTCATCATCCTGAAAGTCATCGACATGGTGATCGGACTGCGCGTGACCGAGGAAGAGGAGCGGGAAGGTCTCGACCTGGCCCTCCACGGCGAACGCGTCGAATAACCTTCACTCCACCGTCAAGGGCTTGGGGCGTCTTCGG